>CAYPXY010000032.1:0-56619 GCA_964414815.1 uncultured Pirellulaceae bacterium | reverse complement strand
CAGTATTGTGTTTCCCAGACGCTGAGTTGCGAGTCGCGGAGCGACTCGCCTACACGAGGGTACGTTCTTATCTGCCGGTCGCCTCAGTATGGAATTTTCAAGTACGCTTTTTCTGCTTCGATCATGTGGGGCGGAACCTGGATGGGCGAGCCATCGGGATAAACCCCGACTTCGAACAATCGCAGCAACCGCAGCATCCGGCAGAACTGGGCTGGCTCGAACAGTTCGACATTTTCAAACCGTTCGTCATCGAGTTTTGCAAACATCAGTGAAACGTTCGCTTGCAGTTTCCCATCAATATGAGACGTCGCGTTGATGGACGCTCCGATCCCCTCCTGATGGGTAATATCGACTCGATATTTGAGCGTGTCACCCGGATAGGCTTCGAAATAGAATTGGCTTGAGGAGACCTTGGCCAACACGATCCGGTCCTTGAAATCGCTCATCTGTCCAAGCAGCAATCCACCGGTCTGAGCGATTCCCTCGATAATGACGGAGGCGGGCAAGTAATGTCGCCCAGGCGCATACTCATCGACCGCGTCTTCACTGAGCGTGACGCATTTGACTGCGGACGCCGACTGACCGGCAACTAATTCCGTAAAGTGATCGATCCAGAACCAGCGCATCGTTAGCCGGCCGTTTTCATCGATACAAAGTTACAGAGATCACGGACGGTCAACATATTGCCGAAATCTTGAACTTGGGGGTTCTTCTCGAACTTGGACAAGTCGGCAAACGGCATACGCTCTTTCAGCTTTTCCAGTCCAGCAGGAGTGACCTTGCCGTCACTAACAAACTCGGCGCTCGTCAGAATATCATCCGGAGCCAGATCGACGCGGTCAATCTTGATCCCGAACGCTTGTTCCAGTCGGAAAATGATGTCCAAAAAGTCAATGGATTCAGCCCCCAGGTCACCAATGATGGTTGCCTCTTCAGTCACCTCGTCATCGTCCACGCCCAGTGCATCGACCAACGCTTCTTTGACCTTGTCAAATACCTCTTCGTTTACGGGCATTATTGACTCTCTCCCATGCAAAAAAAAATACAGTATCAAAAATTGGAAATATGATCTGGACTTGCCAAAGCGATCAAGTCCTGGCCATCAAGTTGATTACAAAGTTGTCGAAACGTCAAGCGAAATTTGAGCCGCCGGTATTCATCGATTGCCGGATCGATTCCCAGTTTATCGGCCATATTGTACGCTTCCACCACCATTCGCCCGCTCGTTGCCAGTTTCCCGTCGATTTCACCAGACACCTTCAGGTTGTATTCGGCTTCCTTGGCCGACTTGATTTCGCACTGGACCACCAGCGAATCGCCGGGTTGTACGAATCCCTGAAATTTCAAGCTCTTGGCTTCGCGCAGCACCACCGTCGACAGCTCGAATCGGTTCGTCGCACGCACCAGCCACATGCTGGCCTGGAACATCGCTTCCACCATCAAAACGCCCGGCATCACGGGAAATCGTGGAAAATGGTCCTGCAGATAGGCCTCGGACAACGACAGGCCCTTAACCGCAGTAATCGTCTTGCCCACCTCAATCGCGGTGATTCTGTCAATCTGGGAAAAACGCATTCAGTACAACAATCGATGTGAACGACAGGTGTGAAAATTGGAAAAGGTTCGCTAATTGGCAAACTTTGACGTCGGCAAAATATAACAAACGGCAATCGTTCTCTCAACAAGAAAGAAAAAAAACGGGGAAATTCAATTTCTGGCGATTTTTGGGGGTGAAAAAACGCCTAAAAATAGCCGAAGACCAACATCGCTACCAGAATTGGACAAAACCCGGTAGATTGTAGAACGGAATTCATTCTGTTTCCTTATTTCCAGGCTTAAGGCTGCGAACAGAATGAACTTCGTCGTACCCAGGAAACGCTCAAGGTTAAATCGAAATGCGACGTGGAATTGCAGTTTCTCCCGGTGTCGCGATCGGCACAGCCTTTGTTATTCACGAGATTTTCGTAAATCCTGACACGAAAAAGCTCGAAGACTCCGAAGTCACCGCGGAACTTGCCAACTACGAGACGGCTCGCGACCGCGCCGCAGCCGACCTGCGGGCACTGGAAAAGAAGGTCGATTCTCAGGTCGGTCACGACGAAGCGGTGATCTTTGCGGTCCACCAATCCATCCTCCGGGACTCCGCATTCACTCATAAAATCCGAAGCTGGATCGTCCAGGAACGCATGAGTGCGGCCGCCGCGTTGCACCGATTGTTGGGCGAGTACACCTCGTTCTTTTCGAAAACGCCGGACAGCTATCTCCAGGAGCGGCTCAATGACATCCGCGACGTGATTGTCCGTATCGGCAGTTACCTGAACGAGGATTCCGTCGAGCAACAGGGAATCAAGGGCCCCCTGATCGTCGTCGCTGATGAGCTGCTGCCATCCCAGGCCGTCGCTTTGGGCGAGATCGATGTCTGCGGGATCGTGACTCAAAAGGGAAGCCAGACCAGCCACGCGGCGATCATCGCGCGTTCGCGGGGGATTCCCGCCGTCTCCGGAGTGACCGGGATCGTTCGCAAAGTAAAAACCGGAGACACGATCGTCGTCGATGGGCGGGATGGCCACGTTGAAATCAATCCGTCCCAGGAGTCGCTGACCGCATTCCGGAAACTCGAGCGAGAGTTCGTCGACCTGAAGGACCAGCTGGCGTCCAATCGCGATCTGCCAGCGATCACCACCGATGGCATCGAACTTCGCTTGCAAGCCAACATCAATGGCGTCGCCGATGCAATGGCGGCCGGCGCAATGGGCGCCTCCGGCGTTGGGCTTTACCGAACGGAATATCTCTATTTAACGCACCCCGACGTTCCGGACGAAGACGAACAATACGAAACGTACTGCAAAATCGTTGCGGCCAGCCCGAACCACAATGTGACGATCCGGACGTTGGACATCGGCGGGGATAAAACCGTGGCCTATCTCGGGCACGACCATGTCGAAGCCAATCCGTTCATGGGTTGGCGAAGCATCCGGTTGTCGTTCGAACATCCCGAGTTTTTCAATACTCAAATTCGAGCCATCGTCCGGGCCGCCAGCGAGTTCGAACAGGGGACGGTCCGTATCATGTTTCCGATGGTGACGACCATCGAAGAGCTTCGGAAGCTGCGCAGCATGGTTCGCAGCGCCTACAAGATTCTCAATGCGCGCGGGATCAAGACAAAGGAAGTGCCGATCGGCATGATGCTGGAAGTCCCCGCCGCAGCGATTACGATCGAGTACATGCTCGAACACGTCGACTTTGTTTCCGTTGGAACGAACGATCTAGTGCAATACTTGATGGCCGCTGATCGAGACAATCCCAAAGTGGCCCACCTGTGCCAACCGCTTGCGCCTCCCGTGTTGATCGTTCTCAAGAACGTGATTGCGGCCTGCAACAAGGCAAACGTGCCGATTACGGTCTGCGGTGAAATGGCGGGTCGTCCCAAGGCGTTTCTGCTGCTCCTTGGGATGGGACTGAATCGCTTCAGCATGAGTCCGTCCTTTGTTCCGTCCATCAAACAACTCGCCAGCCAGGTCTCACTCGAAGAGGCTCAGCAAATCGTCGCGGCCGTCATGAAGTTTACCACCACCGCCCAGGTCAATCGCTACATGACCCGCATCATTGAACAGATCGCACCGAATCTCAAGATGTTGGCTGCGGATTAGCACGCAGGTCGGAAAAAAACTCCGCTCTACAACATTTTCCGCAGCTCGCGGCGCATGACCTTGCCGGATGCCGTTCGAGCCAGGCTTGCAACCTGTTTGATCGCTGAAATCTTGAACAGTGGATTCAACTGCTCCTTGAGCTGTCGGTTCATGGCGAGCAGCAACTGCTCCGGCGCCTGGTCGGGCGCGCCTACGACAAAGACCACCAGTTCGTCGGGTCCGCCCTGTTTTGAGAAAGCGACGGCCGCCGTTTCAGTGACTCCTTCGAGCTGATTCAATACCCGTTCAATTTCCGCAGAACTGATTTTGATCCCACCCAGATTCATCGTGTCGTCCACGCGGCCTCCCGCCTGATAGAGGTTGCCCGGCAGCCGGCGAAAATGATCGCCGTGCCGCCGAAGTGCGGGTTGGTCAGACAACTGTGGCAGGGCCGCATAATACGTCTCATCGTGGTCGCGATTGAGTAATCGATCGGATAATCCAATCGATGGCGGAATCAAATACAATTCACCTTCATCCGTTGGTTTTCCGTACTCATCGATCAGCACAAAATCAATCCCGACCGCAGGCGTATTGAATGCGGCGGGCACGTTGGGTTCATACACCGTCGATGTGATATAACCCCCGCCGATTTCAGTACCACCACAGTATTCAATAATCGGTCTGGTTCCCGCGAGCGATGAAAGATAGATCATATCGCTCTCTTGCGAGGATTCGCCCGTCGAACTGAAAGCCCGGATCGACGACCAGTCAAACGGCTCCATCTCGCCGCTCTTTCGCCAGGCTTTGACAATCGTGGGGACCAGGCCAAGCAAATTCACTTTCGCCGCTTCGACAAAGGCTCCAAAACCTGCTCCCATCGGCGCATCCTCGTACAACCCAATGGTCCCCCGGTTGATCAAGGTTGCAAAAATCAACCAAGGCCCCATCATCCAGCCCAAATTCGTCGGCCAGACGCAAACATCACCGGGGCGGATGTCTTGATGGCAGTATCCGTCAACGGCGCACTTGATCGGAGTCAAATGAGTCCAGGGAATGGCCTTGGGTTCACCGGTGGTGCCGGATGAAAACAGGATGTTGATCGGTTCAGAAGCCTTGGCGATCACCGGCTCGAACAAGTCATCATCCACCCGGCAGTCGTTCCAGACACGATCCTGCGAACGAAGCTCAACCGCGACCTGACCGTCCGCCGCAGCAATCACGATCGCCGGGACCGGACCGGCGTCCGCCACCCGCTTGTACAAGTCAATTCGCTTGCCGCCTCGCTCAACAAAATCATACGTGAAAGCCCATTTTGCGTCTGCAATCTTCAGTCGCGTGGCGATCTCCGGCGGTGCAAAACTGTCGGCGATCGACACGACCTGACACCCTGCCTGGATAATACCGAGATAGATCGGCACGGACAGCCCGGTCATTGGAAGCACGACTGCGATTGCATCTCCTCGTTTGCAGCCAAGCTGAACGAGACTGTTGGAGACGCGGTTGGTCATCTTTTTAAGCTGACCATATGAAATCGTTTCCAGCGGCTTGCCTGGCTTTTGAAAGATGATCGCGGGCTGATGCTCCTCGGCTTGAAAGCAGGACTCCGTGATATTGAGTTCCGCGCCGGGGAACCAGATCGCATGTTGGGGTCCGCGTGAAAGATCCAGAATTGGCTCACCCTGTTTTCGAAAGCGAATCCCGATCCTGGTACACGCTTGCCCCCAGAAATCGGCTCGATGTTCTACCGTCCAGCGATGGAACTCGGAATAGCTTGACATCGCCCGCTCGTCCATCCATCGTCCGACATTAGATTGCTTGCGATCATCTGCTGATGGAATCCAGATGGGGGTGAGTTCATTCACTGGGTTGTTGGACATGATCAATTCAGCTCGAAGCAATCGGTGGTGCGGCAATACTCCCGACCTCCCATCCGTCCGATGGAATCAACTTTGGCAGGATCGATCTTGCCTTCCGCATTGAGAACCTCATCGGCGATGTCGAACAACACAATTTTTCCGATGACCACGTTGGCCGATCCGGCCCCCTCACCGACATTGACGATTTGCAGAACTTCGCATTCCATCTGGATGGGCGACTCTGCAACCCGCGGCGGTAGAATTTTTTTGCTGGGCTGCGAGTGCAGACCGGCCTCTTCGAATTCTGAAATTCCATAGTCAAACCCAAAGGAGGTTTTAACCATCGATTCGGCCAGCCGATAGGGAACGACGTTCACGACGAACTGCGGAGTCGTGGTCAGATTGCGTATCGTGTCCTTAGCTGATCCGTCCGGGAGATTGGCACAGGAAAACAACAACGACGCAGGCGAACTGCCAACGCCAGTAAAGTAACTGAAGGGAGCGACATTGGCGACTCCAGACGGTGAAATGGTCGATACCCAAGCGATGGGTCGCGGTGTGATCGCGCGAATCAGCAATGAATAGATATGGCCTGGAGCAATTTCTTCGGGATCAATTTGCATTTTGGGGCTTCCCACGGTCTGTCTTCCGCCGAGCAATGCAACGGGAAAGGATGAGGGTGTCTGGGTTCAGGTAACGGGTTTGTAACTCAGAATTGATTACAACCAACTGAGCGGATAGTTTGGATCATCCAGCTCGACAGCCTGCTTGGTCAAATAGAGCGGGCGATCCGTATCGAACATCACGGCCATTTCGTTGGTGAACGTCATATCCATGCTGCGCATGATCGTACCCGGATGCGGACCGTGCGGAATGCCCCCCGGATGCAATGTAAAACTGCAAAGCTCGACGCCCTTTCGCGAACCGAATTCTCCTTCGACGTAGAACAGAACTTCGTCGGCCTCGACATTACTGTGAACGTAGGGAACCTTGATCGCTTTCGGATGGTGATCGAGATGACGCGGTGCAAACGTGCAAATCACAAAACCGCGAATTTCAAACGTCTGCTGATAAGGAGGCGGCAAGTGCATCGTTCCGGTCAATGGTTCGAAATCCCAGGCATTGAACGTGTAGGGATACAGAAATCCATCCCAGCCAACGATGTCAAACGGATCGTGGGCCATCACCACCCGCGTCAATCGGTCATGATCTTTCACCAGAATCGGTGTATGGGTTTCTGAATCGTTGTTCTGGAGTTCGGTCGGACTGTGGAAGTCACGCTCGTAGTAGGGCGATCCCATCAGCATTTGTCCGTCTTCGTTGAGGTACTGCTTGGGGATCCGCACCGGGGCAAAACACTCCAGGATTAAATGGTCTTCCTTGGCAATGTCGTCGCTGACCATGATGTAGTTGGTGGTTCGAGGGATGACCACATAGTCACCTCGTCGGTACGGCAACCGTCCGTAGGTTGTGTCAAAATAGCCGCTGCCTTGCTGAATAAAAATCACTTCATCGGCGGCTCCGTTGCGAAAGATCTCGGTTTGCGGCTGATCCGGCCGGGCACGCCAGGCAATCAGGTCTTCATTAAACAGGATCGGAACACGCCCCAAAATTGGATCGCCCCCGCGTTTCATGTTGCCCGATTTGATATGATAATGACGCAGTTCCTGATCGGGAAACTTTTCCATCGGAATCTGTCCCACCGATTCTGTCGACACAATGCGCGTAGGCGGCCGCCGGTGGTAGATGATGCTGTAGACACGATCAAAACCTTGAGTGGTAATCACGTGCTCGTAGAACATGTTCTCGTTGAGAAAACTGTTGTTCGGATTTTCGAAATGCATGTGCCGCTTGGGCGGTAACTGACCGAGACTTCGATAGCTGGGCATGACAGTTCAGGCAAATAAAGGATGGGATGTGTTATCAGTATTGTAGCGGATACGAAGCTCCTGTAGCAAACCCCACCCCGTTGTCCCCGCCAAGCACCTGTTACCATGAACTCTCCCGTCAACAACCTTTCATCCCCCGTCTGCATGATTACAGGCGGAAGCAGTGGAATCGGTCTGGCAACCGCTCGTACTTTTGCCCAAATGGGATTCCACATCGCAATCTGCGGGCGAAATGTCGCAGCCTTGAGCGCGGCAGCGAACGAGATTGAAGCGATTCAAACAGATCGATTCAGGGCGAACGCCACCGAGTCGCAACCCTCTTGCCTGGCATTAGCGGTCGATCTGAACGACGTGGAACAGTCGAAACAATTTGCCACTGACGTGATCTCGCATTTTGGTTTTGTCGATGTTCTGGTTAACAATGCCGGGACGGCTCCATTGAATCCATTCGATGCCATTACTTCCGAAGAGTTTGAAAGTTTGGTCAATCTCAATGTGCGCAGCTCGTTTTATCTGACTCAGATGGTCTGGCAGAAAATGAAACCGCAGGGCAGGGGAGACCGGAAAGGGTTCGGCCACGGCCCCGCCATTGTGAACGTATCCTCGTTGTCGGCCATTGATCCCTTTCCTGGATTCAGCATCTACGGGGCCAGTAAAGCCTGGCTGGATCTGCTGACACATTCGTTGGCGCAGGAAGGTGAACCGCTGGGAATTCGCGTCTATTCCGTTCGCCCGGGAGCCGTGGAAACACCGCTGTTGAGGCAACTGTTTCCCGACTTTCCGCCTGAACAATGCGTATCTCCCGAGGAAGTCGCCGCCGCGATCTGGAATTGTGCTTGGGGCGCGGACGCGATCCCTTCGGGCAGCATGATCACTGTGGAACGTTCGATTGAGACACCTTCATGATCAAACTTTCTCGCGAAATCCGATTCTCGCTATCGCCCCATCTGACCACGGCGCGCGAATCGGCCAATACGTGGGCGGGCTGGCCGGCGTCGAACTGGATTGCGCCGCATTTGGTGTTGCGATGTGTGCTCTCAGGCGAGCCAGACCCGATCACGGGTTACTTATGTAACATTACAGTGGTCGATGAACTGCTTCGCGACATCGCGGCCAACGAGATCCGTTCCGAGTACCGCTCGGCCCTCCAGCCTTTGCCGGTGGATACTCTCTTGCGGACCGCTTTTGAGGCGGCGCAAGCGAAATGGAAAACGCTGCCCGACGCTTCCGGCGACATCGTGGAACTGGAACTGATGATTTCACCCTTTACCACCTGGTCTGTTTTTTCGAAAGCCCCTTCCATGATCGAAGTCACAAGACAATATGAATTTTCGGCCGCTCACCGATTGCACTGCCCCCAGTATTCCGATGAAAAGAATCGGGAGCTATTTGGCAAGTGCAACAATCCCAACGGCCACGGTCACAACTACCTGGTGGACGTTTCCGTTGGCTCTGAGGGTGAGTCCATTGACCTTGGAAAACTCGACGAAATGGTCAAGCAACATGTAATCGTGCCGCTCGATCACAAACATCTCAACGAAGACGTCGAATACTTCCGGCAGGTCAATCCGAGTGTCGAAAATATCGTTCGGGCCATTTATCAGTGGCTTGAGCCGCAATTGCGACCGATGATCTTGAAGAAAGTTCGTGTTTATGAAACCCCCAAAACCTGGGCCGAGTGCGGTGAATCGTAGACGCTCAACCGATCTATTGAGGACTCTTCGATCTGCAAGTGTGTTGCCTTTCGCTCCGCGAAAGCCTGGTGAGAAGGAGCTTTCGCGGAGCGAAAGGCGACACTTGATCCTCGAACCGTTCATGGCTTACCCTGTTTTTTTATGCTCAACTCGAGACCTGCCCGAATAACCCTATCGATCATTTTGATCGTTTACATGCTGATTGTTCTGCTTGGGCCCCTGTCCAATCCGGTGGGGTCGGAATTTTTGACGCGTCCGTTGGCTCGGCTGGTGTCTCCGGTTCACCGGGCGTTGTTTCTTGGACACGGCTATCGATTTTTCGGGCCGGACCCCGGGCCAAGCCATCTGATGGTCTATCGAATTGCCGATGACGAAGGTAAGGTAACGGAACAACATTTTCCCAACCGAAATATTCAGCCCCGACTGATGTATCATCGCTGGTTCATGCTCAGCGAAACCGTCTATCAGGAGCTGAACCTGACGATGGATCAGGCTTCGTACGAAGCGACCGACGCCGAGCTTGCACAACAGATCGAAATGCTGCGAGTTCACGGCAAGAGCGCCATCGCCAAGCGGATCGAAGCCGAACGCAAACGGCTGTCAACGCATTATCAAAATGCTCGACAAAGAATAGATCAATTGATTGCGGGGATCGCGAAGAATCTGTTGAAGGAACATCGCGGCAATCATATCGAGCTGTTCATGCAGGAGCGAACCATCCCGTTTCCCGCTGGAGTACTCACCGGTCAGAAAATCAATGATCCCACTTTCCTGTCCGACATGAGAAAAATCGGCGAGTTCCGGCTGGACGACCAAGGCCAAGTTGTTTCCGTGTTGCCCGTTGCATCAATGGGTGAGTTGCCTGCACGAGAGGAGCCATCCGAACGCGAACCGGCCCCGCAGGGAGAAACCCGATGACCTCCTCAAATCCTTCAAATCCGACTTCTGTCTCAGCCCGTCCGGGTTATATTCGCGCTTGGCTCGACGCCTGGAACCGATTCTGGTTTACGCCCAAAGCTCCGACAACACTGGGCCTGATCCGGATCTTCACGGGACTGATCGCATTGTATTCGCTGATCGTCTGGACGCTGGAGCTGGAGAACTTTATCGGGCCGGATGGGATGCTTCCTCCAGAGTATCGGGAGCTTTACTTCGGTCAGTCGGCCTGGAGTCATTTCGACTGGCTGAGTTCGATGACCGCGATCTGGGCGGTGCATTGGATTGCCATTGGTATCGTCGCCCTTTTCACGTTGGGTTTTCTGACGCGCATCACTTCTGTCTTGACGGCGTTGTTGGTGATTTCCTATTGCAATCGGGCTACGGGGGCCTTGTTCGGGCTGGATCAGATTCTGGTCATGCTCAGCCTGTATCTGGCGGTGGGCGATTCCGGTGGAGCCTTCTCCGTCGACAGTTGGCTGCGGCATCGAAGGGAACAGAGAAGTCCAACTCAAACGTCGACATCGTCGGACTGGAAAAACTGGCTGACAGGATTTGGCAGGGAGGGCATCTCGACCAATATTGCCACCCGATTGATTCAGCTTCATCTGTGTCTCGTCTATTTCTTTGCGGGACTTGGCAAGCTTCAAGGCGAGACGTGGTGGAACGGTCAGGCGATCTGGTTCTCACTGGCCAGCCATGAGTATCAGACACTCGACTTGACGTGGATGGCAAATCACATGGGATGGGTGGCGTTTTTGACCCTGGTAACGGTTTACTGGGAGGTGACCTACCCGGCGCTGGTCTGGTCGCGACTGACCCGCCCGCTGGTGTTGGCCATCGCCGTGCTGACGCACTTGGGAATCGGCCTGGCGATGGGCATGATGACGTTTGGTCTGGTGATGCTGGTCGCCAATCTGTCGTTCGTGGAACCGGAAATAATACGGCGATGCAGTGTCCGAGGAGGGCGAAATTAAGCAGGCAAAATGTCCAATGAGAACGCCTGAAGGTGATTGAGCCTGCGGGGCCGGAATGCCTTTTCTTTGACCACTAAAATCGCAACCAGATTTCACGAATACTGGCCCATATGATATACTGATCGGCTTAATTGCTGTCTTTGAATGCTTAGTGGAGCAAAAATGGAAAAAAAATTTGCAGTCGTCGGTGCGACCGGCGCAGTAGGGCGGCTGGTTCGTCAGTTGCTCGAAGAGCGGAAGGTTCCCATGGCGAGCATCGCTTTCCTGGCATCGGAACGCTCCGTGGGTCAAACGATTTCGTTTCGGGGTGAGTCGCACGAGGTCAAACTTCTGGAGCCGGATGCGTTTCGCGGAATCGACATCGTGATTGCCAGTACCCCCGATGAGGTGGCGGCTCAATTCGTTCCGTGGGCCGTTGAACGCGGTGCGGTGGTGATCGATGAAAGTGGCTACCACCGGATGCTTGACCACGTTCCGCTGGTCGTTCCCGAAGTCAATCCGGAAGCCATTGATCAACATCAAGGCATCATCGCCAGCCCGAATTGCAGCACGACCCAAATGGTGGTCGCCATGAAGCCGCTGTACGACGTGTCTCGCATCAAGCGCGTTGTCGTTTCGACCTATCAAGCCACCAGCGGAGCCGGCGTCGCTGGTCAGGCCGATCTGACCGACGGAACCAGGGCCAGTCTGGACAACCAGCCTTACGAATATCAATCGTTCAAACATCCAATTGCGTTTAACCTGATCCCGCAAATCGGATCGCTCAAGCAGGACGGCTATACGTCTGAAGAAATCAAAATGATCGTCGAAACGCGCAAAATTTTTGACGATTCCGATCTTCAAATCTGCCCGACGTGCGTGCGAGTGCCGGTATCGAATTGCCACAGTGAATCCATTCTGGTGGAAACCGAGCGGCCGATCTCGGTCGACGAAGCGACGGAGTTGTTTCGCGCCGCCGCGGGAATCAAGGTGGTAGACGATTTGTCGGCAGGGCAGTATCCGATGCCCAAGGACTGCGACAATCGGGACGAAGTTTTCATCGGACGCATTCGCAAGGATCTCAGCTCTCCCAACGGTTTGACCTTCTGGTGCGTCAGCGACAATCTGCGAAAAGGAGCCGCTACTAACGCGGTTCAGATCGCCGAGCTTCTGGCCCAACGACCGTTATGCGCGCTCTCAAGCTGACGATTGCCTACGACGGAACGGACTATTGTGGCTGGCAAGTGCAAGCTGGCGACAAGTCCATTCAGCAAGCCCTGGAGGCGAGCTGGTTCAAGGTCACCGGTGAGCAAATCCGGATCACGGCCAGCGGCCGAACCGACGGCGGGGTCCATGCCGAGGCTCAGGTCTGTTCGTTGAACACTCAGTCCTCGCTCGACACGCGCAGCCTCGTTCGGGCGCTCAACGCGGAGTCGCCCTTCGACATTGCCGTGCTGAAAGTGGAGGAGGTCGAAGCAGGATTTCACGCCATCCGTGATGCGACCGGCAAAACGTACCGCTATCAGATTCAATACGGCCGAATTCGCGATCCACTGAGACGACGATACTGGTGGCACGTTCCGAGAGAGCTGGATGTGAGGGCGATGAACTCGGGTGCACAGTTCCTGATTGGAACGCACGATTTCGCCAGTTTTCAATCTGCCGGAGCCGAGCGTGCGTCGACGATTCGCACCGTGACGCGGCTGGAATTGCAATCCGGGAATGAAGCGCCATCGGACAACGTACAGGATGTTGGCAAATTCAGTGACCGCCACAGCCAAGATCATGAGCACCGACATCGTGGCGGGGAGGTTTCTTTTTTTCCGACCGTCATCATTAGCATTTCAGCCGACGGCTTTCTCTACAAGATGGTGCGCAACATTGTGGGAAGCCTGGTCAGGGTAGGGGAGGGGAAAGAGTCGCCGGACTGGATTCAGTGGGTGCTGGATCAGAACGACCGCCGAGCCGCCGGACAAGCGGCCCCGGCTCATGGATTGTTTCTGCAGGAAGTCAAATATTCTCCCCGCGAGAACGTATGACATCGGCAGCAAGGTGCCCGCTTTTTCCCAACTACTTTGGCTCGTCGCCGAATTCGATTAGAATATGGGAGGAATAAATCATCATCATTCAGGACTAGCTTGTGTCAATTGGTAGAGACTTTATCGGCTCCTTTCAACTGCTGCGAATGATCCGCGCGGGATCGACGGCGCAGGTGTGGGAGGCGCTGCGGACGGGTGAAAAGGAACGGATCGCGTTGAAGATCCTGATGGAACGATTTCGCAAGGACAAGGATGCCATCCAACAGCTCAAACACGAAGCCGTCGTCGGACAGGATCTGACGCATCCGTTTGTGATCAAGATTTTCGGCTATCATGAAGATCAGGGTTATCCGCTGGTCTCCATGCAGTTGTTCAACTCGAAGAACCTCAAGCTGGAGATGCGGGAACGCCCCGAGTTTACGATGGCGAACCTTTCGACCATTATCCGGAATTGTGCCATGGGCCTTGAGCACATGCACCAGAAAGGGTGGATTCACTGCGACATCAAGCCGGATAACTTTCTGGCCGATGAACAGGCCAATGTCAAACTGATCGACTTTTCGATCGCACTCAAGGCCAAGAAAACTGGCGGTCTGTCGTCACTGTTGGGCGGTTCCAAATTGAAAGCCATTCGCGGAACCCGCAGTTACATTTCACCCGAACAGATCCGCAAAGCCTATCCGGACCAGCGGGCCGATGTGTATGGGTTTGGTTGTATGCTGTTTGAATTGCTGGCCAACAAAGTTCCCTATGCCGGCAGTTCTCCGGAAGACTTGCTGCAGAAACATTTGACGGCCTCGGTACCTTCGCTCGAGGCCAGCAGCAATGCTTCACCCGATTTTGCCAATCTGGTCCGAAAGATGATGGCCAAGAAGCCAGAAGATCGCATCCAGTCGATGACCGAATTCCTGAGGGTTTACGAACGGATCGAAATCTTCAAGCCCGGCAAGCGACCCGCAGGCTACCGCCGCTTCGCGGTTTGACTCCCCCCTGAAACCTGAAGTCTGAAACCTGAAACCTGAAACCTGAAACCTGAAGTCTGAAGTCTGAAGTCTGAAGTCTGAAGTCTGAAGTCTGAAGTCTGAAGTCTGAAACCTGAAGTCTGAAGTCTGAAACCTGATCCCTGAAACCTGATCCCTGAAACCTGAAGTCTGAAACCTGAAGCCTGACATGGACCACCTTGATTTTGAAGCGCCGATGGCGGAGCTTGAAGCTGAAATGAGTGCCCTGAAGCACGAAGCCTTGACGTCCACTGAAGCGGCGGAGCGATTGCGAGACCTCAAGCAGAAGTTGATTGAAGTCACACGCGAAACTTACGCGAACTTGACGCCCTGGCAAACGGTTCAGGTCGCTCGCCACAAGAGCCGGCCCCACACGATTGATTATCTGTCGCTGGTGTTTGACGAGTTCGTCGAACTGCACGGAGACAAATTGTTTGGCGACGATCGGGCGATCCGGGTTGGGTTTGCGAGTTTGGACCAAACCAAGGTGTTGGTACTCGGCCATCAAAAAGGCCGGACGTTCAAGGATCGTACGGAAAACTATTTTGGTTGTGCTCATCCAGAAGGGTATCGCAAGGCCATGGCCAAGATGCGGTTGGCGGCCAAGTATAAACTGCCGGTCATTTCATTGATCGATACGCCGGGTGCTTATCCGGGGATCGGCGCCGAGGAACGTGGTCAGGCTCAGGTCATTGCCGAAAACATGTACGAGATGTCGCGACTGGAAACGCCGATCATTTGTATCGTGATCGGCGAAGGCGGGAGCGGCGGAGCGTTGGGGATTGGCGTCGGCGACCGGGTAGCGGTTCTGGAGCATGCCTATTATTCAGTGATCAGTCCCGAAGGCTGTGCAGGGATTCTATGGAAAGGCGCTCAACATGCGGAAAAAGCTGCGACGGCCCTGAAGTTCACGTCGAAGCATTTGCTGGAGATGGGGATTGTCGATGATGTAATTCCCGAACCCCTCGGCGGGGCTCATCGCGATCATCACGGCATGGCGGCGCGGATGAAGACGTATCTGAAGAAATCGTTGGTAGAACTAAAGTCGAAATCAGTCCAGGAATTACTGGAACATCGCTACAACCGATTCCGAAAAATGGGCCAGTTTACGGAGCCGAATGCCGTCTAGAAAACGCCATTCGAAATGGGTTGAAGTTACTCATTTATATTGCCGATTGTCTCGGCAAGAGCTACAATTTCAGCATGATGAGATCAACCCTATCCAATCTGGCCTCCAATTTCTTTGCGTTCGCGGCGCCGGCGCACGCGCATTACTAGCGCAAGGACCCATCGATCTGCACGGCTTCCCGTTTTGGGGAAGTGTGCGTCTGTTCTTTTTTACGTTGTGGTTTCTGAAATTTCTGTTAGACGATTGTGAGTTGATTCAATGCGCGAGATGCTGGAACAAAAACTGACCCGGTTTGAGGAGCTGGAAAGCCAGTTGTCCGATCCGGGTTCGCTGAGTAATTCAAATTTGATGGCTTCCATTTCACGGGAGCACGGTTCGCTGGCGAAA
The DNA here is from genome assembly GCA_964414815.1 of uncultured Pirellulaceae bacterium. GTDB lineage: Bacteria > Planctomycetota > Planctomycetia > Pirellulales > Pirellulaceae > Mariniblastus. Next base: position 41,100 of record CAYPXY010000032.1, on the reverse strand, counting down.
CTGGCGACCAAGTACCGACGGTTCAAAGCCATTCTCAGTGATCTCGATGGCTTGCGAGTGATGGCCGAGTCAGACGATGCCGATGAGCGGGAAATGGCGGAGGAAGAAATTCAAAGCCTGACCCCCGAGCGTGAAAAGGTGTGGGACGAATTGCTCGATATGACCATCGGCGGTGAGGATGCCAACCGGTCTCGCTGCATCATGGAAATCCGGGCCGGAACGGGAGGCGACGAAGCTGCCTTGTTCGCCCGAGACCTCTTTGACATGTATCGCAAACATTGCGAAGGCAAAGGGTGGCGATTCAGTGTGGCCGAGTTCAATGAAACGGAATTGGGCGGATTCAAGGAAGTCGTGATTTCAATTGAAGGGGAGGGGAGTTACCGCGAGCTTCAATATGAAAGCGGTGGCCACCGCGTACAGCGTGTCCCTGATACGGAAACCAAGGGCCGAGTGCATACATCGGCTGCAACCGTCGCGGTTTTGCCCGAACCTGAAGACGTTGAAATTGATATCAAACCGAGCGACTACACGGCGGAACGATATGCGGCCAGCAGTGGCCCCGGCGGACAAAACGTCAACAAAGTTGCTTCGGCCGTTCGTATCACACACCATGCCACCGGAGTCGTCGTTCGCTGTGTCGAGGAACGCTCCCAACATGCTAATTTTGACAAAGCGATGCGGCTTCTCAAGTCCAGATTGTACGAACACCTCGTTGGCCAGCAGCACAAGCAGCGTTCCGATCAACGCAAAAGCCTGGTCGGGTCCGGCGACCGAAATGAACGGATCCGGACCTACAATTTTCCGGAGAACCGATTGACCGATCACCGAATCGGCCTCACGATATATCAACTCGATCGAATTCTGGCTGGTGATCTACAGACCGTGACCGACAGCCTGATCGATTACGACCGCAAAGAAATGAGAACCGCAATGGGGGCGTTGGAGTAACCCCGTTTCATGGCCGATGCAACTGATCAACAGTGGACGATCTCGCGATTGCTGAACTGGACCGCCGACTATTTCTCGAAAGCGAACGCGGATAGCCCTCGCCTGGAAGCGGAAGTTTTGCTGGCCGAATCGTTGGGCTGCGCCCGTATTGAGCTTTACACCCAGTTCGATCAAGTCCCCCCTCAGGACGCGATCGACCGATTTCGCCAATGGGTCAAACGCCGGGGCGCTGGAGAACCGGTCGCCTATATCGTGGGCTATCGCGAATTTTACTCTCTTCGATTTTGTGTAAATTCTAACGTTTTGATTCCACGTCCAGAGACCGAACATGTCATCGTCGCTGCGTTGGAAGTATCGAAAGCCATCGACGCGCGGCCGTTGCGGGTGCTCGATGTGGGAACCGGTTCAGGTTGCATCGCGGTTACGCTGGCAAAGTACCTCGACGAAGCGAAGATTGCGGCGATTGATCTTTCGGAGGGTGCGATCGAAGTCGCCAGAGCCAACGCGGAATCCCATCAGGTTACGGAAAAGATCCGTTTCTTTCAGGGCGATCTTTTTGATGCTTTGCCGTCCGGTAGTGCGCCCGTTCACATCATCGTCAGCAACCCGCCTTACATCGGGACAAGTGAACAGGACACGGTTGAGCAGCAGGTTCGCGACTTCGAACCGCATCTCGCATTGTTCGCCGGACCCGAAGGACTCGATGTGATTGAGCGTTTGGTCCGCGAGGCACCGGCTCGATTGCTTGAAGGTGGCTATCTGATTTTTGAATGCAGTCCGCTCAATGTGGACCGCTGCGTACAGCTTGTTGCCGATGCGGGGTTGACGTTGCAACAGGTGGTGAAGGATATGAATGGCCACCGAAGAGTAATCGTTGCGAGGAAGCCGGGTTAACTCAATGCCGTCTCGAGACCTCACCCAATGCAACCGCTTGGCGGCGCGGTTAAACTGTTCCTGTTCTTCCACTCGTAACGATCCGCCTCACCCTTCAATCCGTATTTCGCTCGGTTTCTGATTGCCTTTTCGTCTGCGTGACGAAAATTTTAACTGCTCACGGGAAATAGAATCGTTTAGCCGCAAGCCGTCGGGGGTTGCTGTCAAAAACGTACTGCAATACCGAAATCACCCTATCAGCAACCCCCAAAGGCGCGCCGGGTACCGGGTTGTGGGTATTTTATTGGCAGGCTGATTGATAAGGCGAGCGGCAGATAAGAATCTACCCGAAAAGTAGGCGAGTCTCTCCGAGACTCGCAAGGTCGCCGTCTCGGAGAGACGCCGCTACATGGTAAGTTTTTATCTGCCGCTCGCCTAACGGAAGCTGCACCCTGCCGTCGCGCCTGCGCCGACTACCTCTCGATCTACTGGCATCCATCATTGGCTGATCGGCTACATAAGGTTGCGACCAACCACCTATAGTCGGCTTCGGCTTGCGGCTAAACGGATTGGCTTGCCGTGAACAGTTCCCGAAGATTTTCGTGAAGGCAAGAATGAAATGGCGTCCAAGAAAAAATTTCTGCTCAGCAAAAACGCGGGGGCAAACAAGCCGCCCGATGAATCGGCAACCAAGCGATGGGAAGAGTCCTATCTCGATTACCTTCGCACCGAATGTCATCTTTCAGAGAACACCGTGTTGGCTTACGGGCGCGACATGCGGCGGTTCTCGACCTGGCTCGGAAAACGGGCGGTTCAAACGCTTCAGGTGACGGAACTGGCTGATTTCGTTGGAACGCTGGCCAAAAGTCAGCTTGCTCCTGCCTCAATTGCACGACACATCGTGGCCATCAAGATGTTCTTCCGGTATCTGCAACTGGAAGGCGTGCTGGTCGACAACAAGGTCGAGCTGCTGGGAAGTCAGAAGCTTTGGCAGCGCGTTCCCGAAGTCCTCTCTCCCAGACAGGTCGAAAACTTTCTGTTCGCTCCCGGCAAAACCGAGCACTATCATTTTCGTGATCGGGCGTTGCTGGAGATGATGTATGCGACCGGGTGCCGTGCCTCTGAAATATCAAACATGCGGATTCGGGATATGCATCTCAAGGAGCGGCACTGCAAGTGTATCGGGAAGGGGAACAAGCAACGAATCGTGCCGCTTGGCGATCAGGCCATTGAAGCGATTCAGTGGTATCTCGAAAAGCAGCGTCCGCAACTCGAGTCCCACCGCCCATCCGAACTGGACTGGTTGTTTCTGACTCGTGGCGGACGGCGAATGCGGCGAGAAGCGATTTGGGAGCTGGTCAAAAAGTATGCTTTGATTGCTGGCGTGTCGCCTTCCATCAGCCCTCACACGTTGCGGCACAGTTTCGCGACCCATCTGCTGGCCGGTGGAGCCGACTTGCGGCAAGTCCAGGAGATGCTGGGCCACTCAAGCATTGCGACAACGCAGATCTACACGCACGTCGACCAGTCGAGGCTCAAGAAAGTACATCAGCAATTCCATCCGCGAGCGTAGGACAGGAAACTATCCCCCTCGGCGGCTGTTGTCCTTGAATTTGACTTTCTCGATCAGTTTCTTCACCGATCCATCCATCTGCTTTCGGCCGGAAACGGCTTCGATGCCGCGAACGGTATAGGCATATCTGAGGTCGTAATCGATATCAAATTCGACTTCGGTTTTTACGGCGTCTTCCGGATTGGCGGCACCGGCGAGCTTTCTTTCAACGTACTGGGTCAACCCTTCAAACAGACTTTCCTGAGTATTTCCCTCCATTGTCCGGCCATCGGCTTCCACCGCGCTGATCACCCCCTCCGCGCCGGAACGCAGTTTGACCAGAATCAGATCGGGAGGCGTCCCTTCGAGGCTGTCGCCGGTGGTCGAAACCAGTGGCATGCGTACCTGAAAGTCGCCTTCCATCGCAACGACCTTGAACGTCATGATGAAGAAAGCCAACAACTGAAACACGACATCGATCATGGAGGTCATGTCAACTTTCAGGTCGTCTGCTTCAGGTTTGGCAAATTGCATGGTTCGTACTGTGAGGGCTTGCTGTTTCTTTTATCGTTTTTCTTTAACTCTCAAACTGAAATTCTCCAGTCGTTCCTCCTGGCACTTCATGATCAATCGCTGCACCAGCCCCGATGGAGTATCTTCATGAGAGCGGATGATCACGGCGATATCGCCAGGATGATGGACGCCTTCACGGGCGGCACTATTGATCTCCTGCCGAAAGATCGGCGCCATGAAATCGATTTTTTCGACGGCCTGTCCCTGGAATTTTACGACACCGGATGGCTCCAGATTCAGGATGATTTGATAGGGAGGACGCTCGGTTGGCGGAACGGCAAGCGCACTGACGGGAAGCGCAATCTCCTCGGCCCGATCGACTTCAGAAAAATTGATCACCAGCATAAAAAAAGCGACCAGTTGAAACGCCATGTCAATCATGGGGGTCAAGTCTCCTTCCATGACCCGGGTGGCGGATGATTTTCGTTTGCGATGAGCGCTCATGATCTTCGGATGGCCTGAGACGGCTTATTCTTTCTTCTTGCCGACCTTTTCAAACCGTCCCATCAGGTTGTCGCTGGTGGTGCCGACTTCCAGCACCAGTCGCTGCAGGCGGTTGCGGAGAATGTTGAAAGAAATCAACGCCGGGATCGCGACTCCCAGGGCCAGCAAGGTCGTCAACAGCGCCGTCGAGATGGAACCGGCCAGTTGATTGGCTTGGGGAGTCGTTCCGCTGGTTCCGATGGTATAGAACGCCCGGATCATCCCATCGACCGTTCCGAAGAGCCCGATCATCGGACTGATACTGCCGAGCAAGGCGAGATAGCTGAGCCGATGTTCCAGTTTCAAATTCTCTTCGGCGCCGACTTCCTGCATGGCATTGACCGCATGCGGGTAGCTGGTCGAGAGGCGAGACAAGCCCGACGACAAAACATTGCCCAGAAACGAGTCGTCGGCTTTGGCCAGTTCGTAGGCTTCCTGATACTGCTTTTGATCGAGGTGGGCTTCGAATCCCTCGACCAGCGGTTGTGGGCAAATCGCATCCTGGCGAAGTGCGAGAATATTCATGATCAGGGACGACACAAAAACAAACGACAGCGTGAGGAAGACAACAATGTAAAACCATCCCAGCGCCTCGTAGAGCCAGGATAGCAGTGATTTTTCCGCAGCCGCAGGAGCCGCCTCCTGTGCCAAGGCAAGCGAAGCATCTCCCAACGAACTGAAAACGACGAAACAGGCCAAAACCGCCAGAACATTCCAACAGCGCCGGTCAGCCCCCCATTTCACCATCCGGATGACGAGGGATGGCGCCATTTCCTGAAAGTGGTTCTGTCGATTTGAGCTTCCAGCTACCGTAAAAGAGATCATTTGAAAATTGTCTCCAGTCAATTTTGTCAGACTTCAGAAGAAAAAGGTTGCGTTGTGGAAGTCTATTGTAATGCGAAGCATACCGCGCGGAAGTCCGGTCAAGAATAGCAGATTGGCCGCCGAAGACAAGAAACCTCAGGATCGCTCGATCCATAACGGTCGTCTTTCGCTCTGCGAAAGCCTCTGCTTTTCTACTGACGCGGAGTGGAAGTCGACACGGGTTCTTCGAGCGATCCTAAATCCCGTTCGGCTTGAGACTCATCAGGAACTCGGCATTTGAAGCCGTTTTCTTCAGCTTGCCGATCAACATCTCCATCGCATCGGGCGGGTTCATTTGGCTCAGGACGCGGCGGACCTGGCAAATTCGATTGTATTCCTCTTCGTCGAACAGTTTCTCTTCGCGGCGCGTGCCGCTGGCATTGAGTTCGATGGCCGGCCAGATTCGCCGATCCACCAACGTTCGATCCAGTACGATTTCCATGTTTCCAGTTCCCTTGAACTCTTCAAAAATCACGTCATCCATCTTGCTGCCGGTGTCGATCAGGGCCGTCGCCAGGATCGTAAGCGAGCCGCCCTCTTCGACCTTGCGAGCCGATCCAAAAAAGGCTTTTGGCTTTTGCAGGGCATTGGCGTCCAGGCCGCCGGAAAGTGTTTTCCCGGACTGGGGGCATTCGGCATTCCATGCTCGGCCCAGGCGTGTGATCGAATCGAGAAAGATAATCACATCGACACCGCTCTCCACCAGCCGTTTGGCTTTTTCCAGGACCATCTCGGCGACCAGCACATGCCTTGAGGCGGGTTCATCGAAGGTGGAACTGATCACTTCGCATTGCGGCCCTTTGACTTCCCGCTCCATGTCAGTGACTTCTTCGGGTCGCTCGTCGATCAGCAACATCATCACGTAGGCTTGCGGATAGTTGTGCAGCACGGCTCTGGCCATCCGCTGCATCAGAATCGTCTTGCCGGCGCGCGGCGGGCTGACGATCAGTCCCCGTTGTCCAAATCCGATTGGAGTAAACATATCGACAACCCTCGTCGAAAGCTCCTGGTCATCGTGTTCCATGATGATCCGCTGGTCCGGATGCAGGGCCGTCAGATCATCAAAGTTCGGCCGCGTGGCGCTGTCGTTGGGATCAAGTCCATTGACGAACTCAACGCGGAGCAGCGCAAAGTAGCGTTCATTCTCCTTGGGCGGGCGGATTTGGCCAGAGATGATCGAACCGTTTTTGAGACTGAATTTGCGAATCTGGCTGGGAGAAACGTAAATATCGTCGGGGCAATTCAGATAATGCGATTCGGCGCTTCGCAAGAATCCAAATCCGTCGGGGAGAATCTGCAGTGTCCCCTGACCACACATAATACCTCGCGTTTTGACCCGTTCTTTGAGAATCAGAAAGACCAATTTACCTTTGTCGAGATCATCAGGGCTGGCCACGCCCTCCTGTCGAGCCTGCTCGCGGAGGGTGTCGAGGTTCATCTTCTGTAGGTCGGTGATACCGGGCGCATCCGGATTTTCAGTTCGCGGCAACCCGGCCATGGCTTTGTGTTCGGCCAGCGTAATCGTCTCGGCCACAGAAAGAGGCTCACCTTCGGCTTCAATTTCGCGCAACCTGGTCAGCACTTCAGGTGGCATGTCCGAATCAAAAGATCGCCGCTTGAAACGGTTGTTGAACACCGGACTTTTGTGATGAGGCCCTCTGGAATGCGGTCCGCGTGTGGTGGGGTGAGTATCAGACATAGTTAGTTAAGCTGCCATTGTTTCCAGAGCCTTCTCACTTGCTCTCTGGTTAAGTCTTCGTCGCCGGAGTTGTCAATGATATCGGTTGATTCGTTTTGCTTCTCTTCCAGTGTACGTTGTGATCGTTCGCGTTTCTGGATTTCGTCGGGTTGCCAGCCTCGACGAGATGCTCGTTGCTGCCGAACCTCAAAAGGAACAACAACAAATACCACTCGGTCACATTTTGAACTCCAGCCGGCTTCGAGCAAGACAGGAGCATCGAGCACGACCGCAACCGCATGTTGCTCCCGCAAGGCCGCGATTTGCGCATCGATTTCCTGGCCGATCAACGGGTGGGTGATCGCCTCGAGTTTGCCAAGCTCCTGCCGCCCGTCCGACGGATCGAATACCTTCTCAGCGAGTCGCTTCCGGTCGATTTGTCCCTGTTCATTGATTGCCTCGGGCCATTGCTTGGCAATCGCGGCAACGACTTCGGGTCGTCCGAGAACCTGGTGGCCAACCTGATCGGCATCAATAACTGCCGCTCCGAGTTCACGGAAACAGCGGGCTACAAAACTCTTTCCACTGGCGACTCCGCCGATCAAGCCAATGACCATCATGTTTGAATCGAAAAGTATCTAACATAATCCTAATGACCCATACAATCCAGCTTGGTCGTCAAAAAAAGATTCTGGCTGGTTCAGGCTTTCACTCCTGCCCAACGTGCTGGCAGGGGACGTTTGGGAATTTCGAGAGGGAGGCTTTCCCTGGGGGTGGATCTCGCGCTGCGTTTGTTTTGAAGTTGCGATGATTTTAGCAGGCTGGAACAAGGTCGCGGAAAAAAGAGCCGTAAAACCGCCGAATTTGCCACCGCGACCGCATTTCCGGCATCGCCACAGGGTTCATTGGCGGAACTGCGCAAACACAGAAAGCCCCACGGAAGGGCTCGCATTTTTTGGCGTTTGCTTGTTCCGGCCTACTTTACAACTTCAAAAGCTACGATTTGGACCGGGATTGGCCGCCAAATTCCGGACAAATTAACAAATAGGGTAAATCGGGATGATTGGGAAAAGTGCAACTTTGACAATGAAAACCTGCCGATTAGAATTGAATCAACTATTGTAAATCAATCCGAGCGGTTTCGCTTCATCAGGGTATTTATTGGAGTCCGTTATGGCGGCTAGAGAGAATCAAGGTTACTTGATTGCAGTCATTGTGTTGGTGCTGTTGTCGTTGGTATTGGCGTTGGTATCGTTTTTGGGAATTTCCAAAAGTTTCGAGTACGCCGACAACAAGGATGCCGCCGAGAAGAAACTGGCGTTGACAGAGAAACTGCTTCAGGCCAATACGATCCGTTCGGACGTTCTCAAAACGATGATTGGTGGTTCCGGACTTTCGGTTGCGGAAATGCAAACCCATCTCGACTTGCTCAAAAACTTGGTGGATCGTACATCGGAGGCCAACGAAAAGAAACAAATCAAAGATATCGAAGACGACTTGATCGCCAGCAAGACCACCTACGACCGCATCTCGAAATCAGCCAGTGAAGGGGTTCAGGAGACCACTTACCTGTCGGTGATCGACGATTTGAATGCGTCGCTGGCAAAGATGAACACCGAATATAAGATCAAAGAAAACCAGGCCACGCTGGCAGAGAGAGATGCCCAGCAAAAAATCCAGGAGATGATTGCCAAAGCCGAGCAAGCTGAAAAAGCAAAGGAACAAGCGGAGCAGGATTTGACCGCTGAGAAAGAAGGCCGGATTTCTGATTCTGCGGCATTTCAAACGGCGATGAACGAAGCCACCGACCGAATCCGGTCCACCAACGAAAATCTTGAACAGTTGCGTCAAAGGACCGGCAAGGAGCTGACCGAACTGAGATCGGAAGAGTCACGCCTGAAAGAGGCGAATCTGGATCTCGCTGCGAAAGTGATTGAGTACACCAGCGAAACCTTCGATCGTCATGACGGACAAATCGTCAAGGTGTTCAGTGAGTCGCAATTGGTGTTTGTGGATCTCGGTCGAACCCATGGCTTGAGACCCAGCCAGTCGTTCTCGGTTTACGACCGATCTGTGACCAACTTTGAAAAAGGAAAACAGAAGGCCAGCATCGAGATCACCCGCGTGATGGACAATCAGTCCGAGGCTCGAATTACGTTTGAGAACGCAACCGATCCCATTCTCCCCGGTGACTGGGTGCTGACTCCGACTTGGGACCCCGGCCAGAAAGTTCGATTTGCAATGGCGGGCGTGTTTGATCTGGATGGAGACGGCGTCTCCGATCTGGAGCAACTCAAGAGCATGGTAGAACGCAACGGCGGAGAAGTGGTCGCCTGGCACGATGGCACTGGTGAAGTTCAGGGCAAAATCGATTCGACAATCCGGTTTTTGGTGCTGGGAGATTATCCCAGTCTCACCGTCGGGCCTCATTCCAATCCCGGCATTGTTACCGCGATGAACCGGATGAAGGCGGAAGCGGAAGCGAATACGATCCAGGTGATTGATCAGCAAAAACTGATTCAGCAAATGGGGCTTCGGACCTATACCACCAAAATGCAATTGCTCGATCAAAGCGTTCGAGACACCGGCTTCCAACCACGAACCCCGCCAGGAGATGGTGAGTAAGTCAAAATCCCATTCGCACCGTCAGAAACTCTGCTGGGGCATTCGCTGGCTTGACGACCACCTCCTCCATACAGGCCGGAATCAAAATCGTTTCTCCCCGGTCGAGTGAGAGGCCGGACGGATCCTGGTCGATCAAAACCTGGCCGTTTGTCACTGCAAGAATCTGAAAGCTGCCCTGGTTGGAGAGTGTGATCGGTTGATGGATGCGATACCGCTCAAGTACGAACTGCTCGCACGAGATGAGTGAGTGGTACTCGGCTGTCGGACTTGCCGCAGAAGCAATGCGGATCGGCTCTACCGGCCCGCGATCAAAGTCCGTCACCGCCAACGCATGATCCACGTGAAGCGGTCTCGGATTTCCGGCGGCATCCAGCCGATCCCAGTCATAAACGCGAAAGGTGGTGTTGCTGGCTTGCTGGATTTCGGCGATCACCAACCCGGCGCCCAACGCATGAATGGTTCCCGCTGGAATGAAGACCACATCACCGGGTTGAGGTTCAAAGCGATGTAGCGCTGCCTCGGTTTGTCCCGCAGCAATAGCCTCCACGAAATTGGCTTGGGTAACTCCCGCTTTCAATCCGCTGTAGATTCTGGCTCCCGGATCAGCAGCCATCACATACCAAGCCTCTGTCTTTCCCAGGTCCGGTGGATCGAGCGTTGCACCGTATTGATCGTCAGGATGGACCTGAACGGATAGCACCTGATCCGCGTCGAGAAATTTGAACAACAACGGGAAGCGTCCCTTGAGATGGGCGGGGACGTGGTCTGCGTTGATCTTCTGCCAGATGGCCGTTCCCACCAAGTTCGGACCATACTCCTGGAGCAGATCGCGAAGTGTATGCCCTTTCAGTCCACCGTACGCAACCTTACTTTGAAATTCGCCATGATCGACGATTTCCCAACTTTCGGCGGCTGGCCCGGGCCCGCAATGCTTGTGGAGCAGCGTCTCCAGGCGATAGCCGCCCCAAAGATAACGTTGGAATAGTGGTTCAAAACGAAGCGGATACATCGGGTGGCAGCAATCGGAATAAAAGTCGCAATCAATTGTTCAAACGAACCGCCCATGATAATATCTCTGGTCCATCTGAAGAACTGCAAAACCTCATCTGAACCCGCCGATGCCGCGACTCCAGCCGAACGAAGATCTTTTCGAGAACACCCGTATGTCGTTCGGCGAACATCTCGAAGAACTGCGTAAGGTCCTGATCAAGTGTCTGATTAGTGTCGCCATCGGTTGCGTGTTCGGATTGCTGCTGGCCAATCATGTGATCCGGCTGCTCAATGGACCTCTGGTGCGGGCCATGGCCAAGTACGCGGAAGTGAACGCAATCGACGAGATCGTTGCCGAGCGAGGGTTCGTGGATCCGGATCTGATGCCGTGGATCGAAAAAGAGAAATATATCCCGCGCCGAACCTATGTCGATCCCGTAGCTCTGGTGGAGTCACTCAAAACCGTTTTGCCGAACTTGGCGGATCAGGTCACGATCGATCCCTACAGTTTTCAAGCCAAGGATTTTCTGTCGTCGCGGCTGAATCGGATTTGCAAATCCATGCAGGACAATCCGTCTCAGCCCGTCAGCCCGAACGATCATCGCCACGAATTGTTTCAGCTTTTGAGTTCGCAAGAGCAATCGGACATCGATCGCATTGCCCGTTCGGACCAAGCCTACGAATCGGATGTTCAGATCGTGGTCGCGATCTTCAACCGACTGGCCAGAGAAGCCAATCTTTTTGACCTGCCTGCGTTTGCCGATCAAGTGACCGAGCCGGTGAAAGACTGGAAATCGTGGTTCTGGCCACCGCCTGCCAAACCGCTGGCGAAACTGAAAGCCGAGTACGAAAACCAGGATCACAATCCCGTGCTGGCCAGACGCCTTAATCGAGCGATACTGGCCCAGTTGTTCCACCCGGACATGAACGAAGTGAAATTGGACTTGGTGCCCATCGAGTTGTGGGAGCAGACAGACCAGCGACCTCAATCTCTCGGTGCCGCCGAGCCGTTCATGGTCTGGATGAAAACGGGCATCATCACCGGGCTGACGTTTGCGGCGCCGTTCGTGTTTTACCATTTGTGGTCCTTCGTCGCGGCGGGGCTATATCCGCACGAGCAACACTACGTTCGTATTTATTTACCGATCAGCATTGGGCTGTTTATCGCGGGGGCCATGCTGGCATTTGTTTTTGTATTTGATCCCGTGCTGGATTTTCTGTTTTCGTTCAATCGCCAGATGGGAATCGTTCCGCAAATGCGGATTAACGACTGGCTGGGGTTTGTATTGTTCTTGCCACTGGGGTTCGGCATCTCGTTTCAGCTACCGCTGGTTATGCTGTTCGCAAACCGGATTGGCCTGGTTCAGGTCTCAACTTATATCAGCAAATGGCGTGTGGCCATCATGACCATCTTTGTAGTTTCTGTGGTGCTGACTCCGCAAGATCCGATCAGCCTGCTGTTGATGGCGATCCCGCTGTGTTTTCTGTATTTCATTGGAGTGGCCATGTGTGTCTGGATGCCCAAGCCCAAAAACCCCTTTGGCGAGGAAGAGCGACAGTACACCAGTGCATAAATCGGCCTTGAGACATCTCGCCCAATCCTCTAGTCTTCCCAGATTAGCAATGTGAAAAAGCAACCCTCGAATGGAATTGAGGAAGATAGATGAAATGCCCAACCTCGATTCGATGGAGCCTGCTAGTAGTTGGTCTGCTTATTCCCGGTTTGACCGGATGCCATCTCCGCCCCAACTTTGGGCCGCCGGGGACGATCGGGGAACAGCGTGCCAAAGCGATCGTTCACGACCCGTTCCCCGACAACGACATCGGCCCTCCGATTGCCAGCGGTCGTCCACCTGGATTTGATCGCCCCGCCTCCGAGCCAAAGCGACTGCAATCCGACAATCCCTACGCACGGCGAGCGGCCTGGTAAGGCGACCGGCAGGTAAAAATGTACCCGAGTGTAGGCGAGTCGCTCCGCGACTCGCAACTCAGTGTCTGGGAAACACAACACGGCTTGGGCAAACTTTTACCTGCCGGTCGCCTAAGGCGCGCTGCAGACGAGATTTTACCGTGGGGTAAACTTCCAGCCTTTCGAGGCTATCAGTAAACCCATAAACCGCAGGCTGGGAACCTACCCCACGGACCGATTCCCCCTTATTTTTGCCGAAAATCAAGCCTTTCGTCTGCTGCGGTTCTCTGGTATACTTCGAGGCTCAAAATTTCCGATTATCATACGGTCTCCTGTGTAAACCGCAGCTCTTAAAGGTCAAGAAATGGCAAAATCAAAAAAGAAACTGGAAGTCGTCCACCTCGTTTGTGAGGAAACCGGTGACTACAACTATCACTTGCGCAAGAAAACGGGCGGTGAGAAACTGCGACTGAAAAAGTTTTGCCCCCGCTTGCAACGCCACACATTCCACGTTGAAAAGAAAAAATAATTGGGGAACGGAATCTGTTCTCCCCACCGATGGTCCGCTGAATCATCGTTGGCAAACTTGCAAGAAGGCACACATCGTGTGCCTTCTTCTGTTTTGGTACTTGATTAAACAGAAGGTCGATCAAGTTCTGGAGGCTTCACGCAGTCGCGGCCGCTTGGCAGCGCGGTTAAACGAGATAGCTCGGCACGTACGTCCTTGATTCTGCATCGGTAGCATTGCCGTTGGACAGTTCTTATAATAAACGGCAGTTTACTTCCCAGTTGACCTTACGAAGGGAGCCGTGATACTTCTGCGGCTTCATCGTTCAGACGCGGTTCAACGAATCACCCTCTTTCAGACTTCAATGAAAAATCTGACCGGATTCATCGTTACAGTCTTTCTGTTTTCCCTGTTTTCATTTCTTTCTAGCCTCCATGGGCAAAGCACTGCGGTCGACTGGCATCGTTGGCGCGGCCCGGAAATGAATGGAGCGTCGCGCGAAAAGAATTTTCCGGACTCCTGGAGCCCCAAGGGTGAAAACCTGCTGTGGCGAAAGGAAGAATACGGAACCCGTTGTACCCCGATCGCCATGAACGGGCGGCTTTATTTTGTCTGTCGGCACAAGCCGGAGACCATCGAAGAAGCTGAAAAGATCGTTTGCATTGATGCCAAAACAGGCGACCTGATCTGGGAAAACTTCCACAACGTTTTTCTTTCCGATGCTCCGGCCGAACGAGTTGGCTGGGCCTCCTGCGTGGGCGATCTGGAAACCGGCAACGTCTACTCACTGGGCATCGGCAACACGCTCAAGTGCGTCCATGGAGAAACCGGAGAAACGATCTGGCAGCGTTCGATGCTGGAAGAGTACGGCATGATTTCGCCCTACGGTGGCCGAACAAATTTTCCCGAAATTTTTGAGAATCTGTTGATTGTCAGTGGCGTGATGACCCAGTGGGGCGAGCATGCCGTACCCGCGCATCGGTACATTGCGTTTGACAAAAAAACAGGTGAGCCAAACTGGTTTGTCAGCACGCGACTTCGCCCCGAGGATACCACGTACAGCACACCTGTATTCACGAAATTCAATGGTATCGATGCAATGGTGGTCGGAGCCGGCGACGGAGCCCTCTACGCGATGCAGCCGCGAACCGGCAAAGTGATCTGGAAATATCAAGCGTCGCCACGCGGATTCAATGTCGCTCCGCTGGTCGTGGGCAACAAGGTCTTTTGTGCGTTCGGTGAAAAGAGTCAGGCCGATACGACGATCCTGGGCGGAATTTTTGCGGTCGATGGAAACATGACCGGAGAAATCAAGGAGGATCAGTTGCTGTGGAAGATTGACGGCAAACAGGTCAGCCGCAGCGCACCACTGCACGTGAATGGATTTATCTACATCATCGACGATGGCGGAACGTTGATGATCATCAATGCTGAAACGGGCAAACTGGTCAAGCAACAAAAAGTGGGCCGGATCATGTTCGGATCGCTGATCTATGCCGACGGAAAAATTTATTGTGCCGAGACGACCGGCAACATCTGGATTTTCGAACCGCAGGAAGATGGAACCCTGAATCAGTTGTCGCGAGTTCGCTTAGGCAACAATGAAGAAGTTTATTCCTCGCCGATCCCTGCGTATGGACGGGTTTATTTTGCGTCCTTTGACGCGATGTATTGCATCGGCAATGCAGACGCCGCACCTGCCGCCGATCCCATGCCCCCAGTTCCTACGGCCGTGCCGGATATCGACCCCACCGTGGCCCATATTCAGATCGTGCCCGTAGAATCGTTGCTCGGCCCTAAGGATCAGGTGGAATACCGGGTCGAAATATTCAACGCCGCTGGCCAGTCATTGGGTCATGTAGAGGCTCAGCTTGAATTGACGGGCGAAGGCAATCTGGCGGGCAACCGATTCGAGGCCCCCGAAAGTGGACATCATGTCGTCAGTGTGACTGCCAGGCACGGCGACCTGACCAGCACCGCGCGAGCGCGGGTGATTCCTCCGCTGCCGTGGAAGTTCGATTTCGATGATGGCAAAATCCCGCCGACATGGATTGGTGCCGACTATCGGCATCAACCCGCCGAATTCGATGGCCAGAAATGCCTGATCAAGATTCATACGATTCCCAAAGGAACGCGAAGTCAGCTCTGGATGGGCCCCACCCACCTGTCCAACTACACCGTTCAGGCGGACGTTTACTCAACTGTCGGTAACGAAACCAAGGCCGACATGGGCATCGTCAATCAGCGATACACACTGGACTTGATGGGCAAGGATCAGATCCAAATCCGCTCATGGACGCCGAGACTGGAATTGCGTTTTGCGAAAACAGTTCCCTATCAGTGGGAACCCAATCAATGGTACACCATCAAATTCCAAAGCGAGAATACTCCCGTCGGCACGACTTTGCGAGGCAAGGTCTGGAAACGGGGCGAAGCCGAGCCGAGCCAGTGGAACATCGAAGCCACGGACATTGCCCCCAATGTTAATGGCAGCCCCGGCCTGTTCGGGAACTCATCCACAACGCCATTTTATATTGACAACGTGGAAGTTTATCCGAACGAACAAGATTCAAAAAAATGAAATCAGGAATGACGGTGTGCTTCATTGCTAGTCATTTTCCTGACGCAGGCTGCAAATTCCCATTTCATCAACCTAATAACCTGGAAATCCCCCCAACTGGGAGTAATCAGATGCCCCATTTGTTACATCAACTTTTCCTTGCAGCCTGGATTGCTGGTTCAATCTCTGCGTTCGTACAGGCCCAAACCGAACATGCCGACGATCCGACGGAATTGCTTCGGCAATCGATCGCGGACCTGGATATTGGCCCGAAAGATTGTCCCCAATGGCAACTCTCGCCCATGCGAAACAACGTCGTCGAGGCGGAAAAGATTCCATTGACTTGGGATGTTGAAACGGGCGAGAACTTACTGTGGTCAGCCAGACTCGGTTCGGAAACGTATGGCAATCCCATCGTCGCCAACGGTAAAGTTTATGTCGGCACCAACAACGGGGCCGCGTATCTGAAACGGTATCCCAACACCGTCGATCTGGGGGTGTTGCTGTGTTTCGATGAGAAGACGGGTGAGTTTCTTTGGCAACATTCCAACGAAAAACTTCCCACCGGGCGCGTTCACGACTGGCCAGACCAAGGGATTTGTTCTGCGGTGTTGGTGGATGGAAATCGGGTCTGGTATGTCACCAGTCGCGGCGAAGTGGTTTGTCTGGATACGGAAGGTTTCCACGACCATGAGGACTCGGGCACGGTTCAAAACGAACCCGCTCGCGTAGTGGATTTACAGCGAGCGGATCCCGCGTTTGGGGATGCCGTGGCCGCGCTCAATGCCGGAAATCTACCACAACCACTTTCCGATCTACTGGAAAAGCATGGTGAAAAGCCGTCCGGCGATATTGAAGTGACAACCGTTGAGGCGGGCACGTCCTGGACACTCAAGGGGACGTTCAACGAGATCGAAAGAACATTGACCGCCAAAGTGATCGGTCCTCGTATGACCGTCTCCAAAACGTTGTCAATCCACGACCCGCACGAGGCCGACGTGATCTGGAAGGTCGACATGATGAAACAATTGGGCGTCTCGCAGCACAACATGTGCAGTTGCTCAATGACGTGTGCCGGCGATTTGCTGTTCGTGAACACCTCGAACGGCGTCGACGAAGGGCATGTCAACCTGCCTGCGGAAGACGCCCCCTCCTTTCTCTGTATGAAACGGAGCACGGGCGAAGTTATCTGGACTGATAGTTCGCCCGGAGCGAATGTCTTGCACGGACAGTGGTCATCACCCGCCTACGCCGTGATCGACGGAGTACCACAAGTCATTTTCGGTGCCGGGGATGGATGGGTGTACGGATTTCATGCGGAGGGCGAAAACGGCAAAAGCAAGCTCCTGTGGAAGTTCGACTGCAATCCAAAGAAATCCGTTTATAAGTTGACGGGAGCCGATCGCAATCACATCATTGCGACTCCGGTGATTTACAAAGAACTGGTTTATATTTCCGTCGGTGAAGACCCCGAACACGGGGAAGGAGAGGGGCACCTGTGGTGCATCGACCCTCGCAAACGTGGCGATCTCAGTCCGACGCTGGTGTTCAATTCAGCCGATCCCAACACGCCCATCGCTCACAAACGTTTGCAAGCCTGCGACGAAGCCGTGGGTGATTTCGAGCGCCCCAACCCGAACCTGGGAGCCGTCTGGCACTATCGCGGGGACAATCGCGAAGAGTTTGAAGGTACGATGCACCGCAGTTGTGGTTCGGTTGCGATCAAGAACGATTTGCTGTTCATCGCCGATTTCAGCGGCCTGTTTCATTGCATTGATGCCCGGACCGGCAAAGCACACTGGACCTACGATATGCTGGCCGCTCCGTGGGCATCGCCGCTGATCGTCAACGACCGGGTTTACATTTCGAACGACACCGGACAGATTCTTTGTTTCCGGCTTTCTGACGAGCAGGAGATGCTTTCTGAAAATGACGTTCAAAGTGCCGTCTATACCACGCCGGTCGTTGCCAACGATACGCTGTTTATCGCCAATCGAAATCGCCTGTTCGCGATTCAGGAGGGCGCCAACAGCAGCAGCGATGCTGCGGCACCCGTCAGTGATGATTAGCGATGGAAATCACCTCCCCCAGAATCCTGAAGCTCAAAGGCTTCCTGTTTGCCATTCTGGGCGTCATGGCTGCGGTCCTTCTGTTGTATCCAGATTTTTCTTGGCAATCGTTGGTTCTGTTGGTGATCGTCATTTGGGCATTTTGCCGGGCGTATTATTTCTGTTTCTACGTCATGCACCACTACGTTGATCCAAATTTCCGCTATGGCGGGCTTTGGAGCCTGGTTCAGTATCTGTCCAGGAATCGCAAGGCATAGGCCCATGAGCTGGTGAAGGAACGACGACTATCCTGCAGCTCACACGTGGAAATTCAATTGCCTCTTTACATCATCCGGAATTTGAGGGCGATGGCTGCGGGGGATCAAATACGTTGACAGATTGAACAAATCGACAAAGACTCGATTGTTGTCAGCGGCGCGTTTCAAATATTGATGCCCTGAAGAGCCGCCGGTTCCTATTTTTGTGCCTAGCATTCGCTGCGCCAACAACGCGTGTCGATACCGCCAGGTTGTAAAGTTTTCGTCGATGTCCATGATCAGGCTCAGCATCTGAAAGGGCAACGCCAACATCGGCTCTTCGCGGTAGAGCAAGATGAAAAGGGCGTTGAGCAACGCTTGCCGCGATAGCTTTCGTCCTCCTGACCGAACCAGTGCCTGATGGGCTTCATCGGAAAACAGGCTGTCAAAGGTTTCTTGCGTAGTTTTCAGATTTTCGAGCTGCATGAATTGTTGGCGCTCGGTCAGGTTGGCGATATTGGATTGGATCGTCGCCCTGTCCTCTGCCAGGATCGCGTTCACGGACTTTTGATATTCCTTCCAGAAGTTGAAGTGACCCGAGATCGTAAATGGCGTCCGCTCCAGCCAGGCCTCAAGCAATTTCAATAGAGATGGATGATGCTCCAGAGCCGCCAATTTCACCTGATCGGCCTCACTCAATCGACCCAGGAAAAACTCTCGATCCACACTTTGGCGGTCGTCGATAGTCAGTCCCAACTTGATTTCGATTTCGCGGAATTGGGTGCTTTGAAATCCTGAAGCCGGGATGAGAAGGTTGCGAAACTCCATGAAATCCATGGGCGTCATCGTTTCAAGAATATCAAATTGTGATCCGATCATGACCTGAATTTTTGTGATCCGGTCAAGTCGTTGCACCACGGTACCAAGCTCGGATTCGGGAACCCGGTCCTGGGTAAAAATCTGGAGGATCGAGTTCAAATCGTGAAGGATTTGCTTGAACCACAATTCGTAAGCCTGATGCACGACAATAAACAGCATTTCATCATGCGCCTCGGGATTCTCGTCGTCGGCGTGGATTCGGCTCAGTGGATGTTGGCAGTCCAAAAACTTGTCCAGCATCAAGTAATCGTAGTAGTAAGCAGCACCGCGGTTTTTATGCATGAGCCAAGTGATCTTTATACCATTTGAAACTGTCCAGCGCGATGAATCACTGTCCCGCACTCCTTGCAGGTTCGTCCCGACTCCGGGCCGTTCCAGAAACTTTCCATGACCTTGTGCAAGTCTTCGTCGATATGTTTCAGGCGGAACGTCGCCTCATGCACAAGGTGGGTGTCGTTGTTACAGTACCAGCGCAAGCCATCGCTGGTCCCGGCGGGTCGAGGAAACTCGACGATCAGCCCCACCGTATTTTCGGGACGTTGCGGTCGATGAGGAACGTTCCTCGGACAAAGCCACATTTCCCCTTCGCGAATGACAACGTCGTGCGGAGGAGTGCCATCCAACGGACGAATCCGCACGGCAATGTCTCCTTGAAGCTGATAAAACAGTTCTTCGGTCGGATTCACATGATAGTCGTTGCGAGTGTTCGGGCCGAGTGAAACAAAGACAATGACATCGTCGGCTTCCTTGTAGAACTGCTTGTTCATCACGGGAGCCTTGAAGTCGTCTTCATGATCGGCAATCCACTGCATCAGATTGAAAGGTTTGGCAATCGGCATTTCGCCTCCTTGTGGTTAAGGGTCAGTGAATCCAGGGTCAGTGAATCCATTAGAAGTTGTGGATCGCTAATTTTCAACCATACCCCAGCCACTCCAATGCGGTGCCCCCCAAGAGCCGGTTTCGTTGCTCCGAAGAGAGTTCCGTCAGCTCACCAATCAGCCGGCCGGGCTCCAGTTCCCCCAGAGGAAAGGGGTAGTCGGTTCCCAACGCAAGTCGTTCAACCCCCATCAATTGAATCAGGTATCGCAAGACCTGTGGATCGTGTACCAGCGTGTCGAGGTAAATTTGTTTGATCAATTCTCGCGGCGAAGTTTGATTGTCGATCGCACATAAGTCCGGACGGACGTTGAACGCGTGCTCAATCCTCCCGATGGTCGCCGGAAACGATCCGCCGCCGTGCGCAAATGCAATTCTCAGGCGAGGCAATCGTTCCAAGACACCCCCAAAAACCAGACTGCAAATCGCCAACGACGACTCGGCTGGCATTCCCACTAGCCAGGGCAACCAGTATTTCGACATTTTTTCCTGAGCCATCATATCCCAGGGATGCACGAACAAACTTGCCTGGAATTGTTCCGCCGCTTCAAAAAAGGGAAACAAAACTGGCTCGCTCAAGTTCCATTGATTGACATGAGAACCGATTTGAATCCCGGCCAATCCCAATTCATGGACACACCGTTCCATTTCCTCAATCGCCAACTCGGGATCTTGCAAGGGGACCGTTCCCAATCCGATGAAACGATGAGGATACTGCCGCACCCGCTCGGCAATGTGATCGTTCAGTAATCGTGACAAATCCAAAGCATCTTTCGGCCTGGCCCAATAGCTGAACATGACGGGCACGGTCGAAAGAACTTGAACGTCAACGTTTTGTCGATCACAATCATCGATTCGCGTTTGGGGGCACCAGCAGTTTTGCTCCACGGTACGGAAGTCGCGGTCGTCGACCATCATCCGGGCACATCCAGGCTGTTCATGAACCAACCGGACAAAGCCACCGTAACCATATCGCTCCGCCAAATTCGGCCACTCGCGAGGCAAGATATGAGTATGAATATCGATGACAGGATGATCGGGAAAAATCGACATCCAAAACTCCTTGTAGTTGGCAGTCGTCAAGGATCACCGGGCGGCAGACGGATGCGGATGATAGTTGAACAACCCGATTGTAACTCCAATCAATGGAGTTTCCAATCTCGCTTCTTGATCCAATGACTCAGATGTCTCCGGTTCACGCAATTGTAATACGGTGTCTCACACTGCCATACGGCTAGACCGAGTATCTTGATCGAACTTCCATTTCCTGTCGCATTAAGTTTCTAGCTGGGTTCGCTGATCGATAGATGGCGCGCTTCATGGTGATCCTTGGTCCGGTTTCGGGGTCGTTTCTGAGTTTGCCAGGGGTGCCAAGCATCTAGCATTTTTCTCGATCATTTCGGCGGTTATAGATATGCCGATTATTTGGCCGATCGATGCGGCTCCATGGATCTGGCGCAGTGAATGCGGCATTTTATCGATATTTCAGCGAGCCGATCGATGGGTTCTTTTGAGTATAATGAGGTTTGCAGGGAGAGTACCCGCACTCCATGATCTCCGGGCGAGTGCATCTCCTGATTAATCTTGTCGTCTAATCTTCTAATGCCTCAACATCTTTCGATCAAAACCTGGCACGAAATTCCGGCATGGGATCGCTTTGTCGATGCCCATCCGCAGGGGTCGATCATGCACACCACGGCCATGATTCGATGCGAACAGGCTACCAAGGGACACACCCCCTTGGCGTTGGGCGCGATGAACGGGAAGGGGCAGTTGTGTGCATTGCTGGTGGCCGTTCGGGTAAGGACCCTTAAAAGGATCGGCGAATCGTTGTCGTCACGGTCGATCATGTACGCCGAACCGATTTGCCTGGATACCCCTGAAGGTCATGCGGGGCTGACGCAATTGATCCGTCGGCACGACGAGTTCATGGAAAAGAAAACACTGTTTGCCGAAGTTCGGCCGGTCTTCGAATGTGCGAATGGCTTTGATCCGTTTTTGGCAGAAGGTTATCAGCGGCTGGGATATTTGAATTACGAAATTCGCCTGGATCGATCCGAAGAAGAGCTATTCAGGAGTTTGAGCCAAAAACGGCGAAACAACATTCGTTCAGCCGACCGAAAAGGAGTCTTGGTTGCTGAAATCGATCTCGAGAGCGGACTGAAGGATTTTTATTCGCTGGTCAACGAAAGCTATTTCCGCGCGCAGGTTCCGGTCGTCCATCCATCGCTTTTCTCCGCCGTTGCGCGAGAGTTTCAACCTGGGCAAGTTCGCTTGTTGACCGCCTACTATGAAGGCGCTCCCGTCGCCACCGGTTGCTTTCTGGGACACAAGAAACGAGTTATTTGTTGGTATGCCGGGATGATTCGGATTCCGGGCGTGTACGCGACGGCCCGTGTCTTCTGGGAAGCGATGAAACGTTACGCGGCTCAAGGGTACGAGGTATTTGATCTTGCCGGAGCCGGTTGGGAAGGTGAAGACTATGGCCCGGGCAAATTCAAATCCAAGTTCGGCGGTGAACCCACGAATCACGGTCGCTACCGCAAAGTCTTTGCGCCCTGGAAAGCGAAAGCAGCAAGCATTGCGTATAGCGCGTTTCGCGGATGGATTTCTCCCAAAAGTAACTCACGCGTTTCCCCCCTGGATTCTGGACACAAGGTCGATTGAGGATGAGCCGCCCCAAACACATTTTGATGATTCTCGAGAACAGCGGTTTTCCGGAAGATACCCGTGTTTCCATGGAAGCCTTTACTTTAGTGGAAGTGGGCTATCGGGTGAGCCTGATCGGCCCCACCGGCAAACGCAAGGACCGGTACGAGCTAGTCAACGGCGTGCATGTGTATCGCTATCGAGCACCATGGCAAATTTCCGGATTCTTCGGATATCTTTACGAGTACAGCTACAGTTTGATTTGTGCCTTTTTTATATCGCTGTGGATTTTCCTCAAACACGGCTTCGACGCGATTCATATTCACTGCCCGCCTGATTTAAACGGGCTGCTGGGTTTCTTCTACCGAATGCTCGGCAAGAAGTATGTCATGGATTTGCATGACCTGTCTCCGGAGCTGTATCAGGCTCAGCGAGAAGGCAAAGGAAATCAGCTGGTCAGCAAAGCCCTTTTATTTTTCGAACGATTCGCGTGTCGACAGGCCCACAGCTTGATCGCCACCAACCGGACTCAAAACCGAATCCAGATCCAGCGCGGCGGCGCCGATCCGGCTCGATGTTATGTCGTGCGAAATGGTCCCAATGAACAGTTCACCGAATACGTAGAACCCAACGCGCAGATTCGAATCGATGGAAAGACGATGGTCGGATACGTGGGCACGATGGGCGTTCAGGACGGAGTCGACTATTTGCTCCGCGTGATGGCCATCATCAAGGAATCGCGGGACGATATTCACGCCGTTCTGATCGGTGAAGGAACGGCGTTGCCAGCGCTCAAAGAACTGGTGAACGAACTGGAACTGGAAGATCACGTCACGTTCCTGGGATATGTGCCGTTCGACCATGTCCCCGCTTGTATCGCTGCATTCGACATCTGTGCGACTCCGGATCCCAGCAATCCCTATAACGACAGTTGTACGACGATCAAAACGATGGAATACATGGCACTCGGACGGCCGACGGTTTCGTTCAAAACATCCGAAAATGAGTTGTCCGCCGGCGAATCCGCCTTGTATGCCAACGATATCAATGAGTTTGCGCTTTTGATCTGTGGATTGGCCGATGATCCGGCGCTCCGAGAACGCATGGGCCAGGTCGGCAAGGATCGAATTATGTCCAGCCTGACGTGGGGACATCAGCGGCTGGTTTTGCTGGATGTGTACACCGATCTTTTTGGAAGCGAGGCAGAACGTCTTTTACCTGCCGCCGCTCATTCCGCTTCCGTTGATTTGTCGCATCGCAATCGCCCCTTGTTGTTGACTGCTTCAGAGCAACGACTGCCTCTGTCTTGCAAATTTCCGTACGGGGGGGCACTGGGTCAGTTTTTAGAGCAGCAGCTGGAAGCCGATTGCCATGCCGCACAATTGCGACGATCGTTCCGTTGGTACTACCAGGTTCGGTCGGTCTTGCCGATTGGGGTTCGAAACCAGATTCAGAAGTTTCGCAACCAACATCTGAAAATTCGACAACCATGGTTCATTCCCGCCGGTCTGGAAGACGCCATTGACCGACTCGACGCGCCGCTGAAACCGATCTGGCCAGACGGTCACGATTTCGCATTGGTATTAACCCATGATGTCGAAGAACAACATGGATTCAAATCGATTTTGAAAATCGCCGACGAAGAAGAAAAACTCGGTTTGCGATCGAGCTGGAATTTAGTGCCGCACAAATATCGAATCGATTGGGGAATCATTCAGGAGCTGCGTGATCGGGGCCATGAAATTGGAATTCACGGATACAATCACGACGGGAAATTGTTCTTCAGCAAGAAAATTTTTGATTCGCGAGTTCCGAAGATCAACCAAGCGCTCGAACAGTTCGGTACGCAAGGTTTCCGAGCCCCCATGGTGCATCGCAACCTCCAATGGATGCAGGCGCTGGAAATCGAATACGATGGCTCCTGTTTCGACGTCGATCCGTATCAGCCCATGCCCGGCGGCGTCGGCAGTATTTGGCCGTTCCAAGTGGGGCGATTTATCGAGCTTCCCTATACGCTGCCGCAAGATCACACCTTGTTTGTCACGTTGCAGGAAACGACCGCACAATTATGGCAAAAGAAGTTTGAGTTCATCCGAAGATACCACGGGATGGCCTTGATGTTGACCCATCCGGATTACCTGGTCGTTCCGCATTTACTGAAAGTGTACTGCGATTTTCTGCGCGAAGTTTGCAGCTATGGCAACTATTGGCATGTCTTGCCCAGTGAGATGGCGAGCTGGTATGCCGAAATGTTTTGTGAACAATTTCACACAAAAGGAGTGCAGGCAACAGGAGCCAGCTTTTAGAGTTGAAAGGCTACAGAGTTGAGCGGTTGATTGCCGTCCGTGTGGCGGAGTAGAGGTGATCGCACACTGAATCTGAGTCCGACAGACGTGGACGTCTATCCCACAATTCCCCAACCCCCAACCCCGAATCCATGAACCTATGCCACGAACGAATTCATGTCCTTGACGGATTCCGCGGTCTTGCGGTCCTGATGGTGACAATGTTTCGTTTCGCGGAGAAATCCTTGACCGAAGACGTGGTTGGGAAGTTGCCAAGCAAAGCCGTGTTGGTGGGAGCATCGGGAGTGGATTTTTTTTTCGTGCTGTCCGGATTTTTGATCACCGGAATCCTGCTCGACTCCAAGGGAGCCCCACACTATTTCTCGCGATTTTACGTGCGCCGAACGCTGAGGATCTTTCCGCTGTATTTTGCTGCATTGATTTTGTTCTTGATCCTGTTGCCAGCGGTCGGGAGCCAGGCCGTTATCACCGGCGAGCCATCGCTGGGTGTACGGCCGCTCGAAGGCAATCTGGTGTGCCTCTGGACGTACACTTCGAATCTGGCCATGGCCTGGGACAATGACTGGAACTACGGGGCGCTCGAGCACTTCTGGTCGCTGGCGATTGAAGAGCAGTTTTATCTCGTCTGGCCCGTATTGATTTTGCTGCTGCCTCAGCGATGGTTCCTGCCCGCTTGCGCCGGATTGCTGGTGGCTTGCGTGTCTTGGCGGACTGCGTACAGTTGGGGTGGTTATGGCGAAGTCACCGAAAAAACCTTCACTCTGTTCCGTGTGGACGGGTTGTTGCTGGGAGCAGTTGCCGCAGGTTGGGTTCGTCGATCCGGTTCTCTGGCCGGCAGGGTGAACCGGTTTCGTTTTGCGTTTGGAGTCAGTGCCTTGCTCTATGGAGCCAGCTTGGTAGCGGGATCGGAGGACTACGCGATCCGGTACACGCTCGTTTCACTGGTGGCCGTTTTTCTGCTGTTGGCGTTACTGGCATCACCTCATGAGTCGATCGAGCGGCGGATCATGGAACATCCGGCGATGCGATCCCTGGGGAAATACAGTTATGCGATGTACGTATTTCAACTGCCGTTGATCCCGCTGCTGGCTAAGTGGATTTCACCGCAGTCGTTGACCGCCAGTTTGGGCAATCCGATACTTGCCGGAGTCGTCTATGTGCTGCTCATGTTTGGAATGACTTACGTGTTGGCGGTGATGTCGTGGTACACTTTCGAAATCTGGTTTTTGAATCTGAGAAAGTATTTTTTTCGAAATGCAAGCGAGTCCCAGCGAGAGGTACGGCCCTCGTGACTTCAAAGCCAGCTTCGGTGGTGATGAAGTGTGTTTCGGGTACCTGGTCCGAGGTGCGATTGGCTCTGGCCAATCAGGCCTATCAACTCATGCGTGGTTTCTTGACGCGGTAGTTGCGGGGAATTCACTCCGCCAACTGCGAATGATCGATTCGACTTGTTGTTCTTGACGAGTAAAATGAATAACATAGGGTTGTTCATAAACAAGGAAAATCTGAAATGGTAAATTCTGGAGTAGCATCATCACTGGCTGATCGGCTGAGCGATCTCGGTGGGATTGCCGCAGACCGTGTACGGCTGGTTCCCGCCCCAGGTTCAGCGACAATCGAAGATTTAATTCGCGTCAATGAACACAAAGAGACTTTGTGCGAACTTGTAGACCAAACGCTAGTGGAGAAGGCCATGGGATACGAAGCATCCATCGTTGCTGGAGCAATACTGGAAATTCTCCGCAGGTTTGTGTCTGCCCGGCGGCTTGGCTTTGTATCCGGTGCCGATGGCTTCTTTCGACTTTTAAGCATTTCGGTTCGAGGGCCGGATGTGGCCTATGTTTCGAAAGAGCGACTTCCCGGTGGAAAATTGCCCAAGGAAGCCTACCCAGCGATCGCACCCGATCTGGCGGTTGAAGTACTCAGCCCGAGCAATACCAAGGGAGAGATGTCGCGCAAACGAGTCGAGTATTTCCATTCTGGCGTACGGTTGGTCTGGATCGTCGATTGCGTGCACCGCACGGTTGCTGTTTATACTTCACCCAGTTCATGGGAAATTCTGGCCGAAGAACAAACCATCGACGGCGGCGAAGTGCTGCCCGGATTTACGGCATCGGTTTCCGATTTTTTTACCGATCTTGATTTGGGACTGGAATGATTTACGAAAAGGCATACGGGCCAGACAATGCTCCCATGGTATCGAATCTGGACAGCCTTGCAGGAATCTACCGAGCCACCCATCGCGAAACCGAAGCCGTCCAGCTAGAGGTTGTGCTGTCTGGGCAACCCTTGCCGACTAAAGAGGTCGTGCGACTTATGGACGTAGGGTGTGTGCAGCGGTCGCACTGGCCCCTTTAATTCGCAAGGAACTTCGGCGAATGTAAAAAACCGGGAATGACTTGGGCATTCGAGCGACCGCGTAACACACCACGCGCCGGTTGGTGTGTTACGCGGTCACTGAACTCCATGGGAGACACCCAACGCAATGATGCTCTTTTCGAATGGCTATCTCTCTTGAAGTATCGACCGCTCCACACACCCTACTTTTTTCCACTTTTCAAGCCGCACGACCTCCTAAATAGACCGGCGCAATCCGCCGTAATCAAGCCTTCAATCGGTTTGCGCCGATGAATCGGGAAGCGGGTGAAGCCTTTTCCGTAGGCAATCCGTAGGGGTCGCGAGTCCTTTCTGCTAGCGTGAATGAAATGGCACGAACGACTCTGACACGAAACGGTTTATCAATAGCTAGAACCATCTGGAAAGGCGAGCGGCAGATAAGAATCTACCGGAAATGTAGGCGAGTCTCTCCGAGACTCGCAAGCTCGGCGTCTCGGAGAGGCGCCGCTACATGATAAGTTTTCATCTGCCGCTCGCCAAAAGACTCCCGACTCCCAATCCCCCCTTAAATACCTTCCACCCTTGTACTCGATGGAATTGTCATACTATTTCCTTGTCGCGATCGGGATTGCCTTTTGCGCGCTTGCGGGGAGTCAGCTTGCGCTGTCCTCGGCCGGCGCTTGGCGTGCTCGGAGACTGGAGAAGAAATCCTTCGACGAGCGACAGTCTGCCATCCGGCGTCAGCTTTCTGATCGGTCTGTCTCCCATACGATTGAGCAAATCGAAAACTTTGGAACCTGGCGAGGGTTTCGGCGGTTCACCGTCGACCGGCTTGTCAAGGAAGCGGAGAACACAACGTCGGCCTATCTTATCCCATCCGATGGCAAATCCATTCCCGGTTTCCGACCGGGGCAACACCTGACACTTCGGCTTCCCGTACCGGGGCAGTCGAAGCCGGTGGTGCGATGTTATTCGCTGTCCGACGGACCGGGCAAGCCGTACTATCGCATCTCAGTCAAGGAAGTTCCGCCCCCCCGAGAGAAGCCCGAACTTGGATTCGGCAAAGCCAGCCACTATATCAACCGCCAGTTAGAGCCTGGACAAATCATCGACATCAAAGCTCCCGCAGGCGATTTTTACCTGAACGACGAATCGGATCGGCTGGTGATTCTATTGGCTGGTGGCGTTGGCATCACGCCCATGATCAGCATGCTTGAGCATCTGATTTCCTCAAATCCAAATCGAACGGCGGTGCTCCTGTACGGCATTCGCAACGGCCAGGATCATCCATTTAAGGATCATTTGCGGCAGCGGTCGCAATCGCATCCATACATTCACGTTTTGAACTGCTATTCGAATCCTGACCCGGCAGATCGTCAGGGCATCGATTACCACGTTCACGGCTTTGTCAGCACGGAACTGCTAAAGAAAATGTTGCCGGAGCCGAATGCCGAGTTCTATCTGTGCGGCCCCCCCGCGTTCATGAAATCGAATTACGACGGGCTGATCGAATGGGGAGCCAATCCGGATGATGTACATTTCGAAGCGTTCGGCCCCGCCTCGATTGTGCCTGCTCAGAAGGGGACGGATGAAGCCCTACAAACACCCGTTGCGATTCCGGTTCAGTTCCGAAAATCAGAAGTCACACTGAATTGGAACGGCCAGCAATCGCTGCTTGAACTGGCTGAGGCGAATCAAATCCCGGTGGATTCGGGTTGCCGTGCCGGCAGTTGCGGTTCGTGCAGCGTTGCGTTGCTGCGTGGCCAAGTGGAGTATCCAGCGGGTGTGAATCCGGCTTGCTCACCCGGCCAGTGCCTGCTGTGCATCGCCAAACCGAAAGAGCCGTTGGAGCTGGATGTATGATGAGGACATTCGTAGCCGCCCTAACCGCCGCGTCGATGATGCTCCCATCGAGTCTATCGGCCCAAAACGATCGCTGCGATCCGAACAAGGTCATCGGTTCGGACAGTTGCGCCCGATGCCACGTCAACGAATCGGCTTCATGGAAACTGACTCCGCATTTTCGAACGTATGAGGAGCTGAGCCGCAGCCCGGAGGCTCAGGAGATTTGCAACAAGCTGGGCATTCGATCCGTGAAGCGATCGGATGTCTGCATTAGCTGCCACTTCACCGCGCAAACCGACGGCGACAAAATCAAACCGATTTCCGGAGTCTCCTGCGAATCCTGCCACGGTGCGGCCGCCGATTGGGTCACCACGCACAACGTTTACTTGAATCCGAATGCAAACAAGGAATCTGAAACACCCCAGCAGCGCCAACAGCGACTCGGCGACGCCGTCGCACGAGGGATGTACAACACCCAGAACCTGTATCAGATTGCCAGCAATTGTTTGAATTGCCATACCATTCCAAATGAATCGCTGGTGAACATCGGCGGGCATAAGGCGACGTCTGGAGATTTTGAGTTCGTGCGGTGGTCGCAAGGCTATGTTCGACACAATTTTCTCAGAACGGCCGGGGCAAGCAATGCCGTATCGACGCCGGAGCGATTGCGCGTGATGTATGTCGTCGGTTTGATGGCCGATCTGGAATTCAGTACCCGAGCCACCGCCAAAGCCACTGAAAAATCCACCTATGGTTTGACGGTTGCAAAACGGGCTGCACAGATGGCCATCCAGTTATTTGAGATTCAGCGGACGATTAACGATCCGAATCTCGAAAAAGCATTGGTAGCGTTCTCCGCAGTCGAATTGCGTTTGAACAACCATGATTCGTTGCTGGCAACCGCCGATCAGATTCGAATGGCCGGAGTGGCGTTCGCGACCGAGAATGACGGATCCAACCTGGCAGCGATTGATGTTTTGCTTCCCGATCCGAAGGACTATAAGTAGTAGTCAAATCCCCCTCACCCCCTGGCCCCCTCTCCCCACAAGTGTGTGGGGAGAGGGGGAGATGAGTTAAAAGTAGTTGCATGGAAGCAATCAACACGACACAACCCCGAGTTCAGCGGCCTCAGCGCTGGGATCAACCTTACGATCCTGCGATGACCGATGCGCTGGTTGAGTTGCTTTTGAAAACGCATCCGTTTTCAGAGATGGACGCTGCGCAGTTTCCTTCGGCAACCCCGCTGGCAGGAATCCTGAAAAACGACTGCCGTTTTCTGGACCTCAAAAAAGGCGATATCATCGTCCGCGAAGGCGACTATGGAAGCAGTGCGTTTCTGATTTTGTCAGGCGAGGCTTTGGTGGCGCTCCATAGCCTCCCTGAAGCGATCCTCGGTCGTGAATCGCGGAAACCCAAAGGCTGGGCCAAGGCGATCTCACAACTCTGGACGAATCATAAACGGGCCGAGGTCCGCGACTATCAGAAAAAATCGACGGGTTCGAACGACTCGATCTCATCGCGAACCGATCCATCGGGAACTCGCATTTTTCTGCATGACATTCCGCGAGTGATCGGGCCGGGTGAAAGTCTGACGCTCAACGAAGGCGAAATTTTTGGCGAAGTCTCTGCCCTCACGAGAACGCCCCGCTCCTCCACCGTCGTTGCCAATTCGGACATGCACGTCCTGGAAATCCGCTGGCAAGGGTTTCGCGAAATGATGAAGCGACACGACGCGATGCGGAAACACATCGAACATCAGTATCGTGAAAACAGTTTGCGAGAACACTTGCAAGAAACCGATCTGTTCAAAAATCTGTCGCCGAACGCGCTCAAAGACATTGCTGATTCCGTAACGTTCGAATCGTTTGGGACGTTTCAGTGGAATCAATCGTTCAAGTCCACCCAGCAACAGGACATCTCGGCCCGGATTCTGTCGGAACCGCTAATCGTCACCCAGGGCGAATATGTTAACGGGCTGGTGTTGATTCGAAATGGGTTTGCGCGGCTCAGCCGACAACACGGCGAAGGCCAGCAAACGATTGCTTACGTCGGCAAAGGCCACACGATGGGCTTGCGGGAGCTTTATCACAACTGGAAAACAGGCGAACAGCGACCGTGGCTGCTGAGCCTGCGTGCCGTCGGCTATGTCGACACGCTCCGAATCCCCACGGAAGTCGTTGAACGATTGATTCTTCCCCATTTGCCGGCTGAACTGAAGCCGGCTCCCCTTCCAACGTTGGACGAGATCGCCAAGGGAAATGTTCAGCGGCGAGTCAAACGTCAGCCGTCGATTGAACCGGCACTGACTGAATTTCTGGTCGAAGAACGTTTCATCAACGGCACAACCGCGATGGTGATCGATCTGGATCGCTGCACGCGGTGTGATGATTGCGTTCGCGCCTGTGCCGTGGCTCATGATAACAATCCGCGTTTCAACCGAACCGGAAAAAAGCAGGATCACTGGATGATCGCGAATGCCTGTATGCACTGTCTCGATCCGGTGTGCATGATTGGATGCCCTACTGGAGCGATCGGCCGTGAACTGGAGACAGGTACCGTGACGATCAACGACCTGACCTGTATCGGGTGTTCAACGTGCGCGAATAGCTGTCCGTACGGAAACATTCAGATGGTCGAAATCGCAAACCGAAATGGAACGCCGATGCTCGATACGTCGGGTTTGCCGATTATGAAGGCGACCAAATGCGATCTGTGTATCGACCAGTTGGGCGGACCCGCATGTCAACGCGCCTGCCCACATGATGCGCTGGTGCGAATGGATCTGACGACGCCCGAGGAATTGACCCAGTTCAGCAAACGGTAGCCCTATGAAATCCAAATCAATCACGACCTTCCAAAGACGCCGGCTCAGGAACGGGCTGATCACTGTCGCCGTCATTGGATTCCTCGTAATGCTGGTTTACTTTCAGCAAGCCGCCCTGATTCGATCCAGCTTCACGACCGGCTATCTGTTGATGAGCTGCCTTGTTTTCCTGGCACTTTTCAACGTCCGGAAAAAGATCACGATGATTCCGATGATCGGCACGGCGGCGTTCTGGATGCAGTTCCATATCTACGTCGGGCTGGCGACGTTCGCCATTTTCGGAATGCACGTCGCGTGGCGAGTTCCGAGCGGTTATTTCGAGCGGACACTGGCCGTTTTGTACTTGATCGTCGGGTTCAGTGGTGTGTACGGGCTGTTCATCACGCGCATCTTGCCAAAGCGACTGACGGCGATCTCGCAGGAAGTCATCTTCGAGCGAATCCCGTGGTTGCGGCTGGATATTGCACGGCAAGCCCGGGCATTGGTGTTATCGGTCTGCGAGTCGACGGATGTGTTGGCAAGGTTTTATGTCAATCGTCTGGCAAATTATCTGGAACGGCCGCGCGGATTGCTGTACCTGGTCAACCCGAGTGGGCGACGACGACGCCAGATGATCGCCGAGATCGAAGAACTGGATCGTTTTCTGGGCGAAGATCAACGTAAAGCCGGGCGGAGTCTGGTGGAGCTAGTGAAGCGGAAGGACGACCTCGATTATCACACGGCAATTCAGTCACGACTCAAGGGCTGGTTGTTCATTCACGTTGGACTGACGTACAGTTTGCTGATCTTTGTGTTTGTTCATGTGATTCTGGTCCATGCGTTTCGAGGATAAGCATGACACCATTGCCACACACAACTGATTCGGCCGCTGGCATTCCCGTTGTCATTCACAACCCCGCGCCGAAAGTCAATCCATACCATCGACCGAACGATGCTGAAATCGCAGTCCCGATGGGTCTCGATGAAGTGGCTCTGGTGGCTCGTCCGAGCCTTCGCACACATCGGCGGAACTTCACGATTGCGTGTACAGTATTTTCGATTGGCTTTCTGACAATCATGTTGGGCTCGCCGTGGCACAAAGAGTTTATCGCTCCCGGCCCGCTCAGTTCCCACCACGCACCGCTGGCCGCCCATGAAAGTGGGGATCGATGCGCGGCCTGTCACGCGGCCGCCAACGGTTCGATGGCAAGCTGGATCGCCAGTTTCTTTACCTCCGCAAAAAGCAAACCGATCAGCCAATCTGAGTTGTGTATGAAATGTCACAAAGATTCATTCTCGAACTCGTTTGCCCTGAATCCGCACAACATCGATCCGGAGGAGCTGGCGGAAAAAACTCGCCAAACAGGCGGGCAGAAAAGACTGGCTTCATTCGTGTTCTCGCCTCCGGTCAATCAGCATAACGAAATTGCCTGCGCTGCGTGTCATCGGGAACATCACGGTGGGCTGGAGCTATCGAGGCTGACCGACGCACAGTGTCAAAGTTGCCACGGCAATCAATTCCATAGTTTTGAACACGGCCATCCAGAGTTTACCAACTACCCGCAGCAGCGCCGTTCGCGGATTGCGTTTGATCATGCCAGCCATTTCGGACGACACTTTCCGGAAAAAGGCAAGGCGTTTGATTGTGCCCAGTGCCATATCGACGACAACTATCAGAACGTCAAACGCATGGCCTCGTTCGAGCAGAGTTGCGCCGATTGCCACAACTCACAGATTCTGGACAGCACCTCCCAAGGGTTGGCTTTGATTTCATTGCCGATGCTCGACATGCAGGCCATTGAAACGGCGGGGCTGAATGTCGGCAACTGGCCTCGCACCGCGACAGGCGATTTCGACGGCCCGATTCCGCCGCTGATGCGAGTGATGTTGATGGCGGATGCCGAGGCGGCGGAAATTCTGTCAGCCCGTGGACCCAAGTTTGAATTTTTCGACTTGGATGCCGCTGAGCGTAACGATGTGGTCGATGCTGTTCGTCTTGCATGGTCGATCAAGCGATTGCTGGGCGATTTGTCGGACAACGGACCTCTGGCCATGCAGCGACGACTTGAGAAAGTGCTTGGAATCGAGATTTCGAAAGGCGAATTGAGTCGAGTCATCACGACGCTCGACAGTTCCGTTTTCAAAACGACGGCCACCGCGTGGCTTCCCAATCTTGAACATGAATTGCGCGAGCTGGAAAAACATAATGCGTCCATCTCCGATGTAGACGTCTGGCAGGCTTTAGAAGTAGCAGTGTCTCTCCGAGACACTGAATTCGCAAGTCTCGGAGAGGCTCGCCTACATGATGATACGTTTTCACCTGCCGATCGCCCAAGCAATGCCGGGTTGGAAAAGCGGCTGGACCGCAATGATGGCCGCACAAGTGCTCCCGCGATTCTTGCCAGCGCTCGTTCCACTCCTCCGGAACCCGACGATGATTTGCTGGCCGTCAATCCACTGGCTGAGTTGATGAAAAATCGTTCGGATCAGCCCCCAGTTCCGCTGGTAAAGTTGCCGACTGAGCCGCTGGATGAATTGGCCCCAGCCCCTGACAACAAGCCGCCCACGATCCGGCTGAGCGAGGAGTTGTTCGATGAACTCAACCGTCCCAGCGGCTGGTATCGAGACGATCGGACGTTGCAGATCAGCTATCGGCCGTCGGGGCATGCGGATCCCTGTTTGAAGAGCTGGATTGATTTGGTCTCCCGAATCAAAAGTGCGAATGTTCGCCCTGAGACGGAGCAACTATTTGAAACGACCCTGGCGGCGTCCGGTATCGGGCTTTGCCAAACTTGTCATACCGTCGATCAGCAGTCCGACCAAACGTTTCTGGTCAACTGGCTGGCCGAATACCGCGATCCGGCGAGGCGTTCGTTTACCAAGTTTTCACACGCACCGCACTTGATTCAGACTGAGTTGCGAGACTGCTCAAGCTGCCACGAGCTGGACTCGCAGCGATCCAACACGCATACATTTCAGGGTTTCGATCCCAACGAGTTCATCAGCAATTTCCGTCCCATCGTGAAGGCGGATTGCATTACGTGCCACCAGCAGGGACGCACCAACAGCAGTTGCACCCAGTGCCACGACTATCACGTGGGACATTGAGGATAGTGTAGGCGAGTCTCTCCGAGACTCGCACGGGCATTTTCGGGACTGTACACACCCTACTTAAACCGTTTAGCCGCAAGCCGAAGCCGACCGCAAGTGGTTTGCAGCCACCTTATGTAGCCGTTCAATCAATGAGGGATGCAAGAAAATCGACAGGTGGTCGGCGCAGGCGCGCCGGCAGTGTGCAGCCTCCGTAATCAGTCTGTTTCCCCCCAATGAAATACCCGGTGGCCGGCGCGCCTTTGGGGGTTGCTGATGGAGTGGTTGCGGTATTGCAGTACGTTTTTGGCAGCACCCCCCGACGGCTTGCGGCTAAACGGTGGCAGCCCCTCCCGACGGCTTGCGGCTTAACGGTTTCGTTTCTCGCAAACGGTTACACTATCAGGCTGACAATCTCTTTCGAAAACCCGTCAGCTCACCATCGTCGTTGGCCTCAAAGCGATATTGGTAGATCGCGGAGTCGAATTCAATTCGGTAGGCATTTTGATCGCCGATCATGCCGGCGACTGCGTGAGTGGATTGCATGGGAGTCGTATCTGCCGCGAGAAACGGATGGAGACGTGCCGCCACATCGGCGGGGACCTGGAAGTGTTCAATAGCACTTCGGACGATGAATGACTCTTTAGACATCACCTTCATTTCGACGCTGCTGATCTCGCTTTCGGGAGTGACCACAAACGTAATTTGAACGACGCGATCGCCCAGCCGGCCGTTGATCAGGAATCGCTGGCGGGCTTTTTGCTGTTGCACGATGGTGGTCAGCAGATTCGGAAAATATTCCGCCAGTTTCTGCAGAATGGTTGGTGGAAGTTCCGACTCCTTGATTGCCACAAACGGAAACAGGATCGAATGGATCAACCCTGTTGCAACCGATACAACCGCGACAAAGATCATGACATAAAAAAGGTATTGCATGGCTCTAATTATCGGCCACGCATCGGGCGGGGCTGCGAAAACACCCCACTCCGTTCGCTCCATCCGGTTATAGGAATTGCAACCGCGCAAATGCGTTCGGAGGGTAATTGAAGGGCAGGACGACTAATCCCACTTCGGTTCACGTTTCTCGACAAATGCCGCTACGCCTTCGCGGGCGGTGTCCGTGATTCGAGCGCTGGCCATGTCGGCCGCGCCGAGGCTCAGCTGGGTAAACAGCTCTTCTCCGATGGTCTCGTTGAGCATCCGTTTGATGATCTGATGCGACTCCCGCGCCCCGCGTGCATAAGCCTTGGCCAGCTCCATTCCCTGAACCCACAGCAAATCGTCTTTCACAATTTCGTGAATCAGGCCAGCGGCCAAAGCAGTATCAGCCGTGATGGGTTTTCCTGAATACAGCCAGTGGCCCAGCGTCGATTTTCCCAATCGAAAGGTCAGCAGTGGAATCGTCAGGCCCGGACTGAGTCCGCGCTGAGCTTCCGGAATCTGCAAGTGTGCGTTCGGGCTTGCGATGATCACATCCGACGCCAGCATCAATGCTAAACCTGATCCAACCACCCAGCCGTTGACCGCTGCGATAATCGGTTTGGGAAACCGAAGCATCGTTTCGATCAGCTCCCGCAGCAGAGAAACATCCTGATGCCAGCTCAAAAACGCATCTTGGGCTTCATAGCTGGCGTTCAATTCGTGCAGGTCGGTTCCGGAACAAAATGACGAACCGGTTCCAGTGACAACGACCGCTCTCACTTTCTTTTCCTGAAGGAGATCGCCGAACGTGGTGATTAAGTCGGAAATCAGTTCGCGCGAGAGCGCATTGCTTCGCTCAGGACGGTCCAGAATGATGGTTGCCGCCGGAGAATCAACACGAATTTTCAATGACATATGGGTTTCCTGTGCTGTAGCCGTTTACGGGAGAATCTGCAACTGTACGAGAAACGGGTGGAGATGCAAGTAAACACTAATCATCACTAATCAACACTAATATTTTTTTTCGGATTAGTGTTGATTAGTGAAGATTAGTGTTCAAGAACTTCTTTTCGGGGACTGCTGAACGCAAGTACGTGAGCATTTACCTGAAAACTAGCTTCAATCCCCGAACTAAGCTCCCATGGCGTCCTCGAATGAACCTTCGGCAACCGGGAAACAGAGATTGTCTCGCACCCATTCGATGCCATTGGCGCTGGTGGCATCACCGTCTCGGTAGGCGCTTTCGGCTTCGACAACGAGTGGGGCGGTTGAGGTTCCCATCACGTTACAGTACCGCTGTGGGTAGCCGATGCGAATCATCAATTCTGCATATCGAGTCAGGTTCAAATCGCCGGTTCCCAAATCGGTGAACTGCACACCGCGGCGCTGCCAGTTGGTCTCCATTTTTCGTACCGATTGACCGGGACGAATGGTAAAATTTTTGACGTGGCAGGCGATCACGCGGTCTCCGACTTTCAGGAAACGATCCTCCCAGCTTTCGCCTTCCCAGCAGTGCGACGGATCGGCGTTGACGGTCATGCACCGATCGCCTCCGCAGATATCGACCAGCATATTGAAATCGTCTGCACATGCCGCCCCTGTCCCGGCGTGAATTTCATGGGCGAGGAACAGCCCTAAATGATTGGCATGTTCGCGAAGCCGAGCTGTTTTATTGACGAAACGTTCCTGGCCTTCCTTGAGCAAATCAAATCCCGGCCCGGACCAGAAGCCCCATGGGTAACCGGTTGCCAGCTCCCATCCGAAGGCGACTCCCCAGAACATCGGGATAATCTTGACCCCCAGTTCCGCACACAGGTCCATCAATCGGAATAGATAGTCTTCATAGAATTGCTCTAGTTCCGCAGGAGACATTGTCTGGTTAGGTCCGTGAATAAATGGGTGGCCTGATTTGGTGCCGGTCCAGGCACTGGTGTGAACCCAAAACGGACAGTGAGCCGAGATGCCATCGAGATTCAATTCGTACTTTTCGAACGTCGATTTGATTTCGCTGGGCGATTTGAACTGAGTACCATCGGACGAGGATTCCAGCATATAATTGGAAGGTTGGGCACCGCTGGCACCGGAGTTTTTGGCAAGCTCCAGAAATTTGTCGAGCCCTTTGGGACCATGTTGAGCACCTTCGAGGCTTGCGTGAAAGATGGGTTTAGGCATAATCAATCGATCGAGTAAAAATGGGTTATAACAAATTCGTATCCGTCCGCCGATCACAAAGCTGGCGAAAGTCGTCCGTCCATTGTGACTTGCCGTACGGTGCGATTCAAGCCAGTGTCGCACCCTAATTCAAAGGAGTTTTATTGATGGCCTTAACGACTGAAAAACCAATCGTAGTCCCATGGGATTTTTCCGAAATGTCGCAGTACGCATTGGCGACGGCCATTGAAATTGCCGAAAGCCCTTCCCAAATTCATGTCTTGCATGTCATCCCGTACCCCTCGACTCTTGGAACCGAGGTTCCAGGCATCGGGATTATTGATGAAGAGCATTTCCAGCAATCCGCGACCAGAGATTTTTATAAAATGGTTTCAAAGGAACGGTATCCTGAAATTGTTTTTGAAATCGCATTGGGGGATCCTGGAAGCCAAATTGCGAACTTCGCAAAGCAGATCAAAGCGGGGTTGATTGTGATTTCATCCCACGGGCGAACCGGCTTGGCGCATCTGTTTCTCGGCTCGGTTGCCGAACGAGTCTCACGGCTTTCACCCTGCCCAGTGCTGATCCTGCGAGGAGAGCTGACCGAGTAAGACCCATTGGTGCTGGTAAATGCAGAACGAACTTCTTCGTCGCGATTTGAGCGTCTTGTGGCATCCGTGTACGCAGATGAAAGACCACGAGCAGTATCCGCTGATTCCGATTCAGCGGGGCAGGGGAGTGAGGTTGTATGACTTCGACGGGAATTCGTATATCGATGCCATCAGTTCCTGGTGGGTCAACTTGTTTGGGCACTCGAATCCGACGATCAATGCGGCTTTAAGCAGGCAGGCCGAGCAGCTTGAACATGTCATTTTCGCCGGATTCAGTCATCAGCCAGCAATTGAACTGGCTGAAAAGCTGGTGTCGATAACTCCAGAAGGGCTTGATCGCGTTTTTCTGACGGACAACGGATCGTCAGCCGTCGAGATTGCGCTGAAGATGAGTTTTCATTACTGGCAAAATATGGGCCAGACGTCCAAACGTGATTTTGTCAGTTTGGCTGGAAGTTACCACGGCGAAACATTGGGTGCGTTGGCCGTTGGCGATGTTGCAATCTACAAGCAGACCTACGAGCCGCTGCTGATGAAGTGCCGAACGGTTCCATCACCCGATTGCTATCCACGCGAGTCGGGCGAGAGTTGGGAATCGTATTCGATTCGTCAGTTCGAAGTGATGGAACGCATGCTCGAAGAGCACCATTCGA
Source organism: uncultured Pirellulaceae bacterium (assembly GCA_964414815.1). Lineage (GTDB taxonomy): Bacteria > Planctomycetota > Planctomycetia > Pirellulales > Pirellulaceae > Mariniblastus. The sequence goes on along the minus strand of CAYPXY010000032.1, from coordinate 2,111 downwards.
CCTTATCCGCCGTCATCGTCGAGCCGCTAATCCAGTGCGCCGGCAACATGCGGATGTATCATCCCATCTATCTGGCCCGATTGCGGGCGACTTGCACACGACTGGACATTCACCTGATCGCGGACGAGATCGCGGTTGGCTGCGGCAGAACCGGTACGATGTGGGCTTGTGAACAGGCCAGTATTTCGCCTGATTTCCTGTGTGTCGGCAAGGGCTTGACCGGAGGTTATCTGCCGCTTTCAGCCGTACTGACCCACGACGAAATCTATCAGGCGTTCTACGACAACTATGAGGCCCGGCGAGCTTTCTTGCATTCACACAGCTATACCGGGAATCCGCTTGCCTGTGCCGTTGCCAACGCGACTCTGAAGTTATTTGAAACCGAGAATACGCTTGAGAATAATCGAAGGCTGTCAAAACATATGTGGGAGGCATTTGCTCATTTGGAAGAGCATCCCCATGTCGGTGAAGTGCGTCAGACGGGAATGGTGCTGGCGGTGGAAATGGTTTCTGATCGGCAGTCAAAACAACCGTTTCCGTGGCAGGAACGGCGGGGCCTGAAAGTCTACATGCATGGACTGACTCGCGGATGTTTGTTGCGACCGCTGGGGAATGTGGTCTATATGATGCCTCCGTATGTCATAACACCGGACGAAATCTCGCATTTGGCGACCGTTGTCACCGAAGGGATCGAGCTGGCAACCCGTCCCAACCCAACAGGCGGACCAAACATTTGATTGCAACTGTTCACGCCAAATTGTTTAGCCGCAAGCCGAAGCCGACTGAATTGGTTTGTAGTCTACCTTAGTAGGTGATCCGCCAATGATTGATGCAGGAAGATCGAGAGACGTCGGTGCAGGCGCGACGGCAGATTGCAGCCTCCGCAATCAACCTGTCTACTAATAGAATACCCGCAACCCGGTGGCCGGCGCGCCTTTGGGCGGGCTGGTTGAGCCATTTCGGTATTGCAGTACGTTTTTGGCAGCCCCCCCGACGGCTTGCGGCTAAACGGTTCCATTGTCCCGTGAGCGGTTACTCATTTTTTTATTGCGCGGGTACGACTATAAATTGGCAAGTCGGTTTATAATAGATCGCTTGGAAAATCGCTCCTCCCCCGCGAGCTCCAAAGCATCGATATCTCATCGCACGTCAAAAAATAAAAACCATATGCAATCTACTGACACTCTACCGACAACCGAACCCTGGTCTCGCGAAGCCGTCCAGGCATTATTCGACAAACCTTTCAATGACCTGCTGTTTGAAGCCCATTCCATTCATCGACAACACCATGACCCGAACGCGGTGCAGCTCAGCAGCCTGCTGAGTATTAAAACCGGAGCATGCCCGGAAGACTGTGCCTACTGTCCTCAAAGTGCGCGCTATAAAACAGGTCTCAAGACCGAGCGATTGATGCCGCTCGATCAGATTATCGAAGCCGCCAAAGCCGCCAAGGCAAACGGGGCAGGGCGGTTCTGCATGGGCGCGGCGTGGCGCAGCCCAAAAGAGAGCGACATCGAAGCCGTTTCAGCGGCCGTGACCGCCGTGAAAGAATTGGGACTGGAAACTTGTGCGACGCTCGGAATGTTGACCGACCATCAAGCCTGCCAATTGAAGGATGCGGGCCTCGACTATTACAACCACAATCTCGACACGTCGCCCGAATATTACGGTGAAATTATTTCGACCCGAACATACGACGATCGTCTGCAAACACTCCGCAATGTCCGCGACGCAGGCATGAAAGTCTGTTGCGGCGGGATTGTCGGGATGGGAGAATCCGAATCGGATCGTGTCGGGTTGCTGACCGTGCTGGCCAATCTCGATCCGCCGCCTGAAAGTGTGCCCATCAATCAACTGGTGCGCATTCCGGGAACACCGCTGGCCGACGAAGATGACTTTGATCCATTTGATTTCATTCGCACAATTGCGGTGGCCAGGATTCTGATGCCGACATCCCATGTTCGATTGTCCGCAGGCCGAGACGGCATGAACGATCAGTGGCAAGCACTTTGCTTTTTTGCCGGAGCGAATTCGATTTTTTACGGTGAGCAATTGTTGACGACCGGCAACGCATCGGTCGAGCATGATCGGGTGTTGTTCGAGAAGCTGGG
>CAYPXY010000031.1:0-58452 GCA_964414815.1 uncultured Pirellulaceae bacterium | reverse complement strand
ACATCAAGCGTTCGCTTGATGGCGTTCCCTGCTGCGCATAGAATGGACAGCTACCCTGAAGGCTACCCCAGTCGATGTGCGTTTCTGATTTACGGAGCTAACGGATACACCGGACAATTGGCGGCGGAACATGCAGTGTCGACCGGACTCAGGCCCGTACTGGCGGGGCGTAATCGTGATCTGCTCCAACCGTTGGCCGAACGATTGGGGTTGGAGTTTCGTGTGTTTGATCTGGCCTCGGCCCACGATATCCGCGAAGGGCTTCAGGGGATGAACGCCGTGCTGCATATGGCGGGACCGTTTTCGGCAACCTCTCGCCCGATGGCCGATGGCTGCTTGTCGGCCGGCGTCCACTACATCGACATCACAGGCGAAATCGGAATCTTCGAAGCACTGGCCGCTCGAAATGAAGAAGCGAAATCGGCGGGTGTGATGCTGTTGCCGGGGGCCGGTTTCGATGTGGTTCCGAGCGACTGCCTGGCCGCCCATCTCCGGAATCGCTTGCCGGATGCCACCCACCTTCGCTTGTCGATTGGGGGACTGTCGAATGTTTCGCAGGGCACGGCGAAAACCATGCTCGAATCGATGGGACAGTTAACTCAGGTTCGCCGGGAGGGAAGCATCGTGGAACTGGGCCGGACACCACAAACGGAAGTCGATTTTGGCTCAGGGCCGCGCCCGGCTGTCGGCGTAAGCTGGGGCGATATCGCGACCGCCTGGTATTCCACCCGCATTCCCAACATCGAAGTGTTCTTCGAGACCTCGCCGATGTTAAAGATGGCCACAGGGATGCCAAGTCCCATGAGGCGGTTGCTGTCGACCAAGTTCAGCCAACGCATGTTCAGGAAACTGATTGAAAAAACGATGCCCGCTGGCCCGACGACTCAACAGCGCGAAAGCACGCGATCCGTGATCGTCGGCGAAGTCTGGAATTTGGCCGGCGAGCATTTGATCAGCCGTCTGGAAACGCCGGAGGCTTACAGACTGACTGCCTGGACCGCGATTGAGATCGCCCAACGAGCCGCCGCCGGAGAAATCGTAACCGGGTACCAAACTCCTTCAACCGCTTACGGACCCGATTTCATCCTGAATTTCAGCGGCATCAAGCGAGACGATCTTTGACAGCTACCGTTCCCAGTGAAGGGGTAGCCGGGGGGACGTGCAGCTTACTTCCTCTTTGCTTCTCCAAAATGCAACTCGCAGGTTGAACCGTCGCACATGGCTCCGTCCTTGTTGGCGATCAGGTAACGTCGTCGGGCGATCCAACGATACAGCCGCTGCCACAGTGGTAACGAAAACGGAATGTGAAGCATCGGAGCGAAGGGCCAGAAAATCGGCAGCCTGCGACTTAAGTACCGCACCGCTTCCGCACCGCCGTACCTGTGGTCAGGCTGATTCCGAGGAATGACATACATCTGCTGCATCAACTGCTCGAACGTCAGGTCCGGATATCGCTCGGCGACCACCGGATCGTGAATCGACACGAACACCAAGCGATTTCGCCTGTCCATTCTCTCCAGTTGCTTGACAGAACCCGTACAAAAAACACAGTGACCATCATAGAGAACCACGTCCGCATCAGGATGGGCGGCCAAATCGGGAACGGAAGCGGGGGAAATGGTATGGCTATTCATTAAAGGTTGCGAATTACGCTCAGGTCAAACACTTTCAGGTATTGAAAGAATCAGGTTTACACGCCACTATTGATTATACGCTATAACAGAAGCTAAATTCAAATCCGTCAGTCTGAATTCCGGGCCTATCACCCGACCCGCCACTATCCGAAATCAGCCATGAAACGAATCCTTCGTGACGCCTTGATTTTAATCCTCGTCTGCGGCGTATTCTATCTGACCGCCCGTGCGGTGACCACGCTATCAAATACCGACGAAAAACCATTCTCGGAAGATCGCATGCTTGCTGATCAATATCTTGGGGAGCGGAACTGGCCCCAGGCAGCGGTTCATTTCTCGAAGCTGACCGACCGAGACCCTTATAATGGCTATGCTTGGTTCAGTCAGGCGAGTTGCTACGTCTGGATTCGCAACGAACTGCTCGATGAAGTTAGGCAATTGAAGGAAAACGGTGGAACCGAAGCCGAAATCCAGGCCCTTACTGACAAGCTCACCGAGACCGAGGACAAACTGCTGGGATTGCTCGACCAGTCGATGGACTTTCTCAGGTATCGCAAGCGAGCGATGATCAATAAATCCGTGGTTCTGGTGGCTCGCAAGCAGTGGGATCCGGCGATGGATCTGTTGCAAGCCTATCTCGAAGGCGGTGATTTCGTGAATCGAACACTGGAGAGCATGTCTGGATTCGGACGCGGCGGTCGAGAAATGTCAGGTCGTGATCCGGAAACGGAAGAGAACGCGAAGCTCCATTGCTTTCCAAGGTTCTGGGAGTTGGTCGAACTGGAGTTTGAAATCAGAAGGGGATTTTAGATCCACCGAGCCGACCACAGTGCGATCTGGTCAGCAACAAAATCGACGTCGCCCGGTTGGTTCATCAGCAAATGATCGGCGCCGTCGAGTGTGACGAACGATTTGATGCCTCCCGTCAACTGAAAAATTTGTTCCGCGTGTCGGAAACTCAATGTTTCGTCTTGAGGTGAATGTAGAATCAGATGGTGGGCCTTAATCGCAGCCATGTCAGGTTGCAGATCGCGATTCCGCAGACTTGCGATCAGTTGCGGTTTGAGCGTATGTCTACGACCGCCAATGATGACCGTTCCGGTGCCTTCGCTTTCAATTTCCGGACTTTGTTTGACCAGAAATTCTGCCAGATGCCGAGTGTCCGACGGTGCCGCGATCGTGACGATCCCCGCCGCTGACGGAATCTGCTGTGAAGCGGCCATCATCGCGGCTCCGCCGAGCGACAGGCCCATCAACAGTTGGGAAGCTTCAAACGTCTCCGCCAACCAGCCTGAAATACTCAAAATGTCCGCGATGTTGGTCTCAAAGTTGGTTTCAGAAAAGTCTCCCGAACTGTCTCCCAGCCCCGTGAAATCAAAACGAGCGATGGCCATGCCATGCGAGGCCAGCTTGCGGCTGATTTTGACAATCGCTTTCAGGTCCTTGGTACAGGTGAAGCAATGACTGAACATCCCGAATAGTTTGGGCTGCGTTTCAGGTTGCTCGACGATCACCGCAAGCTGATGACCGCGTTCATTGGTTACAAAATATCGTTGAGATGGCATCGAGACAGGACGGACTTCGAAATAGGACGAGTGGCTAAAACCCTTGCATCAAATCTTTCACACCAATCGCCTTGGGTGAGAATAACTTCTCTCCCGCATCGAATCCGGCGGAGAATCCGATGGATCGGGCGAGTGCATCGAGTCGCCCAAAGATGGAAGACTTGGCGGGAGGGAACTGCGTGGCGTAGCAACGAACGGATTCCATTTTTGTTTCGAGAGTCTGGGAAATATCCGAAACAAACGGGTGCATCCCCGGCTCTACATAGTCCGGAGCGAGATTAAGCGAATAGTAAGCCTGTTGCGAAACCCAATGCACAGGCTCGCCCTCAAAGTAATGTTCCCATTTGCTCAGACGACTGTAAAAAATGGCTCCATCAATGATCTGCATCGCCTGCCAATGATCCGGAGAAGCGGTTGGCGTCTTTCCGGTGATTCCAATCACCAGTTTGGGCTTGAATCGGCGAAACTCACGGGCAAGCAAAATACGTGCATCCACGCTGTCGAAAAGCTTGCGATTGGTCAGGTCCAAGGTCACACGATGGGCAAGCCCCAAACACTCAGCCGCTGCCTTGGCTTCGGCCAAACGAATTTCGGGCGAGTCACAGAGCGGCGTCGGTTCGCCATTGGTCAGATCAATAATCCCGACTCGATAGCCATCCGCCGCCAGTTTTGCCAAAGTCCCACCGCAGCCAATCTCGCAATCGTCCGGGTGAGCTCCCACCGCAATCACATCAAGTTCCAACTCATTCTCCTTTTCGTCTATTGTTTCGCCAGCAGGCAAGTAGCCACATTCCGACGCCTCCCAGTCCGAATATCATGGGCACTGTATCACCGATCTGGCGATAAAGGCTATAGCGAATTGTGGATGGTTTGACGCGGGCTTTCAACAGCCCCGTTGCCCGTCGTGGGCCAATTTGTAGCAGCCTGCCACAGTGATCGATTTCAGCCGAGAAGCCTGTATTGGCGCAGGCCAGCACCGGAATCCGCATTTCAACGGCGCGAAATACATTGCACGCCAGATGCAAATCCAACGCACTGGTTCCAAAAAACCAACCGTCATTCGTCAAATTGAGGATCGCATCGGGCGTCTGGCAGCGTCTCTCAAGGTCGTTCACCATCCGGCGAACCCAATGCGGCACCGTCGTCTCAAAGCAGATGGTCGGAGCAAGACGCACTCCGTTGACATCGAAAACGGAAAACTCTTTGCCAGCGGTGACACCTTTTCCCAAGGGTGTGTGTTGCAGCAGCGGAATCCAGTTCGAGAATGGAACGTACTCCCCGAACATCACAAGGTGATTTTTAAAGTAGCGACCAACCACCTCGCCGGGGGAGCGAATCCACAAGGCACTTGCAAAGTCGGCATCTTCGTTGGGATCGGCCGTTCTTCCACCCACAATCATTTGCAACTCAGCATGTTCAGAGCCGGGGGCAATCATCGACTGCCAGAACTGACGAATGGCATGTTGTGCATTCGTCTGGGTGGCTTCGTCGCTGTAGTCCGACAGCAAATCGTTCAGCAGGAAACTGGACTCGGGCCAGACGATCACATCCACGTCCGGCCATTGAGCGAGCGCCTGTTGCGTCAAATCGTAATAGTGATCAAAACGCTGCCAGTGCTCTTCTTCCGAGTTCTGTTCAAAAACGACATCGAGCGATCCTTGAATCAGTCCGACATTGATCGAGCGATCGTTGATCGAGCGATCGGCAAGTTCGTGTTCCTCCTGAAGCCGAAAATAGCCATAGCCCAACACAAACATCAGGGTCAGTACGATTACCGTAATCGGTCCCACGCGGGTTGCGTCGTTTCCCGGTCTTTGGCTCGCCAGCACGATGCCGGTTGCCACGACCATCATGACGAACGACAGCCCGTACGCGCCTGTCAAGTCTGCCATTTGAATCAGGATCGGCTGTTTGAATTGCGAATGGGACAGACACACCATGGCCATTCCGGTAAACAAATTCGAACGAAGCCATTCCAGTCCTGTCCATGCGACCGGAATCGCAATGATCGCCGGCCACTCGTATCGCCAGATCAGGCAACGCGAGACCGCCACCCATAGCGGCAGATACAAACCGAGATAGAGACTGACGGCCAGCCACCCGAACCACAGCGCCGGATGCGGAAGCGGAATGAAGTAAAAGGTCGCCAGCCAATACGCAACTCCCGCCAGCCACAGTGCCAGCCAACTTCGCTTTGTCGAAATCCCGTTGAAATCTTGGGGGGCAGAATCGGTCGATGTTCGACGCTTGATCATCAACCCCACCAGCGGAATCGGGGCGACCCAAGCCAGCCACCAGAATCCCACCGGCGGAAATACCAGCCAAAGCATGGTCAGTGAAGCAACGGCGGTACCGAATAGTTTCAACGGCGACGAATTTGGCAAGTTTTGACTCCGTGGTTCAGCCTTCATTCAATTAAATGCAATGCCGTTAAGACGACCGGCAGATAAAAACGTACCCTAGTGTAGGCGAGTCGCTCCGCGACTCGCAACCCAGCGTCTGGAAAACACAATCCCGCTTGGGTAAACTTTTACCTGCCGGTCGCCTAAAGTTCTGGAGACATCACCCAGTGGCAACCGCTTGGCGGCGCGGCTAAACGAAGGATCGCGTTTAGACTGCTTCGATGATCATCGCGACCGCATTTCCGCCACCGAGGCACAGGCTGGCGACGCCCCGTTTCTTGCCGAGACGACGCATGGCATACATCAAACTGACCACGATGCGAGTGCCACTGGCACCGATCGGATGCCCCAATGACACACCTCCACCGGAGATGTTGACTCGATCGGTATCAAGATTCAGCTCGCGGATGCAAGCCACCATCTGGCTGGCAAAGGCTTCGTTGATTTCGTAGAGATCAATGTCCGCCGTTGTCATTCCGGCCTTCTTCAATGCCCCTTCAATGGCGAACGCCGGTGCGATGAACAAATCTTTCGGCTCCGTGCCAGCGGTGTGGCTCGAGATGATCTTAAACTTGAATGACGATGAGGCTGCGGTGGCCTCATCCGCGACCACGACCGCTGCGGCACCGTCGGAGAGCGTCGATGCGTTGCCTGCCGTGACAGTTCCCTCTTTATCGAAAACTGGCTTCAGTTTCGCCAAGCCTTCGAGCGTCGAATCCGCACGCGGTCCTTCGTCCGTTTGGACGATGATGTCGCCTTTACGCGAGGAGACGGTGACAGGAACCATTTCATCGCTGAAATGGCCCGCCGAAATGGCGGATGACGCTCGCTGCTGACTTTGCAGCGCAAACTGATCCTGATCCGAGCGGCTTACGTTGTACTTGCGCGCGATGTGTTCGGCATGTAGGCCCATGTGACAGCGGTCGAAGGAACAAGTCAATCCATCCAACACCATCGCATCGACCAAGTGAATGTCGCCGAGTTTGACTCCGCTTCGCAAGCCGCGGGCCAGATGGGGAGCTTGGGACATGCTTTCCATCCCACCGGCAACGATCGCGTTTGCATCCCCCGCCCGGATGACTTGATCGGCCAGCATGATCGCCTTCAGCCCTGACCCGCAGACCTTGTTGATGGTCACTGCGGCGATGGAGTGAGGCAGGCCGCCCTTGAGCGCCGCCTGTCGTGCCGGAGCTTGTCCCAGCCCCGCTCCGAGAACATTGCCGAAAATAACTTCGTCAATTTGATCGGGCGACAATCCAGATCGAGAAATCGCTTCCCGAACGACCACCCCGCCCAAGTCAGACGCGGAGAGCGAACTCAGCCCCCCCAGAAAAGAACCAATCGGTGTTCGTGTACCGGCGACAATATAGGCATTCGACATAGTTTGTTGATCTTTGACTTCAAAGGAAATGAAAATGGTTGTACATCCGCCACTATATTATGGCCATTTGCGATCCATTTCTATTCCTGTTGGGGGATTGTTTTCGTGCGATTTTCCGATTGATCTGTTGAAGAACCGAAATTGCGTTAAAATTCTTGAGTTTTCATCCTTCATCCTTCATCCCTTTCCAAATGCAGCTCCCAAAAATCGCACCTTTGATTTTTGTCATCTTCGGTGCCTCTGGCGACTTGGCAAAACGGAAATTGCTTCCGGCGATTTTCGACTTGTTCAAGAAAGGCTACTTGCCCGATCAATTTGCCTTGCTCGGAGTCAGCCGCACGCCGTTGACCGATCATCAGTTTCGTGATGACGCTTTTCTCAATAGCCCCTTTATCGAACTCGCTGGCCTCGACAAGACACTTCAGCAAGACTTTGCCAAGCGTTTATTCTACCAGCCGATCAATACGGAAAATTCGGCGGACTATCGCCACGTTAAACAGCGGCTCGACGCACTCGAGCAGGAATTTAAAACGGCCGGAAATTGTATTTTCTATCTCTCGACGCCGCCATCGCTCTACCCTGTCATTCCTGCCGCACTGGCCGGACAGGGGTTAAACCGTAGCGAACATGGCTTTCGAAGGCTGGTCATCGAAAAGCCGTTTGGATACGATCTCAAATCCGCCCAACAACTCAACCGCGACCTGAAAGAGTACTTTCCGGAAGACGACATTTATCGCATCGATCACTACTTGGGAAAGGAGACGGTTCAGAACTTGTTGGTCACTCGTTTTGCCAATGGTATTTTCGAACCGCTGTGGAATCGGAACTTCATTCATCATGTCGAAATCACCTCGGCGGAAAACTTGGGGGTCGATCGCCGAGGTGGCTATTACGATCAGTCCGGCGCACTGCGCGACATGCTGCAAAACCATTTGATGCAAGTCGTTGCGCATGTCGCAATGGAACCACCGATCTCGCTCAAGCCCAGTGCGATCCGGGACGAAAAGAATCGATTGTTTCAGTCGCTCAAGCCGATTCAGCCGGAAGAAGTCAATCAGCTATCGGTTCGTGGACAATATCTGGCGTCTCACATGCGGGGTGAAATGGTGAAAGGATATCGCGAAGAGGAAGGAGTGCCGTCCGAGTCGCGAACCGAAACCTACATCGCACTGAAATTTTTTATTGAGAACTGGCGATGGGCCGGCGTTCCGTTTTTTATTCGAACCGGTAAACGACTGCCGACACGGGTCACGGAAATCACCATCACCTTTAACCGACCGCCTCACACACTCTTCCGCCGACAGGTCGAGCACTTTGACACGGCCAGTAACCAGCTCGTCATTCGTATCCAGCCCGATGAAGGCATCTTGCTGAACCTCGGAATGAAAGTGCCCGGTGAAGGATTCGACGCCCGTACGGTCGGAATGGATTTCAAGTATGCTCAACTCGATTCGGATGTGCCGGAAGCCTATCAACGATTGTTGCTGGACTGTATGAAAGGGGATGCAACCCTGTACGCCCACGGTGATGGCGTCGAAAGCTCGTGGAAATTTGTCGAGCCGATCCTGAATGCCTGGGACAACGATTCGGAGATTCCCGTTTACGGCTATCCGGCGGGAACTTGGGGGCCGGAATCCGCCGATGTGTTGATTGGACAGGCGGACGCTCATTGGCGAAACCCCTGCAAGAATCTGACGAATGACACCAACTACTGTGAGTTGTAATGAACTCGACAGCACTCAGTTCTCAAACGGCCCCTGCGATCTCCGTCACCGATCAGCAGCTTGAAAAACTGCGATCGCAACTCGATGGAGAACTGCTGTTCGATGAGCTGACCCGCAAGCTGTATTCAACCGATGCTTCCGTCTATCAGGAGCTTCCGCGAGCCGTCGCCGTTGCAAAAACGGAGTCCGACATTCAAACGCTGATCCAATTCGCTGGCCAATTCAATATCGGCTTGATTCCGCGAACGGCCGGCACTTCGTTAGCCGGACAAGTCGTGGGCAGCGGCATCGTGGTCGACGTTTCAAAGTACTTTACGCAGATTCTGGAAATCAACGAAGCCGAACAATGGGTTCGTGTTCAGCCCGGAGTCATTCGTGATGAACTGAATCAAGAACTCGCGAAACGGGGCCTGATGTTTGGCCCCGAAACCTCCACCGCCAACCGCGCCATGATCGGCGGGATGGTCGGCAACAATTCCTGCGGTTCGAACTCAATCGTGTATGGCAGTACGCGGGACCACCTGTTAGAACTGCGCGGATTTCTGAGCGATGGTTCGGAATCGGTTTTTCGAGCGGTTACCCGCGACGAATTTCACGCTCGATGTCATTCCAATCGCAACCCGTTTGAATCGGCAATCTATCGAGGTGTTCGGGACCTATTGAACGATACGGGAGCCCGATCACGTATTCAAGCGGAGTTTCCCAAGCCCACCATTCATCGCCGAAACACAGGTTACGCGCTTGACGAACTGGTGGACACCGAACCGTTTTCAACCACAGAGAATCAGGTATCGAAGCCATTTGATTTTTGCAAACTGATTGCCGGTTCCGAAGGGACTCTTTTTTTCGTCACCGAGATCAAACTCCATTGCGATCCGCTGCCGCCGCCGATCAACGGTGTGGTGTGTGCCCATTTCCAGACACTCGAGCAATCGCTACTGGCGGTTCAGATCGCGATGAGCATGAAGCCGTATAGCTGCGAATTGATGGACGACTACGTTTTGCGGGGGGCGGCCCGCAATATCGAGCAGCGCAAAAATAGGGAGTTCGTTCAAGGCGATCCAGCGGCCATCCTGATGATCGAGTTTCGCGGCGGATCTCGGGCTGAGGTCGAGTCGAAAGCGACGGAACTCGAACGCCAGTTGAAATCGGCCGAGTTGGGCTACCACTATCCTGTGCTTTTTGAAAATGATGCAAAGCGTGTTTGGGCGTTGCGGAAAGCCGGGCTGGGAGTGATCTTCAACACTCCGGGCGATAGGAAACCAGTGACCGTCGTTGAAGATACGGCGGTCGCGATCGAAGACTTGCCATCTTATATCGCTGATTTTGGTGAAATTCTTAACATTCGTGGCATGCAGGCGGTTCACCACGCGCATGCGGGGGCGGGCGAGCTTCATTTGCGACCGCAGATCAACCTCAAGTCGGAACAGGGCGTCGAGCAGTTTCGCACCATCGCATCCGAAGTGGCAACGCTGGTAAAAAAATATCGCGGATCGCTCAGTGGTGAACACGGTGACGGACGGCTGAGAGCTGAGTTTCTGCCGCAGATGATCGGAGCGGAAAATTATGAGTTGCTCAGAAAGATTAAGCAACTCTGGGATCCAAGGAACATTTTCAATCCCGGAAAAATCATTGATGCCCCCGCCATGCACGAACATCTGCGTTATCGTGCAGGCCAGCCCGAGCCGGAGATCACCACGGTTTACGACTTCAGCCATGAAATGGGAATTCTGCGGGCGGCGGAACTGTGTAACGGTTCGGGCGATTGCCGAAAGACGCATCTCTCGGGAGGGACCATGTGTCCGAGTTACATGGCGACTCGCAACGAATCCGATACCACGCGTGGGCGAGCCAACCTGCTGCGGCACGTACTTACCCATCCCGCCGATGAACAGTATCCATTCAACAGCGAAGCGCTGAAGCAGGTGATGGACTTATGTCTGGGGTGTAAGGGGTGTAAGCATGAATGTCCTTCCAACGTCGATGTCGCCAAACTCAAGTCTGAATTTCTGCAGGGCTATCAGGATGCCAAGGGTGTCTCGCGACGCACCAAGGCCATCGCCGGATTTGCCAAATCGATGGCATGGGCGTCGAAAATTCCCCGACTGTTTAACGCATTGGCGGCCCATCCATGGACATCAAGCGTGATCAAGCGATACGCGGGATTCGCGAGCGAGCGTTCGATTCCCAAACTTCATTCGACAACGTTGCGGCGGTGGTATCAAAATCATCAGCCCCATCCCAACGCTGGGAACTGCGGTTCCGTGTTTTTGTTTTGCGATGAATTCACGAACTACAACGATGTGCCCGTCGGCATTGCGGCGATTGAACTGCTCGAGATCCTCGGATTCCGGGTTCAGCTCATTGAGCATGCCGAAAGCGGACGGGCTGCGATTTCCAAGGGTCTGCTGAGGATGGCCAGAACCTTCGCTGACCAGAATGTCAAAGCATTTCGAGAGCTTGTTTCTTCGGAAGTTCCATTGATCGGGATTGAGCCTTCCGCACTGCTGAGCTTTCGGGATGAGTATCCGGTGCTCGTTTCGGCGGAGCTTCGTGATGACGCAAAGCGATTGGCCGGGAATGCGTTGTTGATCGATGAATTTATTTCAAGGTTGATTTCGGAGGACCGAATTTCGTCCCAACTGTTTTCTGATGAGAAGCGGTTGATCCGGCTGCACGGACATTGCCACCAAAAGGCTTTGTCTTCGCTTGGAGACACCGTGCGAATGTTGCAGATTCCGAAAAACTATTCGGTCAAGCTTATCCCCTCCGGCTGTTGCGGCATGGCCGGTTCGTTTGGCTATGAGCAGGAGCACTATGGACTGTCGATGCAGATTGGCGAGCTGGTTTTGTTTCCAACCATCCGGTCTGAGTCGCCGGATGTACTCATCGCCGCCGGTGGCACTAGCTGCCGCCACCAAATCGCCGATGGAACCGGGAGAGCCGCATTGCATCCCGTGGAGATATTAAGGAAGGCGCTGCATTGATGTAATGCCGGCCTGAGCTGTGACAGGAACCTTTCGCTCTGCACTGCCTGACGTGAGCTTCATCACGCCGCCGATCAATACCAGCACGATCACCAAGGCCGACAACACATTGAGCCAGTGGTGTTCCCGAGCGCGGAACCGCTTGGCTCGTTGGCCGCGTCCTGCCAACATCGCGGCCAGATAAAACACGACCATCCCGATCACCAACTTCAAACTGAACATGCCGTGATACAGCCCGCCCAGCCGGAACGTCACCAATTTGGAATAGAAGTTCCAGGAGCCGCTGATCAGTAAGGCCATCGTCGCGATTCCAATGAGCATGGCACATTTTTTTCGGGCCGCTTCGTTCCGATCGAAGAAAGGCTCGGTCGACGCGGGATCACTCAGTACCAGGCGCGCGAATAAAATTCCGCCCGCCAGAAAAGCAGCGGGTAATACGTGCATCCATCGAAAAATCAGCTCGACGTAATCCATCTCGGTTCCGGGGTGATCTAGTTGATAACCGTATTCGTTTCAGTTATTTTGGGGTGACATCGTTGGTTTTACCACGTTCGCAACAAATCGCAACGGTAGATCGCGATTTTGTCCTAGTTTACTATTTTAAGAAAGAGTCTGAATCGCCATGGGGATCAAGATTGGTATTATCGGGGCGGGAGGCATGGCCCGCTATCACATCGACGGGTTTCGCAAAGCCGGTGCTGAGATCGTTAAGATCGCCGACACATCATTGCGAGCCGCCAAGGCTGCCGCGTCCAAATACGACATTCCTCAAGTCGGTAAAAAGGTTTCCGACTTGCTGGCCGATCCATCCATTGATGCCGTCAGTATCATCGTCCCCAACAAATTTCATGCCCCGCTGTCCATCAGTGCACTTGAAGCAGGCAAGCATGTCTTCTGCGAGAAGCCGCCTGCACTGAACTCGAAACAGGTGCAGAAAATGCTGGACGTCCAGCAGAAGGCGGGCAAAACTCTGATGTTCAATTTCAACAATCGCGCCCGTCCGGAGTCATTTGCGATGATGGGCGAAATCGGACGAGGGACCGTGGGACGCATCAACTCCGCTCAGGCACGATGGATCCGGCGAACCGGAATTCCCGGTTTCGGAGGCTGGTTTACCACCAAGTCGCTCTCCGGCGGCGGCCCGCTGATCGACTTGTTGCACATGATCGACCTGGCGCACTACCTGATGGGCTGTCCCAAACCCAAGGCGGTGCTGGGACAGGTCTTTAATGACTTGATTGACAATCCATCGTTCAAAGGGCCTTGGGGAATTCCGGACAAAGTCGGTGGGGTCACCGATGTGGAGGCCGCCGCTCACGGATTCGTGACGTTCGAAACAGGGCAGGTACTTAGTTTCCAGTCGTCTTGGGCCGAGATGGTCAAACGCGAAGAAGTCTCCGTTACGTTTCAAGGCACTCAGGCCGGAGGAAAAATCGAACGATTGTTCCGCCAGGATGGTCTGGACGAAACGGCGATCGATACCTGTGAGCTGTACACCCAAGCCGACGGCCAGTCGATCAACCGCACGCTGACCGTTGAAAGTTGCGAGGACATGGGACGCTCCCGTTCCGCACAAAATTTCGTGAACGCCATCGAAGGCAAGGAAGCACCGCTCAATACGCCGGACCAAGCCTTGTCATTGATGCAGATGATCGATGCGGTTTACAAATCGGCACAAACGGGAAAGCCCGTGACGATCAAGTGACCGTCGCCGTTGAAGATTTAGGCGGAACCCACGCAACCCTATTCAGGAGCGGCATCCAAAGGTTGAATTTGGAAAGGTTGTCCCGACACTGATGAACCGGATACAGCGGTGGTGGGGACGTGCTGCGGGTACGGGCCTGCCGAAAAGGGAGCCACATCATAGACCTTGGGTTCGTCGTCCGCGGGATAACGACCTGCTTTGCGAATGGCATTTTGCTGAGCGCGGTCGCTCCAAGGGCCTTCGGTCAGCTCGACGCCGAAGCGGCTGAGCAGCTCGCCTGAAAGAAGCGAGAAATTCAGCAACGCCAGGTTGTAGTCGATCACGGCCCGGTGAACGGCGCTCTCGGCGGCTGCCGCACGCTGTTCGGCGTCGAGCAGGAAGAACACCTGGTCCTGGCCTTCTTGAACCCGTTTTCGCTTGGGATCGAGTTCCTCCTGGACCGCCAACAGCGAATTGAAGCTGGTTCGCATGATGGACAGTGCCCGATCAACCTCGGTATAGGCCGCGTTCAAGTCATGGGTGATCTGACGTTGTTGTTCGGCCAGCAAGCTGCGGTCGCGAACCAGTCCGATTTCGGCATTGCGAACGGCCAAGTGACCCCGCCGGTTTCCAATCGCCCCGTTGACTTCGAAACCGACTTTCCATTCGTTGAGATCGCCTGAAATCAGTCCAGCCAGAGCACTGCCGTCTTCTTGATCGGCATTCCCCATCAAGTTATCACCGAACCCGCGGTTGTCATGTTGGGCGACGAGATCGAATTGCCACTGGTTGAGCGCCCGAGCGGCGAACAACTCCAGTTCTCGTTGCTTGACCACCCATTTCTGGCGTCGCAACTCAGGTCGATGCTCGAGTGCGGTCGCATGGGATTGATCCCAATCAAAGATCACGGGCGCCACGGCAGGTTCGGAAATCGGTCTGATCAGCCGGCCATCACTCGACAGCAGTCCCATCAAACGTCGCAGATTGCGTTCTGCTCCGAGTACCCCAAGCTGCCCCAGATTTGTCCCTGCCAATGCGTTTTGGGATTGCTGGTGGAAGTTGTAGTACTGCTGGCGAGCCTGAGCCTCTTCATCCGGGCGACCGACACCACTTTCCAATCGCAGCTTTCGGTTCTCCCAGGTTTGTCGTGACGACTCGCGAGCGGCAAGCTTGGTATCGAGGTCTTGGTAGGCGAAATACAGCTCCCAATAATTTCGCTCGACGTCTCGCACCAGGTCGCGGACGGCGACTTCAAAATCGGTCAAGGAAATGTCGCTGCGAATCCGCGCGATCAGCACGCCGTTATAAACGCCGGTCATCGCATTCGGACCGGCAATACGGTTCACGGCGGCTCCCCGGCCCCGCATCAACGGTTGCCGAATTTCGAAGCGATTGACAACGTCCCATACGCTTCCAAACCGGTTCCCAAACGGATCGGCCGGTGTGGCGATGGGGAGATTGCTGCGGTTGTAGTCGATGAAGTGGCGAACCGCAAAGGTCGTTCCGTGAGCCGTCTGTTTGGATAGCGAAGCATTGTAGTTGCCGAGGTTGGTGATGGCACTTCCCACTCCACCGCCAAAGAGTGGGTTGTTGAATTTTCGTTGGGTCTTGGAAATCGAAAGGCCGCCGTTCCATTGGGCGTCAAAGGCGCTCAGAGCATCTTCCACGCTGCCGACCCGCGTTTCGATCAATGCCTGATCGTACAATGTACTCACAGCGGCAGGTGAATTTACCACGATCCCGCCCAACTTTTGCAGCACCTCGCTTTGTGCCAGTGCCAACTCGACACATTCCTCCAGCGTCAGTTCCCAGGATGCTTGCTCCTGAAAATTGCTGATGGTGATCGGAGTTTGCCCGACCAACTCGGATGGCGTTTCAATGCAGGCGTCGTGAAGGTCGGTGTACTCGATTTGCTGATAGATCGACTGGCAGGGGACCGCGCACTCGGCCGTCTGAAATCTCAGGCCCGAAGTCCGATGCCGTGCGCAACCGGAGGCGGCCGTGAGCGCCAATGACAGAACTACCAGCGAGCAAAACTGGAGGAAAGATCGAATGCTATCGTTGGAATTCGCGTTGGGCGACATGAAACAGTTCCTTTGGAGGTCGGATACGGTATGTTCCACAAAACATGTAGAACCCGATCAATCCCTATCATCGGAGCGGAATTCGCGGTACGATCATCCGATTCAGAAGTCGCCGAACAACCGAAAAATAGCAAAAAAACGGTAAAACAAAAAAAGTCAATCCAATCGATAAAGTTTGCCATTGAGATTGTAATGAGAAACACCCTCAAAACATGCCGGTCGGGTTGCTGTCAAAAACAGTCCAGTTAAACTGAATCTGCGACCCTTCCTGGATCAGCCATCCCATTTCTGAATCAACCCTCAATTAAAAACTTTGCGGACCTGTTCTTTCGCCATGATTAAAGCTTTCACCGCTCGCGTTTGTTTGTTTTCACTAACGGCCTTGGCACTTCTGTTCCAGACGACACTCCTGGCCCAACAGGAAAATCCCTGGGACGGCTATTTGACGTTTGCGGAAATCGAAGGCCGTCTCAAGCAACTCGCCGAGTCGCCGCAAGTGGAACTGGAATCGCTGGGAAAAACGATTGAGGGACGCGATCTCTGGTTGCTCAAACTCGCCGAACGGGCTGCTGAGCCCCAAGATGAGTCATCGGAAACGGCTCAGTACAAACCGGCGATTCTGATTCTCGGGAATGTTCACGCTCCCCATCTGGTCGGTCGTGAGGTGGCACTGCGGATGGCCGAACAACTGGTACGCGATGCCAATGAAAAAGAAGAAGTCAAACGTCTGCTGGAACAATTCACGATTTATTTCATCCCGGTTCCTTCGCCGGATGCCGCTGAAAAAAATCTGCAACGTCCGTTCCGTGAAATAACCGGCAATGCAACGCCGACCGATGATGATCGCGATTTTTCAACCGGCGAAGATCCATCTGCTGACTTGAATGAAGACGGCTGGATTACCATGCTCCGCGTTCACGATACTTTCGGAACGCATCGTTCACATCCCGGCGATCCACGCGTGTTGATCGAAGTTGATCGCAAGGCCAATGAACAGGCTGAGTTCCGCTTGTATACCGAATCGCGCGATGCCGATGATGACGAACAGTTCGGTGAGGATGGTGCAGACGGCGTCGATTTCAATCGAAATTTTACGTTCAACTACTCCTTTTTTGGAAAGGGATCGGGGCCCAATCAAGTTTCCGAAATCGAAACACGGGCCATTGCCGATTTTGCATTTGATCATCCCAACATCGGCGTCGTGTTCTGTTTTTCGCCCGAGGATAATCTGTTTCATCCGTGGAAAGGCAGCCCGCAAAACGACAATGCTCGCATCAAAACCAGCATTCTCTCTGCTGATGTGACTTATACCGATTTTCTCGCAAAGGCGTTCCAGAAATCCCACGGTGGAAAGGATGCGCCTGCGTCGCCGAAGGGGTCAGGTTCGTTTTCGGAATGGGCTTACTTCCATTACGGCCGTTGGAGTTTTGCTTCCCGAGCGTGGTGGGTTCCGGCGGTCAAGGCACCCCTACCTGAACGTCAAGAAAAATCAGGTTCAGATTCGGAAAAGCCTGATTCCAAGGATGCCGTGACCGAAGGTGCCGATCCATCCGCAGAAGCTGCCGAGGCCGCGATAGAATCCGCAGCCGAAGCGGTGCAGGAGGCTGAAACAGTGAAACCACCCGTCGAGTCGGGCGGTGAAAATGCCCGGCCACCTCGTCGTGGTCGCGGTGAAAGGTCCGCGGAAAATAGGTCCGTCCAAGGCAGTCCCACCGAAAACAGTGACGCCAACACTGCCAAGGACGAGAAGCGAGGTAAGCAGGACATTGATGCTCTGGCATGGTTTGCTGAAAACAATATCCCGGGGTTTGTCGACTGGACTCCGATTGAGCATCCTAATTTTCCTGATGCCAAAGTCGAGGTCGGCGGCTTCAAACCGTTCTACCGACTCAATCCGCCTGCGGCACAAATTGATGGGCTGGTTCAACCGCACCTGGATCTGCTGTTTGAGATCGAAAAGGTCTGGCCGGCACTGGAGATCCGCGAATTCACGGCGACTGAATTGGCCGCTGGCGTTTATCACGTCAAGTGCAAGGTGTACAACAAGGGATTTCTGCCCACCATGCCGTCGATCGGGCAAGTGACTCAGCAAGCGTATCCGATTCAGGTAACGCTGGACGTTCCGGTGGATGCAAAGTGGATTCAGGGGAGTCGTCGTCAACGTGTCGGAAGACTCGACGGATTGGGTGGCAGCGAAGAACTTGAATGGATTTTTCAGCTTGCAGAACCACTGGCGAAAGATTCAGAGATCACGTTGAGTACCTGGAGCCCGACGCTGCACAGCATCGAAGTAAAAACACCCATCAAACAGTGACAGACCGGGAAGTCGATCCCACGAATCACCTGAACAGTATTTGAAGCAAAAGTCAAAAATCGAGTAGTGACAGTGACAGACCGGGAGGTCTATCGCACAAACATTCTAATAAAGATTCACCATGACCATTCCTTTCTCGTTTCGCGTCAGCATCTTTCTGGCAATTTGCATTGGCTCTCTGGGGCCACATACCCCCTCCGTTTCGATGGCCCAGGAAGTCGAACCTGCAGGCCCCCAGTCGGTCTACAAAGCGGTTGGCGGCCCTACGACTCCCAAAGTGGATGTGCATTGGAATCGCTACCGGGACAACCAGCAAATCGCCGATCTGCTCAAAGGGCTGGCCGAGGCGTACCCCAATCTGTCGCGGCTCGAATCCATCGGCAAGTCGATTGAAGGTCGCGATATTTGGGTCATCACCATCACCGATTTCAATTCGGGTGAGGAGAGCCACAAGCCTGGATTCTGGATCGATGCGGGTATCCACGCCAATGAAATTCAGGCCACGGAGGTCGCGCTCTATACTGCTTGGTTCTTGTTGGAGATGCACGGAGAAAATGAGTTCGTTCAAAATCTGTTGCGCGACCGGGTGTTCTACATCCTGCCGGACTTAAGCCCCGATTCGAGAGAGGCTCATTTCTACAATCCCAATACAACCAACTCCCCACGCTCCGGGCAGCGACCGGTTGACGATGATCGCGACGGGCGGGTCAACGAAGACGGCTTGACCGACCTCAACGGCGATGGTCACATCACCCAAATGAGAATTCGCGATCCCAAGGGACGCTACAAATCGCATCCCGAATACCCCGCCCTGATGATTCCTGTGGCCGACGACGAACAGGGCGAATACGCGCTCTTGGGCTCAGAAGGCATCGACAACGATGGCGATGGGCGCGTCGGCGAAGACGGCGATGGCTCCTACGATCCGAATCGCGACTGGCCGTGGAATTGGGAGCCCAGCTATGTTCAACGCGGCGCCTTCCGTTATCCGTTTTCTCTGATCGAGAATCGCGTGTTGGCGGAATTTGTCCTCAAACATCCCAATATTGCGGGTGCTCAAACCTATCACAATACCGGTGGAATGTTGTTGCGAGGTCCAGGAGCCAAGTCCGACAGTTACCAGTCTCAGGATCTGGCAGTCTACGATCAGATCGGCCGAGTGGGGGCTCGCATCCTGCCGAACTATCGATACATGAATGTCGCCGATGACTTGTACGAAGTTTTTGGTGGAGAGATTGACTGGTTCCATCAGGTGCTGGGCGTGTTCACGTTTACGAACGAACTGTTTGCTCAGTACAACTATTTTCATGACCGCGCTGAGCAGGGTTCAGGTCAAGGCCCCGGTGGTCCAGGCGGCCCGGGTCGAGGTCAAGCCCGCAGTGGCAGTGGCCCGCTTTCGAACCCCGGTCCGATCACCGGCTCTGCACCGCGATCAGGGCAGCGTGACATTAGTCATGAATTTGATCGCTACCTTCTGTTCGGCGATGGCTTGGTGCCGTGGGAAGAGGTCGATCATCCGGTTTACGGCAAAGTCGAAGTCGGTGGAGTGAAGAAGAACTGGGGGCGTCAACCACCCGGGTTTATGCTGCAAGAAGAATGCCATCGCAACATGGCGTTTACACTCTATCACGCCGATCAGATGCCGCTGGTGAAGATCGAAGAAGTGAACGTCAAGCAACTGGCCGATCAGCTATTTGAAGTCACCGCGATCGTCGAGAACACGCGAGTCATTCCGACTCACTCGGCCGTGGATGTCCAAAAGAAAATCACCCGCCCCAATCATGTTTCGATTGAAGGTGAAGGGATCAAGGTCGCCTTGGGCAGCCACTCATCCGATTTTCTGTTCCAGCGTGCGAACATCGCCAAGAAAGATCCGGCAACGATCAAGGTCACACCGCTCGGTGGCAAATCCCGAACCTACGTTCGCTGGATCGTCCAAGGGTCCGGAAACGTGACGATCAAAACCGACACCATCAAAGGCGGTCGCGACGAGCAATCGGTCGAGTTGACCGCGGCCGATGAAGAAAAATAGCCCTTGGACGAGATTCGTCAAGGGCTAAAAAGTGGAGGCGCCGGGTATCGAACCCGGGTCCCGCGATGTTTCCACGGTGGCGTCTACAATGTGTATTCGATGATTTGAAATTTCATCGACCCAACCGGCCATCGACAGCCTGTTGGGACGACTAGCCCGAAACATTGTTTAGCCGTCAGCGTGCCAGACATGACTGACGGCGATCTGGATTTGATGACCAGTTTTTGGAGCTAACCAGCTAAGCCCCGCAACCGGAGGTGCCTATCTCTAGGCAGCCATTGCGAAAGAGTTATCTTTTGCAGTTAAAGTTTGAGTCAGCTTTTTACGTGGCCCACTGACCAACCACGACATGCAACCAACGCTTCTTGCCATCCGGTCGAATCCAATTCGCCCCCGATTAAGAATCGTTTTTCGATCTTCCTTTTATCGGTTGATCGATCTCTCCATTTTAGCCCTTTTACGACACAAAGTAAAGGTTCGGCTTGCATTAGTTCCCGACCTTCTGTTTTAAATCGGCCCAAAAATCTTCCAACGGTTCGGTTTCCAGATCGTCCACCTTGCGTCCGTCCGAGGTCACCGCTCGCGCTGGAATATCAATATACTTGCTTTCCGGAATCACCGATTTGTCACCCTTGAGGACCTCCGAAAGTACCTTGATGGATTGGTAGCCGTATTCGTAAGGGTTTTGAACCACGGTTCCGATCACATGTCCGTCCTTGACTCCCTGAAGCGTCATGTCATCCTCATCGAACGCCGCGACCTTGATTCGGTCCAGTTTGTTGGCTTGGCGAAGTGCCTGCAAAATCGCCGGTGGATTGTAGGCGAACAGGCCGGCAAAGACATCCACTTCCGGATACGTGTTGATCGCGTCTTCCACTTTCTGCTTGGCGACCTGAAAGGCTCCCTGATCGGTCAGCGTTGCCAGAACCGTAAATCGATCGCCTTCAATTCGTCCCAACTCGTTCTTCCATTCAAACGATTCAGGCCGGTCGAACAACTCGTCGATCACTCCCTGAATTCGCCGCTGAGCATTATTCTGTTCGGTTCGGCCAATGCACAGAATCACTTTCGCTCCGTCCGGATAAGCCTGCTTGATCAGCTTGCCAAGCGTCCGGCCGGCGACATAGTTGTCCACGCCGATATAAAGCAGTCGCTTGGAATCGGGCGCATCCGAGTCCTGGGTGATCAATGGAATTTTTGCAGCCCACTGGTTGAGCATTTCCGTCTGATTGGCGGCGTCAATCGGGCTGATGGCCATCGCCTGAATCCCGCTGGTCAGCAAATCTT
Source organism: uncultured Pirellulaceae bacterium (assembly GCA_964414815.1). Classification (GTDB taxonomy): domain Bacteria; phylum Planctomycetota; class Planctomycetia; order Pirellulales; family Pirellulaceae; genus Mariniblastus. Next base: position 37,358 of record CAYPXY010000031.1, on the reverse strand, counting down.
CGACAATCTGCTTTTGTTTGGTGGCGGTCGCTTCACTGGGGAATCGGACGTCGACCTTGACTCCAAAATCTTCCGCAGCATCCTTGCAGCCGACTTCGGCAATGTTCCAGAAACTGGCCTGCTGATTGGTGACGAACGCGATCGTGGGTTCGGAGGGAGCATTTTCGGTCGGCGGGTCATGAGCCAGCACAGACGAAGCGACCATCACTCCGGCAACCGTCGCGAAGAAACCAATAGAACGGGAAATCAATTCTCTTTTTTTCATGGCATGAACCTTGAACGGGGATGGGGCGAATGTTTCTGGCCCTAGTATACCCTGCTCGGCAAGCCGAATAAAGCTAGGAGTCTTTCTGTGAACAAATGGGCGTCTCGGCCCGGACGAGTGCGAAAATTCGGTCGACATACTGGATGACCGAATGGTCCTCGACATGATCCATCTTGCCTTTGAGGAACGATCCGAAATAGCCCAGAACCCGGTCCGTCGCACGCTCGAAACCGGTGATCGCACGAAGTTGTCCCTGGCGATCGAGATACATTTCCTGGCCGTTGTGCCGATAGCCAAGTCGCGCTGACGGCAGTCGTGGCAAACGATCGTTGTTGTTGACCCAACGAAAATGTTTCAGCTCAATGTTCTCAACATATTTCTTGTTGCCCAGGCGAGGGCTGCCAAACGTATGCAGCTCTGCCGGCTCCGTTCGGATATACGACAGCACACAGCGCTGTGCGCAGATATTGGCATACGCTCCGCCCAGTGAATGCCCGCAGAACCAGGTGGGCTTGCGATTGGGTTCCAATGCCGTCTCGATCTGCGGCCACAATTCGTCGGCATCGGTTTTGAAACAGCGCTGAACCTTGCCGATCGTCTCGGCAAAAATCGAGGCTTTCTGTTCGTCCTGTTTGATACTGTCCCAATCCCGTTCACCGGCTCCGCGAAAAACGACCACGGTATCGGCGTCTGACTCTACCAGATAGGCATGACCATCGTGACTGTGGCTGCTGAACGAATCCGTGACCGTGAAGCCCGCCTGCCGGGTCAATAGGGAAAACTGATCTTCCGCCAGGTAGGAGTACATCGAAAGCTCGGCGAACCAAAGTCCCCGTTGCAACAACGACAGGCTTTCGATCGGGCCATTGAGTTGCGACTTGATCAGAAATTCGTTGGCACTGCGGGTAAACAGTGGCTTTTGAGGGTTTCGGGTGATAATCGGCTTGGACATGGTGAACTCTTGTGTCAACTCAAAAACGGTGCTCAAGAGTTTACCATGAACTCGAATGATGAGTAGGCTTTGTTTTCAGTCTATTTTGACTGCACCTGGACCACACCCTTCCAGCCAGCGGGCGGGATCTGGTCATGGCGTTTCATTTCATCTTCCAGAAATTTTCGTCCGTTGTCCTCGGCTGGCACCTGGTTCAAATACTGGCGACACATTTCCCAGTTGCTCTGCTGAAAACAGGTCATCGCCTGGTTGAACGCATCTAGTTCTGCCTCATCAATCGTGTTGAGTTCGGTCAGAATCTGAATCACTTCCGTCGCACTGTTCATCCCGTACGGCTGAAACATGCCCATGCTGCGCCAGCGAAACAGAATCTGTCGCTCGGCACTCGATTCATCGTGGCGACGGAGAAATTCATCCAGTGTGGTGCGATCAATCAACATGGACGAATGAAGCAACCGATTCAGTCCCTCAAGTCGCGACGCAAGGTTGACCACAGGCCCAAAGGCAGTGACCTTGACTTGATCCTGCGAGCCAATCTTCCCGGCGACCGCCGTGCCACTGGCAATACCGATCGCAATTTGAAATCCGGTTTCATCCGGCTTGATCTGGCGGAATCCAAACTCAATCGACAGGGCAGCCACGACGGCTCGAAGTGCATTGTCGTCAAGCGGAAGTGGCCAGCCCCAGAATCCCATCACGGCATCGCCATGAAAATCGCCAATCACACCGCCGTGCCGTAGAATCTCGCGGGTCACCACATCAAGCGAACTGCTGACGCGCTGAAGCAACTGAAACAGCTCATCGCCATAGTCCTCGGATCGTTTTGAAAACCCTCTCAGGTCGCAAAACATCACCGAGACATTACATTTTTTGGGAGCCAGCACTTCATCGGGATCGCGCCCCGACAGTGCCTCCATCACAATCGGCGAGAAGAAGCTTCTCAAACCCGCCTGACTGCGTTCGAGTTGTTTAACCTGAAACAGATTCGTCAGTACGGACCCCACCAACTGACAAAACTTGATGTCGCCCTGAAGATCGTCGGCGTCCGAATCCCAATTGGAACCAGGAGTGGGCGTTCGCTGGCTGCCGGCGACGTAGATCCCCCAGCCGGGTGTGGCGGGGCCATCAATCGGACAGGCAAACGCCCAGTCGTTCTCCATGTCAAACGTGAAATCGGCTCGCTGACGTTCCGAGCTGGACCACTGGTGCAGCATTGTCCGTTCGCCGTAGATGGCTTGCCGAATCAGCTTTTCGCTCGGCCGAAAATCACCGGCTTGGTTGCCACGTCGATCCCAATGCAGAATTTCAATCGGCACCGATTTCTTGTACCACGATTCCGTCGGATCAAATGCAGGCTTAGCCCCCGAATGCGAAACCGGATCAACGCAGCGCACAAATCCGACCGTGGAGGCATTTGGAATCCCCGCGAGCAAGGTGTTGCTGATGCGATTGAGCAAATCCTGTTCATTGGCCGCACTGGAAATGACATCGGGCAAGCGATTGAGAACTTCAATCCGCTGTTCGGCATTTCGAAAGCGGAGATTTTTCAGGAACTCGGATGAAAACGATTTCTGATGGCTCGGAAGCGGCACATCAATCGAAACATGGGCCGACTCCTGAATGAAGGTAAATGAGGTCGTGCCAATGACAAAATGGTCGCCGGGCGAAATCACAAATGCTGGAGCTTCTTTTCCCTGATAGAAAACGGGATTGGAAGCATTGGGCAGTTTTTCGACCTTGAGTTGATGATCGATCATCTGCAGTCTCGCATGTTCGCGAGAAATGCGAGCGTCCCAAGGCACCCGAAATGAATGCGTCGCACGCCCGAGCAAAAACGGCTCGCCGTCCGGGACCGGGCGACGCCATCGATGCTCCATGTTTCTGCCTTGTGCAATCAGTTCGGGCATTTTTATTGTGTATTAAATTTCACATTTTTTTCTATTGATTCAGTTGCGAACCTCGTCGTCGTTGACGACCGGGGAACCATCCTGAAACAGCTTGCGGATGTTTATCATAACCCGAAGCGTAAGCGAGGGACTACTCCAACTGGGGCATGCCTTTCCTGGGTAACCGTTCACGGAACGACAAAATGTTTCGCCGCAAGCCGAAGCCGACTGCCATTCGCTTCCGACTCTTATAGAATGTCGATCGACTCATGGTTGAAGCTGAAAGTTCGAGAAAGGGTCGGCGCAGACGCGACGGCAGGGTGCAGTCTCCGTATTCAGTCTCCCTGCCAATAAATAGCTACAACCCGATGTGCCGGCGCGCCTTTGGGGGTTGCCGATAAAGGGATTTCGGTGTTGCAGTACTTTTCTGACGGCAACCCCCGACGGCTTGCGGCTAAACGTTTTGAAAAAGCAGGGTGTGTGGAGCGGTCGATATTGCCAAGAAGGATGGCCGCGAGAAAATTGTGTCGCGGGGTTTAAGTTCCTCATCGAGTTGATTGACCGCGTAACACACCAACGAGCGCGTGGTGCCCAGCGAGCGCGTGGTGTGTTTCGCGGTCGTACCATTGACATGCCTGATTCGCGGGTTGTGAATGTTTGAGATATTCAAATCATTGCCAGGGCCATCACGACCGCTGCACACACCCTACGACTGACCTGGGAACAGCCAACCCGTTACACAATCACCCACAACAAATACGATACTGGGCAGGCCCAGACAATCGAATCGAGGACATCCAGGATTCCTCCGAGTCCGGGAATCCAGGAACTCGAATCCTTGCACTTCATGTCTCGCTTGAGCAATGATTCACCCAAGTCGCCCAAAATTCCAGCTGTTGTAATCAACAACGAATAAACGACAAACCACCACCAGGGCTTGTCTACCGTCAAGCCGAAAATGGAAGGCGCGACCCAGCCAAATACAATAGCCGTCGCGACACCACCTCCGAGATAGCCCCCCAGAGCACCTTGAATCGTCTTTTTGGGACTCAGATTCGGAGCCAGCTTGATTGTGCCCATTGCTTTCCCTGCAAAGAACGCCATGGAGTCCGACATCTTGATAACCGCAATCATTCCAATGAGGGCGACCAAGCCCGTCGCGTTATCTCCTTCGAGCCATCGGTGCGGGATCAGGAAACCAAACAACAGCGTCAGGTAAATATAAATCAGAACGGCCCGGCTCAGCCGGTCCGTCACCTCGCCGATTTCACTCGACGTCGCGCCGAAGCGAAACATCTCGTAGCCCCATGTCATACAGGTCGCAACCACCAGCCCAAATATCGAATAAAAGAAGGGCGACCTCAAGGCGGCCGCGACCGAGTTCTCCGCCAAACCTGCTTCCCCAAAGCGAACCCAAAACGCCGGTAGGCAACACGCGATACCGATCATGATGACCGAAGACGTCATCACCAGCCAAAGCGGCGGTAATCTCCGGCGAGCGGTGCTCGCATTGGGGCTTCCATCCTGTTGGTTGGCGCCCGCCAACCACAGCGAAAGAAATTCGGAGGTGGCCAACGAGACCAGAAACAGCGACACGACACTCAAGACCATGCCCAGCCGCCCGAATACTTCAGGTTTACCCGCCCAGTAGTCGAGCCGCAGCAACAACACCAGCACCCCAATCAAAATCGTTCCAGATATCAGCCGATGTGTCACAATAGTTTCCTGGTCTATGGGTTTGTTTTAAGGCGACCGGCAGGTAAGAGTTTACCCAAGCAGTATTGTGTTTCCCAGTCGCTCGGTTGCGAGTCGCGGAGCGACTCGCCTACACTCGGGTACGTTTTTATCTGCCGGTCGCCTAAGTGGGCTAGGAATTCAAACCACCGAACCGCCGACTGCGGCGGGAGTAGTCGCGAATCGCCTGCTTGAAATCATCCACTGAAAATTGGGGCCACAACTTGTCGGTGACCCACAATTCCGCATAACTGATTTGCCACAACAAGTAATTACTGATCCGCATCTCGCCTGCGGTCCGAATCAGGAGGTCGGGGTCGGACATTCCCGCAGTATACAATCGGTCGGACACGACGGTTTCGTCGATGTCATCCACTTGGAGTGTTCCCTGTTGAATTTCCGAGCCAATTTTTCGGACCGCATCGACGATTTCCGCTCGGCCGCCGTAGTTGATGGCCAGACACAAACAACTGCCCTTGTTGTTGCGGGTCATCTCAATGGTTTTGTCCATCTCGGCCAGCACTTCCGGCGGCAGTCGATCGCGCCGGCCGATAATTTCCAGACGGAGATCGTTGTTCATCAGCGTTTCCCGTTCGCTGATCAGGTACTGCGACAGCAACAGCATCAAGAACTCGAGTTCATCCTGCGGGCGTTTCCAGTTTTCGCTTGACAGGCAATAGAGCGTCAGTTGCTCCACGCCCAGCGCTCCGCATGCTTCGGTGACTCGCCGTACCGTTTCCGCACCCTTCTCGTGCCCACGAATACGCGGCAGGTTCTGCTGTTGCGCCCAGCGCCCGTTGCCATCCATGATGATGGCGATGTGTTTGGGCCGGCGGGCCGGATCGACATCGATCTGCAGGTCGGGTTGAACAGAAGCGTGGGTCATGGATAAAAGATGGTTTGTTGACGATCCGGTCCGACCGAGATGAATTTCACGGGACGACCGATCAACTGTTCCAGGCGTTTGACATATTCTATCGCACGGGGTGGAAGATCTGAAACCGTGCGGGCGTCGCTGATTTCCTGCTGCCAGCCGGGAATCGACTCGAATATCGGCTTGAGGTTCCGCAGGTCGTTGACTTGCGATGGAAAGTAGTCAATTCGTTGGCCGTTGAGTTCGTATCCGGTGCAAACTTCAATCGTCTCGAGCTCGCTCAGTACATCGAGCATCGTCAGCGCAACGCCGGTAACGCCGCTGAGTCTGGCGGTGTACCGCACGGCCACGGCATCAAACCAGCCGCATCGTCTCGGGCGGCCAGTCGTGGTTCCATATTCGCGACCTCGATCACGAATGTGCTGGCCGGTTTCATTGTCCAGTTCGGTGGGGAATGGCCCTCCTCCGACCCGCGTTGAGTAGGCCTTGCAAACGCCGATGATTTCCGACAGCCAAGTCGCCGGGACGCCTGACCCAGGCGCCACGCCGACGCCGGAACTGTTACTGCTGGTCACAAAGGGATAAGTTCCGTGATCGACGTCCAGCAACGACCCCTGTGCGCCTTCGAAGAGAATTTTCTTGTCCGCATCCACTGCGTCGAGCAGCATTTGCGTCGTGTCAACAATCATGGGCTTGAGTCGCTCGGCATAGCCAGCGTACTGAGCCAGAATTTGGTCTGGGTCGAGCTTGTACTGATCGGCATTTCCGTCCCCGCCAAGGCCCGTGAGGAAACGCTGCTTGATGGAGATGGTTTTTCGAACGCGTTCTGCAAAGTCGCTTTCGAGCAGATCCGCCATGCGAATCGCAAAGCTTCGGTTCACTTTGTCCGCATAGCACGGACCGATCCCGCGAAGCGTGGTTCCGATATTGTCTTCGCCGGCCACCAAGTGATTCCAGAGTTGATCTTCCAGCAAATGCCAGGGCATCACCACATGGGCACGGGAACTGATTTTCAGCCGATTCACCACATCGATGCCACGTTCCTGAAGGGAGTCAATTTCGCGCAGCAAGGTTGGCGGATTGACCACCACACCCGGCGCGATCACGTTGAGCGCATTGCGGTGGACGATGCCGCTCGGGATGTGGTGCAGTTTGTAGACATCATCACCGACGACAATGGTGTGTCCGGCATTGGCTCCGCCCTGATAGCGGACGACGATTTCCTTGTCTTCGGTCAGAAGATCGACGATTTTGCCCTTGGCTTCGTCGCCCCACTGCAAGCCGATTACGCATTGTCCTGCCACCGAAAACTCCTGGTTTCTTCAAACCCGTGATAGTTGAATGAAAATTAGTTGATGAATGGGATGCCTGTCGTTAAAATCGAAAGACCATCCATGGACAGGCTACAATCTGCGGCTGAGTCAAATTCAGACGCCGATTGTTGGTCCTTCCATCATTTCCTGAGACCGCAAGTGTAGGTCGATTGTCCCGGACTGGTCAACCGCCCACGCCGTTTATCACGGGATTGGTTTCCGTTTGGACCAATGATGGCTCAACGATTTTCCAGATTACGGCTTTTCCCCATTTCAATTTCATCCCGATGAATGTTTTTCAGACAACGATTTCGCTGCTTTCGACCCTCCTGCTGACGGGTGCCGTGTGGTGCCAGCAAAACAAGCCTGAGCCGGTTCGCGGTGCCAGCGAAGGCGCCACGATCAAAGGATCGGTCGAATTTGACCCATCCCGGTCTGAAACGTGGAATGGAGAACGGCTGGTGGTTCCGCTTGACGAGCTGACTGTCAAACTGTTCGAACAGGTCGAATTGGTACTCCCACCCTACCCCAGGAACTTTGAAGAGTTCAAACCGGAAGATCAACAGGAATGGGCCAGAAGATTCGAAGAAAGCGATGAAGGGAAAAATTTGATCGCCGAAAACGACAAGCGGATTGCGGCGGCGAAAAGCTATGACGTGCTGATCGAAAAGAGCGGTCAGTTTGTCGTCTACGACGTGCCGCCTGGCATTTATGGTATTCGGGGGCGAGTGGATAAGGAGCTCAAGGGGACGCTGCATGGATTCGAGGTCTTCGGGCAGATCGAAGTTGCCAAGGAGATGGACGAAATTCGGCTCGCGCCGCTGCTCATTGAAGTCACGCCGCTCCTGCGGACCGGTGAAGTGGCTCCACCGATCTCAGTGCAAACGCATGACAAAAAAAACGAGATCACGCTCGAGCATTTCAAGGACCACTACGTGCTGATCACTTTCTGGATTACCCAGTCGCCGAGCGCAGACTATCAGCCAAAAATTCAGGAAGCGTTTGACAGCCTGAAAGAAAAGTACCCAATCCGATTGCTGTCGATTTGCACCGACGAAAAATCGGGTTCCGGGGTCAGTTTCATTCTTGAGAAGCAACTGCGAAACGGCAGCCACGGTTTTACGGAAGGTTGGGGGCACCGCACATTGTTTGACTACGGGGTTCGCGCCATTCCATCGTTCTGGCTGATCGGTCCGGATGGAAAAATTTTGATGGCTCAGCAAGATTTTGCGATGGCGTTTCGTCAGTCGAATGATCTGGTTGAGATTATTTCCAACCGAATCGAGGGTAAGCATCTGCCGGAACCGACGCCAGCGACGGAGTCGGACAAGCCAGGTGAAGGGCCAGGTGAAGGGCCAGGAGAGAAGTAACATGCCATCATGCAAGCATGATACCCGTCAAAATCAGAAAATTTGTACGTTTCGGTAAGCTCATTAGCCGAAAACAATCACGGGTTCCAAGATTTTGAATCCACGAGGGGGGCCTCGAAAATGCCAAGAATCATTCCGGCGATACCGCTATGTCGGTTACTCGAATGACTTGAGCTGCTCAGTCCTTCCCGTTGGTTTGAAGCCATTGACTGTTTGGAAGGAACCGAATGGTCAAACCCAACGACAATAACGGGAAGTGCCCGTTGTGTTTCCAACCGAAGTGAATTTGATACCTGCCCAGGCGTTGTCGAACGGGAAAGTTTTTCCGTGCTTCGACGAGTAACGCAATCCTAAGGCGATCAAACATTTTAAATTCCAGGAGGGGGATCTGATGCGACGTTTCATGCTAGGAATCGCATTTGCCGCAACGTCTTTTATGCCCGCGATCGGCATGGCCGACGACCAGCAAATCGCCGATTTCATTAAGAGCCGTCTGCTGGCTCATCAACAGCAGGGTCAATTAAAAGGATTCAATGTCGACATGACCGTCGAGAAAGGTGTGGTCTGGTTCAAAGGCCATGTCTCGAGCGCCAGTCAGGAAGAGATGATTCTCAGCACCGCTCAACAAGCGGGCCACCTGGGTGTGGTCCAGGTCGTGGACGACATCGAAGTCGTAGACAACATGAACACCAACATGTCTTACAACATGATGGAGCATGCCAGCCCACTGCAAACGGCTTCCTATCAACAGCCGTCGCCGCAGTACAGTCAACCTGCCGTGCCGATGCAGCAACCGATGCCACAAACCATGCAAGGCGTCAGCTACCGTCGTCCGGAAATGTCTGGCCCAGCGATGCCAGGTGCCGGGATGCCGATGGCGTTTGCTGAATCATCCGCACGAGCTCGTCAAGATCTTGGTGGCGTCGTCGAACAACCTGTAGGCAACTACTACGGTGGTGCGGCCGATCCGAATTGTCCCGTACCGATGGGCGGAGCTGGTTACGGTGGCGGTGGCATGGGTGCAGGGAGCCCGAACCTCCCAGGTTACGCTTGGCCAGGTTATGCCGCTCATCCGAACTACGGTCAAGTAAACTATCCGAAACAATACTCGGCTTCAGCTTGGCCCTACATCGGTCCGTTCTATCCCTACCCGCAAGTTCCGCTGGGATGGAGAAAAGTCTCCCTCCAGTGGGATGACGGTTGGTGGTGGCTGGACTTCGATGACAAGGGCGGAAGACGACGCTAAGCCCCTTTCAACGACTGGAAAAGGCGAAATAAAAAGACGACCTAAAACCAATCTGCAAATCAAAAATCCCTTGCCAACTCTGGCGAGGGTTTTTTTGTTGGGGCGTAACCGTTCACGGAGCGATCAAACGTTTAGCCGCAAGCCGAAGCCGACCGCCATTCGTTTCCGTCGCTGATAGAAAGTCGCTCGACACATGGTTGAAGCTGAAGATCGAGAAAGGGTCGGCGCAGGCGCGACGGCAGGGTGCAGTCTCCGTATTCAATCTGCCTGCCAATAGCCCTGCTCCACCCTTGCGACCTCGCAGCGTCATCCTTACCATATTTACCTTCCAATCCGTAAACTTTACCTTCCCGTTCAATCGTCTCTAACCCCATCTGCCCGTGGAAGAAGCCATCCTCAAAGCCGACATTCTGATTGAAGCCCTCGGCTGGATTCGCAGCTTTCGCGACAAGACCACCGTGATCAAGCTCGGCGGTAGCATGCTCGACGATGTGGACGCGCTGCGGCATATCCTGCTGGACATCTATTTTATGGAAACCGTAGGGATGAAACCGGTGGTGGTCCATGGAGCGGGCAGCAAAATCAGTGCGGCGATGAAAGAGGCTGGGCTAGAGCCACGTTTTGTGCAGGGCCGACGTTACACCGACGAAGCGACCTTGGCGATTGTTGAACGCATTCTGGCCGAAGAAACCAATCAGTTTCTGGCAGATACCTATGAGCGAATCGGCGGCCGAGCCATGACGCTCAATTTTCAGTCGACCCCGGTGCTGTTCGGCGATCGGCTGAAGCTGAGCAATTCAAACGGAGAGCCGATCGACCTGGGGTTTGTCGGCGAAGTCACCCGTATTGATCGGGACGTCATCGGTTGCCTGACCTATGCCAAACAAGTCCCCTTCATTCCATCGATGTGCCAGAACGAAGCCGGACAAAAGCTGAACGTTAACGCGGACACGGCAGCCTCTACATTGGCGGTCGAATTGAACGCACATAAATTGGTGCTGATCAGTGACGTGCCCGGCGTGCTTCGCGATCCCAGCGATCCGTCATCCATCATTTCCAGTTTGACGCGAGCCGAAGCACGCGAATTGATCGCCAACGGTACGATCTCGGGCGGGATGATTCCCAAGGTAGAAGGCTGCCTCGAAACGATTGATCGCGGTGTCCAGAAAGTTCATATCGTCGATGGTCACGTCCGCCACTCTCTGTTGCTGGAAGTCTACACCAGCCAGGGGATCGGGACGGTGATTAGTCAGTAGTCGGAGAGAGGGATCTGTTCATCCTTCATCCTTCATCCTTCATCCCTCATCCTTCATCCTTCATCCCTCATCCCTCATCCCTCATCCCTCATCCCTCATCCCTCAAAACTCATGCGTCACGTCCTGACTCTCCTGGATCTTACTTCCGATGAAATCCGCAGTGTCCTTGCGCTTGCAGCGGAGCTGAAAGAAAAACTGGAACGTGGCGAGCGACCGTCGCTGTTGCAGAACCGGGTTGCGGGCATGATTTTTGAAAAGCCGTCTCTGCGAACCCGCGTGAGTTTCGAAACGTTGATGGCTCAAACGGGTGGTACCAGCTTGTTTTTGGGCCAAGATGTGGGTTGGGGCACTCGCGAACCGCTATGTGATTTTATGCCGATCCTGACCAGCTATCTCGACTTGCTGGTTGTCCGCGCGAAATCGCATGAGATGGTGGAAGAAGCCACCACGTTCAGTCGATGTCCGGTGATCAACGGACTAACGGACCGTTCGCATCCCTGTCAGGCGCTAGCCGACTTGATGACCGTCATCGAACTCGAAGGCGACCTCAAAAACACCAAGATTGCTTATCTCGGTGACGCCAACAATGTGGCGGAGAGCCTGGCAGTGATCTGCAGTCGGTTGCAAGTTCCGCTTTCGGTCGCTTCACCCCCAAATTACCAGTTTCCGGATCGCTTCGTTTCCGAACTGAATCAGCTTGCCGGAAGCACGGTTATTGAGCAGACCGAAGATCCAGCAAAGGCGATTGCGGACGCCTCCATCGTCTATACCGACGTATGGACCAGCATGGGCCAGGAAGCCGAAAATGAGCAGCGGTTGATCGACTTCAAATCGTATCAGGTCAACGCTGGCCTGATGCGGCAAGCCAGACCGAACGCCAAATTCCTCCACTGTCTGCCCGCTCGTCGCGGCGAGGAGGTCGCATCCGAGGTGATCGACAGCCCCGCGAGCGCCATCATTGAGCAAGCCAACAATCGCCTTCACGCCCAAAAGGGTCTTGTTGTCTGGCTATTGACAGAAGTGTGAAAAATTTAACATTTCAATATTCCGTCAGCGTTCCGGCAACGTAGTAGGCTTCCAGCCGCTCGCGGAGTTCGTCCGGTGTCGGGAACTGAACATTGGCATAGAGTTCTGACAGCGGTAGCTGGCAACCGATTTCGGGTAGGTCGATCACGGCATCAAGGCCTTCGTAAAAGGTTTGCTGAAACTGGTTCCCTTTGCGGGAATCGACCAGCACAAGAGCCTCATCCGGTTCGATACGAAGATACCATTTCAACGAAGGGAGGGTCAAATAGGCCATCCGTTTTTCATGGTTATCGGTGCGCCGAGTCGATTCCGAAAGGACTTCTATCAGGGCGACCGGCTTGTCTTGCCAAGAATCATCTTGCGGGTTGGGGTCGCAAACGACCATCGCGTCGGGATAGTAGAATCGAGTTCCGGTTTGGGTCTGCACCTGTATTTTCATGTCCGAATTGAACGCTTCGCAAGGCTTGCCTCGAAGTTGAGAATATAGGATTCCGACTGCATGGGTCGCAATCCGGTTGTGAACCGTTCGTGCTCCCGACATGGCATGTACAAAACCTTCGAGGTACTCATGCTTTTCCTCGGCCGTTAATTCGCGTTGTAAGTAATCTTCAACGGAAATCGGGTGATATTTGGGGGCAGCCATTGGAGACCTCCTGAAGGTTGAATAGTGGGAACTCGTTATTTTTGAATTATAAACGCAAATTTTCGATTTGTCGGGGCCAAATTTCCAAGGAAATTTGCCGGTTTCCCCGTATTTTTCTTCAATCGCCATCAACTCCCCTTTCATCAAAGGCCGATTCGACTTACAATCCTCGATCCGAAATTACCCGAAATACCAATCGTCCCATGGCCAAAGTAAAATTTAAAACTCACAAAGCGACCAAGAAGCGATTTCGTCTGACCGCCAACGGAAAAGTCAAGCATCGCCCGTCCGGAAAATCTCACCGCAACGTGCGGATGAGTGCTAAACGAACGCGCCATTTGCGTGGCACAAAGTTGCTCGATGATTGCATGGTCGCTTCGATCACGGCCGCTTTGGGCAAGCACAGCGCTTAAGTTCGGCCGCTTTTTTAAGGCCATTTATTTAAGCCGCTCGTTTCAATCAACCTCAGCGAGTTTCCACCTCGCGCGCTCTGATGGGCAATCAACATCGAACGATGTGCGTTCGAGGCCTATCTGGTGAAACCAAATAGGACCCCCCATGCGTACAACAAAAGGCGCAGCTCGTACCCGAGCAAAACGTAAATTATTCAAACGAGCCAAAGGTTTCCGCGGTGGCCGCGGTAACATGATCCGCTCCGTCAAGGAAACGCTCGTCCGTGCGGGCGCCTATGCGTTCCGTGACCGCCGCGTGAAGAAACGAAACTTCCGCGCTCTGTGGATCGTTCGTATCAGTGCCGCTTGTCGGATGCGCAACCTCCGCTACAGCGAGTTTATTCACGGCCTGCAAAAGGCCAATGTCGAACTCGATCGTAAATCACTGGCTGAAATCGCCATCCACGATCCAGACGGCTTCGACGCGATCGTTCAAGTCGTTCGAAACGCGTAGCTGTCAATCCTTCTTTCCTCACAGCGAAAAATTCTTCTCTCTCTGCTTCAGCAGTGAGAGGGGAGAGTTCGTGTTGATCCATGTCTGTTGAAGCTCTGTCCATCGATCAGTTCGTACAGCAACTGGATCAGTTGACCCAGGACGCCACGGCTGCGTTGAGCGCCGCAGCCAATGCGGACCAGCTCAACGCAGCACGGGTTGAATTTCTGGGCGCCAAGAACGGGCAACTCAAATTGGCTTCGCAAAAACTGGGTTCCATTGCTGGCCCGGACAAAAAAGTTGCCGGCCAGAAACTCAATGCCACGAAAACAGAAGTTGAATCCGCGTTCAAGGCCGCTCAGGAAAGAATTGAGTCGGGCGACGACGGCCCATCGCGAGATCCGAAATTCGACCCAACGCTGCCGGGCCATTTTATCCGGATCGGGCGATTGCATCCGATCACGCAAACGATCAACGAACTGAAAGACATCATGGGACGGCTCGGCTTCACGCCCGCCGATGGACCGGAAATCGAAGACGATTACCATAACTTCGAGGCCCTCAATATCCCCAAGGCCCACCCCGCCCGCGATCCGCTGGATAATTTCTATCTCGCGGTCTCAGATAAGACATCGCCTGGCAGCGGTGGCGCCGCACCGGTCGCGGCTTCTCTCAACGACCATCCCATGCTGCTTCGCAGCCAGACCAGCACGGTTCAGATTCGAGTGATGGAAACGCAACCGCCTCCGGTTCGTATCATCTCGCTCGGGCGAGTTTACCGCCCGGATACTGCGGACTGGTCGCACTATCCGATGTTCCACCAGATCGAAGGCCTGATGGTTGACCGGGGAGTCAGTCTGGCGGACCTGAAAACGGTGCTGAAACTTTTTGCCACCAATTATCTGGGCAGTGAAGTCCCCATCCGCATCCGCCCATCGTTTTTTCCGTTTACCGAACCGAGCGTCGAAGCAGATTATTTCTGGGACGGCAAATGGGTCGAGTTCGGCGGGGCCGGTATGGTCGATCCGAACGTGTTGCGAAGTGTCGGTTACGATCCCGAAGAAGTCAGCGGATTTGCATTCGGCCTGGGAATCGAACGGCTGTGCATGATTCGCCATCAGATCACTGACATCCGGTACCTGTTCACCAACGACGTCCGATTCCTGCGGCAGTTTTAATCATGCTCACCTCCCAAAACTGGCTCTCCGACTACGTCGATCTTTCGATGTCTCTCGATGAACTGATCGATCGATTGACCATGTCCGGACTCAATCACGACGGGACCGAGGATGTCGGAAATGATGCCGTACTCGATCTGGAAGTCACCAGCAATCGGGCCGACTGCCTGGGGCACATTGGAATCGCTCGCGAAGTCGCCACCTTGTTTCAGACGGACCTGAAAGTCCCCGATCCTCGTCCAAAAACGGAATCGCAATCGGTCAGCGAAGTTTGCTCCGTCAAGATCGAGAACCCTGAAACGTGTCGCCGTTATACGGCTCGGGTGATTCGGGGCGTGAAAATCGGCTCCAGCCCCCAGTGGATGCAGGATCGACTGTCCGCACTTGGCATCGGCATCGTCAATAACATCGTGGACGTTACGAACTACGTCATGTTCGAATGCGGCCAGCCTCTCCATGCCTTCGATCTCAAAAAAGTCAAAAACGGCCAGATCGTAGTCCGCAACGCACGCTCCGGTGAGAAACTGGATGCGATCGACCACCGGACCTATGAACTGAACAGTCAAATGTGTGTCATCGCCGATTCGGACGGGCCACTGGGGTTGGGCGGAGTGATGGGAGGCACTGAATCGGAGGTCAGCGATGCAACCACCGATATCCTGATCGAAGCGGCTTACTTTGATCAGCTTGCGATCCGCAATACCGCCCGCGCGCTCAACCTGTACAGCCCTTCTTCGTTCCGATTCGAGCGAGACATCAATTCGGAAAATCTCGACTGGGCCAGCCGTCGCTGTTGCCAACTGATTCTCGAAACGGCGGGCGGCCAATTGCTCGACGGAGTCGTGGATGTCGGCCAGCAAGCCACACCGTCGTCTCCCGTTCAACTTCGCTATGCTCAGTTGAAACGAATTCTGGGAATTGAAATTCCCCAATCGTTCGTGCCTGAAACGCTAGCGCGATTGGGGATGTCGATCACCGAAGATACCGCAGACTCGATCACTGTGATCCCGCCGTCGTGGCGAAAGGATTTGACGCGCGAGATCGATCTGGTGGAAGAAGTGGGGCGGATTTATGGCTACCACCATGTCCCCGACAATGTTTCCGTTCCGATGGCCTCATCCTACCGGCCGGTAACGGATCGGGTGCTGGACAAGGTGCGATCGGTCGTAACGGCCGCTGGTTTTGACGAATGTGTTACGGCCAGCCTCGTTCCGCAGCCGTGGTCGGATTCTTTTTCGCCCTGGACGGACTTACCGGCGCTACGAAGCAGTCAACCGATGCTGGGAGTGCTGGAAAAAACTTCGCAGAACATCGGAGCGGTGGATTTGCTGCGGCGCAGTCTCGTGCCCAGCCTGCTGGAGGTTCGGCGAATCAATGAGTACCGATCCAACGAGCAAGTGGAACTGTTCGAAACCGCCAAGGTTTATTTACCTAGTGCAGGCAATGAACTTCCGGATCAACCGACCAAGCTCGCGCTGGTAAGCAGCCGCGATTACTTGACGATGAAGGGAGTGGTCGAATCGTTGGTAGCCTTCGTCGCGCCCTCGCAATCCCTCCAGTGGGAGTCCGCGCAATCGAAGTTGCTGGACAACCACCGTTCCGGGAAATTGATGTTGGGTGAAAAACGATTGGGCTGGCTTGGTGAAGTCTCCTCCGCAGGCCTCAAGCAGTTCGGCTTGCGAAGCGGTGCAACGGTTTGTGAAATCGATTTGGCCGTTTTGACCGAAGCCGCCACGCTTGTACCGCGACATCAGAACCAGAGCGTCTACCAAGCGGTCAAACGGGATTTCAATTTCATTCTCAAGAACGAAGTGTTCTGGTCGGATCTGGAATCGTCTGTGCTCAGCGCCTCCGGGGAACTGCTGGAGAAAGTTTCCTATCGGGAGACATTCCGTGATGAAGCCAAGGATGGGCCAGACAAAAAACGGGTTTTGTTATCCGTGGTGCTTCGTTCGAGTACGGAAACCTTGACGAATCAACAGGTGGAAGAAATTTCCAGCCGCATTATCGACCGGTGCAAAACCAATCACGGAGCGTCGTTGGCTTAGGCCCGACACGATACAAGTTTTTGTGGTAGCCATTGTAGAACAATTGTCCCCAGTTGTTCAATGCATGAGAAAAGGCATACGATTTGGTTTGGCTTTGCACGATCGCAGAATTCTCTCAGTCAACGAACGATTGAGGACAATCGCTCTACAATTTCAAGCATCTTCTTTAGTTCGAGTTTTGCATTTTCCGAATCCTATCCGGCGAGAGTGGCCAGGAACGTGAGCAGGCGTCTTGAATGATCGTCGGGGGTCGTCGCCCGCGACACCTCCGATAATTTCTCGTCCCACGATTGACGGCGTAATGTCGTGAGCATGTCGGCAAAGCTCGGTTGGGGCTTCCAGGAATACCAAGGCCGATTTGGAAACTCAAGTTCCTTGTGCCCTTCGGTCTCGAACCACACGATCGTCAGGCTAGACAGAAACATTGCCATCGGCGCCGTTCGCTCGACCGCCTTGGGAGTCCGGTTGGCGGGGTCTTCCAAGCCTAGATGCTGCTTGCAGTCGTAGTGCGTCACTTCAATCGACCAACGCTGTGAAAAGATCGAAAGAATCTCGCGTGGCGTCTTCGACAAATCGGTGCAATAAAAAATTCGCGTCGGCCGCTGACCTACCGTATCTTGCGAGAACACCAGACGCACCAGGCGGTCGTTGCCCGCTTTGTAGTACAAGCCCGTTTGGGTCTTCATCCCCCGCTTTCGGCAAAGAGTATCATCTCCCGAGAGCACGACTACACCATCGGCGCCGACGAGTCTGTTGACGATCAGCTGGGCCAGCAACTTCCAGAGACGATCGATGTCCCAGACCGCTTGGGAGAAGAAGCGGTGGTAATCCGAGAAGTGGCCGTTGCCGACGGAGTCACTGGAAATAATCAGATCGGTGACGTAACGATGGCGCACCGAAAGAATCCAGCCCGTCATCAACAGCCGAAACGTCTGGAAACTGGGTTCGGTAAAAACCGGCGAGAACGCACGTAGCAAAAACTCGAAGGAATTGGTAAGCTCCATGGTAGGCGGCCTCCGTGCCAAAGGATTTGAAAGTTTGAATGTTCAAAATCCCATGGGAACGGGCCGCCGTTTTTATGACAATATCAGTTCCTAAAAATGCAAAACTCGAATCTAGAGATATCGAATTCAATCATCGATGCGATCGGACAGGACGGTTCCGTCCTTTGGATCCACACGCAACTCTCGGCGCTGTCCGTTGCGACTGGCTTCGACCTCCCAGCTTCGATTTTCAAACGAGATTTCACGGATATGGATGTACTCTGCCTGGTCCAACTTTTTCAGGATTTCGGATAGCCGCAATGAGTCAGCAGGTGGTTTGACATTGGTGTCGTCGCGGTGTTCCGACACCATTTTTCCCGTTTTTGGATCGACCTTGAACTCATAGGCAATATCGTCCCGATACCCTTCAATTTCCCAGACACCGTCATCAAATTCAACTTCGACGATTGGCCCGATGCCATCTTTTTCCAGACTGGAAACAATGTCGATCAACGACTTCTCTTGAGCTTGAAGTGAGCTGGCGGTTGCTGCTCCCGATAGCGTCAGAACCAGCCCGGCCAACATCCACTTATAAACCATAAAATTTTTCATCGCATTCCTCATTTCAAATTTGCAATTTGTTAACGACGGCATATTCACATTCAAACATGCTGCTTCCCAAGTATCGGATAATTGCTTAATGGGGCGATGAAGCGAACATAAAATCGACTTCATGTTGCATTTTTTGTTGAGACCCGGCAATTCTCGGCCAAGTTAGATGCCGAATTCTATTACAGTTGCGGTCGGAATTCGGCGATTCGAAAATAAAGCAGAACTTAATCAGGCCTCACGGTTGCTTCAGAGGGCAAACGTAGAATACCGGAAGTGATGAAACTCAATCCGATGACCAACCCTCAAGTAACAATGAATCAATTGAATATGTCAAAAAGTATAAATAGCGACGAGATGCAAAGCATGGCATTGGTTACCTCCATGATATGCCTGATCGGTGGAGGATGCGGACTGTTGATTAACTATGTCTGGCCCGGTAGCACGACGATCGACGGCCTGATGGTGGTCGGAGGCATTTATCTCTTGCAAGGACTGCTTAGCCGGGTTGCTTCGAAGTAGGTTCTGGAGCCACGGGCAACGTCAACTGAAAAGTACTCCCGCGTCCCCACTCGCTGTTGCAGGTCAGTTGGCCTTCAAGCACTTCAGCAATTCGTGCCGCGACCGACAAGCCCAGTCCAGTGCCCGAAAAACCACTTCGACGCACTTCAGGAGAACGATAGAAAGGTTCGAAAATGGTTTCCTTTTCTTTGGCAGAAATTCCAATGCCCTGGTCGGTCACCGAAAGGACTGCTTGACCAGAATTCTGCGTTGTTTCGATGAGGATGGGGCCGCCAGCCGGACTGTATTTGAACGCGTTGGTCAGCAAGTTGTCGAGGATTTGCGTCAGGAGCGTTTGTGAAGTCAAAACTCGGACTTTTGAGCCGGAGTGTAAGACAAGATCGTTTCGACGCTCGTGATGATCCCATCGGCAGAGATACACCTTCATCCATTCGTCCAGGCAGATGATTTCCCGTTGACTCAGGTTGACTCCCTCCTCCGAGCGGGCCATTCTCAGCAACGATTCAACCATCAGAACCAGTTCCGAAGTCTGTTCTGAGAGGACTTCAAGCGTTTTTTGATAGTCTTCCGTCGATCTCGGCCTGCGTTTGGCAACATCAAGTTGGCCTTGCAGGGCAGCCAGCGGTGTTCGAAGCTGGTGCGCTGCGTCTCCCACAAAGCGACTTTGGCGTTCATAAGCTGTCTGCAGTTGATTGAGAAGCTGGTTGAAAGCGACTCCCAAATCTGTCAACTCATCCGGTGTCGAGCTGACCGGTAGCCTCAAACCGAAATCCGCTTGGGTCACTGATCGTGCGCGGTTGGCCATCTTGCGAACGGGCGACAACGCATGGCGCACATACCAGTGACCTATGGCGGCCGCAGTCAGCCAGACCGCCATTGGCAATAGACAGACTAGAATTGCCAGCCGGTTCAGTGTGTGCATGAGTTGTGCCTGCGACCGCGCCACCGTGATGCGAACACTGGCGTATTCAAATGGCTCACGCAGGTTCAGCGGTTTCGGTTCCGGTGCGGCCAGCTCTTTTTGCAGCAATCGCCATTGCCCCAAAGCAATCGGTTCGGCCTCAGCTTCATGAGGTTGGCTGGCAAAGCTCTGAATGGTTTCATAGTGAGGATCCGATCGGCTTAGCGACGGCGAGCGATCAACGACTTGGCCACGCTCATCGCAGACCAACCAGACCAGGTCGTTCAATGCCCCTGCGGCAAGATCGATTCCGTGTTCTGCAGGATGCCATTTCGCATCGTCGATTTCAACTTCCACGGAGGCTGCCAGGATATGCAAAGCACTGTGGAGATCGTCGTCAAATTGCTGATACAGATAATTTCGTGTCAGCACGTAAAATACGGCAGAGTAACAGATCAGGGCCATCGCCAGCGCGGCCAGAAAGAAAGCAGACACACGATTTACCAAAGTCATTGGGGACCCTTTGCCAAGTCGATTTGAACATTGTCGGTGCCTGTTTCAAGCGAGTATCCCTGACCGCGTCGGG
This sequence comes from uncultured Pirellulaceae bacterium, assembly GCA_964414815.1. Taxonomy (GTDB): domain Bacteria; phylum Planctomycetota; class Planctomycetia; order Pirellulales; family Pirellulaceae; genus Mariniblastus. Next base: position 17,081 of record CAYPXY010000031.1, on the reverse strand, counting down.
TCTCAATGATGCGTGGGCCCAGTTCTTCCAGCTTTCGTCGCAGTTCCTTGATGTGTACCTCCAGGGTGTTGGAAAGACCATCGTATTGATCGCCCCAAACACTTTCATAGATTCGCGTCCGAGTCAGAACGGCTCCTGGCTTCCTCAAAAAGAGTACCAACAATGCGAATTCCTTGGCGGTCAAATCGAGTGGGATGCCCTTTCGAGTTGCCCGCTGGCTTCCGAGATCAGCCCGGACATCGTTGTACTCCAGAATCAGACTGGTCGCTTGGTCCTGTCGTCGTAGCAGCACGCGAATACGAGCAAGCAGTTCTTCGAACGCGAAGGGCTTGCACAGGTAGTCGTCCGCTCCGGCATCGAGGGCTTCAACGCGTTGAGAGATCGCATCCCGAGCCGTCAGAAACAGGACGGGTGTCGAGCGATTGTGCAGGCGAAACCGGCGCAGCAAAGTAATTCCATCTTCGCCGGGAAGCCACCAGTCCATCAAAACAATATCCCAGGTTCGAGTCTCCAGTGCAGCCCTGGCCGAGCGACCGTCGGAGCAATGCAGCAGGCTGTACCCTTCCTCGGTCAGTCCTCGAACTAGAAAATCCGCGATGCGGGCCTCGTCTTCGACGACCAGAATTTGAGCGCTCATGTTAAATCTGTCCCTGGTTGATAAAGATCGGCGGGTCAAGTCATGCCATCGTAACCCGAACGATCACGGAGGGACCAGAACCTAAATGGTCATTCTGACTTAGTAATCTGATAATGCGATAAACCCAACATAAAATCTGCTTCATGTTGAAAACCCGCTTACCCGGACTGGCTTACTGAGACTGGATGAAGGCTCAAAAATATTCCTGTCATCAAACCTGCATTATGTACGTTTTTATCTGCTGGCCGCTTCAGGTGCTTCAAAACGTGTTCGCGGTTTGACTATAATGGTGGTTTGGCAACGACTGCCGTTTTTTCAACCTCAACGAGATGAGAACCACCATGTGCGCGCTAACTCTCCCCTTCCGTCTGGGCTTTATGGTTTGTTTGACGGTTTGTTTTCTGTTACCGGCTCCCGCCGCATTTGGCGATATCACGTTGCCCAAGATTTTTTCCGACCATATGGTCTTGCAGCGGAATAGCCAAATCACGGTTTGGGGAACCGCCAACCCGAATCAAAAACTGGAAATCAAGTTTCTCGATCAAACCCTTCAAACGACTGCCGACGGGGAAGGGAAATGGTCGACCCAAATCAAAACGGGATCTGCTGGCGGCCCTTATCAGATTGAAGTGGTGGCCGAAGACAACGGAACCAAGGTCGTGTTGTCCGACGTGATGGTGGGCGAAGTGTGGCTTTGCTCGGGCCAGTCCAACATGGAATGGCCGACGTCGGGAATTGGAAACGCCGAAGCTGAAATTGCCGCTGCGAAAGACTTTCCCAATTTGCGATTATTCACAGTGGCCAACGACATTTCTCCGGTGCCGCTTGACGAGTTCACCTCCGTCGAACCATGGCGGATTTGCAGCAGTGATACTGTGGCAGGGTTTTCGGGGCTGGCCTATTTGTATGGTCGTCAATTGAGCCAAGAGCTGGGTGGGATTCCGATTGGCTTGATCGATTCAACTTGGGGAGGAACTCCTGTAGAAGCCTGGACATCGCGAACCGCGCTGGAATCCAAACCCTCGCTCTCACCGCTGCTCAAGTCGTGGGACGAGCGGGCCAACCATAGTCCTCATCGTCCGGCTCACCTGTACAACAGCATGATTTTTCCGATTGCTCAATACCAAGTCCGCGGAGCGATCTGGTATCAGGGCGAATCGAACAACGGTCGGGGCGTGCAGTACCAAACGTTGTTTCCCCTGCTGATCCAAGACTGGCGAGAAACGTTTGGCAACGCAGAAATGCCATTTTATTTTGTGCAACTGGCGCCCTTCCGATACGGTAACCGAGCTCCCTCCGCACTGGCGGAAGTTTGGGAGGCTCAGCTAAAAACACTACAATCCGTTCCCAACACCGGGATGGCCGTGACCACCGACATCGGCAACTTTACAGACATCCACCCCAGAAACAAACAGGACGTGGCCAAGCGACTATCGCTAATTGCGCTGAGCCAGCTTTATGAAAGCGATCTACCTGCTGACAAGAAAGTAACGGTCTTCAGCGGGCCGATCTACAAGTCGCAGCAGATCGATGGCCAGAAAATCCGGCTTGAATTCGATCATGTGGGCCAAGGGCTCAAAGCCACACCGTCAACGGCCGAAGTCTCTGACGCCCCCTCTTCCGAACTGAAGGAATTTCTAGTTGCAGGCGAGGATGGTCGATGGGTTCCGGCTCAAGCGAAAATCGATGGTCCGAATACGATTCTCGTTTGGTCCGATGACGTCGAGAAGCCCGTCGCCGTGCGTTTCGCCTGGAACGATACACCGGTTCCGAACCTGTTCAACTCCGCAGGCCTTCCAGCGTCGCCGTTCCGTACGGACAATCTTCCGCTGGAATCGGCGAATGTTGATTTTTAAAGACAGAATCAATCTTCGATTTCTGACAATCTCGGCCAGAGAACCCAATCACCCTTCGATTGCGATCCTGTCAAATCAAACTCGGACGTTTTTTGTGGTCTGAATTCGATTCCATCCTTCCGTGATGGACTTCCAGGTTCGCTGGTCGTCTCGGTTTCGCTCGGTTGGAAATCAACCGGAATTCCCGGATTGTGCCGATTTACCAAGATCCTTTGGCCACCATTATCCACGCGATCAAAACCGATGCTGTAAATCCTGAATCCTTCCTTTTCGCGTCGATATCGAAGCGGCTTGCTGTCAAACGGATCAAGAGGCAGTTCGTCCAGGAACTCGCCAACCAGTTGATCGATTGAATCGGGGAACTGGCCGTGTTTTCTTTGATAGCGATAAGCAGCCAAGACAGCGATGGTCGCCCTTTGATTCGCATCGGCTTTGGCAAAAGCAGCTTGCAGGTGGAACTTGGGTGGCAACATGTTCAGAATCAGCGAAATGCCTGTATCGTCTGCTTCGTCCTTGGGAAAATTATCGATCGTTTCATGAAACGGCATCTTGATTCGTTCGACAAGTTCATCAAGCTCCTGCATGAATTTGTCAACCGCTAGCTGTCTTGTTGGAAACGAAATAAGGGAAAACGGGGCCGTCAACGGACGCAAGTGTTCCGCAGCTCGCTTGGTCAGAGCAGGTTCGTCCTTCAACGAAGGAGACAGGAATACAAACTGCGTTTTCTCAAAAAATTCCAGTCCTGCCGCAGTGATTCGCCCGTTTCCGTTCCCGTCGTCGGTAAACGTCCGTTGAAAAATATCCATAGCCATTGCCCGGCTTTCGACTGCGTCGTAAAAGTCAATGGCTCGAAATCGCGACAAGGCGTTTTGTATTCTGGCAAGTTGGTCTGAAGTCATCGCATCAAGGTGGGAAGGTAGAATCTCGTCCACCAGATCATGTCCATGCGTGAGAACTGCAAAACTAATGAAGTCACCAACAGCACATACCTCGTTTCCGAATTGCTGACCGATACCGTAGATGGCCTCTATATTTTGCGTCACTCGCTCAAAGTCTCCTTGCTCAATGGCGAGACGGGCATCGACGACTAGAGCTCGTGACAACTGTCGAAAACTTTGATAGTGAGGAAGCAGAATCATCATCATGCTCTGATTCATGATGACTTCCGACGCATTCGTCGAGTCTTCACCGGTCGCCTTCACGGGAAATTCGGTTTTGGGGAAGAGCGCAGCACGATCTTCGGGCGAGTATCGGTTACGGTCGATTTCCAAAGGTAGCCCCAAATACGAAAGCGAACGACAACGCCGAGCGGAATCAAGCACGTCTTCAAGCGATTTCAGTTTTTCAACCGCAACTGGCCAGGCCTCTGTATCGGTCGGTCGAACCAAGCGGTCGTTTCGACCTTCTTCGTCCGATTTGACAAACAATTCACTCATTTGAAGGCCACCACCTCCCTCAGCGAGTCCGGCCTTGCTATAGGCATCGCGATAAAACAACCAGGCTCGTTCTTCAACCGGAACTTGGGCAGCTGTCCGATTGAAATCGATGGTGTAATCCACTGACGGATTGGCCTTTCCAAAATGAAAGAACGCCGTCAACCCGAAGAAACTCAATATAAACGCAAGCCCGCCCCACATTCCAAGCGAAAGTAATTTTGACATGGTACTTCTATTCCTGATCTTACTGGACCGAATTAACTGGGCGGCCACCAACGGGTCGCCAAAATCTTCAATGAGTTGCTCACCGCCTTGGCCGCGATGCAACCCGTCTTCAAAATGGCTGCTCAACTCTTGAGCGACCTGGAGTTTCTCGTTTCTTCTCAGCCGTGATCTTGCCACGACCGTCACGATCAGAGTTTTGATGGGGGCTGGTAGCGCTGAAGACTGGAGGTGCGATTTCCAATCTCGTGAACAGCGCATCAGTTCGCGGGGCGGCCTGTCGCCAGATTCAAGATGGGTTGAAGCTTTTGACATCGCGCTGATCACCCTGAAAATCCGGGTTCGACACGGAGTGGATTCAACACCAACCCCGCTTCGACTTCACGCGTCAACCCGAGAGCCCCTAAACCTTTGACCAACGCCGCCCATTGTTCACGATCGCGTTCCAGTCGCTTTCGGCCAGCCGGAGTCAGGCGATAATAGCGGCGGTCGCGACCATTGGGGCCTTCCTTGGTGGTTGAAGCCAGCAACCCCTGGGCTTCCAGGTTGTACAGCATCGGATAGAGCGTTGACTGGCCAAGCACAAAAATTCCTTTCGACCGCTTCTCTAGAGTTTCCACGATCTGGTATCCATACATTTCGCCTTCCGAAAGCAATTGAAGCACTGCTGCCGGGCCGGCTCCTCGCATCATTTCTCGTTCGAGTTTCATTTTTGTAAACGGAGTTTATTCCGTTGAAAAGAGATTCGTTTTCCGATTCGCCTTCGATTGTTGCGACAAATAGTATGTATTGCATAGTATTTAATGCAAACTATTCGGTCAATAGGTAAAACAAAAAAGCATCCCCGACTATTGGATCTGATCGGACATCATACGGCGGGCCTGTTTGCCGGCGGACTCCCATTGACCGTCCTTGGCGCTTGCACAAATCTGGTTGATCCAGCGATGTTCTTGCGAATCGATCTTGCCCTCGTCGAGGAACTGCTGACACAGAGCCTCGACTTTTTCAATTTGCGCCGTGTTTTTGAGATTGGTCGCCTGCAAGGCTGCGGCGGCCAACTGATAACTATCAGGACTGATTTCACGATACGACGACCCGTATCGAACCAGCATCGGTACCACAAAGATGGAGATTGCGATCAATCCCAGGACGGCGGCCAGCCGGGTCATCGTGCGTTGGTCCAGGCTCATCAGAAATCCCTCCGTGCCACTTCGCCTTCGTTCATGCTGCTCAACTCTGCAAAGACAATGATGTCCACGGACTCTGGAATGAAATGAACCGAGCCATCGCCAAACATGACATTGCCACCACCAGGATGTTCGGCAAACATCTGACAGGAATGCAATGCGGGATGATTCACCGGATGGAAAATGGGAAAACCGGTGATGTTCAGCTCTCCCCCCGAAGGGCCGGAGTGGCACAGCACATGAGCCCCCGAACCCTCGGGAGCATTTTCCGGAGAAATCAGGTGCGGATGCACGAACGCGGACGGGACAACCCCCACCCATGTGGAATCGCTCAAGCGAGACGAATGTTCACCCAGGAAAATGGTGTTGGAAGTTCCGTCAGTGATATCCGCCACGCGGGTTTTGGAGTTGCGGAAAAAAGGGCCATCGGCAACCCTCGATGTGTCACCATGGACATCGACGATCTCGGTGGTCGCCGTGTAGATGTTGGTAAAAATTTCTGCCGTCAGGTTGATACCGGCTTCCGGTCCCCAACACGATTCCTGACCATGATTGGCCAGATAGTGCGAGCGTCCCAGCAGCAGTGGCGTATTGCCATCAGGAGAAAACGGGTTGTTGGACTCATCAACCACCAGCATGGCATCGTCCAGCCCCGAACTGCTTGGGCACAGAAACGTTGCGATTCGTAGCTGTGCCGAAGGCCGATTAACCGCCGCCCAGATGGGTTGTTGAAAATTAATCTGGCCTGCGATATTGCCCATTTCGATGTAGGGCAAGATCTGCGCGCCCCAGCCCCAACCTGGACCGGCGTTCCAGGTGATCGGATCGATATAGACTCCACTGGGAACTGTACCGTTACTGGTGGGTGTTGAAATATAACCGGAAGGAAATCGCTGAAATCCACTTTCGTAGTTGAGCATGGCGATCCCCGACTGGCGCAGGTTATTTGAACATTGCGTCCGGCGAGCCGCCTCACGAACTTGCTGGACCGCTGGCAACAACATGCCGACCAGGATGCCAATAATGGCGATGACAACCAGGAGTTCAACCAGAGTGAATCCTGAAGGTTTGTATTTCGTTCGCATGAGTATCAATGTCGTAGGTGCGGCCTGAATATTGGATTTGCTTGGGGAACAAGAAATGTAGCCGTGGCTACAAGACATAATTTAGCCAAGGCTACACTTGTTGTCAAGCACCCAAGATTCAATGGCATGGACCCTTGGAGGTCGTGCGGCTTTCGTGCTACGGTTTTTCCGAGTTTTTGAAAGCAGGCGACAGGAGCAAGAAGCCTGAAAGGCTGGAGGCAGGGTAGCCCAGGGCAAGTTCGCAAAGCGGACGCCGCCCTGGGAAAGCGATCCGTTAGCCAACCAGCACGCTGAAGGCGTGCGGCAGAATCGCAGTCGCTTCACGCACCGAGCCAAATATTCATTGCCTCATCATACCCCACTGAGAGTCTTCCGTTTGGGCCGCACGCCTTCAGCGTGCAAAGGGTTTCAACATTTTCTAACCTGGGGCGGCACTCGCTACGCGAGCTTGCCCCAGGCTGTCCTGCCATGCACCTTCGGTGCGTTCCCAGGCTAATTTAAGCCGCACGACCTCCTTGGGAGGCGGGTTTGACTTTGCGGATAAACCTAAACCGATCAGGCGACGTGGCTGGCGAGATACTGCTTTGCATCGGCAAAGGTATCGATCAACGGCATCTCGTCGGAAATGTTTTTCGTGCTGCTGGAATCGCTTTCCTTGCCAAACGGCGCTAGTTCGCTGCGCAGAATTTTGACGTTTTGGGGCGCTCGAATTCCCAGCTTCACTCGGTTGCCTTCCACTCGGATCACCTGGATTTCGATTTGTCCGTCGATGATGATCGTTTCTTCTACTTTTCTTGACAGAACCAACATGGCTTAACTCCTTTTTAAACTGAAATCGTTGTTTCGTATTTGATTCAGGTGTGAGGCAGATTCATCCCTGAACCGGTGGGTGGTTTCGATCTCGCGGCTTTCAACTTCAATGACTCGCTTGACCTTACATACTCATTTTCAGCAAGGGATGTGTCACATCAGGGCATGTGCGGCACTCGCGATTCAAATTTTTCCAATTTTCCTGTTGCGGACGCTAGCACTTGCCGAATGATAAAGTTTTCCGGTTGTGCCGGTTTGGAAAAAGGCAGTTGCAAATCAACCCTTGGTATTTCAGGCTTTGGCAACGGAACTTTTCCGATTATTCCGATTTTATTAGATAATCCGATTATCGGCCCACTGGATGCCAACCCCGACCCATGCCATGAATCGCTCCATCACTCCATCGTTACTCTTTACCGGCCTTCTCGGAGCCATGAGTTTTGCTGCACTTGCGCAGGATATGTCCGGCTCGCCTGTCAATGAGCGAGCAGTGGTGGCATTGCCGCTTACTCACGACGACTATGAGGTTGTGATTCGTTCTTCACCGAGCAAACCAGTGGCCAACAATGCTTATCAAGTCCAGATGGAGCCCCTGGATGAACGGGGCCACCGGGTGCGGATGAAGCTACTGGTTCCTGCCAATGTTCAAGAAATCGAAATCACCCCGTCGCATCCCGATGGCAGTCGCGGCAAAACCAGGGTGACCATCGACCATGAGCGGCTGGAATCCAGCTCGGCGGATCCATCCATGCTTGCCAGCATGAGGCAATGGACTCCTGCAAGCCAGGCTTCGGCTCGTTCCGTCGTGCAAGAAGACTATTCGCCTATCAAGGCTTCACATTCTTTGAGAGTTCTCAACGAGCATGCCCCCGTTGCCCCACCTGCGGACCAGACCACTTCATCGCGCAGGAACTTCATCAAGAATCCCTACTTCACTGCCACTGCCGCCATGCCCCCCAAGGGTACCCCTGCGGAAGTTTACGGCCACTCGCAACCGCCAGTGATTGCCGAACCGGTGATTACCGCATCCGCCTATGCTCGCACACGTCCCGAGCCTCTGTCGGTATCGATGAACTTTTCCGACCTCTCCTCCTCCGGCAGTTTCGAACCAAGCCTCGAACTTCAGGCCGAAACCGATGGGACCATCGTCCCAGTACAATTTGTCGAGCCGATCGGACCGTTCCGATTGTCATCATTTCGTCTTAACGATTGATGGCATGCAATGGACACGGAGACTACTCCATGCTTTCCAGCAACTCTTGTTTAAGCAATGCGGGTGAAAGCCGGATGTAGGTTCTCAATCCGGCCACACGACTTTCGCGAGACTCTCTTTTGCCGCCTGCGATGCGGGGGCCAGATGCGAGCCGTGTCAGTTCGTTCTGATTTCGCTTTTGCAGGTTTTCGATTCGCTTGAGTTCCTTTTGAATGCCGCTGGTTTGTTGATTGTAGACGGCTTGCAGTTCACGGATCTGTAAACGAACGCGATTGTATTGGCTGAGGGTTCCCTGGAGACTGGATTGCAATTGAATCAGGCTCACTTCCACACGGCCGATTTGATTCAAGATGGTTTGCACCGTGAAGGGATAGACGGCAGGCCCGTTCTGGGCCAAGGAAAGATCCCAATACAAGTTCTGCAACGTCAACTGATACGAATAAATCTGGCTTTCCATGGAAGACATGGCACTTTGTAAGGGGATCAATTCGGCCGAGAGTTGAGCTTCACGTTCGCGCCATTCTTCCTGTAACCTTTTCCATTGTTCATTCAACTCCTGAGTTGTCTGCTGGTGGGTCTGATTTTCATTCGTCAGCGTTGCTTGGCGGAAGGCATCGGCGTTGGCCTGACGTTCGAACTCTTCATCAAGCGATTCATCCGTTGCCACACGTAAGTCCGCATATTGGTTGGCAATGGTCTCTGCCGCTTGAGTGAATGCCTGGACTTCGGCATCACTGATGTCGGCAAGCAGGGCCTCGACGGTCGAATTGAAAACGTCTGAATTGACCAGCCTGGGGGCGGGGCCTTGCAGATACCCCATCAACTCCCCCGCCCTTTTGAAGAACAGGTTTTTTTGCGGATCCGTCATTGCCGGGTCCATGGCTTTCTTGGCCGAACGCAAGCTCATCATGCCGGCATCATAGTCCCGGACCAGAATATGCAGGTACGATTTCAGTAGCCAGCCGTCGATCGCTTTTGGGTCGCGCGATGTTGATGCTTCGAGCGCGGAGAGGGCCGACCGGGTTTGGCTGTCGTTCAACCGATTGGCCACGAACGCCAACACGACATCCTGACCGGGCGCCGAGATCGCAGCGAACTCCTGTTCGGCCGCCGCTCGGGTCGCAGGGCCGGGTTCCCATAATTCGTTCAACAATTGCTTGACGGCTTCTCGGGAAGCATCCTTGATTTCTGGAGGCTGTATCAATTGCTGTGCGCAGAGATGAACAGGTTGCGCCAACCCGAGCAGCCCGACACACACCATGGTTGCGAACGTTGCAAAGTTACGATTCATCGAAAGCTTCCTTATGAGTGAGGGAATGATAGCATTATCAGGAATTCTCAGGATTCGGCAAGTTTTCGGCAGTGATTTCGTCCATTTCGGCATTGACTCAGCTTCGATTTCGGGACAAGTTAATTGGCTCGACGATGGAATTTCCCAATAAGAGGTGAACGGATGCACGCTACTTACAACGATCGCGCTGTGTTGCGCAAGTCCCGAATTTCGACGTTCGGACCGGTCGACGGGCTGCTTTCAGCGGTTCGAAACATTGGTTTGTCGAGGTTCATCGTTACTCGCCTGTTATTTTTTGCGGGTTTGAGCTTATGTGGATGGTCCGCCAATGCCGCTGCGCAGCAGTCCTATACGGCCACCTGGAATGAAAGCCCCAAATCGGTTCAGGACACGGGTGCCTCGGGTTCCCAGTCCGATTGGAAAGCCGGCGCAGATCCAGAAACTGAAGTCACGGGTGATTCACTGCCGCGAACCCAATCGGCGGCATCGATTCTTCGGCAGATCTCCCCGACAGACGACGACATTCCTCCATCGCCTCCGGAACGTACTGGCACCTCTTCAGAACGCACGCACCACGAACGCGACCGGCCTGCGGCTTGGCCAGTTCGCTCCGCTGATTCACCCATGGTCATTCCTGCGACACCGAGTGAAGCCACGTTTACGAATCTCGCGGCTCAGATTCAAGATGAACGCATGCCCACTCGACACTTAGCCCCTGAGCATAGGCCACCGCAACATGCGCCACCGCAGTATGCACCGTCGCAACCTTCGGGTCAGCATCCGTCACCTCAGCATTTCAATGAAAATCATACCTCGCCCCGGTTCGCCAATTCTGGTGAGTGGGCCCGCGAGTCACATCATTCGGGGAATGAAATTCGACCGGCCAGTTTCGACCAACGGGACACCATTACGGACAGCACGTCGAGGGAGCGAAAACTGGATCAGGCTAAAAGCTTGGTTTCAAAATACTCGCTGGACCATTTCGCCGACTCCCTTCCGGGCCGTTCGGTATCGTTGCTGGAGATGGTACAGCTTCCGCTTTCGCCTCATCAACGCGCCGAGATGGTTGCTTTTTATTGGGAAGCGTGGGGGCGTTGGGCGGAACTGAGAGCCGTGGAGGAATACTCGAAATGGCTGTCTTCGATTCAGTCCGCAAACGCGCCTGGCGATCGCGAGTTACTGGATGCGGCCAAGTCGTTGGCACACAACCAACACCACACCGCGAGAATGGAATTGACACGCTATCAAGCCAGATTGCAGGGCTTTTACTCGACTGGCTATCAACCGCAGCCTGCCGGAGTCGCGTTGCCGCTGCCGTCCGACTTGCCATTGGTGCAGAACTATGTCACGAACTACCAGCTCTATCGCAACTATCGTTCGATGCCAGCCCACTTTCAGAACATCGATCAAGTGCTGCCGGAGACGCTGCAATTGATTGTTAATCAGGCCGAAACCGTACAGCTTGCCACACAGGCAGCGAATCAACAGCGTGTTTCGCTGCAGAACGGACAATCCAGCCTCGGTTCCGTACTGGAAGCAGGCCGAATCTGGCGAGTCGCCGAACTGGAACTCGTACGCAGCGTGATTACGTACAACCGGATCATCGCAGACTATGCGCTCAACGTGACCGACCATTCTCATCCTCCAGAAACGGTTGTCGCGATGCTGATCACACGACCTGAAACAGCCAATCCTCCTCATGTTTCCAATCAGACCCGCACCGAAAGGAGCGTGCTTGAAGCCGCTCCTGCTCACCTTGCGGACTCTTCTCCCGATTTCCGGGTAAGACCATCGTCCCTGTCGAGTCAACTCAGCCAGCCAGTGACTCGTACAGGAAATCATCTGAATCCAGAGCCGTTCCGGGCATCGGGCGGAACGGGAAACATGGGAATGGGAGAGACCGGTGAATTGGGCAAAATGGGCGCCCTGGATCACTCAACGGAACTGCCGCGAACTCATCTCGGCAGTGGTCCTCCAGAATTTGCTCCTCAAGGATTGAGGGCGTCTCATCCGGCGGCCAACGACGACAATGCAGGGCGTCCGCTTGCACCCGTAGAAGGAGGCGCCAACATGCCAGCAAGTTTACCGCCGTCTACTTTCAATCCTCCGGCAGATCCGCCCGGCAATTTCGGCGGCAGTTTTCCGGCTGCGAACCCGCCTTCGAGTCAACCAACTACCAGCAGCACGTTCGGCGATTTCAATCCATCCTCTGGACCCGTAACGCCACCACCGAGCTTCCGAAATTGACGTTGGAGGGTTAGAGAACTCAACCCGAAGCGTCAGCGAGGGAAGAACGCTGTCCCTCGCTGACGCTTCGGGTTAAGGAAAGATAAGGCATCGTATCCAAGTTTCCGACAGGCCAACCCTGCGTTTCCAGAAAAATGGGCTTGAGCCGTTTCGCGAAATGACCTACATCATGCTGCCTTTTTATAGCTACCGCGACCGCTCCACACACCCTACGTGGATGCCGCACGACCTCTGAATCCAGGAGGATTCCCGATGTTATCAAAAAACCAGGTGACGAGTTACCTCATGATGGCGGTGGCGTGGTGGGGCTGCGCCCAACAAGAGACCAGTGCGCAGGCGGATCGTTCGTCCCAGTTTCCCTATCCGGCGGTGGTTCGAAGCGATGTGGCCGATGTGCATAGCGGGCCCGGCAAGGTGCATTATGTGACCGCACGGCTTTCTCAAGGCGCTGCGGTCGAGGTCTACCGTCACGATCCGGGAGGTTGGTGCGCCATTCGCCCGCCGAAAGGAAGCTTTAGTCTTGTCCCCGCAACCGCAATGGAAGAATTGGGCAATGCGCTCGGAAAGATCACCGAGGAAGGGGCTCAGGCCTGGGTCGGAACCGAGCTGGGACCGGTGGACAAGCCACTTTGGCAAGTCAAACTGCGCGCGGGCGAGACCGTGTCGTTGCTCGGCGTAGCAACTTGGCCTGACCCGGCAGGGTTTACCACGTCCTGGTATCAGATCACGCCTCCGGCAGGCGAGTTTCGCTGGATCAAGCTAAGTGACTTGAGCGTTCCTGCAGAAATCGCCTTGTCAACAGAACTGAAACACCCGCCGCTGGGGCCGCCCAGCGAAATGGATCAAGTGGCCCGTGGCACTTCCAGGGATGAAAGCCATTCAGCGAGTCAATGGCATGACCAACCCACAGCACCGTTTACTGATTCCGCGATTGCGACCGCCGACTATCTGGCTGACGGCAACGAATTACGGAGAGACGAATCATCGATCATTGAGCAAGCGAACTATCAACAGGTCGAGCGCAACGTCGTACAGAATCCTGACCCACCGGTTTCGAACTCCGGTTGGCGCCGCGCCCGAAATCCCATTGATCGAACCGCTTCAGAGGTCTCGCCTGCGCTAACGGGAGGATTCCATCAGTCTCACTCAAGCCCCGAGCCACCAGAACGATTGGCTTCGTCGCGTCTCGATGTGCATCGTGATATGGAACAACTCCGGTCAAGCGAATCAAGTTTCGCTGGCTCAACGAACTTCGGCACGCCCCACTTCGGTGCAGCGGGTTATTCTGCCGTTTCCTCGACTCCGCGCATGACCGAGCTGGAGCTGAAACTCAATCAGGAGCTGGTCAAGGAACCCAATCAATGGAGGTTGATCGATTTGCAGGATTCCGTCCGGCGTTTGATGGAGTCATCGACGGATTCGGTCGAGCAGTATCATGCGCAGCGATTTCTGGCAAAGCTGGAGAATTGCCGCCAAATTCGGGACCAGTACATGGATCGCAGCTCAAGCCAACGAACGTCGCTCGGCACCGACACCCGGCAGTCACAGACCTCCGGATCGGATGCTCGTTCATCCAACGAATTTTCACTCGACACGCTCTACGATGCCCACGGCTGGCTAAGGCGATTGGAGCGGGAAGGAGGCTTGAAAGATCCCGACTATGTTCTGCAGGATGAAAATGGCAAGGTGACTCACCACATCGCACCCGGTCCGGGAATGAACTTGAGCAGCTACCAGTCAAAGCGGGTCGGCATCATTGGCCAGCGAGGGTATAATACCAAGCTCAAGCTCAATCACGTCACGGCACAAAAAGTAATCGAGTTGAAGTAATCGAGTTCAAAGGCGGCAGGTAAGCAAGTTGCGTCCTGGCTCTCTCCTTCGGTCGTAAGGCGACCAGCAGGTAAAAGTTTACCCAAGTAGTATTGTGTTTCTCAGACGCTGGGTTGCGAGTCGCGGAGCGACTCGCCTACACTAGGGTACGTTTTCGCCTGCCGGTCGCCTTAGCTTGCACTATTCCTACGTCCTGGGTCGGGCAAATGGCGGTTAAACGAATCTCCAGATTGATTCCCGCACTGGTCATCGGTGCGGTGTTCGGATTGACATTTCTCGGGCCGATGCTGATTGGCGTTGAAGTACCCGGCTTTCGCGATTCGGCGTATCTGTACTATCCGCTGTTCGAGTGGATTGATGAAGAATGGAAAACAGGGCACGTGCCGCTCTGGAATCCCTATTGCAATTTGGGGATACCGGTGGTGGGAGATCACTCTTCGTCCGTCTTCTATCCCGGCAAGCTGATTTTCTTTCTGAGGATGCTGCCGTTTCCAATGCGATACGGCTTGTATATTTCGGGCCACTATTTTCTGGCAGCGATCGGCACGTTTTGGCTGGCCAGGGTGCTGGGAGCCAATACCGCCGGAGCCACTTTATCCGCGATCACCTATTCCGGTGGCGGATGCCTGTTGTCGCTGGCGTCGAATGTGATTTTTCTGGTGGGCGCTGCGTGGCTGCCGGTGGCTCTCGGCTGTACCTGGTTCGCGATTCGTGGTGGACAAATAAGCTGGGCCGTCCGGGCCGGCATGTGCGCCGCGCTGATGATTCTGGGCGGTGATCCCCAGATGGCCTATCATGTGTTTCTGATTTTTGCGGCTTCGATGGCGGGATGGTGGGTGCGAGGTCGCTGCCTATCCTCCTGCCATCGAAGCCGTGAATTTTCTGGAGGGTTGGTCCGGCGGGTGGTCGCGTTCGGTGTCATGATCGTCACGGCCGGCTTGCTGGCCCTGGTTCAGATCTGGCCGACGCTCGAATGGGCCAGGCTCAGTGAACGTGTTCAGCCCGATCAGCCAATCAGCCTCTGGCAAACGATTTCCCCAAACGAAAATAGCGATCTGGAAGCCCGACTTCGGTCGCTGCTCAAGACGCCGGAACCGGGTACTGTCGGCGATCATGTCTACCAATTCAGTTTGCCGCCGTGGTCGCTGGGCGAGCTGCTTTTTCCGAATGCTTCGGGCAAGCTCTATCCCACCCATCAGCGGTGGACCGAAGGGCTGAGTGAGCCGGATCGGGTTTGGTATCCGTCGCTGTATGTCGGCTGGATCACGATGTGGCTGGCGGTTCGCGGTCTTCGATGGAAAGGCAATCGTAGTTCGGCGTGGCTTTCGAGGATTGCGATTTTTTTTCTGTTGGGTTCGCTGGGATCGTATGGTCTCGGATGGCTACTGAGTTGCGAAGAGATCGGAACGCAAGTGGGAGGAGTTTACTGGCTGATGAACGTGCTGCTGCCGAAGTATGCTGCGTTTCGCTACCCCGCCAAATTGATGGTGGTTGCCAGTTTATGTTTTTCACTGCTGGCCGGTCTTCAGCTCAGAAAAATATCCCCCATTCGCTGGCGCCCATTCAAAACATTCATCGGGTTGGCGACTTGCGGACTGTCTCTGGTCGTGATGATAGGAGTTACAAAGAGTGATTTCATTTTGTGGATGTTCGAAATTCCCGATGATCCGTTGTTGGGCCCCTTCGACGTCAGTGGAGCATCCATCCTTGCCATGCTGGCAGTGGTACAACCTGTCTTTTTGATCCTGCCGATATGGTTTCTGGGAGCCTCAGCTCGCATCATTCGCATGCATCAAAAAATTGGAAAAAATTTTAATCCTTGTACAGCGCGGACCTTCTGCCACGTTTCCATTTGGGTCGTTGTGGTGGTGACGGCCTGTGACTTGGTGATCGCCAACCGATGGATCCTGGGCCTGGTTCCTTCGGAAGTTTTCACGATGGATGTTGATTCACCCTGGACAAAGGCGCTGGATCCGATCGACGTTGAATCAGCAGGTCCGATAACGCTTTACCGACCTCGAGACGGAATGATTCCAGCCCATTGGCGCAACACCCGTTCGGAATATCGCCTGCAGGAAATTGTGCAGTGGCAACGCGAGACTTGCGATCCGAAGCATCACTTGAGCGGCAAACGCATTCGGGTGGTGGGAAGTTTTGCTTCCATCTGGCCGGCCCAATATGAGGAACTTCTTCAGAGAATGGAATCGCCGCAGTTGGACCACATCGCTCAAGCCCCCGATACAGCAATCTCCTCGAAACGGGACACCGTCAAACAGGAATATTGTGACGGCGAGTTGATTTTGCAAAATGAAGAAGGGAAGTCGTATGTGGATTGCCGCCTGTGGGGCAATCCACCTCAAATGATCGTCGCAGCGACCTTCGATGAAGGGAGGCTGCACGAGATTCCGGCGGTCGAAATTCGATTGACTCGGTTCGGTTCGAGTGAGCTAGTGGCATATCTAGCAACGAATCTAAAATGTATGATAATTTACAAATCAATCTGGGATGGCAACTGGGCTGCCTCGGTCAAGGAAACTTCAACGGGGCGAGAGTATGTCGAAGAACTCCGAGAATTATTGCCAGGCCGTCAAGGAATCGAGGTCGAACCAGGAACCTATCAGGTGAGATTGTTCTATCAACCCACCGGATTGTGGAAAGCGATGATCGTCAGCGCCCTTGCATGGGCAGCGGTTGTCGTGGGGCTTGCGTGTTGCGGCTTTCCCAAGTTTTTGAATCTATGGCTTCGTGGAGTGCGGTGAAGTTTCACCGCTATGGATTTTTGGAGTGCGGAGAAGATTCACCGCTATGGTTCCATGGACTGCGGAGAAGATTCACCGTTATGGTTCAGCATTATACGGCAGCCCGATACGTCATGCGAAAAGGTTTATCACGTCACCCCTGTTCAGGGAGAGCATTTCTGCCCAATGTTAGCAAGTCCCCGTAAACCAAGAAGAAGGAAGAACGGAACAAAGGACAGGCACTTTGGGAACAAAGGACAGGCACTTTGGGGAAAGAGAACAAAGAGAAGAACAAAGGACAAAAAGAAGAACAAAGGACAGGCACTTTGGAAGAACAAAGGACAGGCACTTTGTGGGGAAGAACAAAGGACAGGCACTTTGTGGAAAGAGAACAAAGGAGAAGAACAAAGGACAGGCACTTTGTGGAAGAACAAAGTAAGAACAAAGGTAAGAACAAAGTAGAACAAAGTAGAACAAAGGACAGGCACTTTGGGAGCCTTGAAGAAACTCGCGCGGGGCTGCTTCTGGG
>CAYPXY010000030.1:0-59904 GCA_964414815.1 uncultured Pirellulaceae bacterium | reverse complement strand
GCATTCTCCGATAAAAACAGAAAATGTTCGCGTCTTGCGAGTTAGGAATTCAAGCTTGATCCATCTTGTTCCCGGGCACTGCGGTCTATTCTACCTCCATTAACGAAACGACCAAATAGGTGCTAGCATTACTGGCTGGACTGGTGCCTGTCCTTTGTGTGACTCTTATGTCCTTTGTGTGACTCTTTAGCATTTCAGGCTGGACAGGTGCCTGTCCTTTGTGTCTTTCTTTGTGTCTTTGTGCTTTGTGTCTTTGTGTGACTTTTTGTGATGGGAGGGCTGGACAGGTGCCTGTCCTTTTTATACCCCTTTTTGTGCCTGTCCTTTTTGTGATGCCCCTTTTGTGCCTGTCCTTTTTGTGATGGGAGTGCGGGGATGCAATCACTGCTTTGGTTCAGCATTATATACCAGCCCGATATTGTCGTGCGAGAAGGTTTATCACGCCACCCGCATTCAGGGAAAGCAAATGTAGCAAGTCAAAGTAAACAAAAAATCCATAGCGGTGATTGGTATCACGCGCACTCCAAAGTAAACCAAAGAAACCAAAGGACATGCACTTTGGCCAAATGCACTTTGGCCAAATGCACTTTGGCCAAAATGTGAACCGCATTGGATGCCACCGCGTTCGCAGTTCCGGCAATGCCAGGTTGATGCCGGACAGCGCAGACGCACGCAGAAAGACCCATCAGAGGCGGTCTACACCGATTTTCTTGCAAAGACTACAATACTCCTTTCAGAAATCGACCCCTGTTCCGGCTTTCCTGACTCTCCCTCAGGCCTTTCGGTTACCATGCGCTCCCCTGTTAAACCCTTTCGTCCTCACAAACTTTTGCCTTCGTCTCATTGGCAGACGCTGGGAGGTGTTTTCTTTCCAGGAAAAATACCTTCGTATGGCAGTGTCATTCGAATGATTGACTTGTTTGACGGCGATCGCCTGGCGATTCACGATGACCGGCCTGCCGGCTGGAGTCAGGGTGACCGGATCGTAATTCTGCTGCACGGTTTCTGCGGCACGCATCAGTCATCCTATATGCGGCGATTAGCTTACAAGCTGTTTGTTCGGGGGATTCGGGCTGTCCGAATCGATTTTCGCGGATTTGGTGAAAGCGCACTGGTTTCGCGATCACATCTGTATGGCGGTTGCAGTCATGACGTCGATTCAGTAGTACGCACCCTGCACGAGGAAAGCCCTGCTTCCAACATCAGCATTGTCGGCTTTTCCATCGGCGGAAACATTCTGTTGAAATTGCTCGGCGAGTGGGGAAGTGGAACGCCCGATTTTGTTGATTCCGCAGTGGCTGCGTCGCCCCCCGTCGATCTGGTCTATGCATCCTGGAATATTCGTCGCCGTGGCAACCAGATGTATGAAGCCAATTTTATAAAGCAGCTCAAACGTTCAATGACCCGGCGACGGCGCATCGTGCCGGGCTTGCTGGATAACGGGCTCAATCCCCTGCCCCGCCGATTGCGAGACTGGGATGAGCACTTGATTGCCCCGGTATGGGGTTTCAAGAATGCCCAGGACTACTATGAAAAATGCAGTGCGGGGCCGCTGCTGAGAAATGTTTCCGTGCCGACGCTGATCCTTTGGGCTCACGATGATTCGATTGTGCCCGTCGACTCCTATCATCCGTTCACACTTTCCAGCCAGATCGAAGTTCTCGAAACGCGATACGGAGGCCACCTTGGTTTTGTAGGTGCCAAGTCCGATGATCCGGATCGTTACTGGATGGATTGGCGAATCCTGGATTGGATTGCGGCTCACGAGCAAACCGTCGGTCACTCCAGCGAAGAACTGCAATCTCTGTCCAAGCCTCGCCTGTCCAGACAAGACGCCGGAACTGCTGTGAAATCGCTTGCTCATGCGGGACGATAATAAGATGGGTCAATGACTACTTCACCAATCCATTCGCAATGGAAATTCTGGATTGATGTCGGAGGCACCTTTACCGACTGCGTGGCCGTCTGTGTGACGGAAGCGGATGACGGGCGCGAACGACGGCTGAAAGTTCTCAGTTCCGGCATGGTCAAGGGCACACTGGAACTTGGCAATCATGTACTGCGTTCGTCTCACCATGCCGATGCTCCATCGTCACTCGACGCGCCGTGCTTTTTTGACCGCCACCGCAATGAACCGGATGATTTCTGGAACGGTGTTCGGTTGCGGTTGCTGAGCCACCACGGTGAGCCCCTCGCCGAGACAGACGTTGTGCGGTTCCATCGAATGCACCACGCCACAGGGGAAGTCGGTGTGTTTGAGTTTCACGATTCTTTCCTGCCAAAATGGAATGATGCTGTCAAAGCGTCCTACACATCCGGCCAAGGTTCTTCAGCGCCCACTAACACCCTCCGTTATGAACTCGATGCCGGCCTGCCGGCGCCCATCCTGGCGATTCATCTCTGTCAATCCATTCCGGTTCAACATCGGCTCAAACCTTGCGGGGTGGATTTGGGAACGACGCGCGGAACGAACGCGCTGTTGACGCGGAACGGGGCACGGACCGCGTTGGTGACGAGCATCGGATTTCAGGATTTTCTGTCGATCGGGGACCAGACCCGGCCCGACCTTTTCAGCTTGACCGTAAAGAAACCCGACCCACTGTTTGAAACCGCGATCGAAATTCGAGAACGGGTTTTGAGCGACGGTACGGTGGAGCAGTCCGTCGACGAGGATGAAGTCCGCGAGAAGTTGTCCCCACTTCGGCAGTCGGGGATCGAATCGCTGGCGATCTGCCTCATGTTTGGCTTTCGCTACCCCCATCATGAGCAGACCGTCGCTCGAATTGCGAAAGAACTTGGATTCAAGTCGATTCGCTGTTCATCGGAGGTCGCGCCGGTCATCAAGATCGTGCCGCGTGGAGAGACGACGGTTCTCGATGCTTATCTCGATCCAGTGATTGCCAGTTATCTGAGCGAAATCCAAAGTCATCTTCCGCCGAGCAGCGCGTTGCGTTTGATGACTTCGGCAGGTGGGCTGGTTTCGATGAATCGATTTTCGGGCAAGGACAGTGTGCTGTCCGGCCCGGCGGGAGGGGTGGTCGGAGCAGCCCGCGTCGGACAGCAGATGGGACTGGATCGTGTGATCGGATTTGACATGGGCGGCACCAGCACCGATGTGTCGCGTTTCGATGGACATTTTGATCGAACCTTCGAAACGCGAAAGGCGGGTGTACGGATCGTTACGCCGATGTTGGAAGTGGAAACCGTGGCCGCAGGTGGTGGCTCGATTTGTTGGTTCGATGGAACGAAGCTGCGCGTCGGCCCGCAAAGCGCCGGAGCCAATCCGGGGCCAGCATGTTACGGTCGCGGTGGACCACTGACGGTGACGGACGTCAACTTGTATCTGGGACGTTTTCAACCAGAACAGTTCCCGTTTGCACTGGATCTGCAAAGCGTATTGCGAAGGCTTGATGAACTGGTGGATGCAACGAATCAGGCCCCGTTCAGGTTGTCGCGAAACGAGCTGGCGGCTGGCTTGCTGAACATCGCCAACCACCACATGGCAGCTGCCATCAAGTCGGTCTCTATTTCAAAAGGCGTTGATCCGAGAACCTATTCGCTGGTCTCCTTCGGCGGTGCTGGCTCGCAGCATGGTTGCGGAGTGGCGGATCTGTTGGGGATCCAGACGATCATTGACCATCCGTCGGCCAGTGTCCTCAGTGCCGTTGGAATTGGGTTGTCCGATCAAGCGTCCCACGCTGTCCAAGCCGTCGCCTTCGTCATCCCATCCGAGAATCGTTCGGACATTGAAGACATTGAAAACCATTTGAACGACACGGTTTTCAGAAGGCTCTCGGTTCAGGCCGGTCAAACATTGCTGGCCGATGGGAATCGGGCGGAAGAAATCGAGCTGACACGTTCCCTGGATCTGCGGTACCAGGGAACAGACGTATCGCTCAACATCGAGCTTCCAAAGCAATCGGTGTCGCGCCGATTTCTCGAGCATGATTCAGAAGCCTGGATTCCACTCCATGAGAATCTGACAGATGCGATTTCGAAATTTGAATCGCTGCACCAACGTCAATTCGGATACCTGCAGAACCGACCTGTCGAAATCGTATCGGCTCGGCTGGACGCTCGCATTCCTGGCCGTCGGCTCAAGCCGATCGACCGGCCACCGTCTTTCGAGACAAAAGAGCCAGAGCGGTTTCAAACCTTGACCAACAATGATCGATCGCACGATGCGGGCGTTTTTGATCGGTCGGAATTGAAGGCTGGCGATCGGGTCGTCGGTCCGGCGGTGATTGCGGATTCGCTTTCAACCACGGTGGTCGATTCAGGATGGACCGCGCACATTTATCCGGAGAACATCATCCGGCTGGAAAAAATGGGAACCGATGCTGAAGAAGTGTTGCACACCCCCCACGAACTGGAAACTTGCGATCCGGTGCTGCTTGAGATTTTCAACCATCATTTCTCGACGATCGCCGAACAGATGGGCATCGCCTTGCAGAAGACTTCTGTTAGCGTCAATGTCAAGGAGCGGCTTGATTTTAGCTGCGCGATTTTTTCGAAAGTGGGCGATCTGGTCGTCAATGCGCCGCATATTCCCGTTCATCTCGGCGCGATGAGCGAAACCGTTCGGGCGACGATCGCGCTCAATCCGAACGTCGCGGCAGGAGATGTCTTTGCGACCAACGATCCCTACGCGGGAGGCTCGCATTTGCCGGACATCACCGTCGTCTCGCCTGTTTTTTCTCCAGACGGTTCGGCGTTGTGGTTTTGGGTTGCCAGCCGTTCGCATCATGCAGAACTGGGAGGAGCAACCCCTGGATCCATGCCGCCGAGTGCCAAACGACTGGGCGACGAAGGCGTTTTAATTCAGAATTTCCAGTTGATCGCCGGATCGCGATCGCCGAATGCCGGGACGGGTTTGCACCCGAACGTCGAGGAACGGTTTGATCAACTTCGTGCGATGCTTACTGCCCCGCCGTATCCATCGCGCTCGCCGGATGAGAATATCGCGGACCTACGCGCTCAGGTTGCTGCCAACCGTACCGGAGAGAATCAGCTTTACGAGTTAGTGAAAAAATATACACATCAGCGGGTTTCCCGGTACATGGCTTTCATTCAGGACGCTGCGGAGCGAGCGGCCCGGGCTGCGATTGGGTCGATTGCGGACGGCGAGTACCGGTTCGAGGATTCGATGGACGACGGAGCCACCATTCGGGTGCTGCTGACAAAACGCGATGATCATTTGACGATTGATTTCTCGGGAACCGACCCGGTTCAGCCCGACAATTTGAATGCGAATCGAGCCATTACTTCGGCTGCGATCATGTATGTTCTGCGGTTGTTGATCGGTGAAGCGATTCCGCTAAACGAAGGCATCATGAAGGCGGTCACGCTGAAGTTGCCGGAGTGCTTTCTCCATCCGAGTCCCGCCGACAATCCGCTGGACAGTCCTGCGATTGTCGGAGGCAATGTTGAAACCTCACAACGAATTGTGGACGGTCTGCTGGGCGCCTTGGGTTTGGCGGCTGCCAGCCAAGGAACGATGAACAACTGGTTGATGGGAAATTCATCTTTCGGATATTACGAAACGATTGGGGGCGGCAGTGGCGCGACGGCGGACGGCGATGGAGCCGATGCCGTTCATACGCACATGACCAACACCCGCTTGACCGATCCAGAGATTCTGGAGACTCGTTATCCGGTGATCCTTCGCGAGATGTCGATCCGGCGCGATACCGGTGGCACAGGTCTTCATTGCGGCGGTGATGGCATGGTACGGGAAATCGAATTCCTGGAACCGATGACCGTTTCATTGTTGACCAGTCGTCGGTCGGCCCGTTGCCGCCCCTTTGGTTTGGCAGGGGGCGAACCGGGAGCGCGAGGGTTTAACCAACTGTTTCGCCACAACGGCAAAGTCCATACGCTACCGGGTCGATATGAAATGGAAGTACAACCCGGCGACCGTTTACGGATCAAAACACCGGGAGGGGGAGGCTATGGGAAGGCTGAGTAGAACGGAATTCAATGGAATAAATTCCGTTCTACGTCACGACTACTCACTCTTCTTCGCGCGTCTTTCGACAAATTTGTCTCGAAAGATTTCTCGGGCTTGAAGATAGCGTTCTTTTGCTTCTTCCTGAATATCTTCGTCAAACTCGTTGAAGGACTGCATGAAGAGCTGCGTTTGATAAGCTTCACCATCAAACAGTGTGGCTCGAATGCGGTTGGAAAGCCGATTCTGAACGCGAACGATGAACGCGTTGAATGAATCCATGGGTGGGTCCACCGGCTGACCTTGCGAATCAAACAAGCTGAACAGCAGGTAGCCACGTTCTCCGGTATTCTTGGTCAGGTGAACCACTACGAAAGGCCAATTCGACGCCTCTTCACCCTTGTCATGGGACGCCACCTGACGGCTCCTCACTTGCCAGCCCTGATTTTTGTAGCAGGTCGTCAGCTCATGCCAGCCGGGAAAAGTTTGATCGATGGAAGTAATCGCCAGGCTTCTTGGCCCCTGGAAAATCCAGTTGTCCGAACGTTGTCCCAGATCGCTCCCTCGAGTGCGATCGACACTATCGTATTTGAGTTGTTCCCAATTTCCGAGCCGTTCTGGGAGATCGTCTTTCTGGTAGTCGATCGTCACATCCCTGTTGAAAAAACGCGGGGCAAAACCAGACTTGGCGTATGAATTCCGCACATCCCACAACTGGAGTACTCCGATCACGGCGATCACTCCCGCAAGCGCCCAGATGAATTTACGCTGGGTTTCCGAAATGGGTTTCTCGGCCGCGGCTTCTGCGATTCCCTTTCGTCGGCTGGCGGCCCCCTCCGTGGTACTCTTGCCTGCTAAAAAACTGTTCCAGAACCGAGTCACGGGACGCTGCAGGCCTGTGGTCTCCTCACCCGCATCTTCCACGGGGCCAAACAGAAAGGTAAGAAACTGGTCCGTACTCAGGACCAGCAACACGCCGACAATCAATGCAAAATAACCCAGCAGGTCGTGTGCGATCCCCGTCGATAGGTCCAACCCATTGAGGCGGAGGTCGGCCAGTGGAATCAGCAGAATTCGGATCGTGTTCATGAACAGCGCCCAAAAGACGGTGGACATCAGTAGCAGCCCCGCCCGAAATCCAAGTACTCCGATCAGTACCAATGCAACCCCGATGAGGCTCAAGTAGCCAAAGTCCGACGTGATCAAGCGGTCGAGCGGAATCAGCGACAATCCTAGTCCTGCCAAAGCGATCGCGGTTCCTGGCGAAGGCGTTTGAACACGCCGGACCCAAACGACATAGGCCGTTGTGATCGCCACCAGAGTAAAAAATGAAACGACGCCACTGCAACCTTGCTCGATGTTGTAACCTTTTCCGGATGCCAGCGTGATATGGATTCCATCGAGGTTGTGGCCCACACGAATCAGATCCAGAATCATGCTGGTGAATTGGGCACTATACGATTGCAGTCGCGTGATGATGGTGTTGTCCAAATTGCCAGGTAACAGCAGGCAGACAAACAGGGGCAGCGCACAGGCCCACAGGGTTCGATGGTTTTCTGGATCACGAGTCCTCGCGAACAGGCTGGTCACTATCAAGGTCGCACTCACAGCCGTGAACCGAGGCTCCACAAACAACTGTCCCGCCAATGCAAACACAAACCCAAGAATGAACAGAACATCGCTGATGCGACTACTGCGATAGGGCATTTCAGATTTTCTGGGCCACCGAACCCATGCCAGCGCTGCCACCACGAGCAGTGCAAAGGGAAAGAACTGATAGTGAGGACGTCCCCAAATGCCCCGAAAGTATAAAAACAACATCGGTAATTGAGCCAAAATCGCCAGCCCATAAGGCAGCAATAGTTTTAAATGCCCCGAACGATCAGAGGAAAGAGAAACGGTCGTTCGTGCCGTAGTGGAAGCAGTAGCCATAGTCAATATTGAAGGTCCGGAAACAGTACCTGAAACGAAACAACCCGATGCCGCCGTCCGTCTTCGATGTGGGTAGAGCGCCGCATCCGGAAGAGAAATCGGTTGACTCCATTGTAAAATTCGATGGGCCGTTTTGCCATACATAATCGGTGCCAATCGACAAAACTGAGGCCGATAGGGACCTGGCCAGAATCGACAATCTGAGCACTACCGTAATAACCGTAACCCCCTGGGCATGTTTTGGAGTTGCGCAAACAAGTAGGCCGGAACAAGCAAACGCCGAATAACGCAATCCATTCCGTTGGTCTTCGACGAATATCGGGCTCCATTGCAAATCTGCTGAGGGATGGGTGCAGGACATACGGACTTGAGCCTATTTGCTGGCTCGTTCACGAACACAGCCTGTTTTTCCGCAAGCCCGGCATTGGCAAGAAAATTGCTTGTCAAACGTATGCTTGCCCAACCATCCGCCTCCATTTGATAACGTATTGCGGCATCCTGAAACAATGACTCCCATTCCACTTCTTCACGGCAAATCGATGAAGTTGTCGCTGCCTCGCAAATTCGTTTGTGATCTGCTCTCCTTTGCCAGACGAATACCTACCGTTCCGATGGAGCGCAAGATGCGACTTGCCGATGTCGTCGCCGCGAGAGCGAGTTGGCCAAAGCATATCAGTTGGTGCGCCATCTTCATCAAAGCTTATGCAATCGTCGCAAAGGAACGCCCGGAACTTCGAAGGGCGATGTTGACGTTTCCGTGGAAGCGAATTTACGAGCACCCGGAGAACGTCGCCTCCTTTGGGCTGGAGCGCGATTATCAAAACGAGTTGTCTGTTTTCTTTGGGAAGATCGCATCGCCCGAGCAACTGAGCCTTGTGAAACTGGACAAGATCGTACGTAGTCACAAGAGCGCTCCGATCGAAACGGTGCCCAGCTATCGTCATGCACTGTTGCTGTCGCGCGTGCCGCAACCGCTTCGCTGGCTTCTTTGGTGGATGGCTCTCTCCTGGGAAGGTCCGAAGCGAGCCTGGCATTTCGGGACGTTCGGAATCAGCGTTGTCGCATCGCTGGGTGCTGCCGGAATTCACATTCTCTCGCCCCTGACGACGACCTTGAACTATGGCATGTTTGAACCGGACGGATCGATTGATGTTCGGCTGGTGTACGACCATCGAGTCCTTGATGGCGCCGTGGTAGCACGGGCCATGGCCGCGCTGGAAGAAGTTTTGCATAACGTCATCGTCCCCGAACTGCTGGCGGGCGAACCGGGCCTGGAAATGCCCGCAGTGCATTCAGGCCCAAGTCCAGTGCCGTCAAGCGAATCCTCCGTCTCCGCAATGGTTTAATAACCCAAAGCATCGCCTTTGCCCCCCCTACTCTCCCCACCCCGACATGTCTCTTTTACAAATTGCCAGATACTCCCGTCTGGTCGGTCAGATCGGAAAAGCATCTGGATGGTCGAAAGAAAAAATTGACCGCGTTCAACAAAAGCGGCTTCGCAGACTGCTGTCCCTGGCGCAAAACCACTCGCCGTTCTACCGAGAGAAGTTTCGCGGACTCGATATCGGATCGGCGCCGCTGAGCCGTTTTCCCATCACTACAAAAGATGAAATCCGCGATCATTTCAATTCGGTCGTGACCGATCGCAACCTTCGACGGGAAACGGCACTTCAATTCATGGAAGACGACAAGAATCTCGGTCGCTGGCTTCTCGGTCGGTATGGCGTGAGTCACACATCGGGAACGCAGGGAGCTCCCTTGATCATTGTCCAGGACAGACAATGTCTCGAGACCATGTTCGCCCTTTCTTCGTGCCGGGCATCGGTGGTTGACTCACCGGGAATTGCCGAAGGAATCCGGAGGATGATGAATCCCAAGAAAATTGCCATTGTGACCTTTCGTAGAGGATTCTTTCCGTCCAACGCAGCCTTTGAATTCATGGAATCGATTGTCGGCCGATTTGTCAACGTCGCCCGGTTCTCTTCGACACAACCCGATTTGATCGAAGCTTTGCACACGTTTCAGCCAGAAGTTCTGGTTAGCTATGCAAGCACGCTGGACGGACTTGCAACGCAGGCGTTGCGATTGCAGTTAAACCAATTGAAACAAATTTCCAACTCCAGTGAACAACTCAGGCCCGCCACACGCCAACGAATCGAACAGGCGTTCGGCACGCCCCTACTCGATCATTACGGGGCCGGGGAGTGTCTGTTTCTCGCAGAGGGTTGTCGAGATGGAAATGGGATGCACGTGAATGCCGACTGGGCCATTCTGGAAGTCGTTGATGCGCGAAACCAGCCGGTTCCCGACGGCGAACTTGGCGACAAGATTCTGGTAACGAACTTGGCCAATCAGGTACAGCCATTCATTCGATACGAAATCGGAGATCGAGTACGGATGGCGACGGAACCTTGTTCGTGCGGCTCTCCCTTTCCTCGCATGGAACAAATTGAAGGCCGTTCGGCAGATTTATTCTGGATTGAACAGAGCGGTAGGAAAACTCCGGTTCCGGGTGTTTTGCTGCACGTGGCAATGGACGAATCACATAGCATTCGGCAATGGCAGGCGATCCAGGTTGCCCCACAACAAATCGTTTTTCGTCTGGTTACCCTGGATGAGAGTACCGCCAGCTCCGAGGATCGCCATCGAATACTGACCAAGGACGAGCTACTTGATTTCCTGCCGAAAAAACTGTCGGAACTGGGGCTGCCCCCATCGACGCAGCTTGATTTTCAGTTTGTGGGAGAACTCAAACCTGATCCGAATACGGGCAAACTGAAACAAGTGGTTTCGCAGGTCCATGCAAACGTCAACTAAGTAAGACGGTGCCTTCTCATTCCAATACCGACGATCGTCAAAGCCAACATCAATAGAGACGACGGTTCGGGAATCGCCTGCATCCGCCAAGCCAGTGCATAGTCGGTACTGAATGAAGACCAATTGCG
This sequence comes from uncultured Pirellulaceae bacterium, assembly GCA_964414815.1. Lineage (GTDB taxonomy): Bacteria > Planctomycetota > Planctomycetia > Pirellulales > Pirellulaceae > Mariniblastus. The sequence continues at coordinate 49,080 of CAYPXY010000030.1, read as the reverse complement.
GACTTCAATCGTATAGGTTCCGGCCGCCAGCCAATCCAGGTAGATATGCTCAACATTGTCGACCGGACTTTGGCTCAAGTCGATTTGAGTACCCAGGAAGCTGGTTGTTGAGTTATAGAGCGCCAATTGCAAATCAGCCAACCGGTAGCTGGGGTTGAAAGCAGAGCCGGGATCAAGGTCCGTTACTTCCATATTCCAGGTCAGCAAAAATGAGAGATCGGTCGCTTCCCAGGCATTGACCTCGAACTGGTAATACAATGAACTGCCCGCTCCCAGGGAGGCTTCATAGTCCCAACCGTAGGCACCGATGTTGGTCGTGGGTTGCCCGGCAACCCCATCGAACTCACCGCCCTGCATGATGTGGTAGCTGTTATAGATGTTGAGTTCACCGGCACCAAATCGGGTGTCCAGAGGGCGCGTCTGGGTCCGGTTCCAGCCTGAAAACTCATCCTTGGTGGCACCGGCCATGAGGATCGCTTTAACAGTCTCCGGTTGGGCTGCATGGGCCGAGCCCATATTGTCCGCTTTGTGATGAAGCAGTGCGGCAGCGGAACTGACAAAGGCAGTGGCACTGCTGGTCGAGCCGAGTGGGGCAACCAGATCGGGCTTGATTCGTCCATTTCCGTAGATCGTCGTTGGGCCATAGGAATGAGATCCCGACGTTCTTCCAACCGAAATCGAGTTGTAGCCTTGCGTTAGCAGCAGCGGTAACGTGGCTTGGTTATCCGCCCCGACCACCACGGTGGCTCCTGTCTGGTTGATGAAAAAATCGAGTCGCTGCATCACATTTTCAGCGACGGGAACTGGGATACTGTCGCTGCTGCCACCTCGAGCCACCCAAGAGTGATTGTAGACACGAAAATCCTGGTCGGCTGGAGCGGCACCCGTTCCCGTTCCCATGATGTCGTTGATCCAGTGGCTGGCGTTGTATCCGGTAATGTCGGTGATTCCCCCAGTCATGCTGAATGTATTGCCGAAAAACAGCTGTCCCACGGTCGTGGCATGACCAGAGCTTCCGGTGGATTGTCCCGATCCATCATGAATGACCTTACCCGAAAACTGAGCGGCAGAGGAATTTGGCAGATAGTTATACACGCCGTTATTCGCATTGCCGGTGTTCGCTTCTGCCATGGCAACTTTAATTCCGGTTCCGTCCTCCAGGGAACTTCCATACTTGGCTACCAAATCGTCATATCCAACGGCCGCTTTTTGCGCTTGCACCAGCTCAACTCCCGCTGGCGAGCCAAGCAGAATCAAGGAGAACAACCAACACGGGACATGACAACGAATCTGACAAATTGCGAACTTCATGACAGTACCGAGGGACAAGTGTGAAGGAATCATAAAATAGCGGCAGGGGTCTGTAGTGGAAGACATCAGCAGTGGAAAAGAGCCGCTTCTCTAGAATATCAGAAAAATCGCTCTCTGCAAACTTTTCCGGACTTTCATCGCTAGCCAAAACGGGGCCCCTACAAGCGTTAAAACCCGAACACCTTTTTCAAAACGCTTCCGTTCGATGATCGGCAAACATTGTCAATGCAATCTGCAAGTAGTAGCATTAGATGGCAGACTGCTGGCGCCAGGTACTTAGGTAACCCGGGGGGCGAGCTGCCATTAACATTGACCAATACAGATGGTCTTTTGCAGCCGCTGGATTTCAAGTGGGGTTCTCATGATCGGGATTCCGAAAATCCCTTTGGTTCTGCGAAGTGCAGAAACTCCTCGTCAACGGTCAATCTGAAAACCAGCCCGATTGTGGTGAAGTGTCACCCAAGGGCACGAAGTGCGCGCCGAACGGGCTGGATCAACGATTCCGCTCTGCCTCAACAATTCACTTGTCACTCCCTCAGAACATCCTGACAGAACTAAAACGCCTGTGCCAAGGGCAAGGTGCCGTTCGTGAGTACGTTCCTCTGGCCAACATCAGCAGTTGGCGTGTGGGGGGGCCAGCGGACGCGATCGTTTCACCCGCTTCTGCGAAGGAAGCCCGACGGGTTGTACAATACCTTGCGTCTCAACAAGTGCCGTGGCTGGTCATCGGCCATACCACCAACCTACTGTTTTCCGACGAGGGAGTTCGAGCCGTTTTGATTCAGTTTGGTGAGCGATTCGCCAAGTTGGAGATCAGAGATCAGAGGTCGGAGATCAGAAGTCAGAAATCAAAGGTCGGAGGTCGGAGATCAGAAGTCAGAGATCAGAGGTCAGAGGCCGATGGCACTGACAATCCTCCCAACGTCGAAGTTGAGGCAGGAGCCTGGGTTCCTCGCTTTGCAGCCTCCATCGGAAGGGCGGGACTATCGGGAGCAGAACACACGGTCGGTATTCCCGGAACGATCGGCGGTCTGATCTGCATGAATGGTGGCAGTATGCGGCGAGGGATCGGCGAGTATCTCGTGTCCGCGCAGTGCATGAATCGATCCGGAGAGGTATTTGAGTTATCCCAGGCGGAGTGTCACTTTTCGTATCGTCGTTCGCGAATCCAGGATGAAGGCTTGATTGTATTACAAGCCCAATTTCGCTTTCCCGAAGGTGATCGCAAGGAAATCACGACTCTGATGAGAAAAATCCTCCGTGATCGTCGAATGAAATTTCCTCGCAAGCTGCCCAATTGCGGCTCGGTCTTTGTCAGCAATCCAGCAATGTACGCCACCTATGGCCCACCCGGGGCAGTGATTGAGAAATGCGGATTGAAAGGAAAGCGAGTGGGAGGAGCTGAAATTTCGCCGCTGCACGCCAATTTTATCGTGAACCGGGGGAATGCGACTGCGAAAGACATTTTGAGCCTCATCCACTTGATTCGCAGCGAAGCAATCGCAAAACTCGAATGCGAATTGGAATGTGAAGTCCGATATGTGGATTCTCGAGGTCGGATAACCCCTGCCCATCAAGCAGACCTGGTTCGATGTCGAAATGCCTGATTTGGACGTGATAGTTCCAGACAAATGCATTCTATTCAGCCTCATCTTGAGGTTGGCTATTGCGCGATAGCTCAGAGGCTCATGAAATTGTTCCACGGACCCATTCATATTCCAGACAAATATTAACTATGTCCACCAACGTTGTTAGACAACCGTTTGCAGAAGAAGCGGCTCAAGTACTCACCATTTTTCCGTCCAGGTTATATGGCGAAGTTACCGTCAGCGGCGCCAAAAATTCGGCCCTCCGTTTACTCGCTGCCAGTCTTCTTACATCGGATGAAGTAGTATTGACGAACTATCCAGCTGAGCTACTCGATGCTCGCGTCCATGTCGAAATGCTGGAGGAGCTTGGCAAACGCTGTGTAGTATCTGAGAATCAGATTTCGATCAAAGAGAGCCACTCGCCAGATTCCGAACTGCGATGGACCAAACGCTCGATTCGCAACACCTTGTTGATCCTGGGCGCCTTGGTAGCTCGTACCGGATACGGGTCCGTGCCCCATCCAGGTGGCTGTCAGATCGGTGTATCCAAAGAAGGACGGGCCTACGATTTGCACGTGATGGTATTGGAGCGCCTTGGGGCCAAGGTCCATGATGATGGCCACACATTGAGTGCGGAAGCAGTTGACGGCTTGGTGGGAGCCGATATCGAGTTACCGATACGTTCCACTGGAGCCACGGAGAATGCTCTTCTGGCGGCATCGCTGGCTCGCGGTACCAGCCGTATCTGGAACCCACATATCCGACCTGAAATTCTGGATTTGATTGAATTGCTTCGAAGTATGGGAGCGGAAATACGGGTCTTTGGCCAGGAACACATCGAGGTGACGGGATGCGAGCGGTTGGACGGTGCCAACCATCGAGTGATTCCCGACAATGTGGAAGCGTTGACGTGGATCATTGCGGCCGTCATCACTCATGGTGAGATCGAAATCCATGACTTCCCATTCGGCCATTTGGAACTCCCTCTGATCTACTTGCGTGAAAGCGGTGCCAAGCTCTTTCGAGGGGAGTCGTCCTTGGTAGTCCGGGGTGGCAAATGTTATCCGCTGGAGCTTAGTACGGGGCCCTATCCCGGTATCAATTCCGATATGCAGCCATTGCTGGCCGTTTATGGTGCGTGTGCTCGAGGCGAATCGCGATTTATCGACCTCCGTTTTCCTGGGCGTTACAGCTATGCAGAGGAGTTAGCTAAAATGGGATTGGAATATCGGGTGGAAGGCAATGTGCTGAGAATATATGGTGGCAAGTCACTGACTGGCACCGCAGTCAAAGCACTGGACCTGCGGGCCGGCGCCGCGCTCTCCCTGGCTAGCCTGGTGGCTGAAGGTCCGACACATATCCATGAGGCCTGGCAGATCTATCGTGGCTATTCGGGGTTCCTGAAGAAACTCCAACTGCTTGGCGGCCGTGTCTCTTCAGTCGGAGATTGAGCCACAATGCTTGGTTTGGCAGATACTTTTTTAAAAGTCGAGACTGGGATGCAGGTGCTTGAATGGTTCTGAAGAGTATTGGTTGTTTCGGCAATGGCGATGCCGTAGAGCAGCCAGCTTCAATCATCTCCTGCTTAAGATACGATTTACGAAAACCTGCCCGATTGAGGAGCATGGTTTATCAGTACTTCACCAGTTCGAGCTATAGAATGGTTGCCGCGTATCGTTTGTCAAAATTGTTTCATGACAGACGGTTCCTTCGCAGGTTTTCACTCCTTTTACTAAGGAATGCAGAGAGAATCTGTGGAGCACAAATAAGCCTGGATTCCACAATTGGCCCGAGGCTGAAGCTACCCCATCCTAACGGAGTAGTCATCGGCGAAGGCGTGGTCATCGGACAGAACGTTACCATTTTTCAACAGGTTACCCTGGGTGCAAAACAATTGGGACTTGGCGGGAACGAAGATGCGTATCCAGTCGTAGGCAACCATGTCGTACTCTATGCTGGAGCAAAGATTATAGGCAATGTAACCTTAGGGGATTATTGCCAGGTTGGGTGCAATGCGGTTGTCCTTAAAGATGTTGAACCCTATGCAGTCGTAGCTGGAATTCCGGCAAAAGTGATTGGCCATGTGCCCCAAGCTTAGAGGACACGAAGCCTTCGATCGATCGATATTCAAAAAATCAGTGGCCAGACCTTGATAAAGGCAGGTAGAGCCACAATGATGCAAAACGAACTCCAGGCCCAACAAATCTCCGCAACAACCGACAAAAGCCCAGTCAAGCCCCCAAACGGCACATCCGTTACTTCTACGACCACCGTGGAACCCAGTTTGTCTTCGACGCAAATAAGAAGAAAGCGGTCATCACTAACTCGTAGTATTCTCACTCTCGCAATGGGGCAAGCCGGCGCGACAGGGATTGCAGTATTGCTTTCACCTGTTTTAACACGGCTCTATACGCCCGAGGCATTTGGACCTGTCACGCTGCTGACCTCACTCGTTGCCATCCTGTCTGTGTTTGGTACATGGTCCTACTATCGGGCGATCCCTCTGGCCAAAACACCGGCCACCCGACGTGGGGTGCTTTCTCTATGTCTTATTCTGGCTGCCGGGATGACTTTGCTGGTGGGCATTCTTACGGCGCTTTTTGGGGCTGAGTTGGCCACTGCTTATGGCCAACCTGAACTCATCTCCTATTTTCCCTTTTTGCCAATACTCTTTCTTGCCACTTCGATAGGACAAGTGATCACTATCTCGCTCAACTGCGCGCAGAAACACAAGACGGTGGCGGCAAAGACGATGATCGACAAAGGTGGGACGGTGTTGAGTCAATTGGCATTGGGGGCAACCTTGTTCCCCAACGCGCCCCTTGGGTTGATTGTCGGATCTCTAATTGGAACCATCATGGGAGCAATGTGGGGGATCGTCGGCGTCATTCAAAGTGTGTTTGGCGGGCAACGTTACTGGATTCGCTCAAGTATCTTGAATGCGGTCGCGTATCGCTATCGAAAACTACCCCAAGTTTATACATGGAGCCAATTTATTGCGTCAGTCGGCATCAATGCGCCGGTTGTCATCCTGCCGCTCTTTTTTCCTTTGCATGTGGTTGGGTTCTACTCTCTCGCATATAGCATTCTCAAGTTACCTTCCTTTTTGTTCACTAACGCATCAGGCCAGATTTACTATGTTGAGGCAGCAAACTTGATTGCAAAAGGCGAGTCGCCAGCAACAATCTCAACAGAGCTCCTAAAGTTGTTATCTCGCCTTACGGCATTTCCCGTCATGTTACTGTTCTTGATGGCTCCTTCTATATTCGAGATTGTCTTTGGTTCGAACTGGCGGGAAGCAGGAGTTTACGCCCAAGTTCTGGCCCCTTGGGTCCTGGTCACCGTTATCGGTACTCCCTTCATGTCGCTGCTGTCGGCCTATGAACGATTTAACGAGACATTGGCCTATACATCAACCTTGTTGGTTGTGCGAATCGGTGCCATCGTGATCGGTGGGCTGTTCTGCTCCGCAACCACAACCTTGCTCCTATACTCCATAGCCAATACGGTTGTCTGGGCCGTGATTCTCGCACGCGTTTTTCGCCTTGCAGGTATGAGACTGCGGTCTGCGATTGGAATTGTGACGTACAACTACTTGGCCGCCTCGTTGTTCATTATCCCTGGATGTTTGGTGAGCTGGATGGGGCGACACGAGATCGCTGGCACTGTACTGGCCATCGCCGCAATCTTTGGCTACATCTCCTTGCAGATTCGGGCCGTTCGGGGGCGATACAAATAGTGATGGATATCAAATTTTGCTTTCAATGCTCAAGCCAATATGGTTGCGTTTGGTAAAATGACGGTCGTATTTCTTGTGTTCTCAAAATCGAATGGTTTTGGTGGGCATCATCATTCTGTAAGGGAAACAGTACATGCCCTGAATGAGGAAGGCATCCGAAGTGGCACCATCGTCTACGGTCCCAGCGACTCACAAATCCTTGTGAATCCCCACACGTCTTTCGGTTATATTTCATCGACTCAATCCGTACGACAAGCGGTCAGTGCGCTCAAGAGCCTGCTGAACGAATACCAGTCCAATATTCTCTTTTGTTGCGATGAAGTCACCGTTCGTCTGGCTACACTTTGTTCAAGCAGCCTCCCATTGCACATCATCCCACTTAAACCGGGTGGCCCACGTTCGCGATGGTGGCCAACTACGGCCGGCCATTTTATTGTTTACTCTGATGAGGATAAAAATTACCTCACCTCTCTCCGCCGCTTCAAAGGGGTTGAAGTTCACAATATTCCCAACCGTGTCGCGACGCCAGTAATCAACGATGCGGGTCGGATGCAAATCGCAAAAAACTTGTTGCTAGATGAAGGCTCGCCCGCCGTAGTGGCACTGGGACGGATCGCGCCAAAAAAACGGCTGATCTTTGAACACGGCTGGCAACTCTATTGCCAGTTAAAGCAAAGCCAACCGAATCTAAAGTTCATTGCAGCAGGAATCGCGGAGGATATCGCCACGGTGAATGACCTGAGACAGATGATCCGTGGTGATGACCATGCGATGCTGACAGGCGAAGCAGAAGTGACTAACAATTTCCCTTCTCTGATGGCATGTAGCTCCGTGGTCGTTGCCATGGGACGAACGGCCATGGAAGCGATGGCGCTAAGAAAATGCGTAGCGATTCCCAACGAGAAACTCGGATGCCCAGTCATCTTAACCGCTCAGAACTACCCGGAAATTGCGAGATGCAATCTAACCCATCGTGCGGACATGACTCCCGCCATGGAGGCAGAAAATCAACAATGGTTATCCAGGTTGATTAAACAAACGACAACTTTTAATCAGCTAGGATTGGATTGTGGACAGATTTTCGATGAGTTTCTAAGTATCAAGCGCGGTATCAATCGATTCAAGGATATTATAAGTTCATTGGAACACCACTCTCCCTATAAGGACTCGTTCACTTCTTGTTGGATGGCTCGACTGAGGATTTTTCGGAAAACAGGTCAAATCTAGCCACCATCAGAGTCCCTCCTTCAATGGACGTCGTTTCAAACAGGTTTCATAGAAATACCGGCATCAACATGGCCAACATGCAGAGTCACACACCCAGCCACAATTGGTTTTATAGCTTGGCCTTACTGCTTTCGGGTAGCCTGATACGAGTCGATGTGGTCTATGCCGGCCGTATCGCTGTCGGTGAGATCGTATTATTGGTAGTCTGCATATGCGCGGTGTTTGCAAATTTTACAGTCTCGATTCCCCGGATTGTATCACACTCCTTTTTCCTGCTATCTCTACTTGCGGTTGCAGTCATCACGGTGAGCGATAGTGTACACCAGACGGATATGCTGACATTTGGAAAAGGAATTGCGCCCTACCTGCTGATGATGGCCTACTTTGCGGGGTTTACCGCCATCGCTCAGACAAGCCCACGTAGCATCGTCCTTCTTTTTGTTGGACTGGCCATCAGTGGGATTCAAAACGCAATTTTCCCAACCGATTTAAGGGCGGTTGACGCCATATCAGAGTCTTACGGAGAGTATGCCTTTCGTTGGACAGGGTTGTATATGGGCTTGGCAATGTTTGCCTCATTTTCCCTCTACAATGTGTCCAGACTCTTTGCGGGTCTTCCATTCATGATTGCAGCCGTATTGGGACTAGGGTTGCTCTCCCGAACCTCAACGGTGATTGCGGCCGTTTCGGGTTTAGTGGTGTCCTTCGGGGCCTACCTGGTTCTTGAGAAGCGAGCAAATATCTTCAAGCGATTCAGTGTATTTTTTCAGGCCAAAGCCATTCTAGTTGCCATCCCACTGATGTTTATTGGATACTACACCTATGCATCCCTCGCACGAGAAGGTGTCATGGGGGAATACGCTCAGAAGAAATTTGCGAAGCAAAGCTCTTCTAGTTGGGGTGACGGGCCATGGGGACTGGTACTCTCTGCCCGCCCCACCATTCTCGCGTCCATTTTTCAAATCGGTGAAAATCCAATACTGGGGGTTGGTTCAAGCGGTGCCAACGGGCTGTATGTCCATCAGGCCGTCAACACTCTTGGTCTACGAAGAATAAAAAATCTGCCTCCCCAAGCGACGATCAACTTGCACACGGTTGTGTTTGGTGAAACAGCGACCTATGGACTGGGCATGGCACCCTTTTGGATTTATATCGTGGTAGTTACGTATCTGTGTTTGCTGCGAACCATCATTTTAGAGCATCGAATGATCTGTCTGATTTTTCCCCTTTTAAGTGTGACCCTGATTGGGTTACTCTTTAACAATCTGTCATCAGCTACGAGAACATTGGTTCCGCTTTTGCCAATACTGTATCCCCTGCTGGCGAACCGTTTTCTAGATGGAGGCGCACAACGATTGCCCGAACCCGGGACGACTTGGTATCCAATGGATCGCTAGTCATATCATCCACGAAGCGGATCGCTCATCTCCTGCACAAAGACTGCTTACCTTGTCCAAGCGAAAGCCTTGTATACTGATTTTCTCAAGATTTTATCTTCCGGGATATAAAGCGGGTGGCCCCATACGCTCGATCAGCAACATTGTGCATTCGCTGGGAGATACTTTTGACTTCAAGATCGTGACTTCCGACAGAGATTCGGGCGACGTGGAACCCTACCCGAATATCCAGCAAGACGGTTGGACAGAAAGCGGAAACGCGATGGTCCGATATCTGTCTCCCTCCCAGAAGAATATTCGTTCGATCAGAAAGGTGTTTAAAACCGTTGATTACGACGCCATTTACCTCAACAGCTTTTTCTGCCCGCTTTTTTCCATTCTGCCTATCGCTTTACTGCGATTGAATCTTATACGACGACGTCCCGTGATTCTTGCCCCGCGCGGTGAATTCTCCGAAGGCGCGATGCGTATCAAGCCGATTCGGAAAAGAGTGTTTTGCAGCCTTGCAAAAATGGCGGGGGGCCATCGCAACATCATATGGCAAGCAACATCCGAAGGGGAGGCGGCCGATATTACTCGCCGATTTGGTGAAAAGCAGCAAATCGAGTTGGCATCAAATCTAACCTCGAATCAACCGCCGGGAAACACACCTATCGCCGAAAAGCAAAAAGGGATGTTGCGATTGACTTTCCTGTCTCGGGTAACTCCCAAAAAGAACTTGCTGGGTGCCATACGGATGCTGGCAGATGTTCCCGGTGATATCGAGTTTGACATTTATGGGCCAGCATCTGATATATCTTATCTGAAAGAATGTAAGGCGGCTGCCGAAACCCTACCACCGTCTAAGAAAATTCGCTGGCTAGGAGCAATTGCCAATCATGAGGTCGGACAGATGTTTGCCAGATACCATGCGTTTCTGTTCCCTTCCTGGGGTGAAAATTTTGGTCATGTGATCGCAGAAGCTCTGCAGGCGGGCTGTCCTGTGATTACGACGGATCGGACCCCCTGGCACAAACTCACGGAGGCTGGAGCGGGCTGGTCGTTGCCACTGGAGAGCCCTGATGGATTCCGCACTGCATTGCAAGCATTGGTGGAAATGGACGGCAACGAACACCGTCAGCTTGTCGCGCGCGTAAAACAGTTTGCAGAAATACATCTGAACGCGGATGAAAATCAAACGATAGAAGCGCATCACAACCTGTTTCTGCGGGCTATTATTTAACCGGCAGAATTGCTAAATCGTCGAACTGATAGAAACCATTCGCATAAACTGGAGACCTTCATTGGCAATCGAATCTTTAAAATCGGAGGACCCTCGTTGTCCTATCTGTGGTGTTTCAGAGGTCGCAAGAAGCACCGGCACTCAAATTGCGGGCGGGTTGATCTACACTTGCAATCATTGTAGTGGATTCTATTTGAATCCACCGGTTCGGGTCGAATATGAGGCGTCTTCCTGGTCGGCGATGAGAACCCGACGCTGGTTGACCGATGTGGAGCGAGGTAGAATTTTTGCCTCTCGAATCTCAAAATGGTATTCAAGTGAGTTTGGAAAGCCATTGCGCAGCGTCCTTGAAGTCGGCTGTGGGTCCGCCTTCATGGCGCCTGGAATGGAGGAAAATCAAGCAGAGTATGTTGGAGTCGATGTTGACGGAGTCGCGTTGTCTCACGCAGAATCCAACGGCATTCAAGTTCGCAAACTGCCTGCGGAACAGCTTGGCGAATCCGATCTGGCCCATCGGCATTTTGATTTGGTGCTGTCTTCCAACACCTATGAACATGTCGATCATCCCAAGCTTGCTTTCGAAGCCCTGGCCAAGATGAAGTTTTCCGTCTGTGTCATTATTGTGCCGAATCCAGTGGGGATTTTGCAGCGTGCGAAAGCTTGCATACCCATTCGGAGAGTCATTCAAACCATTCTAAAGTCGGACCGTGAGATCGCGTATTCGATTGATGGATACTGGCATAATATCGCCTACAGTCGAAAGACCATGGAATGGCTTGCCGGATTGGCATCGGTCGAGATCAAATCACTGAGAACCATAGGAATCAATGACTCGGTGTTCGGGTTTGTTCAGCCGAACTCATCCCTTCTCTATAGGATTGCTTCGGGATGCATGACCGCCCTCGATATGGAAAGCCAGCTGATCCTAGTTGGGACTCGAGGGACTCATCCCTAGTAGTGGCAGGTTGAAAGGCATGGATCGAGAGAAGATTTACTCGCAGCTCCCGGTGTTTCTCCAGCACGCTGCGTGTTCCGTTGAGGGATGGAGAATCAATCGAAGTCGATATGGGAAAAAATTTCGGATCATCTACCATCGTGTACTCGATCGTGGCCAATGGTCCGATGAGCAGGTTCTGGGCTTCCGGGATGAAAGGTTAAAAGCATTTTTGTGTCACGCAGCCGCTACGGTTCCCTACTACCGGCGTTTGTTTCAAGAATGTGCTTTTAACCCAAACTCCATCCAGGGACTTGAGGATCTCCAATCCCTTCCGATCCTGACGAAGGAAACCGTAAAAGCGCGGATGTCGGAGTTCATTTCCGACGTCGTTCCCAAACGAGAATGGCTGGCCGTTCATACCAGTGGTACCACGGGTGCAGGATTGAAGTTTTTTACGACCTACGATGCCGCCCGTGAGCAGTGGGCCGTCTGGTGGCGTTATCGAAAGCAGCAAGGCATCCCTTGGAATGCGTGGTGTGGCTATTTTGGCGGCCGTAGTATCGTACCATCCAATAGCTCCTCGGAACCGTATCATCGCATCAACTTTCCTGGAAAGCAGATCATTTTCAGTGCTTATCATTTGTCTGAGACCACCTTTGGTGACTACCTGAAGGTGCTGAACCGTCGGCGTCCTCCATGGCTTCACGGCTATCCATCGTTCCTGTACAACCTGGCCGGATTGATGCTGTCGCATTCTGCAACGCTTGACTATCGACCCCGTTGGGTCACCACGGCATCGGAAAACTTACTGGATCACCAGGTATCACAAATCCATCGTGCATTCGGTGTGATGCCCTGTCAGCACTATGGCATGACAGAAGCCGTTGCAAACATATCACAGTCCGCGGATGGCAAACTTTTGGTAGACGAAGATTTTGCAGCGTCCGAATTTGTGCCAACTTCAGAAGCAGGCTGTTTCAGAGTGGTCGGTACTAACATGAGCAATCCTTTGATGCCCCTCATTCGATATGATACGGGCGATATCGTCAAACTATCCGTCACTGAAAATGCTCCTCGAAAAAGAAGAGAAGTTGCATTCATCGATGGACGACAAGAAGACTTTATCGTACTCCTCAATGGTACTCGGCTGGGACGCCTGGACCATATTTTCAAGGATGCGATCAATGTCCGCTCAGCGCAAATCTATCAGAAAAAAGTTGGCGAAATAGAGGTGCGCATCGTTCGCCACTTGAAGTTCAATGATTCGGATGAGCGAGCTTTGATGGATGAATTGCGTAAAAGAACCGGGGTCTTTGCACATATTAACATTCGATATGTGGATGAGATTCCCCTCACTCGTAGTGGAAAACACCGTTTTGTTATTTCGGATCTTCCCGAGCAAAGAATATGAAACAAATCCTTCAAAATATCCGAACCGGTGAAACCCTACTGACGGAGGTTCCTTCGCCACCGGTCTCGGCGGGCCACCTGTTAGTGGCGACCCAAGCTTCACTCATTTCGCTTGGCACTGAACGCATGCTCGTCGAGTTCGGCAAAGCGGGATATCTGTCGAAAGCCAGACAACAGCCCGAAAAAGTAAGGCAGGTCCTAAGCAAAGTCGCGACCGATGGCCTTTTTCCAACGTTGGAATCGATTCGCTCAAAACTGGAAACCCCCCTTGAGCTGGGCTATTGCAATGCGGGCGTGGTTGTGGAGGTCGGGAGAGACGTGCTGGGATTCAATGTCGGCGATCGGGTTGCATCCAATGGGGGGCACGCCGAAATCGTTCGAGTCCCTACGAATCTCTGTGCGAAGGTTCCCGACGAGGTTGAGTTTGAGTCTGCTTGTTATACCGTCGCAGCCTCCATAGCGCTGCAGGGGGTCCGACTTGCCGAGCCCACCTTGGGAGAACGCTTCGTAGTGATTGGTTTGGGATTGATTGGCCAACTTGCCGTTCAGATTCTCAAGGCCAATGGTTGCCAGGTAATGGCGATTGACCTGGAACCTACGAAATGTGAATTAGCGAGCCCTTTTTGTGATGAAACACTGCACTCGACGACGGACCTGGCAGGGGTGTTGTCCGCTACCTCGGGTTTCACGCAGGGAAGCGGCGTGGATGGCGTACTCGTCACCGCCTCCACCAAGAGCAACGATCCCATGAATTTTGCAGCCGCCATGTGCAGAAAGCGAGGGCGAATCGTTCAGGTCGGGGCAACCGGGCTGCAGTTGGATCGAGATCCGCTCTTCAAGAAAGAGTTGCGATTGCAAGTCTCTTGTTCCTACGGGCCAGGACGCTACGATCCCTTGTACGAGAATCAAGGACTTGACTATCCAAGTGCCTACGTTCGGTGGACAGAGCAACGAAACTTTCAAGCGGTGCTGGAATTGTTGCGTTCGGGCGTCCTGCGCGTGAATCACCTGACAACGCACCGATTTTCAATCAACGATGCCGCGAAGGCTTATGCGGAGGTCACCACTTCGCGGTCGGCACTGGGGATTGTATTGCAGTATCCCTCGACCGACTTGCCACTGACCGATAAACGGAGTCGTCGAACGATCTCTGTGCATTCGACGGAGCCGGTTACCCATCGCGAAACCAACCGATCTTCGGCCAGGATAAGCGTTATTGGAGCGGGAGTTTTTTCATCGAGATCCTTATTGCCGCAATTGAAACGAGCGGGAGCAACGCTTCAATCGATCGCATCTTCTGGAGGAGTCAGCGCAGCCCATTGTGCTAAAAAGTTTGGATTCCAAAGCGCCACAACCGATTCGGAGGGCTTGCTTCGCGATCCCAACACCGACGCCGTTGTCATCGCGACCCGGCATAATACTCACGCTCGTTTTGCGATCGATGCCTTGCAAAATCGAAAGGCGGTGTTCGTTGAAAAGCCGCTTTGTTTATTACCAGAAGAGCTGGAGAAAATCGCTATCGCCCACGAAGCGGCAGTCAATCCTATTCTCATGGTCGGGTTCAATCGCCGTTTCGCTCCGTTGACCCGGAAAATGAAGGAATTACTCGATGGGATTCGTGAGCCCAAGACGTTCATCGTAACCGTGAACGCTGGAGTTCTCCCCGATGACCATTGGCATCACGAAAGGGAATCAGGAGGTGGCAGAGTACTGGCCGAAGGATGCCATTTTATTGATTTGCTGAGATACCTGGTTGGTTCGACAATTAGCAGGATTGAAGCGGTACAAGTCGGAGAAAATCGTTATTTGCAACACTGTGATGACAAGGTTTCGATAACACTACGATTTGGGGATGGCTCGATCGGCACGATTCACTACTTTGGTAATGGCCCTATGTCGTTTCCCAAGGAACGGATCGAAGTATTCACGAACGGAAAAGCCCTTCAATTAGATAACTTCAAATCATTGCGTGGCTTTGGCTGGCCGAAATTTCGAAAAGCCACCTTGTGGAAACAAGACAAGGGGCATGCCGGGGCAATCGAAGCCTTTGTGGACGCAGTACGATTGCAACAGCCATCCCCCATCCGTTTTGACGAGCTAGTCGAAGTCACCCAAACCTGCTTCGAAATAAACCAGATTGCCTCGTAGGGCTTTTGTCAGAATCATCTTTTTGGTCCGTTCTCATCTTGGGAGTGCTTTGTGAAGATCAGTATTTTCGGTCTTGGATATGTGGGTGCTGTCAGTTGTGGCTGCTTGGCAAAGTTAGGCCATCAAGTCATTGGAGTTGATGTCAGCGATGAAAAGGTACAGCGAATTCTGGCCGGAAGAGCACCGGTCATGGAAGCAGGACTGAATGAAATGATTCAGGAGGCGGTCGCTCATGGGATGCTCACGGCCACCACGGATGCTTCTGTTGCGGTGGCCCAGTCGGAAGCGGCATTGATCTGTGTGGGGACTCCTTCTACCCCCTCCGGAGGCGTGAATAGTGCCTATCTGGAACAAGTAACCCAGCAAATAGGTGAGGCCATTGCAATTCACCAGCCAGAGATGTTTGTCACCCTGGTTCGATCGACCAGCTTGGTACCCATTCACAATCGCTTGCAGCACATTCTGGCATCATCGAGTGGACGAACGGTGGGTGATGGGGTGGGGTATGTTTGCCACCCTGAGTTCTTGCGCGAAGGTGTCGCTGTTGAAGATTTTTTTCATCCTCCCAAAATTGTTTTTGGTGTGAGTGACTCCCGAACCGCAGAGATTTGCCAACGACTCTATCCCGGAATCGACGCGCCAACGTTCGTCGTCTCTCCCGAAGTGGCGTCGATGGTGAAATACGCGGACAACTGCTTCCACGCCGTCAAAGTCACGTTTGCCAATGAAATGGGTACCATCGCAAAACATTACGGCGTCAACGCAACCGAAGTGATGGAGATTTTTTGTAGTGATACCAAACTGAACATCTCGCCACGATATCTGCGCCCCGGAACGCCGTTCGGCGGAAGCTGCCTGCCCAAAGACCTCCGTGGCATTTTGGATGCTTCCAGAGAAGCTGCCACCCCCCTGCCAATGCTCTCGGGCACGCTCCTGTCGAACCAACAGCAAATCGACGGATTGATGCGGAGGATCGTTGATCCCAGTCGGCCGACAGTGGGAATCATCGGGTTGGCATTTAAGGAGAACACGGACGACGTGCGAGAATCACCTATGGTCGCCCTTGTCGAACTGATCAGCGGCAAGGGCCATCCGGTTCGCATCTACGACGCTCACTTGGCAACGGAAAAATTGATTGGCGCTAACAAAAGCTTTGCCCTCCATAGCATTCCTCATTTGACAGATCTTTTAACTCAGAATCTGCAAGCGGTGGTCGATGAATCGGATATTCTGGTGGTCAACCACCGGTTGCCCACAGAGATGTGGCGATCTTTAAAATGGAGCAGGGATGGCCGCATCATCGATCTTGTCGGTATCCCAGAACTAAAATCTCATCCTGGTTATGAAGGCATTTATTGGTGAACTTGAACCACAAAGAGTCGGAGGGCACTTGAATGCTTTCGAAGATAGGCCAAGCCGGGAGAACGCTTTACTATCTACGCCCATCACAGATCGTTGGCCAATTGTACTACCGCATTTACCGGCCCCAACCTCGATGGGGTTTTCAATGCCCAACGCGATCCATCAACGGCAGATGGGTACAGGGCATCTCCAAACGAAGCCACTTGTCCAGCGAGCATGGGTTTCGCTGTCTAAACACCTATTACGAGTTTCCTGAAAGAGGTGATTGGGATCGTGCCGACCATCTGTTTTTATGGAAATACAACCTTCATTACTTCGATTACTTGAATCACGATGGCACGCCAGCCCATCGTAGTTGGGCCAAACAATTGACGCAGCGCTGGATGATAGAACATCGATGCGGCATTGGTTGGGATCCCTATCCTACATCGTTACGAATCGTGAATTGGATCCGGTACTTGCTCGAAAGTCCACCGGAGTCATGGGATTCCGGCATGGTCGAGAGCTTGGCGGTACAGGTAGACCATCTTAGCCGGCAAATCGAATTTCACATTGGAGCGAATCACCTTTTCACCAATGGGAAAGCACTCCTATTTGCGGGTTGCTTCTTCGATTGCAAGTCGGCCGAATCGTGGCGACGTACGGGAATGCGTATTGTCATCCAAGAAATCAAAGAACAATTTCTGGCTGACGGAGGTCACTATGAGCGATCTCCCATGTACCAAGCCATCCTCCTGGAAGACATTCTGGATCTTATCAATCTATGCAATGCCTACCCCTTGACCGGGCAATCGGAACTGAGGGATACCCTCAACCAGACCGTCATCAAGGGACTGATATGGCTAAGCCAAATGACGCTTTCCAACCAAAACTTTCCGTTGTTTGGCGACTCAGCCAACAATATTGCCCCATCGTCTGATAGCATTGTGGACTATGCCAAGCAACTGGGAATCGAAAGTCCTCCCCCCTGTGCGGAATCCTGTTACCTGCCGAACAGTCGTTTTGCGAGACTTCACGTATCATCGGATGCCGTGGTGTTCGCCACGCTGGACGGCCCCCAGCCGAGCTTTCAACCAGGCCATGCCCATGCGGATACTCTCTCATTTGAGCTTTACATCGGTGATGAACCCATCCTCGTTGATACTGGCGTACCCACTTATGCGTCGACTCCGGAGCGAATCGCAAGTCGCGGTACTGCGGCCCATAACACACTTCAGATTGACGAACACAATTCATCAGAAGTATGGTCCAGTTTTCGAGTCGGCCGAAGAGCACGGGTGAAAGACCTTGCGTTCCATACTTCTTCCCAAGGCACCTGTCTATCGGCCTCACACGATGGCTACCGATTCCTTCCGGGGAAACCCGTTCACCGTCGCCAATGGCAGGTCAAGGACAGCCAGGTTCTCATCACCGATGAGCTAGAGGGTGATGGGGAACACCTTGTAAAGGTCCGGTTTCGTGCCGCGCCTGGTTTGAACTGGAGACTGAGTGAGGAGAACCGGTGGTGTTTGATCCATGGCCATCAAGCCGTCATTGAAATCGCGGTGGATCCAGCGATGCACTACTCGATTGAAGAGTCATTCTACTGCCCTGAGTTCCAGATGCAACAAATTAATTCTGTTCTGGTGGGCACCCTTCGCCTTTCCCTTCCTGCGACGTTTGTTCACCGTATTCTGATTTAATGTAAGTGTACGCCATCGGTCAGTTTTTTTTGCATACGGACCTTTGGACTGTATTCTGTAAATACACCCGATTCCTGTTTTACTTTACTCGATTCCAGGTGCGTCCTTGAAAATATTAATCGCCTCTCCTCGTCTGCCACACCCTCACGGTAAAGCTGACAGTATGACCGTGTATCGTCTTGTCGAATATCTTAGCGCAAGGCATGAGATCTGCTTGGTTACATTCTATGACTCAGAATCGGAAGCTGGCCACATCAAGGCTTTAGAAGATCTTTGTGCCAAGGTAGTTCCCGTACGTCATCGTCGAGCCAAAGCCTTTATCAACACTGCGCTGGCAATTCCAACGACTACGCCCCTGCAAAATGCTTACTACGCGGATCGTACCATGCAGCGTGTGATGAAGTCGGTTGCTAAAGAATTCAATCCAGATTTAATTTATGCACATCTGATCCGCATGGCCAGATATACAGAGAACATGACCGGTTGCCCCAAGATTCTCGCCATGCAGATTTCCCAAACACTTAACTATCAACGAATGGTGAAGAGTATCGAATCGCAATTCTACAAGTTGCTTTATTCGATTGAGCTGAACAAAGTTGGCCGATACGAACCGCGGATCATGGCCAAGTTCGATAGTTGTTTGCTGATCTCGGAACACGACAAAAACGCTATCCTGGGCCAGGAGAACGCCAAAAATGTATTCTATTCGCCGCATGGAGTCGATGTGGAATTCTATCGGCGATGTTCCAACGAACCACGGAACTCCAAATCAATATTGTTCTGTGGTGTTCTGGAAACACCGACCAATCAAGACGCGGTTCTCCATTTCTATCGAGAAATCTATCCGTTGATCAAACGACATGTTCCCGAGGTTCAATTTGAGATTGTGGGGCGCAACCCCCCGGCATCCATATCAGACTTGGCAAACTCGGATGCTTCTGTGAAGGTACACGGGTCCGTGGATGATGTTCGACCATACTATGAAAGATGCGGTATCGGTATCGCGCCCATTCGAATAGGTGCCGGCCTTCAAAACAAGCTGTTGATTGGCATGAGCATGGAACAAGCGATGGTGGCCACCTCGATTGCAAACGAAGGAATTCAAGCGGTCGATGGCAAAACCCTCATCGTGGCCGATACCCCGGAAGATTTTGCCGAATCCGTTGTCCACCTATTGCGCCATTCCGATGAAGCTGAGCAAATAGGACGTCAAGCCAGAGAATTTGTCGAGAATAAGTGGACTTGGGAATACTATTTTTCCGAGTTGGAACATCATATGATTGAGCTCAGCTCTGCTCGCACCTGTTTTACCAACGTAGCAAGTTGCTCCTGAAGAAATTCAGGCTTGCAAAAGCCGAAGCCTCAGTACTGCCAACTGATTGCAACCCATCTCTCACTCAAACACGGAAAACTCGGCCCAGACCGGGAGATGATGGGATAGCGTTTCTGCCTCGGCCAGGCGGAGATTGAAGGCTCGCATGAAATCGAACACACCGCCCCGTCCGTTGTGTTCGGTGGTGGCGTTGCGATAGAAAACGAGGTTGTCGAACTGACCCGTCTGACGAACATCGGTGGGTGTGCCCGTGACGATCCAGGTCAGGGCCGATCTCTGAAATCCTGATCCTGGCTCAATGTCGGATCGACTGAAACTCCCCGCCAGAATAATATCGTCTTCGTTTCGACCGTCGTTGCCAATCGCCCGAAACAGCTCGCCCAGCAAGCTGATCTCATCGGTCAACTCCACGTTTGCCAAGGTAAACGTAAACGCGCGATCGCGCTCCTGGACCTGAGTCCGAAACCATCCGACCAGGGGGCGACGGTGCAGCAACCGGTCGGGGTCATCGACGACATACCATCGCCTTTCATCCAGCTCGACGGTATGACGATTAAACAAAATCGCATTCTGCGATTCTAGTTCCGGATTCTCTCCTAGATCCGAGACAAATGCGTAGTCCGCATTCGGCTTGACTTGCCCCAGGTGCTCGGCAAGCAGCTCCAGCCAAGTATCATCGGCCGGGTGAAGATTCTGCAGCGCGATCACATCATAGCGCCGGCAGATCTCTACCAGCAGCGGCAGGACTTCGCGATCTTCAAGCCTGGCTCCGAAACGGTTTAGCCGGAACGAAGCGATCCGGATCACAGGCTCCCCGCCCAATCGGCCCTGCTCTTCGGACGCCTCGATCGGCCCCCCCTCTGTCACCAGCCCGGCAAAGGCAGATTGAAGGAACGATCTGACCTGACTCCCCACCGCAGCCGAAGCGTCCCCCACAGCTGCCGAAGCATTGCCGGGTGGCTCAAGCCGATCGCGGTTGGCCAGCGCCCATAATCCACCGACAATGACGGCCGCCAGAATGATTGTCTTGATGAACCGGAGCATCGTCTTTCGCCACGCTCGTGGATGGGGTGATCTGAGGTATTCTGCCTGAGGATCGTTTGAAGAACCCGTGTCGAGCGATCCTCAGGCGACCGGCAGGTAAAAGTTTACCCAAGCAGTATTGTGTTTCCCAGACGCTGAGTTGCGAGTCGCGGAGCGACTCGCCTACACTAGGGTACGTTTTTATCTGCCGGTCGCCTAAGTCTAAGGAGTTGTCCTAAGATGCTTATCGGCGATGTCCTGCTCTGCCATTGAGTGACGTAAAAATCTAGCGGTTTTTACGCCTTTGACTCCTCTCAACGTCGCCCGATCAAGTAGGCCGGAACAAGCAAACATCGCATCACGTGGGCCACTTCGTTGGACTTTGTGCGGTTTGCACAGCTCCAACGTCAATCCGGTAGAGTTGTCGAGATCGAACACTCATCATCGCTCATCCATCCAAATGGCATTTCCTTATCAGTGAAATATGTCACATTCAATTCATCCTTTTAGGCAAGCGGCAGATATTGGCACTCCTGTCAGTTTAGCTGGCCGGATGCGAAGTTTGAAAAGCTATGCAGACGTGTAATTCTGCTGCCCAAACTTCCGCTACTGCCATTCGAGCTGGCAGGGGGCGTTTATCTTCGGCCACCTCATTCCTGGTGACCGATATTGATCGTTCGATCCTAAACAAGCAGCTCGGCCCCGCCTTCGTCCTGCCGCTTTTTGCGAATCAGTTCGACCGGAGCCGTTCGGCCGCTGAGATTGGGCCGGAAAAAAGTCAGCAGCACCAGCGGCAAATACCAGGCCATCGTCAGACCGCCGTCAAATCCCAGCCAGAACTGCACCGCAATCATGATCGCCGCCGAGCAACTGATCAGCGTGCCGATATTTTTCTCCATCGGCCAAGCCACAAATGATACTGCCAATGCACCGTGGGCAACGATCAGAGGCATCCGATACCAGGAACTCCAGCCCAACGACCACACCCCTTCCAGGCCTTCGACTCGCGGCAGCAGAAATCCAAACATCGCCCGAACCTGGTGTACAAAAAATCCAAAATCCGGCGACGTAAATGCCAGACCGGCAATGCAAACGGCCAGCGATACGCCGACACCGATCATAAACGAACGAAAACCGCGTTCCCAATAAAAACTTCCCCAGAGAGGCAACAGGAAGATCGGGTAGTAGGAAACTCCGGTCGCCAAACCGATGATAATGCCTGCCAGCCAGGGAATGCGAAACGACAACAGGGCGAGCAAGATCAGCGCCGCCGGCAGCGCATGTAACGCGTACCCCGTATAAATCGCAGTATAGGGAAGCATCAAATAGATGGTGGCAACCCCCGCGCCGATACTGAAGCTTCCAAAATTCCAGTAACAAAAAAACACCAGCGACAGCACGATCATCAATTGGCTGATGATCGCCAGTGACTTCGCGGCGGTCACGTATCGCGAAAGCTGTTCGGCTTCATCCGGATTGGTTTGCAGAATCTCGTTGCCGCTGTTGAAGGTTGAAATGACCGGAAACAGATTGAAAAGCCAGTACCCAGGTCCTTCACGATGAAGTTGCTGCACATCGGTTTCGTCGGCCGCCTGGCGCTGAAGCAACTTCAACGCATTCCTTGCCCCATGAAGGTCGCTGGGGGTTGGCTTGGTGATGATAATATTGGCAAACAGAAAAAACATCAGACTGATGCCCAGAAAAATCAGTCCGCTGGTCGTCAGGTTTGGCTCGAGCACCGGTTTGCGAACTAGATTGCCATCGGTCAGCATCCGACACATGAATAACCCACCGACTGAAAACAACCAGATATACCCCCACCGCTGAAGTTTCTGTCCACCGGTGAGCGACAACGATCGGGAATTCGCCAATTCGGAATCAGGAACCTCCCATGGGCTGGCCTCATGTAAAAGTGACTCGTCCTGTCCGGCTGTGGGAAGTTTCTCGGCCCCGTTTTCCTGATTTCCGTCTGAGCCAATCTGTCCGTTGACGGGAGGGCTTTCGGATTCGTGCAACGCGCGCGGACGCGATGGGGGAAATTCGGGTGCCACCGATTGCGACCGCGATTCAAAGCGCCCGCTGGAATCGCCCAGCCTTCCTCGCTCGATCATCAGCAATCCAGGCGCGAGCAGGATGAGCAGCAACAAGTCGAAATTGCGTACGCTCCAGAACCGGTTAAATTTGAAAAACAGCGCGATCATCAACAGCGAGGACATATAGGCCCAGGTGATCGGCGGAATGGTTTCGTAGGCGAAATTGACGAGCGGCATGGCTTCCTGCTGGACATGACTTCCAAGCGTTCTACTTCCTCAGCTTGGTCATGGTAATCTGATTTCCGGTTTGGTTGTGGCAAACGGAATCCATGAATGATTTAATCAGAAACAATCCGCGTCCACACGCACGATGCACATTGTCTTCTTCGGTGGGATTGGGAATCGTGGAGGGGTCAAAGCCTGGTCCATCATCCGTGATCTGAACACACACATGCTGGTCCGAAAATTCGGCTTCGATTCGAACTCGGCGATGACAAAAGGGAGGTTGTGATTTTCGTTTTCGAATCGTTTCGTAGTACAGATCGTCGTTTTCTTCGCGTACACAGGAATCGACTTCCAGGTTGCCGTGGTGCATGGCGTTGGAAATCGCCTCATCGAGCGCCATCCCAATTTGCAGCCGGTCGCGATCGGACCAGGAGGGCAGGTTCTCCTGAAAGTGCTCAATCGTCGGACCAATAAACGATGATTCGTTTTCCAGCACGAAGGCGATCTGTTTTGCGGAAGGGTGTAAAACAGGATTGCGATCAAATCGCATATGCTCCGCCAGCGACAGAACCTGGTCCACGGTACGGGCAAGGTCGTTCCGCAAGGATTCCTTCGGCGTAAAGTTGGTCGCCCCTGCCCTCAACGCGTCAATTGCGATTTGCTCGCTACCATAACTGGTAATCAGCACCACAGGAATATGGGGGTACCGATTCCGGACCTCGCGGACCAATTGCAATCCATCCATCTCCGGCATGCGAAGGTCCGTAACGATCACATCGGGAGCGGTGGTGCTGGCAGCACGAGACTCGAAGGCACGGTGAAGGTGTTCAAGTGCCTCCAGCCCGTTCGAAGCATAGTCGACGGTCCAGTCAAATTGTTTGCTCAGAAGCGCACCGATTAAATGCCGATCAACCGCCGAATCTTCAACAACAAGAATCTTAGCCACCGTACAACCTGCAATCGTTCAATGGTCCGACATGCACCTCGACCGCCCATGGCGCCGCTTTCAATCACTAGAAGGGTGCATCGCTTTACCTGTTTCATACCTCTGGTTTTATTGTTCACCATGAAGGCGATATTGACAACCAGCTTACCGGCTTTTCGATAAAAGAAATCAGGGCACAATCGTGAATTTCGATTGTTCGGATAAAATGCTGAACAGATCCATCGCATCTTGTTGTGACAGACCGATACAACCGGCATGTCCGTCCTCGGTGCCCTGCCGAATCGCATGGATGCAGAGGGCTCCTGACAACCCAATCCAGTGGGGACCGTAGCCGTTTTCTTCGGCATCCGGTGGGAATTCCTTGCCGGTGGAATCTCGCCAAGTGTATCCTGATTCGGATTTCAGGACGACTTCAAACGTCCCCGGTTTGGGTTCGCCCGACGTTCCAATGACCACAGGAAATCGGCCGGCATAAAGGTCGCCCAGAAAAAGGGTGATGACTCTCGCTTCGAGATTCAGTTCTGCATGAAAGGGGCCGGGGACCTGTTTCAATCGGGTTCCGGCGGGAATCGTATCCAGATTCGACACATCGTCACGATGGATGTTGGCAATCAGTTGCGGAGGGACTTGCCAGTTCTTGCTGATCTCGGCGAGCGACTCATCGGCATGCGCCACATAGGGCTGCGACACGAGATGATCTTCCGAAGAGAAAATTACTTTGGCCGCCAGAGCATCGAGCCAGCCCATCAAACGTTGACGCTGGGGGCCGGTCAACGTTGGATCTTTGTAGAACCCCGAAAGCAGCTTCAAGGCCGTATAAAAATCTTCGGACTCGACGGAACGATCGACGATTTCCCAAACCGATCGGATGGTCAAGGACTCGGTACCGCCGATGGGTGTCTGAGCATCGACATTCGCATGGAAGCCACCACCGGTCAGCGGTGCAGAATCTTCTGACCTAGCAGGTGGTGAAGCGAACGATTCAAACTGCGACACATCCGGCCGGGTCGATGCATAGCGATCCGGTGGCGCGGCAAAGGTTCCTGATGAGGATTCGGCAGGAGATTGGTTCTTAAGCGCTTCGATCAATCCCTGATCACGACTTTCCGCAACCGCTTCGCGCTGGACGAATTGCGATCCGTCATCCGCCGACACGTTGCTTCCTTGAGCAGGAGGTGAGGTATGAACCGAACCCTGCGACGCAAAGGCAGGCGGTGCAGGAACTGAGTTGGAGGTCGGTGATGAAAGGGCTGGAACGTCGAAAGACCCGGGCCGCTCGATCGACGGAGAACCGGCAACCGGAACGCTGGCCAGCGATGGAACACCAGGCTCGTTTTGCAAAGTGTTTGTTGGCAGAAAGGAGGTTTCAGGTATCAACAACGATGACGAACGCAGCGGAGCATCCTCCGCCAGAAGGTTCTCGCTATGCGGATTGCCATCAGGCATTTCGGAGGGGATCAACGAAATGTGATACAAGCCAAACGATACGCCCAGCAGGACAACCGCGACAAAAGTTTGTTTGAGTGAGTGCATATGGGTCTTCCTTACCCAACCATTAACCATCCAGTTTTGCTACCAATGCCTCCGAAGATTAGCGTTTTTGATCGTCAAAGCGTAGATCAGATGTGCTAGCTATCTCCGTGTTTGTGGGATACTACAAACTTTTCTTTCCCAGCTTCTGCCGGTTCGTCTCGAGTCTTTGCTGTAATTCCTTCTCAAACCCTCGATCCACCGGGTGATAGTATTGTTGGTCCACTCCCAAATAATCTTGCTGGGCGACGCCGTCTTCGCAATCGTGGGAATACTGATAGCCTGTTCCCGATCCCAGTTTTTTTGCCGATTGATAGTGGGCATCCCGAAGATGTTTTGGAACGGGCACCACCCGCTGCTCTCTTACATCGCGACGGGCCGCACCGATGGCCGTCGTCGCCGCGTTGGATTTGGGAGTACAAGCCAGATACGCCACGGTTTGCGAAAGCGTCAACTGACATTCGGGCAATCCGATCTGCTCACAAGCGGCCGTGCAAGCCACCGCCAGGATCAGTGCCTGCGGGTCGGCATTGCCAATATCTTCGCTCGCGAGAATGACCAGCCGCCGGCACAGAAACCGAATATCTTCTCCTCCCTCAAGCATTCTCGCCAGCCAATACAACCCCGCGTCGACATCACTTCCGCGAATGCTCTTGATGAGCGCACTCGCACAATCGTAATGCTCGTCGCCGGTGGCATCGTACTGGAACGCCCGACTGCCTGCGGCTTCCTTCAGGGCTTCGCGATCCAGGGGCTGTCTGTCTTCCGTTCCAGTTCGAGCAACGGCGGCAACTCCGGTTTGAACGGCTGCGATCGCTGCCGTCTCCAGGATGGCCAGCGTCTTTCGGGCGTCGCCATCGGAAACCTGCGCGAGAAAATCCATTCCCTCCTCAGTCAGTTTCAAATTCTGTTTGCCCAGCCCGCGCTCCGAATCGGTGAGTGCTCGCGAAACGACTACTCCCAGTTCCGCCCGGCTCAGCGGCTCAAACTGAAACAACTGACTTCGACTGATCAACGCTCCATTGACGGCAAAGAATGGATTCGACGTGGTTGCACCGATCAAGGTGACCACTCCGTTTTCGACATCATCAAGCAACGCGTCTTGCTGCGCTCGATTGAAACGATGGATCTCGTCGATGAACAGGAGCGTCCCCTGCCCGGTCGCCGCCAAAGTATCTCGGGCCTGCTGAAGAACTTCCCGAAGCTCTTTCACGCCGTGCATGATGGCGGAAAGTTGGGCAAAGTTTCGCCGGGTTTCCGTCGCAATCACTCGCGCCAAGGTCGTCTTGCCTGTACCGGGCGGGCCAAAGAAGAGAACGGACCCCAGCCGATCCGCCTCGACCAACTTCCTCAGCAGTTTGCCCGGTCCGAGAAAATGTTGTTGGCCGACAAACTCATCGAGATTGCGTGGCCGCAACCTCGCAGCCAGCGGTTTCACTGCATTCTGGTTTTGCGCCTCGAAATCATCGAATAGTGACATTGAAAACAAGCCAAAGGTTGATTGAAGCAGGAGTAATGAGTATCCTGAATGAAATAGATTATATCGATTCAGAGTCGCTTTCGCGATCAACCCGAGGCAATACCATGGAAAGCAATACCATATTAATCGTTGATGATGACGAGATTCTAAGAAGTCGTCTCGAAAAAGCGTTTACCAAGCGTGGATGGACGGTTTATGTGGCCGATGGATACGACACCGCCATTCGTCAGGCGAAGTCGTACCAACCCGAACGGGCCGTACTGGACTTGAAAATGCCAGGACACAGCGGTATCGATGTGTTGCGCGAAGTCCGAGCGGTTTCGCCGGAAACAAAATGCGTGATCCTGACGGGTTACGGAAGTATTACGAACGCGGTCGAAGCCGTCAAACTGGGAGCGATCGGCTACGTCACCAAACCGGCCGATGCCGATCAAGTTCTATCAGCGTTTGAAGAAGGCAAAGGCAGCACGCCCACCTCGGAATTTCCACCGCCTTCTCTGGCGGCCGCCCAGTGGGAACATATTCAGCGCGTCCTGGCGGACGCAGGCGGCAATATTTCTGAAGCCGCTCGCCGACTCGATATCCCCCGCCGCACCTTGCAGCGAAAACTCAAGAAGAATGCTCCGTAAAGATCAGCAACTTCGGCGACGCTTAACTACCCATCCAACCAATCCCAGAAGACCTAAAATTGCGGTGCCTGGTTCGGGAATCGCAACGGCCGATCCAAGTACAACGTTGTCAGCAGCCACCCAAGCAAATCCGCTCGCAGAAATAGTTACCGAAGTAAGAGCCGCAGAAGAATAGAAGCCGAGCCAATGATCAATCGTGTTGACACCGGTTAAGGTTTCCGTATTTCCCAAGTTGGTTGTATAGGTTATGTTTGCCCCCGCCCCGGTTATGAGATTGCCATTGAAATCGGTCCCCCAAAAGTTTCCACCAAACGCAGTCACTGGAGCGCCAGTAAAGGTAAAGACCAGATCGTCTGAAGATAGATCGACCGATAGAAATCCCGAATATCCGTACAAGTTGGTATCCGATGCATCTACTGTGAACCCGTAACCATTTTCCCCCGGAGCAACCCAACTCACCTGTTGCCCAGGAGAAAGGGAGCCGAACCCTTCCTCGTAGTGTGCCCCCACCAACCCGCCGATAAAGGCATCTTTATCAGTAGTAAACTGAGCATTTACATTTGCAACGGCGGCGATACAAACGAGCAGCGCTGCCAATCCAAAACTCTTGATCATTCTCTTCTCTCCCACAAATGATTCTTTCCAGACAATACAAATCAGGATAATTGAAGAGATTTTATTTACAACTATCGTAGAACGGAATTTATTTCGCTTCCCAAACCTGGAACGTATCGAAGAAGGGTTTTAGCAACACACGCGGCATTTTTGTGATATATTATACAATATAAAATCGACAAGACCACTGATGTCCATCATTCCCACCGGTCATCAACCGGGCAACCTTGCGACACCACCTGCCTCGCCGCCGGTCCGGCTGAAAATGCGGCCCGACTTGGTGTACAACCGGGTGACGTATCAGGGAGTCGAGTACTGGGTGGTCAAGGATCCGCTGGCGCAAAAGTACTATCAATTTCCGCCCCACGTTTTTTATTTGTTGCAACGGCTCGACGGCACTAGGTCCATCGATCAATTGCAGGAAGACTATCACAAGCAATACGCACCCAAACGGATCACGCGAAATGACTTACAGCAGGTCCTGACACGGCTACACAAAGATGGCCTGGTAACATCCGAGATGCCGGGGCAAGGAATCGAACTGCTCAAGCGAGGTCGAAAAAACAAACGACTGGAATTATTCCAGAAGTGCTCCAACATCCTTGCGGTTCGGTTTCGTGGTGTTGATCCGGAAGGGTTTCTCAATTGGCTGATTCGATACACGTGGTGGTTGTTTACACCGACCGCAGTCGTCATCACTCTGAGCGTGGCAAGTGTGGCGTTGATGTCGGTCGTTGTGAACTGGGCGGCGTTTCAAAGCAAGCTGCCGGGTTTCGATCAGTTCTTTGATATCCGGCAATGGTATTTGTTCATCGTCGTCATCGCCGTTACAAAGATTTTTCACGAACTGGGTCACGGACTGTCATGTAAACGCATGGGCGGCGAGTGCCATGAAATCGGATTTATGCTATTGGTACTGACCCCGTGCCTGTATTGCAACGTTTCCGACAGTTGGAGACTAACCAACAAATGGCATCGAGCCGCGATTGGAGCGGCGGGGATGTATGTCGAAGTGATTCTCGCGACGATGGCAACGTTTGTCTGGTGGTTTGTGCAGCCGGGACTGGTGCAGGATATCTGCCTGCGGGTGATGCTGGTCTGCTCGATCAGTACGATTCTGTTCAACGGGAACCCGCTGTTACGATTTGACGGGTACTACATTTTGAGCGACTTGCTGGAGATTCCAAACCTTCATCAAAAGGCAAACAAGGCGTTGACGACCTTGCTGGGGCGGCACTGGTTGGGGCTCGAAATTCCTGACGATCAGTTGATGCCAACCAATCGACCCTGGGCATTCGCCCTGTTTACGAGCGCGGCATTTTGCTATCGGTGGTTTATTTTGACGGCGATCATCATGTTCCTGCTTCGATTTCTTGAACCGTATGGTGTAGAATCGATCGGGATTGGAATCGCGTTGTTTTCGATCGCCGGAATGCTCGGCATGCCGCTGTATAAATTGTATCGATATATGTCTGTCCCCGGCCGAATGCATCAAGTGAAGAAGAAACAATTCGGAACCATCCTCGCCGTGGGGTTGTCGATTCTGGGATTGATTTTGTTCATTCCGTATCCGCATTATCTTCGCTGCAAACTGATCGCAATGCCGAGCGACATTGAAACCGTCTGGATTCGGCAGCCGGGAACATTGAAGACATTGCTCGTCAAACCGGGAGATCAGGTCATCGCCGGACAAACACTGGCGGAGCTACAGAATATCGAGCTGGATCTTGAATTGCTGGATATTCGATCCCAGATCAAGGAAAAGGAGCTTGAAGAGAATCTGATCCACAAACGGGGCACGCAACAATTGACGCGATCCTTGGCTCAGCTTCCCAGAATTACTTCGGAAAAATCGAAGCTGATCGAAATGTCGAACCAGATCCGGCAAAAACGTTCCGAAATGACGATCCTCAGCCCGATTTCTGGAACCGTGCTGGCGACCCCGTTTAAACATCAAAAACGAAGCCCGGAAGAACTCGAAGACATCGACGATACGCCGGTGCTTGAGGGAAAGCACGATTCAACCGTATTACAAGTCGGCAACCGCTTGTGTGAAGTCGCGGATTTGTCGCGTTGGTACGCGGTGGTGATCTTGAGCGAAAACCAGGTGAAGTTTGCTCAGAAAGATCAACCCGTCAAAATCAGGCTGTATTCCGATCCCACCCATACGATCGAATCCAAAGTCGAATCGATTTCCGAAACCGATCTTTCCATCGACCGCGAGCGATTTGAGCAACCGCAACCGGGGCAACCGGTTGGCCGGATGTCGGACGCCCGGCCTCCCGACTTGATGATCGAGATGGTGGCCACTCTGGATCAAAGCAAGTTTCAGTATTTCGCCCGAGTCCCACTGCCAGATGCCAACGAGAAAACCATGATCGGCCAAGGAGGCCAGGCCCGCGTGTATGCTGGCAATCGATCATTGGGTGCAAGAATCTGGTGGTGGATCAATGAGAATTTCCGATTGTAGTTGAGGTCTTATTGCCACGATCAATGGAACGCAAAGCCGCCATGACGCAAGGTCGCAATGGAATGGTCCTTTTAAACGAAGTTACTCCTTTATCTTTGCGCCCTCGCGTCTTTGCGCCTTTGCGTTAAACTGCTTGCAACTATTTTTAGCAACTTCTATGCCAACGTCTTCAGATCGTCTCATTCGCGACACATTCGCTTTCACTTTGCCCTTTGCGGTTTTCATGATCGTCGCGAATCGCTATCCATCGAATTTCGCAGACCCCGCAACTGCAAAGCGGTTCCTCTGGATGATCGGGGCGCAAGTCGTGATCGCATGCAGTTTGTTGTTTTATTTTCGCGATATTTACCTCCGGCATTTTCCGCTGAAGTTTTCATGGTTGTCGGTATGGGTCGGAGCGGTGGGCGTCGTACTATGGATCGGAATCTGTCATCTACAGATCGAGCACGGACTATTGTCGGCAGTAGGACTGGAAACGTGGGCGGCCCGATCATCGTTCAACCCGTTTGAATCGCTGACCGACTCGCAGCTCCGAACAGTGTTTCTGATACTGAGGTTCACGCTCATGTCGATCTTCGTCCCGATCATCGAGGAGATGTTTTTACGCGGCTGGTTGATTCGCTGGTTACAGGCCCCCGATTGGGATCAAGTCAGCTTAAAGACCCTATCCAGGTTCATGATTTTGACGCCATCCATCTACGGCGTGCTGACCCATCCAAGCGAAGCCCTGGCCGCGATGGTCTGGTTCGGGCTTGTGACGTGGTTGATGCTGCGAACAGGGAACCTCTGGGACTGCGTGATCGCGCATGCCGTGACGAATCTGTTATTGGGAATCTACGTCGTCACGTTTTCGCAATGGCATTTGTGGTAGTCACTCGAAATTGTCCAGAATCGGATCCAAACCCATCTCTCGCTGTGATTTGGCGATCTGCTTTTCGTTATACATCAGAATTCGTCGTGAACGAAAATGTTGACGCTCGACCTCGCGCTGGGCTTTCTGGAAAAGTCGATGCCAATAATGAAGTGGACGCGATTGACCCTTTTTGCGGAGTCCGTCGGCTTTCATTTTTCCAAACGCCGAATCGAGCAATTTGTCCTCGGCGGAAAAATAGAGCTGTACCGTTCCCGGATCGCCCTGACGACCGCATCGACCAAACAATTGCTGATCAATGCGCGCGGATTCGTGCATTTCGGTTCCGATGACATGAATCCCGCCGAGTTCGCGGACTTCATCATCGATTTTGATGTCCGTTCCGCGACCCGCCATGTTCGTCGCGACCGTGATTTTGCCACGCTGTCCCGCGCCGGCCACGATCTCGGCTTCGCGCTCGATTTGGTTGGCGTTCAAAACATCGTGAGGCAGCCCAGCTTGATTAAAAATGTGGCTCAGCAACTCCGATTTCGCAATCGACCGAGTCCCAATCAATATGGGGCGCCCCGCTTGATGGATTTCAAATACGTCGCCCGTCAGTTGTTGAAACTTTTCAACTTCGGTCAACGCAAACTTGACCGGCAACTCGACGCGGCGAATGGGTTGATGGGTTGGAATGACAGACACCGGAGTGCGGTAGATTTTTTTGAACTCGCGGCGAGAGGAATAAGCGGTTCCGGTCATGCCGCAGATATTCGCAAATCGACTGACGAATGCCTGAACCGTGATTTTGGCTTGCGTGTGAGTATCCATGGTGATCTCGACCTGTTCCTTGGCTTCGATGGCCTGATGGATGCCGCGACTCCAGCGACGACCTTCTGCGATCCGCCCGGTCGCTTCATCCACAATCACAATCTCGCCATCGCGAATGACATAATCGCGGTTGAGCTGAAAGTCGCGATCCACCTGAATCGCCCGTTCCATGAAGTCGTACATTTCCAGCAGCCCGACCCCCGCAAGTTCGGGCGGTTTGGAAAGTGCTCGAACCAGCGCCGTGCCGGTGGGTGTCAAATCGACTTTTCTTTTTTCGCGATCGTACCAGTATTCGGCGTCTTCATTGAAACTGGGAGCGTGAATCGCAGACCAACTGTAGAGCATTTTCTGCTGGTCGTGCGTGGCGCCGTCTTCTGCCGCCGAAATAATCAACGGCGTCCGCGCGTCGTCGATCAAAATGCTGTCGGCTTCGTCGATCAACAAGAAATAAGGCTCGCGGTGGACAGGCAAATTTGTCGAAGGAGTCCCGGCACCACCCGCCGATCCGCCGTACCAGAATTGCCGCTGCTTCTGTTCGCGAGCAAAGGAATGATCTCGCAAAAAATCAAAGCCAAACTCTTTCATGGTGCCGTACGTGACATCGCACTGATAGGCTGCGCGTCGCTGTTCGCGGGACATCTCGGACTGGATCACTCCGATCTTCAAACCGAGTGCCCGATAAATGGGCTGCATCCACATGGCATCGCGGTTAGCCAGATAGTCGTTCGTGGTCGCCAGTAATGCTCCTTTGCCGCGCAGGGCTTGAACGACCATCGGCAAGGTCGCGGTCAACGTTTTCCCCTCGCCCGTTCGCATTTCGGCGATGTGCCCCTGCACCAGCGACCAGCCTCCCATCAACTGAACATCATAGTGCCTCAGATTGACATGGCGTTCGGCTGCCATTTGAACCAGCGCAAACACGCGGGCAATCAAGTCGGTCGCCAACCGCTCGGTTTTGCGGGATTCGAAGGCGAGGTTGAGGGCTTCTTCGCGCACCTCGGTATCGGTCTTCGCCGAATACTGCCCGGCATGGCTCTTGATCGCTGATATAAATGAACCGATTTTGACCGACATGGATATTGGATGTGGGACAGACATCCACGTCTGTCATGGCAGGTTTTGAGAACAAAATGTATTGAGCCACCCTTAAATAGCTGCTACTATCGCGCAGCCGGAACTTCGGTCGCTCAGCATACCTCAGTATAACAAACAAATCTCCTTGTTTCGGCCTACCCAATATTTCAACCTTCTCCAATTTGCCCAAAATGTTGAACTACGATTTTCGCAACAGCACGAAGCGATGCTCGAAATGCGATCGGGTGCTGCAGCCGGGTGAAGAGTTCTATTCGGCGTTAATCGAAGAAGGCGACGATTCGGTTCGGCTTGATTTTTCGCCCGAATGTTGGGACGGCCCGCCGGAAAATTGTATTGGCTGGTGGAAAACCAGTATTGCTCCGCGGGACAAATCGCGGATCTATTGGGCATCTCGCGAACAGTTGCTGGCTTATTTCGACGAAGTCCGACAGCATACTGAAACCGCCGATTTGGCGTATATGACCGCCTTGCTATTGGCTCAAAAGCGAATCTTGTCTACTAAAGAGACTTTGCACGAGCCGGACGAGTCCATTTTGCGGCTGGAGAACCGGCGAGACAAGATCGACTACGAGATTCCCGTCGTCGAAATCCCACCTGCTCGCATGAAAGAGATTCAGGACGAGTTGACGGAGAAGCTGTTTACCGACCGACCCGAATCGGATGATGGAGACAAGGAACCACATGAGGAATAGGGCTCCCATCGAGTTCATGAATTGCAACCCGCCAGCGAAAGCCTTTTTCTCGATCAACGGGCTGCGCTGGGCGTTGGTTCTGTTGAGCATTGGGTTGCCATTTTTGTCCGGTTGTCAGATCATGCGCGGCTTCAGCGCGAAAGCAACGCCAGCCCCCGTTGTATTTAACGCGATGCCGTCCCAAGCCGAACTGATCGCCCGGATCAATGACCATGCATCGCGAGTCAACCAATTGCAAAGCAATATTACGATCGAGCTGCCCGGCGCGCCACGGCTGTCGGGAACGCTGGCCATCGAACGCCCCAATCGGATGCGGCTCAAGGCGGGAGTAGGGGGCATTACGGAACTGGGAGTCGATGTAGGCAGTAATTCCGAGCTGTTCTGGATCTGGAATAAAGCCGCGATTCCCGGCCAGCCACCACCGGCGATCTACTATGCTCGGCAAAACGACTATCATCGTCTGCAGGATCGAATTGACCTGCCGATCGATCCCCAATGGATTATCGATGCGTCCGGATTGGTCGAGTTTCATCCGGGCGATTCGCATCAGGGACCTTATACGGATGAGACAGGTTTGTTGAAACTCAACACGATTCGATGGACACCCAACGGCCGGGTGCTTCGCGTGATGTGGATTGATCCCAAGTCCGCGCTGGTGTATCAACAGGCGCTCTATGATGCCAACAACCAGCGGATTGCCTGGGCGAAATCCAGTCAGTTCAATTACTTTCCTGAACAGCAAGTCAGTCTGCCTCAGCGAATCGATCTGTATGTCAGGACGCCCCAAGGTGACGACATGCAAATGGTGATCAGCGCCGGCAAGTACCGGGTCAATGCGTTCTACGGAAATCCCGATCAGACCTGGAGCATGCCAACACCGGATGGCGTGCCGTTGATCAATTTGGCGGAATGATTCGCCGTAGCGACTCCCGGCGGCTTGCCTGGTGGAAATCATAACCCGAAGCGTAAGCGAGGGAAGAAACGCGGTCCCTCGCTTACGCTTCGGGTTATGATTCGAATATTATCAACCGTGATAGCAGAGAAATCCACCAGCCCACCCGGCGGCTATCAATCTGCGGAAATCACATCCGGCCCCTGGCCAGCGGCTTTTTCATATTTTCCATCACCGGCCTTGACGTACTTGGTGAACCCTTTCTCAGCCAGGTTTTTATCGCTGAGGCTGGTCGACATCCCTGACTCCGACCACTTGCCCATCACGTTCGGCGCAGTGACCACCCGGCGAACGGCCTGCCCGGTGTCGGGATGGACTTCCAGCGGCGGGTCACTCATTTTTTGGAGGACTTCAAACGTTTCGCCGACGGAACCGTCCGGCAGTATGATTTCGTAAACGTAAACGGGCATGATCGTTACGGAAGTTGCGTCCTATCGCGGCAAAGCCTGATATTCTTCTGATTTCACAAACTCATGAAAATCGGGATTCACACGAATGCGTTCTTTGTCATATAGCTGACCATACTTGTCCCGCAAACTGGTCAACTGTCTGGCCGTGTCTGCATGGTCACGCAGTGCCAAGCTATAGATCAAACGATATTTATGTGCAATGGCAATCCCGAAATCACTGGGGTCAACATCGACCATCAGACTCTTGGCTGTTTCAATCTCTCCCCATCCCGAAAGAGTACTTGCAACCACAAGATTGACATAAAGATCTCCCCCCGTCCAAGCATCGATCAATGCTTTTGCTTTCAGCGCCAACTCCTTGTCACGCGTCAACGCTGCCTTGTCCATGAGCAGCAACGCTAACGCTGAATCGGTCGGATACACCTTCTCATACTCGGTAATGGCCGCAATGTAAGCGGCATCGGATTCTTTATTCCAATCTTCAACAGGACTGATCGCATAGGCCTGCAATCGCAGCACCATAGCCATTTTATTTCGTTTGCCAGTGGGCGACAACCTTTGATAGTAATCCAGCGCACTTCTGGAATCCATTTGATTGATCGCGTTCGATAAACGACCCAGCAATTCGATATCCTCCACATGCTGTTTGCGTTCACCGGAAAGTCCCGCCACCCCCGAGCGCTCACTGGAAATTGTGGGCGCGATCACTAGTCGCATTAAGTCGCTCATGGATGCACCTGAGCCCGCCAAGTAGATGTCATCGACTCGACAATGATCACCCTTTTGTGAAAAACGGAGATCTTGATAATTCAGCATTCCATCGTGAGCAATTACCCGCATAATCACGTGAACTTCTGTCCCGCGCATCACTGCCCGGACAAATTGATAGCTTCCAGCCTCAGGACCTTGATTTGGAAAGGGTAAGGTCAGCTTCGATGCAAGACGATTGGCCACCCGGGTCTTCAGTTCCTCTCGCTCTGCTCCACTGATGGGTAGCCCTTCGAGACAACGTTCCGCAATCGCATCGGCATCAATCAATCGATTGATATCATCCAGATTCCCGTCTAAAACTGCTTTGCGCCACCTCTGAACAAGCTCCTCAAACTCGGCCAAGGATGGTTGTCCCATGATGGGACTCTCGCTTGATAGCCTACTCGAAACTGGATCAACGGGCAGAAGAACAGAAGTCTCAGCGTTTTCATTCGATCCCGCTGGTGCTTTCTGCTTGCAACCGGAAAGACACAAACAGCAGCCCGTCAAAACCAATAAAAACTTAATTGGGGCATTTTGTGTTCGTATCATGTTCAATCCTGAGTCCCTCGTGAATCTCAAAAAGGCTGTTGGTGATCCATCCTGCGAGTGCTAAAAATGAAAAGTCTTACCTCTATAGTTATAACATAAGGCATGTCAAAATGGATGCCTTGAATGCTGAATTTCCTGACCCGCAACCCGATACCACAGCATGATTGACTATCCAACCGAATCTCCTCTGGCAACCTGGCAACGCCCTTGGCGAGTGCGGTCCGTCGACACGGACGCTGGCGGGTTCGCTCATTTCTCCAGTTATGTCAAAATGATGGAGGAGACTGAATATGCGTTCTTGCGATCGCGAGGATTGTCGGTGGTGCTCAACGATGAGAAGGGAATTCTCGGCTTTCCGCGCATCTCGGCCGATGTACAAGTGGTCCACCCCATCCGATTCGACGACGAGGTCACGGTAGAATTGTCGCTGGTGGAAATGGACGGCAAGCAACTCGTTTACGATTTTGTGATCTCGATGGAAGCAACTTCGCAGGAAGAGACTCGGTTGGTTGCGAAAGGCCGATTTGTGGTCGCGCTCTGCCGATTCCCCGCGGGCCAACCACCCTACGCCGTCTTGATCCCGGACTTTGTACAGAACGCATTGATGTAGGACTCATTCACTCTAAACACGACTTATTTTAAGTTTTTGGACTCTATTTAACGACCATTGGTTCCTGTGACAAACGTACCTGACCTCCAAACCCGACGTGATGAAATTGCAGAGCGATATTTTGACTCGCTGGCGTTCTCACCGTACCCCGTCCAGGAAGAATCGCTGCTGGCCTGGTTTACCGAAGACCAGGGTGTGCTCGTTTGTGCCCCCACCGGCACTGGCAAAACCCTCATCGCGGAAGCCGCGATTTACGAAGCCCTGCAACTGGGCAAGACCGCCTACTACACCACCCCCCTGATCGCGTTGACCGATCAGAAATTTCGCGAGCTGCAAGCCAAGGTCGTGAGCTGGGGTTTCTTTCCCGAAGACGTCGGCCTGGTCACGGGCAACCGAAAAATCAATCCGGACGCAAAAATCCTGGTCGTGGTCGCAGAGATTTTGCTCAACCGCTTGTTGCACACCGAAGCCTTCGATTTCAGCGATGTGTGGGCCGTGGTGATGGACGAATTTCACAGCTTCAACGATCTCGAACGCGGCATCGTCTGGGAGTTCGGCTTGAGCCTGTTGCCGCAGTCCGTCAAAACACTCCTGTTGTCCGCAACCGTTGGCAATGCACTTGAGTTTACCAACTGGTTGCAACGAACCCACGGTCGGCGATTGAAACTGGTCCAATCGGATGAACGAAAAGTTCCGCTGAGTTATTCCTGGATCGAAGACGAATTGCTGCCCGATCAAATCGAGAAAATGGTGACCGGCGACGACCGAACGTCATTGACGCCTGCGTTGCTGTTCTGTTTCAATCGCGAGCAGTGCTGGACCGTGGCGGAACTGCTCAAGGGCAAACAGTGCGTTACGAGCGAACAACAAAAGCAACTTGCGAAGCGGCTTGAAAGCCATGATTGGTCGCAAGGTGCCGGACCGAAATTGAAACAGATACTGATTCGCGGCATCGGCGTTCACCACGCCGGCGTCATGCCGCGCTACCGGCGCATTGTGGAAGAATTGTTTCAAGAAAAATTACTCTCGGTTTGTGTCTGCACGGAGACACTCGCGGCCGGCATTAACTTGCCCGCGCGCAGCGTCGTTTTACCGACGTTACTCAAAGGCCCACCTGGAAAGATGAAGGTGATCGAATCCAGTTCCGCTAAACAAATGTTTGGTCGAGCGGGCCGGCCTCAGTACGACGACCACGGCTATGTCATCGCGTTGCCGCACGAAGACGATGTAAAGATTCTTCGGTGGAAGGAAAAGTACGACTCGATTCCGGAGGACACAAAAGATCCTGGCTTGATGAAGGCCAAAAAGGACTTGAAAAAGAAACAGCCCAAGCGCCGCGAGGGTGAACAGTACTGGACGAAGGAACAATTCGAGAAACTGGTGGCATCGCCAGCGGCGGATCTGGCCAGCCGCGGTCCACTGTCGTGGAGATTGCTGGTTTATATGCTCGATGCGTCATCGCAAGTGGAACTGATTCGGAAATTGGTCGCCGGTCGATTGCTTGATCCGCGGTCGAAGGAGTTAGCTCAGCGGCAACTCAATCGACAACTGATGACGCTGTGGCGCGGCGGCTATGTTACGCTCGATCCCAAGCCGCCGGTCGAACGGAATTCATCCCATTCTGAACCTGAGTCGAATGATCCACCCGATCAGGACACCCAACCCACTGAAGATCAACCACTGCTGCTTGATCTTGGGCAGCGAAATGCGCCCGCCGCACCAGGTTCATTCCTTGGCAAAACGGGAACAACAGGCAACTCGACAGGAAATGACTCGGTCAAGGCGCGGAATGAAATCCGTGCTACGAATGAGGCTCCCGAATACCAGCCGGTTCTGGCGAAGCCAACGGAGATGATGCAGGATTTGTTAATGCTGCGCGGGGTGCATCCGCTGTACGCGGTTTTTCTGGCCAAGCACCTGGGGATCGCAGACCAGAACGAACGCATCATGGCGTTCGAAAGTATTCTAGAACTATCCCCTTCGCTCGGCGGTGCAGTACGGATTCCGAAACCGGATGTGCTGCCACCTGGACCGCTGGCGACGAATCGGCTCGATGCGATGTTGCTGAAACTGGGTTTGGCAACGGCCGAAGAGCTGGGAGCGTTCAAACAGCGTGAAAATGAGGACGATGAAACGGACGATCGCCGCGACGAGGATGTGTACGTGCCGATCCTGACGTTACCGTACAAACTGCATCGTTTGTTTCTGTACGACTTTCCCGGCGTTGACGATGTGAAAATCACACCCGTGTGGGTTGCGGGCGAAGTTTTGCAGTATGGCACGGACTTCAACAAATACATCACAGCCAACAAACTCCAAAAGCAGGAAGGCATTATTTTCCGGCACCTGCTGCGAATGATTCTGTTACTGGACGAGATGGCCGATCTTCCTCCGCCCGACATCGAACATGAAGTCTGGCGAGGTGATCTGGCCGAAATCGCGAACCAGCTCGAAGACCTCTGCCGCAACGCTGACCGGGATACGACGGAGAAGTGGCTGGAGCTGGAAACTAAGGCGACCGGCAGGTAAAAGTTTACCCAAGCAGTATTGTGCTTCCCAGACGCTGAGTTGCGAGTCGCGGAGCGACTCGCCTACACTAGGATACTTTTTTTTCTGCCGGTCGCCTAATCGATAGTCTGCGACTACACCCCTGCCATCTTCAACAGCCAGTTCACCAGCAACAGCCCGGACAGACCCAGCGGCAGGAGGTAAATTCCCTTCCATTGCATCGGAGGACGGCGCCTGGCCAGCCTCACCAGTTGTATCGTATGCCAGGGAACTTGTACGACCACCAAGGCGTACGCCAGAAAGCTCATCCGGTTCAGTTCCCAAGCCCGTGCAAACCTCCCTTGGCTGATGGCAACGAATGCTCGCGTCATCCCGCAGCCCGGACAATCGACTCCCAAGAACAATTTTGAGCCGCACGTAGGAGGAAGTTTATGGTTTGTCCCAGGGTAATAAATTCCCGATTCATCACTCCGCAAACAGAACGAGATAAGAAGGATCGCTGCGGATCCGGTCAGGAACATCCAATGGAGGAACGGATCGATTCGGGACAGTGTGTGCATCGTTCCAGTTCCAGATTTCCCCATGGTGGTGTGTTACGCGGTCGTTCGATCGTGTACCTTATTGCCAGGTTCTGCATGGCTTGCAATGTCCCATTAAGTACCAGGGCCAGCACGACCGCTGCACACACCCTACTTTCTATTCCTCCGGTTGCTCGGCCAGCGCCGCACTTGCTTTCCTCGCTCCGAGCAAAACACACATCGGCAGCACCATCATGAAGGCCAGGTCCATAAACTTCTTGCTTGGTGGGTCAGCCATAAACGTTTGCAAAAACGAAACAAACACTAAAACGGCGATGAACAGCCCGTGCTGAAAATGCGCAAACGGTGCCACGGAGGCCGAGAACCATCCGACCAGGAAAAGCACACCTCCGGTCAGCACCAGGTGAGCCAGAAACATTTTCATCGAGATAACCGATTCGAGGTCTTCAGCAACTATCTTTTTCTGGGCTTCGTCGTCCAGTTTAAAAAACTCCAGAAACTCCGGGAAGAAAAAATAACCCAACGCGAACGCAATCCCCAAATAAACCATCTGAGAAAAAACAACTCCCGATGCCACCGTGAGAAAACTGCGGAAGACCATCAAGGGCGAAAACAGATTGGATATAGGAGATTGAGGCTCGATCATTGGAGCATTGGAACAGGATGGCAGAATGGACGACCGATCATTGATGGCTGATGGTTGATAGAGGCTGGGGTCTTATTGGATCCGTTCAAATTTGACTTTCACTTCCGTGCCCGCCATGTTGGGAGGCACCAGTTCGATCGTATCGGGATCGACGAAACGGACTTCGTGTTCGGTGGTCTGTTGGCCAAGCGTGCATTCGATTTGCATTCGCTGCGATGATTCATCGAACGACAACAACCTCCAGCGTCCTTCCTTCGGAATGGGCGCGACTTTTCCGATTTCGGTGATCGTTCGCAGCTTGCCGCTGGACTGAAAGTATAGCCGCATGCGGGGAGTTTCTCTCTCTTCCGGGCTTTCTGTTTCGGAGTTTTCTTCAGCGGACTGGCCCAACCTTTTTGAAAGGTGGTTGGCTGAGGCGATTCCCCATTCTCCATGTAACCGCTTTGCCTGCGGATCGCTGCATCCAGCGATGAGGATGCTTGCAAGCAATCCTCCAATTCCCAAAAAACATCGTTTCAGTTTCATTTTTTACAGCTCGCAGGTTGTTAATTTTTGCGGATTATAACGATTTTCTGGATTGAGCGGACTTTGAATGCCGATACCTCTCCCGTAGCCACTGCCATGTCTGGCAGTGGTCGATTGACCGTAGAGAGTTTCTCGCTTCTGGGGCGCTGCTACGAGAGGGGCCAAAGGACTGGATGGTATTTATGCAGTTAAAAATGACAAATCGTATCGCTCTCAAGTCTCAACAATGTACCACGATGCTGGCCTTATTGACGATTGGGCTGGTGGGAACAGGAACGGTCGGCTGTTGCACTCCCATGAGTATGGGGCCAGGTTGCGTCCAGCATTGTCAGGATTGTGATGGAACCGCTGGCCGGCCCATCCCTTACGCTCCTTTTCAAAATGTCAAACGGCAACTGACCTGTGGTGGTGGCGGGTGCGGTGAAGTCTATGTCGGTGAGTGGATCAGCACTCCTCCGGATTGTCATGATCCCTGCTGTGGTGATCAGTTTGTCGGCGGCGCCGTGAAGAGCCAGCCCTTTTGTGTCTCTTCCGGAGCCTTTCGCTGGACGCCGGGCAGCTTGATCTCGCGATTACAAGGCTACGGCCGTTTCAACGATGGCGGTTGCTGTGACAGTTGCTCGGATGGCTACTTCGAGGACCATGTTGAAAGCCCGGTTTATCACTCAAGCGTTCCGGCCGCCGGCTCAGGTTGTTCGACGTGTTCCAGTAGTCCGCGCGGATCGATGGGCAACACCACGCATTATGCAGCAGCACGAGGTCGCGTATCGCAACCGACTACCCCATCGACCAGAATGGCGTCCCGCCCCCGATAGAGAACGGAATTTATTTGGTCCATGTTCTACCCCGGCGGCCATTTCAGTTGGCGTCCAGCGAGGATATGAAAGTGCAGATGGTTCACGGATTGCCCGCCGTGGGTTCCGCAGTTGGCGATCACACGATAGCCAGATTCCTCAATCCCCAGCTCCCGGGCAATGTGGCCGCATTGCAACAACAGATGTCCGGCCAAAGCCTGATCCTCCGGCTGTAATGCCGCAACGTTTTCGATTTCCTTCTTGGGGATGACCAGCACATGCACGGGCGCCTTGGGTGAGATGTCACGAAATGCTAGACATAAATCGTCTTCGTAGACGATGTCAGCAGGAATCTCACGGTCGATAATTTTCTTGAAGATCGTCGTTTCAGCCATTTGGCGCCTCCTTTGGCTTTGTAGGAATACAACGGAATTTATTCCGTTGCGACCGGCAGGTAAGGTTACAGATGTTAGGATTATTTGCACCTAGATCGACAAAGAACTATAATGAGTTCAACACGTTTCACCAAGGCAATCCTATGATCGATTTTAATTCGGTACTTGACAATGCTCTTCAGCTATCGCCTCATGACCAGGTAAGACTTATCAATGCATTGTGGAACTCTGTCCCGGACGATCTGGATGTTTCTTTGCATCCGGATTGGGAAGCAGAACTTGAGCGGCGGGTCGCTAAACTACAATCAGGGATGGCAACGATGACTCCATGGAGTCAAATTCGTTCGGAAGCTTTGGCCACGTATTGGCGCAGCCGACGATAGATCAACAAATCGCCTTCGCCTTACCTGAACCCGACTCGATCACTGCTTTCGGCATTCGCGCGATCTCCATCCAGTCGATCGGCTCGTCGAACTCGTTCGCCTTGTATCGCAAACGGCTGATGACCGGCGCAACCGAACGAGCCGCAATCTGTTCGCGGTTACTGTCCCTACTGACATCCCGATCGAAACGTCGCGTATCGTTGAGCACGATCCCCGCCACATTGAGTCCGTCGCGAAAATTGGCTGCCGTAATCAAGGCGGAGAGGGACTGGTTGATCACCCCCACAACATTGGGAGCCACCATCACGACGGGATATCCCAGATCATAGGCCAAATCTGCGATGAACTCATCGTCGGTCGTGGGGGACATTAACCCCCCTGCCCCTTCGACGATCACGACATCACATTCGTCCGCCCACACCGACAGGCCGCTGCGCAGCAGCTCCGCACTCACTTCCTCACCGTTTTGCCGAGCCGCCAGATGCGGTGCCAACGCGTGTGGAAAACGTTGCGGGCAGACCGCGCTCAAGTGAAGCGGTCGTCCGGCAGCTTCCCACAGCGCAAAAGCATCTTCGGAAACCAATTCCTTGCCATCGGAAACACAATCACTGGCAATCGGCTTATACACGCCGACCCGATAACCTTGAGAAACAAGCTGTCGAGCGATGGCGGCCGCGACATACGTTTTGCCGACTTCGGTATCAGTGCCCGAAATGAAAAGTCCGAAGGTGGGTTTTCTGTACATCATTTCAAATAAGTTTGTGCCGTCGCGGGGTTGGATATTTCGCGAACTGGTCTAAAATTCTGCCTGATTTTATCCTAATCCACAACCGACGAATCTTTCATGAAAAAAGTCACTGTCGCCGCGATTCAAACCGATTGTACCGCCAATGTCCAGCAAAACGTGCAGAAAACGGTCAAGCTGATCGAACAGGCCGCGAACCAAGGAGCTCAACTGATTTGTCTGCAAGAGCTTTTCGCAGGTCTGTACTTCTGTCAGTCCGAAGACCACGAGCAATTTAATCTGGCCGAGCCCATCCCCGGCCCAACGATCGACGCCATTTGCGAAGCTGCGGCAAAGCACAAGGTTGTGATTGTAGCCGGTATCTTCGAGCGGCGGGCACCCGGCCTGTTTCACAACTCAGCCGCCGTGATCGAGTCCGATGGGAGTTTGCTGGGCATCTATCGGAAAATGCATATTCCTGACGATCCTTACTTTTACGAAAAATTCTACTTCACGCCAGGGGATCTCGGCTTCAAATCGTTTTCCACTTCCGTCGGCAAGATTGGGGTTTGCATTTGCTGGGATCAGTGGTTCCCTGAAGCCGCGCGTCTCACCGCGCTTCACGGTGCCGAGATTCTGATCTATCCGACAGCCATCGGCTGGCAAGCACCTGAAAAAGCACAATACGGCGAATCCCAACGCAACGCCTGGCAGACGATGATGCGTTCGCACGCGATCGCCAATGGCGTTTTTCTGGTCGCGCCGAACCGCTCAGGCGTCGAGGATCACATCGAGTTTTGGGGGAGTTCTTTTGTGGCAGATCCCTATGGGAATATGTTGAAAGTTGCTGGCGAAAAACCGGAAACCCTGATCGTCGAATGCGATATGAGCTTGATCGAAACGGCGCGAACACACTGGCCGTTCCTGCGAGACCGGCGTATTGATGCTTACGGCGACCTGACCAAGCGGTTCATTGAAAGTTAGACCATGACTCAATATCGGATGCCCGCCGAATGGCAACCTCAAGCCGCCACCTGGCTTAGCTGGCCCCACAATGATGAAACCTGGCCGCATAACCTGGCGGAGGCCCAAGCCGAATTCGTGGCATTGGCCAAAACGATTGCCTCGGTCCAACCGGTCAACGTGATGGGTG
The DNA here is from genome assembly GCA_964414815.1 of uncultured Pirellulaceae bacterium. Lineage (GTDB taxonomy): Bacteria > Planctomycetota > Planctomycetia > Pirellulales > Pirellulaceae > Mariniblastus. The sequence goes on along the minus strand of CAYPXY010000030.1, from coordinate 4,360 downwards.
CTGATCGTGCTTTCGATCAGGCCAGCACCGCGTTCGGCAACCTTCACAACATCAACCTGATTCCCATCCCGACCAACGATGCTTGGGCGCGGGACTATGCACCGACTTTTGTAATCGATGACTCGGCCCGTCAATTGACGGCAATCAACTGGCTTTACAATGCCTGGGGCGGCAAGTATCCGCCGTTCGACCAGGACCAGCAAGTCGCAACGCGCGTCGCGGAACACCTGGGGATCCCTGTTGTGTCGCCCGATTTGTGTTTTGAAGGAGGAGGCATCGAAGTCAACGATTCGGGAACCATGCTTTGCACTCGAACGTGCGCGCTCGATCCAAACCGAAATCCGAACTCGTCGCTGTCAGACGTCGAAACCATTTTCAAACATCATTTGGGCGTGAAAGATATTATCTGGTTGACTGGCGATGCGATTGAAGGAGATGACACGGACGGCCACATTGATCAGCTTGCCCGATTCACGGACGACCGCACGATTGTCTATGCCTGGATCGATGACGAGAGCGATCCTCAATTTCCTGCGGTAGCAAAAAATCTGGATGACTTGCGTTCGGGTCTAATGAAAGCGAGTTTGACCGATTGCCGCTTGATCCCGCTGCCCGTCCCGCCAGAGATTCACTTACACGACCGCCGGATTCCTGCCAGCTATTGCAACTTTCTGATTTGCAACGGGTTGGTCGTGGTGCCCCAATTCGGGGTTGCTCGCTACGACGAGTTGGCGATGGAAGCATTGACACCGCTGTTTCCGAACCATCGTCTGGTGGCACTGGATTCGTTGAATTTGACCGTTGGCCTGGGTTCGTTTCACTGCTTGTCGCAACAGCAGCCTGCCCATAGGTAACATCAAAACTCACACTTCCGATTGTGATTTCTATTCCAGCTTCAGCGTCCGGATGTCCTTGAAAATGTACTGGCCGCCGTTTTCGCGGGTCAGCCGCTCGAGCGATCGGTCACGGCCCTGCTGTTCACCGAACTCGATGGCATTGATCACGGTCGCGGCTCGATTCCAACGGCCGATCTGGTTGAGCTCGACCGGCGTGAAACCTCCTTCGGCATCGGTCAGGAAAAAAATCACATCCGGTTTAAGTGCCAGCGCCCGCTGCAACGCGTTGAGGTGATCGGTTCCTCCATCGCCGCGCACCCGATTGACGAACTGATAAGCCTGGTCCTTGATTTCGTCCGTCGCGAAATGGAGCAGCCCTTGCTGCCCCGGTTTAAACATCGTCACGTCTTCGTTGTAGAAGAGAATCTGGAACTGATGTTTGTCCCCGAGCGACCGCAAACTCCTGATCAACTCCTGCCGGGCTGCCAACAAAGGGCGGGCATCATACCCTTCCATGCTTTTTGAGCGGTCGAAGACATAAACAAACTTTGTACCCGTACCTTTGACTCCAAAAACCTGCGTTGTGACCTTGCCCCCGCCGCTGCCGCCCTGCCCCGGTCCGTCACCCTTGAGCAATTGGTCCGCACCCGGAAGCGAATCCACCAGTGCATCGCCCACGCCGGATAGGGCCATCGGGCTGCTGTCCATCCCAGGAAGGTCCGGAGGGAGATCATCCACACTTGTCGATGGCGGCGAGCTTTGCTGAGCCGCTACATTCGATGCGGCAGCACCCGATTCCAGAAAATCGCCTTCGGACAGATACTCGGTTACCTCTGCCGAAGTGTCCGCCAACACAATGCCTCCCTCGCGATGTTCAATTTCTGCGGCTCCTTTGGGGGTCACCTTAAGCACCAACAGCAGCAACGTAAATAACACCGTGTGCAACACCAGGGACATCAACCACGCCGGAACCTGCCGATCTCGTGTCAGCGGCGACAGGAAATACGGAGGTTCAGCGGTTGGATGCGGCAGAACGAGTTTGGGTTTTGCAGAAGATGCCATGTCTCTATGGTAGGCGGAAAGGTAAAAAGCAGCAAGATTTGCACATTTTTAATGGCAATCAGGTTGGCTTCAGAGGCTGCACCCTACCGCTGCGCCTGCGCCGACCGTTCCTCGACCTTCCAGCTCCCCATCATTGGAGGATCGGCTTCTTACAGTGACGGCTAACAAATAGCGGTCGGCTTCGGCTTGCGGCTAAACAATTTGGCCTATGGTAGACACCCAAAAAAAATCTTGGAAATTTTTTCAGATTTCCTTTCCCAAGTGACCAGATGTGTCACACCCATCGCCAATCCTTATTGCAGAACAAACTTTTCACTGTTTCGCAATAAGGAACTCAATGATGATCAAAGCTCTCAACGCACCACAAATGGTCAGCGCCAAACCTCGTACCGGCTTGAACAACATCGGAGATTTGATTCCGCGACTGATCCGGCACTATGAAGCGCTGGCTGATTTCCGTCATGGAAAAACGAGCCGCACCGGTGAAACGACTCCGAACACTTCACGGAGCTCAAAATCCGCGACGCAACAACAGTCGTTTTCCTGGTACGAGAATTAACTGCTAGCACTGTACAATTTTACAGGTTCTGGTCTTGACCGTACCGAACTGAAGACTGATAACAAACGGTTGTCCATTTAGTTTACGAATCTCCGAGAAAAAGTTTCAAAGAGATTCAACGTCACTTGTTCTCCAAAGGAGTAAAAAAATGTTAGTACTATCTCGCCGCGAATCTGATCAAGTGGTCATCCCATCACTGGGGATCACTTTACAAGTCCTGTCCGTCAAGGGAAACGTCGTCAAACTGGGCATTGACGCACCACAGTCCATCAAAATCCTGCGCGGCGAGCTGACTGAGAAATCAGTCGATCGGCCAGAGGACTCCAGACCCGCCAAGCCGGGCCGAAGCCAAACCGCTCGCTCGCAGAAAGCAGTCCCGGCTCCCGTCCAGCAGCCCCTTCGAGCCTACCTGCAGCCAGGCACGGGCGCCCATGATGCGCCGTCGATCTATATGGATGACTCGCAAGAGTCGGTCAACGAAACACGAGCACCCTATGAAGTTTGTGTTTGACCGGCAGGTCATTTCGACTCGGTTTTGACTACCGGGTTTGCCTGCCAGGTTTTCGTTTTGCAGTTCCGGTCATGAAAGTGATCCATTCACCTCCGGGCCGGGCTGGCGAAAACCTCGGCGATCACTGTTGGAAATATTCCAATCAAAACCCGAAGCGTAAGCGAGGGACCGCGCTTCTTCCCTCGCTTACGCTTCGGGTTATGATTTCCACCAGGCCACCACGAGACCGCATTTTGGGATAGATTATGAATTCATCACCCGACCTGAATTTATAAAGATCCTGAAATGTACCTTTTGCGATCACAAACCTGTATACGGGCTCTCCTGTTATACATAACCATCGTCTTGGTCATCGCCACCTTCCCGCCCCCCCCCTGCTGGGGTCAGGAAGGCGATCATGTGATCGTGTTGCGATCCGGCACCCGCGAAACGGCGAAACGGGTCGGTACGATTGTCGATTGGAGGGGCGATGCGCTGTTGCTGAGCACGGAGCAACGTGAACGATCCATTCCCAATGAAGAAATTGTGGAGATCCAAACCACTTGGCCCAAGAGCTATCTCGAAGCCAAGCCCCTCATGGCATCCGGCCAGTTTCAAGCCGCATCCGTACAACTGAGTGCCGCCCTGACGGAAGAACAACGACCTTGGGCTCAGCACATCGTGCGGGCAGATCTGGTTCGGGTGTTGTCCGCTCTCGATCAACACGAATCGGCGATCCAGCATTTTTTGATGATGGTGCAGGACGATCCAAAATCCCGCTTCTTCCCTCTCTGTCCGTTGAAGTGGGTTTCGACCACGTCCCTTCCACCGGCGACCGTGCAGGACTTTCTGAAAAGCTCCCACCCGGTCGAACAATTGATCGGAGCAAGCTGGTCTCTGCCGGGTTCGCAACAAGCCGAAGCGATCAAGGTTCTCGAGCAGCTTGCGGTCGATCTCGATCCGCGTATCGGGCGCTATGCGACGACTCAGTTGTGGCGTGTGCGGGCGATGAATCTGAGTTCGATCAATGAACGGCAACTGCAAGTTTGGGAATCGCGCATTCAGGAACTGCCTTCCGCCTGGCGAGCTGGGCCTTACTTCCTGATCGCTGAATTCCAGATGAAGCTCAACCAGCCCGATTCCGCCACGATCAACTGGATGCGCATTCCCATTCTGCACTCCGACCACCCTGCCCTGTCCGCTGCCGCATTGTTTCAGGCAAGCTCGCTGTTACAACAGCAAGGACGCCACGACGAAGCCGAGTCGCTGCGAAATGAACTGAAACAGAAATATCTCGATACGGTCTGGTGCAAGCAATTGAAATAGTATTCTCTGATGGATAAAGCACCATTCCGTTCAAGTTTTCGTTTAACCGCAATACCGTTAAAGTTTTAGAAAAACACGACTCCTGCT
>CAYPXY010000029.1:0-62154 GCA_964414815.1 uncultured Pirellulaceae bacterium | reverse complement strand
AAATACGCAAACTTACTCTCTGGTGACGTGATACTTAATGGTTTCGGGTCTAGCAATCTGAGTGATCGCTCACTGGTATCTTGATTGATATACTTGGGTTTACAGAAATCCGGCAACTCTTCACAGACTTCCCCCTTCACAGACTTCCCCCTCACAGACTTCGCCTGCCCATCTTAAACTTTGCAGCATTCACGGCGGAGGTGCTTGCGGTTTTACACCACTGCGGCGTGCAGTCGTAAGGCGGGGGCTTCCTCATGCTCGTCTGCCCTGACTTCCGGCAGCGGGTAGTCGATTTCCAGCAGTCCCTCGCGAATTCCTTGCTCGAATAACTCAGCGAGTCGCGAAACGTAGGGACTGACCATCAAACCAGCTGGATAAACTGGCAACCGAATCTCCTCGACGCCTTTCTCAGCCTGATACTCCTCTTTGGCAATATAGCTGCGATAGTCCTTCCGAGGCCGGAACAGGTAGAACTTGCCAGGATAGACCTTGGGGCGGTAACGATCAGCCTGCAAGTCGTGCTGCTTCCAAATCTCGGCATGATTGACCTCGCCGAGCTTGGGCTTTTTATTTCCACCGCCGGAGAAGATGCGCCGCGCCGCGCCTTTCCAGACTCGAGTCCGCGCCAAAAGAGCTTCCCATTTCCCGTGGAAAAATTTCCACTTCTCACCGCCCGGCAATAAAAAGAAATTGCGAATATGAAAATCGACGCGTTGCACCTGGTAAACGGCACGAATCCAGGGCGTTAACTGCGATGACTGGGCCGTGCCCCAGTTATACGTTTCTACGCCGGCCAGGAAAGCCACCTGCTTGCCTTTGGCGATTAACTGCTGAGCCACTTCCAACGCGATGGTCCCGCCGGAACAATAACCCGTCAGCAAATATGGACCGTCGGGTCGAAACTCCAATATGTCCTCAACAAATCGCTCTGCCATCTCTTCGATCGTATCCGGTACTGGCTCTCCGTAAACTCCTGGAGAATTCAATCCGTACACCGGTTGATTGGGTCCAAGACAGTTGGAAAGCTCATGATAGACAAGCGTCAAACCGTCAGCGGCCGGCATACAGAACAACGGCGGCAGGTCGCCTTCCTCCTGGATTTCCTCTAACGTCGATGCGCGGAACGGTTTGACAATCGGGGTTGCCGATTCCGATTGAGCGCTCGCCGACATGCTGGGGCTGAGCTGAGCGATTTGCACCCCGGTGTTCGCAGGCTGCCTGGAAACACTCCCGTTGGACGTATCGTCGGACGTATCGTTGGACGTATCGTTGGACGTATCGTTGGACGAAGAACTCGGCGGCTCGGGCAGGAACCCAGCACGCTGCAGCTCCAGGCAGCTATCCTTAACGGCTTCGATAATGCGTGCAATATCCTCGTCCGAATGGGCGGTCGACAAAAAGCAATTGTCGCCCCAACCGCGCGTGAAGATTCCGCGATCCAGAAGATGGAAGTACAACATATCGGCGTACTCGAGATCGGGCGGAAAGATGAATCGAAACAAGGATGTGAATCGGGCCACGCGAATCGGAATCGACCGCTGCACGAAAAATTGATTGATCTCATTGGCCAGGTGTTCCGTCTTTCGGCTCAAACCCGTTTGCAACTCAGGACCTAGCTCTTTGAGCCGTTTCAGAATCTGGTAGGCGGCTGTCATCGCCAATGGATGCCGAACAAAGGTACCCGCGAAGAAAGTCATGTCGGCTTCCGGTTCGCTATGATCTTCGTACTTCCACGTTCCTCCATCCAGGGCGTCCATGTACTCCGCTTTGCCAGCCAGTGCACCGATCGGCAGACCGCCTCCCAAAATCTTGCCGTAAGTGGCCATATCGCCCCAAACGCCAAAATATTCTTGTGCACCACCCGGTGCCGCGCGAAATCCTGAAATCACCTCGTCCATCACCATCACGATATTGCCTTGTCGCGTGATCTCTCGCAACCGATGGAGAAACTCTCGCGGATGCAAATCCGGATCGGCACTTTGCACGGGTTCAACCAGGATCGCCGCAATATCATCGGCATGCTCTTCAATCACGCGCAACGATTCGTCCGTACCGTACTCCAGCACGATGGTATTGTCAGCATAGAATTGCGGAACGCCGGGTGCTGCCGGACTGGATTTTGCCTTGCCGCCCGTGGTACTCGATCGAAGCAGCACTTGATCGAAATTGCCGTGATAGTCCTTGTTGAAGAAGACGCACTTTGTTTTGCCAGTGACGGTGCGGGCGATGCGCATGGCAGCCATGACCGCTTCCGACCCGGTATTGCAAAATGTGACTCGATCCATCCTTGAAAATTCGCACAACATCCTGGCGACCTCGCCCGCGAGCGGAGATTGTGGGCCGACTTCAACTCCGCAGTCCAGTTGTTGGTGCAGAGCTTGGGTGACAAAGTCAGGCGACTGGCCAAAAAGATTCAACCCGAATCCCATGGCGATATCGATGTACTCATTGCCGTCGATGTCCCACAGCTTCGAGCCGCGCGATTTGTCGACTGAAATCTGGTAAACCATCGATTTCCAGATACGTCGGTATCCCGCGACACCACGAGGATCGGCAAAATGGTTGCGATGGTTTTGAGCGTGTTCGCGCGACTTGGCTGTCTTTTTAGTAAACCGTGAGACGAACGCATCGAGGTGTTTTTGTTGGGTGTCCGTCAAACCGCCCGAGGCCGAACGCCGTACGGGCTTGTACGGCCCGAACCGCTCGAATGTTTTCTTCTGCGGTGCGATGGCTGGCGGTGCGGCCGATGTGGGCGGAGGCGTCGGGCCCGAGGCAGGGATTGAGGCGGGGGCTGAAGGAGCAATGCAGGCTGCGGTGGCTGGAGCTTCCGCGATTGCTGCGCTCGGCGCTGGCTGTTGCGGTACTGTCGCAACGACGGGTGGGGCGACAACAGCGGCTGGAGCGGCCGGCATCGTGCGGCGATCTCGGAGCAATTGCAATTGCATCGCCATCAGTTGATGCTGCTGCGCAAAAATTTGTTCGAGGCCGGATGAGGCGACCTGTGGCGTGAGCGACACGGCTTGAGGCACGGCCCATGGCTGCATCGGAAGAGGTGCCACTTCGGCGAGAGGAGCGGGGGCGGCGGGTGCAGGCGCATATACCGTGGGCGGTGCTGCGGGCGCGGGAGCTATCGGGGCTGAGACCGATTGCGTCGGGGGTTCCACAGCGACGGGCGGGGCATTGTCCGATGCCGTTGACGTCACCACGGGAGCCGGAACCGGAGAAACAGCGGGTGGTACACTTGCTGCGACCGGCGGCGCGGCGACGGCTACCGAGACTGCCGAGGCTGCCGAGGCTGCCGAATGGGGCGCCGCACCGCTGGAACCAGATTCCAGTTTCAATGCTTTGTCGGATGCATTGGTAGCCAGAAAACCGACCAACGACTGAATATTGGGATATTCCTCAATGAGTTGCCGAAAGGTCACTTTGACACCAAAGGCGCTTTTGACGCGCTGGCTGAACTGAATGAGGAACAGAGAATCGAATCCGAGTTCGAGAAAGGTGGCCTCGGGGTTGAGTTCATACAGGTCCATTCCGGAGGCATCGCGCAGAACTTGCGCCAGTTGTGCTTCGGCGGCGGGTCTTCGAGTTGAAATATCCATGTTGTAAATCGCTTTAGAATTTAGAACTGACTATGCCAGGTTTGTAGCTGTTGAGTCATTAACGACAATTGTTGCTCAATGACTCGTTGAACCAAGTCGTCGTCGCCAATCTTCTCCGCAGAGACGGGTTCCTGGCGAGGAGGCTGGATCATGCTGACATGCTGGTTGATTGGGTTGGTTTGGCTAGTTTGGACGGCGGTGGTTCCCTCCGCCTCCACTTCATGGGGATCGATTGCGTCCTCTTTGTCGCACTCTTCGTCCCAACTTTCAGTCGACGTTTGAACAGACAGTTGGTCGAACCAAAACCGCTGTCGCTCAAAAGGATAAACCGGCAGGTGGAGGCGACGACGCAATTCATCTGCGTAGATGCCAGCGAAATCGACCGCCCCGCCGGACTGCCATATTTTGCCGACCGTCGTCCAGGCTTGCTCGGCATCCGATACGGGTTGCTTGGCGTGCGGTGACAACGAAAGCACCACGTGCTCGGCGCGACAGGACGGATGCTGTTTGGCCAAGGTGGACAGGGTCTGGCCTGGGCCGACCTCGACCAGGATTGCCGCATTGGGCTCATTCATGGCGGTCGCCACGGCATCCGAAAAATAAACCGTTTCCCGAAGGTGCCTCGCCCAGTAGTAGGGGTCGCATGCCTGCGCCTCGGTCAGCGGCTGGCCGGTAACCGTGGAAATAATCGGAATCTGTGAGGGACGCAATTCTATCGACTTGATCAACTCTGCGAAAGGTTCGATCACCGGCTCCATCATCGCCGAGTGAAATGCGTGCGATGTATGCAGGCTCCGGCAAGCGACCTCGCGATCTTGCAGGTGCGTTTCCAATTGCTCGACCACCCCTTTTTCACCCGAAACGACCACCATCTCAGGACTGTTCACTGCCGCGATCGCCAAAGACGATTGAAGTGCCAACCCGTCAATCACGGATTGCAATTCCTGCTGTGGCATTCGAACGGCGAGCATATTTCCAGGCGGCAATTGCTGCATTCGTTTCGCTCGGAATACAATCAGCTTGAGCGCGTCATCCAATGAGAAAACGCCTCCCAGGCAGGCCGCGACAAATTCGCCGATGCTATGACCAATCAATGCCGCCGGCCGCATCCCGGCCGCCAACAACCATTGTGCGTAAGCATAAGCTGTCGCGAAAATTGCGGGCTGTGCAATCTCGGTACGGTTCAATGCGGCCGCAGCGTCCGGCAACCCATCCGAACCAGCCTCAGGCTGATCTGATGAGAATCCTAACCCGAAGCGTAAGCGAGGGACGAGATGTTGTCCCTCGCTATGTTGTCCCTCGCTTACGCTTCGGGTTGTGATTGCGTTTCCACAAGCGGTACCAGGAATTTTCATCGGGCCAGCCTCCGGCTGATCAACAAATATTGCTTCGCGAATGTCGTGCCCCAACCAGGGTTGCAACCGCTGAGCGCAATCATCCATTGCCCGAGCAAAAACCGGCTCGCTTCGATAGATTTGGCGAGCCATATTCAAATACTGAGAACCTTGACCTGGGAACATCCAAATACTGGGAACGTCGCGTCGAATCTGCCGTTTGACTGACTGCTTTTCGTCAGCGTCGCTGCGCAGGCGTTGAACCACATCTTGAGCGCAATGACCAACAATCGCTCGGGTGTAATTAAACGTCTTTCGCCCGGTTTGCAGCGTATAGGCCACATCGTCCAGATCAACATTGGGATGTCGTTCCAGGTAGTCCGCTAGACGAGCCGAAAGCTGCTGGAGCGCTGCGGCGCTTCTGGCCGAAAGAGTCAACAGATAGTGCTCGCGCCGAGAGCGGACCGCTGTGATCGACGGAGGCTCCTCGATCACGACGTGAACATTCGTTCCGCCGACACCAAAGGAACTTAACCCCGCTCGACGGACCGAATCCGAGCGTGGCCAATCGCGGAGTTGCGTGTTGACGAAAAATGGACTGTTCGGGAAGTCGATATTGGGGTTCGGCGTAACAAAATTGAGGCTTGGCGGTATCTGTTCATTTTCCATGGCCAGGCAGACCTTGATCAGTCCCGACACGCCAGCCGCAACGTCCAGATGGCCAATGTTTGTCTTGAGCGAGCCGATGGCACAGTACTGTTTCTTGTCACTCGTACGTCGGAACGCACGAGTCAGGGCGTCGATCTCGATGGGATCGCCCAGAGAAGTACCGGTCCCGTGGGCTTCGACATAGCCGATCGTATCGGCATCGATGCCGGCCATGCGATGAGCCGACTCGATTGCTTCAGATTGTCCGACGACGCTCGGCGCCGTGTAACCCATCTTGGCGCGACCATCGTTGTTGATACCCCAGCCACGAAGTACGCCATAAATCTCATTGCCGTCTGCGATCGCATCTTCTAGCCGCTTCAAGAGGACGACTCCGGCTCCTTCACCAAACACCGTACCACGCGCTTTGGCGTCGAACGTTCGCACTTCGCCCTCAGGTGAGACCATCCCACCTTCCGCATAAAGATAGCCCCGGTTTTGAGGAAGTTTCAACGTGACTCCCCCGGCGAGTGCCATCTGGCACTGGCCTGCCATCAGACTCTGACAGGCTTGTGCAATGGCGACCAACGAAGTCGAGCAAGCGGTTTGCACGGTCATTGCAGGACCGCGCAGGTTCAGCATATAGGAAACTCGCGTGGCCAGATAATCCTTGTCGTTGCCCAATTCCGTGTGTAGATCACCGCCGTGAAAGGAGTTCGCAAGGCTTTCGAGCAGCTTCGGGTGCGATGCAAGACTGGCCAGAATATACGTGTCCATGTAACAGCCAGCAAACAATCCGACCGGTTCCGCAATTGCATCGGGAATATAACCCCCATCTTCGAGAGCGTGCCAGCAGCATTCCAGCATGATGCGATGCTGAGGATCCATCACTTGAGCTTCCTTGGGAAAGATCCCGAAGAAGCTCGCGTCGAACTTGTCCACATCGGCAAGGGCCGCACCGCGTTTTACCAAGTTCGGATTCTTGCGAAGCGGGCTATCGGCAGGCAAGTCGAGCTGCGAATCCTCAAGATCGACGATGCTGCAAATACCACTGACAAGATTGCTCCACAACTCCTGTACATCGGCAGCACCTGGAAAGCGGCCCGCCATACCGACGACGGCAATCGCTCCGTGATGGTCTCGATCGGAGCCACGGACTCGCATCGTCGATTCTCTGCCACTCGGTCTGCGATTCGGCCCGCGACTCGGCCCGCGATTCGGCGAAGCCCCCTGGGAAGCGTCCGGCCCTTCCATCCCCCCAGGCAATTCGATTCGATTCACGATCGCCCGTACGGTCGGTAAGGTAAACAAGTCGGTAATCGACAACTCGGCCCGGCACTCGTCGGTCAGTCGGCCATGAATCTGAACCACATGGAGCGATGAGATTCCGAGCGACTTCAGCGGATCGTCCAAACCGATTTGAGCCATGTGCATCACTTCGCAGCAAATCGCGGTGACTTGCTCCTCAATGGCTGACAGCGGCGGTACAAGGGCTTGATCCAGGTCGGGACGCTCTTGGCGTTCAGAGGCAATCCTGGCTTGAATCTTTTCAATGCTGTTCAGTTCCAGAGCGATCGACTGTACTCGATGATCGCTCATCGAAAAGGTGGTTGGCGTCGATGATTCGGTGCGCGGTTCGGAAGCATGCTCGGGACCGGAATGGCTGCTGTCCAGGGCTTTGCTCAGGTGATCGGCCAATTGGTTTAGTGGTAGCCGGACAGCAACCGCATCGGACAAGTCGTTCGAATTCTTCGTTCCGCAAAGTGAATGAAAAAAGGATTGCGCCGGTGAGTTCTTTTGCGTTGGAACCAATCGCAGTTCGATTTCACTCAATCCAGCCCAACGCGCCGTATCCATCAAACGATCGATCATCCGATGCTCGATTCGCCGCCCTAAAGCCCGGCAACTCAGCAACAGGGTATCGACGATCAGTGCGTCCGTTTCAACATGATAGATGAGGGTTCCGACCAGGCCATAATCACCAAATCGGTCTCTCGCCCGTACCACCAGGACGCGATGTCCACTTGCCGAATCCAGTGTTTCGATCTCATGCGGAGTGCGACGGATCGTGGTGAAATTGAATTGGTTGGTACGCTGAGTTAGCTGCGAGACGCGGTCGATGTCCGCCGCCTGCATCGGTTCAATTTCGATTTGCAGTTGGAGACTGTTGAGGAACTCCTCGAATGAGGCTGCCTGCTTACGGGAGTCCTCACGTTGTAGCTCCTGGGCGTAACGACCGGCCCGTAAGTGGTCTTCGTCGCTGACTCGATTCGTATCAAAAGCCCAAACGTGCGCCAGAAAATCGACCATATTTGTCTGCGGCAACTGCAACGTCAACACTTCTGGGCAGTTGGATTGAACTTCAGCGCATTCGACCGGGTTATCGTCGATAAAAATAAAGCTGTCGGAACCCAGGCGAAGCTCGGCTGCTAAAGACCGCAGATTGGACGACTTGGGTTCCCAATTGATTCGAGCGGCAGTGATGTCATTTCGCTTGAGTAACATATCGGGGTTGTGTTCGAACACGCTCCATACGTCGGCAGGCTCATTCTTGCTGCAAAGACAGAGCAGCATACCAGCTTGTTGAAGTCGCAACATCTGTTGTTGCAACGCTCGGCGTTCGGGAGTGATGCGAACTCCGCTCGGACCATCCTCCCCGCAAACACCGTCCCACAACGTCTGATCGCAATCGAGCACTACGACTTTACGGGGAGCGCGTTGCAGGGTGTCGATTTGGCGGACCAACTCGCTGGCAATGGCTGTAAAGTAGCGTTGGTTGTAAGGGATGTGTGCCGTGCGCAGCATCGTTGCATCGCCAACGGATTCCACTGGATAGTGAGTGGCGATATCCGTCGCGGTGATCAAATGAACATGGCGCCGTGTGCGCAGTGAGTCCGCGAGTTGTTGTTCGCAGAAGTCCACTCGCGAATCATCTTTACGAGAGCTTTCTTGAGAACCGGTGCCGGACGGACATAAAACGACGATGAGCGGCGACGACGAATTCGGGCTGAACGCATCGAGTGTTCCCAGAAATTCTGATAGGTGTTGATCTAGCTCCTCGGGAGCATCCTCGCGATACCAATCCGCCATGCGCAACATCAGAACATTCGTTCCGCCCCGGTTGCTTGCGAACGCCGAGTTGGGATCGAGAAGTTGCTGGAAAAGCTGGTTGTAAGGAGCGGTCTGTACGCGAGCGGTCCAATTTAGCCAGCCGATCCAACTTTGGAGCGGTAACCCAATAGGGTCGGCAGTAAATGTGGCCGCAATACAGATTAGGTGCTCGTTCAAAGGAACGGCCATGTCGTCTCGGTTCGTTGGGTTCCCAAGTAGTTGGACGGTTGTGTGGGGTATGGGTCCACTTTAATTCTAATAGCCGCATCGCTAGCGGCAAGCGAACAACCCTCGTGTAAGAGGTAGGGGTAATCAAAGGATTGACGGTCAAAACGACTATAACGGTTCTGGCGACAAATCTCGCCACAGCAAGTCTTCATAGCGAAGCAAGTGTACCTTGTCGATCTCGGACAAGACCGCGACTCTGGAAAATATCTTGGGCAACTCAGCCACCGACGTGGGCTCCTCAGCATGTAAAGAGAGTGGAGAGGTCCATTCCTCAAGTAATAATTTCTCGATGCGCCAGTGAGTTTTGTCGATCCATGCTCCAAAACGACAAGAACCGTCATCCTCCAGATGAAGCAATAGGTTCGGATCGATCGCCAGCGGATGAAAACGGTCGGGAGCTGGAATGGGAAGCGTCACGGCAGCCAAGCCCTCCGATATTCCGATTCCGAGTGCTTTGAGCAACGCTTCCTTGCTAACCCATGCGTCAAGAATCGCTTCCACTTGGTCATCGACCGGAAGTGCCTCCCAGGCTTGCCGCTCGCGTTCGTTGAACAGTTGATCAACCAATAATCGGGGCTTGGTTCGCGCATCGAAGATTTCCAAGTCGACACCGAGCGGCTTGCGGGCCAGGGCCACGAGTCCCCAGTCGTACGAATGGCTGACATTGAAGTGGAACGCGGGTGTTTGCTTTGAAATCAGATGCGGCTTTCCCCACTTCCCATAACCGATGGGTACGTCGCGCGGTTGGACCCCCAGCAGGGCCCCCAGCAAACGCCGCAGGGCAGTTCGGCACAGAATAAACCTTCGGCGGGCTTCTGGAACCAAAAATCGCTCGGCCTGCGTCACTTCTGTCGGAACGAGCATCGGTGTCGCTTCGTCGATACGCGAGGCATGGTCATGAAGCGAAACGACATAGACGAGAACTTCGTTCGGAGATAGCATAAAAGGAAACCCAGAAATTTCTTTTCGATTGTCGTGGAATATGGTAGCCTAATACTTGTCTTTCTGCACGATTTGAGGGGTCGGAAAATTGCTATCAGTTTTCTCCCCTACTTGCCATTGATTCACCTCTTCCAACCCTGTAATTTTTGCAACCCGGTTCTGGCGGGCTCTGCTTCGGCAGGCCCCGCTTTGGCGGACAGGGGCGGACAGATTTTCTCATTCAAATCAGTGCGGGAATTGAGCGTTGTTTTCACCGCGACGAATCAGATCGCAGATGTACCTCGGAGTGATCATGTTGATGGTCACGATGTTCGTGCTATTGGCAGGCAACGTCTACGGCCTTGCGAAGTTCCGCAACCTCTCTAAAAGCATCCGCGAACGGTCCACCGAGCTCCCCGTCGTGGCGACTCTCGGCCAGAAGGTCAGTGAACTCCGTTCCGAGCTATGGCGATTGGGTCAATCGGAAAACAGTTCCGGCTTTTTGCCCTTTGAATTGACTTTCCTGCCCCAGCCTCACGCAGATCCTTCGAACTCAACCGATCTCAATGCGTTTATCCGCTTGAATGTCCGTTCGAAGCTTAACTCCGTTGAAAAGGCTCTCGATGAATACCAGCATACGCTCGAAGATAGCGATACCGTGGATCGTCGGATTGCGGTCAACGATGAAGAGCTCGAAATGGTTGTCCAGTTTCGCGAGGGACTCAAACGGATCAGCCACCTGATCGACCATCCGAACAAGCACGACAACACGTTTGAACGGCGGAGCCAGATTTTCAGTCCGCTGGAAAGCGAACTGGCAAAATTGCAAACCATGGTGACCCGGCTGCCGATATTCATGCAGGACCGGATGGAAGCATTTTCGCGGTCGGCCCGCAGCGAGTTTCAGGCGATCGTCACCGCCAGTATCGGATTTGGGCTGTTTGCGTTCCTGACGATCGGCTACTTAATTTGGGGATTTCGCAAACGCATTGCGCAGCCGCTTGAGACCTTGGTCGCCGGCTCGCGACAGGTGGCTGCTGGAAATTTTGAATACCGAATCGTCCTGAATTCCAATGACGAAGTGGCCGAACTGGGAGACGCTTTGAACGAGATGACGAGCCGGTTTCAGGCGATCAAGTCGGACCTAAATCAGCAAGTCCAGCAGCGCACCAAAGAGGTTGTTCGCAGCGAAAAAATGGCCAGCGTCGGATTCCTGGCCGCCGGGGTGGCACACGAAATCAACAATCCGCTGGCGTCGATCGCATGGTCTGCTGAATCGCTGGAAATGAGGCTGACGGACATCCTGGCGGCCGCTGGGGTCCCCACTCAGGACCATGAATCGCCGGATGTTGTGGAAATGCTGAAGTACCTCCGCCGCATCCAGGATGAAGCATTCCGATGCAAGGGAATCACGGCGGGCCTGCTGGATTTCTCCCGCATGGGCGATGTCAAGAAAACCGCGACGCGACTGGCTGAGATTGTCGAATCCGTGATCGAGATGGTACGCCCGCTCAGCAAATACCGCGACCGAAACATCCATGTGGACCTGAATCCAAACCTGGAATGTGTCTGCAACGCTCAGGAAATGAAGCAGGTCGTACTGAACCTGATCACCAACGCACTGGGCAGTGTGGATCCCGGTGGAACGGTAAAAGTCGAGCTATCCCGTAAGGGCAAATCCGCCCAATTGCGAATCGTAGATGATGGCTGCGGAATGAGCGAAGAAGTGTTGACCCACTTGTTCGAACCGTTTTTCACGCGCCGCCGAGACGGACAGGGAACCGGGCTGGGCCTGTCTATTACTTATCAAATTATCGCTGAACACGGAGGCCAGATTGTCGCACAAAGCGCCGGAACGGGCCAAGGTTCAACGTTTATTGTCAACTTGCCAATGGTGAATTATGAATCTTCCTCCATCACAAAAGCCGCAGCCTGATACCAGTAGCTCAGCGCTCAAGGTCCTGTTTGCCGACGACGAGATTTCGCTGCAAGAGCTGATCGCTGCGGAGATTCCGCGCATGGGGCACTCGGTCACGGTCTGCGCGGACGGACTAGCCGCCGTCGCCGCACTCGACGTGGGTGATTATGACTGCCTGATCGTCGATCTCGATATGCCCGGCATGAACGGCATCGAAGTCATCGAACGTGCCAAAAAGGTTTCACCCTCCATCGAGGCCATTGTGCTGACGGGAAAAGGTTCAACGGACTCGGCCGTTTCGGCGCTGCGGTTGGGTGCGTTCGAGTACCTGCAGAAGCCCTGCAAGCTGATCGAACTGAAAATTCTGCTTCAGCGGGTCTCCGCTCGCCGCGAATTGAACAATCAAATACAAGCACTGAGACTGCGACTTGAGCGTGTGGAAGGTCAGCCGACGATGATCGGCGAGCACCGAAGCATGCAGCGCGTCCGGGCACTGATCGAGAAAGTCGCTCCCACACATTCCGCCGTGCTGATTCTTGGCGAAACCGGCACGGGCAAGGAGCTGGCCGCTCGTGCCGTTCACGAACACAGCACTCGCGCTGATAAGCCGTTTGTGGCAATCAACTGTGGTGCGCTGCCGGAGAATCTGATCGAAAGCGAACTGTTCGGGCATCGCAAGGGAGCATTCACGGGGGCTGATGAACACCGTCAAGGGCTGTTTGAAGTCGCCAACGGCGGCACGCTGTTCCTCGATGAAGTGGGGGAGTTGCCCAAGGCAACGCAGGCGACGCTGCTTCGTGTACTCGAAAGCGGCGAGATTCGGCGGGTCGGCGACAGTCAGTCATTCAAAGTCGATGTAAGAGTCGTCTGTGCGACTCATCGCGACTTGAACCGCATGGTGGAAGCGGGCGAGTTCCGGCAGGATCTGGTCTATCGCATCAACACTTTTGAGATTCCCCTGCCGCCACTGCGAGACCGTATCGAGGATATTCCATCGCTGGCACAGCATCTGCTGGCCCGACATCGGCCGAACGTGAATACCGAATTGAATGCCCTGCCCCGCTATTTTGATTCGTCGGCAATCAAGTTGCTTCAATCCCATTCGTGGCCGGGCAATATTCGCGAGCTGGCCAACGTGATTGAACACGCTTCGATTCTGGCCAACCGCATGCCGATTACGGCGGATGATTTGCCAAGCCATCTCGGCAAGGTGGGTTCCCCTCGTTCGAGTTCTGCTCAATCGGGTATATCGCTGAGGGAGCTGGAGATGCAAACGATTTATGCCACGCTCGATCGCCTGAACGGAAACAAAACAGCCACCGCCCAGCAGCTCGGAATCAGCCTCAAGACGCTGTACAACAAGCTGGGAAGCGAACAGGGCCGAAGGGCAGCATAGGTCATCATGTGGGATGGTCTATTCCCCAAGTGCGTTGCACAGGGTCGAGGAGTTTTCGCGCGTTGGGCGGTTTCTCTTTTTAGAATTCAGGAAGAGCAACTTTTTGCAGTTGCTAAATCAATGGATTACAAGTTATCGGGCGTCAGACCGGTGTGTTTCGCAATTCTGGCCAACATTCTTGAACCGATTTCGTCGTTGTCATGAAAAGCAAATACATAATTCGGCCATCCTGGTCGTTCCAACGTACGATGAGACCCTGATTGGCGTTTGATTTGCCAACCGATTCTCAGACGTGCGGCAAGCACTCGCCTTGCTTTCGTTGCTGGCCACTGTGTCACATTTGCTCCGCAAATAAATCGGCAACTGCCGTTGGGACTTCTTCGCCGTGCTCTATCCGATCCGCCAAAACGCGCAAAGCTAATGCCCGCGCCGCAATGATCGCAACTTCGCGGGTATCCCCATAAGCCAACACGCCGGGCAGTTCAAGAATTTCAGCCAACCACCGTCCGTCATCTTCTTGCTCAACTTCAATAGGAAGGATCATTGCGTCCCCTCAAAATAGCTTTCAAACCTTTGCAAACTCAATTCGGCCCGTCCATTTTATACGTCGGCATCTTCAATAGCAATCTGCACAGGCAATGATATTCACTGTAGTGCTGACGTATTTCACACGCTCTACAACGGTTCGTCCTGATTGATTTCGGGTAAAAAGTCATGAATCAATTGTTCCGCCAATGGATAGTCCACTTGCCTCCAATCGTGGCTGGACTCCAACAGGCGCTCGAGAATCAGTTCTTGGGTCTTTCCTCGCTCCCAGGCATCGCGATAAGGAATTCGGTGGAACATGACCATCGAGTAGCGTGGAATGAATCGCGTGGGATGTCGTCGTTCAAGTTCAAATCCCAAGGCCTTCTTCATCAAGAAATCCGGTGCCAACACACTGTCTCTCATCGTGATGTAGTTCTCGAGCGCCATTTCGGCAATGGCATGCGCGTTGTCCCGTCGGGCCAGTTCGAACTCTTCCATCGCCTTCGGCCAGTCTGCCAGACCGTTTGAGCCTCTTTCTTCATCCCTCATCCCCTGCCCTTCTCCCCTGCAAGAGGAGAAGGGAGCAAGTTCTTGAGATGATAGATACTTGTCCAGAATCCGCATCCATTCGTCGCAGTCTTCAAAACCAGCGTTCATTCCTTGTCCGTGAAACGGCACGATGGCGTGGGCTGCGTCTCCCATCAAAAAAGTATGCCCGCCGAAAGACCAGTGACTACATCGTACGGTACCCAGCGATCCGGTCGGGTTAGAAAAAAATTGAGTCTTTAAATCAGGAATTAGTTTTGCTGCATCAGGAAAAGTCTTATCGAAGAAATGCTGTACGTCGCGACCGGTTTGAAGCTGCTCAAAACTGGGATTACCCGTCTTGTTCAAAAACAAGGTGACGGTAAAACTGCCATCCAGGTTGGGAAGTGCAATCAGCATGTATCCGCCACGTGGCCAGATATGCAACGCGTTTTTTTCGATGGCGTGTCCTCCTGTTGGACCGGCTGGAATCGTCAGCTCTTTATAATCATGATCCAGCCAGTCCGTGGTCTGTGTGCCACCGGTCTCCCTGGCAATCGCTTCCCGCACGACCGATCCTGCCCCATCGGTACCGATTAACCAATCATATTGAACTTGCTGAGCAGCCCCTTTTTCCGAGTCGTAAACCGTGAGCATTTTTTTTCGCAAATCGACCTGCTGAACCGTTTGATTGAAATGGTACTCAACCGAGCCGGTTGCCTCGGCTTGCTGCAACATCAGTCGATTCAGTTCGCCGCGAGAGACGGAGTAAATGACTTCGTGGGGGCGTTGCCCATAAGGCTGAAGTTCCAACCCGCCATCGAGCGAGTGGATCAGTCTGCCCTTCATCGGGATCAGAAGTTTTTCGACTTCATCCATCATCCCGGCATTTCTCAGGGCATGCATCCCGCGTTCAGCAAGTGCAAGATTGATTGATTTTCCAGCCGAGATGTCAACCCGTCGCATGTCAGGCCGTTTCTCGTAGACCGTGACTTGAAAACCGCGTCGGGCCAACCGAACCGCTAACAGCGCACCGACCAGTCCCCCTCCAACGAGCGTGACAGGCACTTTTTTGGGGGAGGAAGACATGGGTTTACCTCAGGATTTGGCAGATAGCTCTCGCCAGAGTGTGGGCCGGCCACCGTCTTGGCGACCGCGGCTACCGTTCGGGATCAACGAGCGACAGGCTATGGGTGTGATCGTGGGATCAGGCAATGGTAATCCAGGTCGAAGGAACGTTCAATTGCCCCATGAAGTTGCCAGTATCTCCGTTTGTTTGCCAGTCTTCAGGTTTGCGGGCTTGCCTACGAACGGGAAGCGTTCGGACGGATGGCAAATTGGCGCATCGACGGCTAACGTAATCCGAATTCTCGCTAAACACCCGCGCACCTTTCCAGACAGAAACCATAGGAACCGTTCCACCTCTTTCTCTAGCGAAAAAACAGATCGCTGAGTTGGTGACAGCACCAGAAGACACTGTGTAACCCATGGCGTGAAGTCTGCCCCATTCAGTCACTCGCCTGATCGAGCCTCGCAACCTCGCTGGTCGTTAACGTGATATGCGGAGCTTTCATCAACGCCGAAAGTTGCTCGACGCTCGTGGCGCTGGCGATTGGGGCGGTGACACTTTTGCGCTGGATCAGCCAAGCCAGCGCGATGACGGCCGGAACGGTATGATGAGTGGCGGAGACTTCATCCAGTGCCGCCAGTATACGGAAACCTCGTTCGTTAAGATATTGTTCTCCCATGCGAGCTCCTCGCACGCTTTTGTTAAGGTCGGCTTCGGATCGATACTTGCCTGTTAAAAAACCGGCGGCCAGCGAGTAATAGCCGATCACTCCCACTCCTTTCTCCAAACAAAGTGGTTCGAGTGATTCTTCGAAACCCTTGCGGGCATAAAGATTGTACTCTGGCTGCAACGAGACATAGCTCGGCAAACGATTTTCAGCACTGATCTTCAATGCATCCGCCAAGCGGTCGGCCGTATAATTCGAAGCCCCTATCGCGCGGACTTTTCCGCTCGCGATGGCCTGATCGTAAGCTGAGAGGGTCTCTTCGAGCGGTGTTTCAAGGTCATCCTGATGGGACTGATAGAGATCGATGTAGTCCGTTTGTAGCCGCTTGAGCGAATCGTCGAGCGACCGAAGAATGTAGTCCCGCTTGAGGCCCTTCGATCCATCGCCCATCGGCAATCCGACCTTGGTGGCCAGCACGATCTTGTCCCGGTTGCCGGTGGCTTTCAACCAGTTCCCGATCATGGTTTCCGATTCACCGCCCTGATGGCCCGGCACCCAGGCGGAGTACATGTTGGCCGTATCGATCAGATCGAATCCAGCATCCACAAACGCATCGAGTACCGCGAACGATGTTTTCTCATCGATCGTCCATCCAAAAACATTGCCTCCGAGTGCGAGAGGAGCGACAGAAATGCCCGAATTGCCTAAAGATCGTCGGTTCATCAAAATTATCCTTGAATTGAGTTAGCGTAATTTGGCTGTACAGATTTTAATGGTTGGCAGCCTGATTCCAATATCCATTCATTTAACAATTTGGTTCATGACCCAAGAACGACAACTTTTTATTCTGATTTCATCGCCTCAGAACCTTGGCAATTTGCCGCCTGTACTCGAAACGGCGCAGCGGGGGGATCTGGTGGTCTGGATCGAAAGCCCCGTGACTCAGCGGAATCAATGGTCTGACGGTGCCACCCGCGTGCTGACGAAGTTCGGACTCGAGGTGTTGCCGTCTCCCGTGGTGATCAATCCCATCAGCGACTCGTTGCAGATCGCTTCAGCCATTGCCTCGATCGCCGACCAATGGAAAGACAAAGCCAAATTGGTGATCGTCGCCAACGGTACGACCAAGTTGAGTCACATGGGCTTGCTCGATGCGATCAAGGGCCAAACGGCAACCATGGTGCTTGGGAACGAACGCCCGGCAGAACTTTGGAAATATGTAGGGGGACTGGACGCACCGCCACAGATCGAACCGTATCAGAATTCCAGGCTCGACCTGCGCGAAATATTGTCCGTGATAGGACACGAACTTTTCCGCGATACCAAACCCCAACGGATCTGGCCGCTGGATGATTCGGAAACACCTGCTCTGTCAGCCAGCGAAGCCTACTATGGGGTTGATCCAGGCTGGACGCAACAGGTTCATAGGGCCCAAGAAACCTGGGACGCCGCCAAGCGGGATGAGCAATCGACCTCGACCTCATTTGCAGATGTGGCCCGATTGCTGGGCGTGAATGAGCTGAATAAATTCAAAAGCTCTTTTGGCGAGGTCATTGAGAAAGCCAAGAAAAGCGGAACGCCTGGCAAAGGCAAGAAGCCCGGTGACCGCAACGAGAAAAGTAAACTGACCTTGGCGGATCAGGATTGGGCGACGCTGTACAACCTGACACTGGAACTTGCCGAAAAAGGCAAGGAAGCCAAGATCAAACAAACCGTTCGCCCGCCTGCGGAACCGGTCGGGCCGTTGTTCGAACGCGCGGTCGTCAAGAGATTGATTGATTTGCTGAGCAAAACGAACGGATTCAATCAGGTCGTTCGCTCCGTCTGGCAAAATGTGGTCGTCTGTCAATCGACCCAACCAGCGACGAAAGCGGCGGAGTTCGATATTTTGCTGGTGCTGGTCAATGGCAACTTGCTGCATATCGACTGTTCGACATTTCAGTTGCAACCGAAGGAACTGGACCAGCGATTGCTGAGCCTGCAGCAGGCCGGTTCACTGCTGACCCAGATGGCGATTTGTGGTCCCCTGTTTACACCGTTTGCGGAGGATGACTGGTTTCGCCGCGCCCACGAAGTGCGGAGACATATCGAGTCGGTGGGTCGATTGCCATTCATTCCCTTCACCTTCAAGGTGCAGCCTGATGAATATGTGGTTTCCAATTCAGGCGACCAGGTGGAACGGGCAACATGCCCCACATTCGAGCAGGCAGTCAACCGATTTCTGGGTTCGTTCAAGAGGGTGCAGGAATCAAGACCACCATCGGTGACATCTCCAGCGAACGAGAATTAGCCAATTGATTCGCCATTCATTGCGAATAAGCTTGATTTTTGATAATTATTCGCCATACATCATGGCGAAACGATTTGGCTTGCCGTGGATGACTCCACATCGTTGAACGACTACTCCGTCTCGTGTTTCTTCCCCCAAATCAGGTGATCGAGCGAGAATTTTCCTGCGCCGGTAAACAGAATCACAACATATACCGTCAGGTAGAGAGCAGCCTTTTCCTGGACGTCCCAAGGGTCGTTGCCGTGAACCTTGAACAGAGCGACGATCATAGTAAAGGCAAGCAGGATCGCCGACAGCCGAGTTCCCAAACCGAGGATCAACAAAACCGAACAACCAATCTCAGTGCCGATGGCTGAAATCAGACTGAGTTTACTTCCCAGTCCGATCGGGTCAGGAAATTTATCTGCCATTTCGTTGAATCCTTGCCACTTCGGGATGCCGTGAATGATCATGTACACCCCGAACGCAACTCGCAGAATCAACAGGCCGATAGAATTTAAAGTATCACGAATCATTTTTTGCTCCTTGTCCTTTTCTAGAAAAACAGTCCACAGGTTAAATCAGGCAACATTGTACAATAATCGCTTGGAAAAATAATCTCCGTGTGGCTTTTTCGGCTTTTGGTATTGGGCAAGTTTGGTTTAAGCTTAGGATCGACCGATATTGATCGAGCGATCCTCAAGGCCAAAAACAAATCGCCACCATGCAGCAAACTCTTTTTCTGATTCCGCATTCCTGGTTTGAAGGTCCGCTCCTGATCGGCTGGCTGATCTTCGGAGCCGTTGTTCTGCTGGCGACCTGGTTTCGCAAAGGCACCGCCGAATCGATGGCTCACCTGCCCTTTTTGTTGCTGGGAGCGGCGGCTATCTGGTTTATCTTGCCAGCCATTGAAATCGAAGGGGTGGACCCTCAGAATCCAACCGGCCCTTTTGTCAAAGTCGGTCTGGCGATCCGCGGGTATGGAGTCTGCCTGTTGTTGGCGATGGTGGGCGGCATCGGAGTCTCGATTCTGAGGGCCAGGCAAGTCGGTATCTCATCAGATCGAATTATTTCGCTCGCGTTCTGGATGATCGTGGCGGGAATAATCGGCGCAAGACTTTTTTATGTGATTCAGAAATCGGATGAATTTTTTCCAGCCCCTTCGTTCGGCACGATGTTGCTGGACCTGGTCAATATGACCAAGGGCGGGCTGGTTGTTTACGGCAGCTTGATCGGCGGCACGATTGCGGCGTTCATCTATTTTCGCATTTACCGGCTGCCAGTTTTGCAGACGGCGGATGTGATTGCGCCCGGGATGGCCCTGGGATTGGCGATCGGGCGGATCGGGTGCCTGATGAATGGATGTTGCTTTGGTGGCGTTTGCGATATTGAGGGGTTGCCCAAGTCGCATTTTCCTGCTGGGTCGCCGCCGTATATGCAGCAATTGGTCAATGGCACGCTGATCGGTGTGACCTCGGAACGCAGTGAGACTTTCTATGAATCCATCCAGCTTAATCGAGTCACGGGAGTGGAACGCGGAAGCCTGGCGGAGCAGAAAGGCATCGAACGGGGCGATGAGATCGGAATCATTCCGACGATCGACGATTTACGACTCCGTCATCTGAAGTCGGTGCAAGCAAATTCGGAACCTGATTGGGATCTGGAGTTGCCGATCATCAGCACCCGCCAGGGAACGATTTTGGTCCAGGGAACGGAGTTGCCCGAGCGATCTGTCGGGGTTCATCCGACTCAAATTTATGCCGCCGTGGATGCGTTTCTGTTGAGTCTGGTGCTGTGGTTTTTCTGGTACATCAAACGGACCGATGGTCAGGTATTTGCATTGATGCTGATGCTACATTCGATTTCCAGATTCATGCTGGAGATCGTGCGGCACGATGAATTGGGGGTATTTGGGACGGAACTGACCATCTCCCAATGGATCAGTGTCTTGCTGTTGATGGCTGGGATCGTACTGTTTTTTCAGGGGCGAGTACCGCGTCCGCAATCCCATACGACCTGTTGAGGGCAAGGAAGGGCTGGAAATTGCGCTGAGCTGCCTTGATCATGAAAATACTGGCATTCGCCCTATGGCGGCATTTTCAGTTGGAAGACTTGGAACGCAAACGCAGTTGCCGCTGTCAGATCTGTCCGTTCTACGATCTGCTGGCCAGCAGGTCAGCGTAGTCGTTGGCAATTTTCAGCACTTCGTTCAGATAGAAATCCCGTTTGATTTCACGGTCTGGATTCAGTTGGCTTTCGATCGTCTGTTCGTCTTCCTTTTCAGAATTCAATTGTGCTCGCCGAGCCATGAAGGTTTCTTCATTGAGCGACACCGATTTGAGTGCTTTTTGTTCGACATAGTGTTTGATCTTTTCGACCCGTTCGTGAAAGTCCTTGTCTTCGCTGATACGGGCGCTCGATTGATGGGCCAGTCGTTCCCGAATCTGCTCATCCACCAGGTCGTAAAACTTGATCCTTGCCGAGGGAACCGTGTCGAATTCCATAGGATAATCCAGATCGGACTCGGAGACATCCATCTTGTCCGTGAACGAGGGCAGCACGATGTCGGAGAGGACACCTCGTTTCTGGGTACTCTCGCCGTTGGGACGATAAAATTGCTGCGTGGTGATCTTCAGCACTCCCAGCACGTTGGCTTCGGGGCTGGCTCGGCTGTAAATCAACCGATCCAGGTTGGCGACTGACTGGACCGTGCCTTTTCCGTGAGTGGTGGTGTCGCCGACGACAATACCGCGGTTGTAGTCCTGAACGGCGCCCGCCAGAATCTCGCTGGCACTGGCGCTGAACTTGCTGGTCACGACTACCAGGGGGCCGCCCCAAGAGGTACCTCGAACTGTATCATCGTGCTTAACAATTCTGCCAACCGAATCTTTGGCCTGAACCACGGTGCCGTAGTCAATAAATAGCCCGGTGCAATCGATGGCTTCCTGCAAACTTCCGCCGCCATTGCTGCGCAAATCCATAACGACGACATCCACTCCCTGCTCTTTGAACTCGTTGAGAATTCGGCGGACGTCGGTCGTGGTACTTCGCGCACCTACACCGCGTTCCCCCATATCCGCGTAGAAGCTCGGCAGATCAATCACACCAATTTTGCGAGGTGTACCATCAGGCCGAACCCCTTCTTCGAACACTTTGCCATGAGCCGCACTGTCCTCAAGCTTGATTTTCTCTCGAACAATGGTGATCGTGTTGATCTCCGATGAATTTTCCGACATCACCTGCAATCGAACGACGGTGCCAGCCTTGCCGCGAATCATCCCGACGACATCGTCGAGTTTCATTCCGACCGCATCCACGAAGTCAAGCCCATTCTTTCTGGCAAGATTGACATCGAGCTTTTCTCCGTTTTCATCCCCCTGAGCAACGGCCACGATTCGGTCTTCGACCTTGAGGCCACCTTGCGTTGCCGCCGCTCCCCCTTTGACGATGTTCTTAATCACGGTGTAGCCTTCATCGGTGGCGCCGAGGGTCGCTCCGATCCCTTCAAGCTCCAGCCCCATCTGGATCAGGAAATTATTATAACTGCGGCTCGACATATAGGTGGTGTGCGGATCGAAACTGGTCGTCACCGCGGTCACATACATTTCCAGCACGTCTTCTGTATTCATTTGGTGCATCCGACGGGCGAAGGAGCGATACCGCTTTCGTAGGGTTTCCTGGGGATCGTCGGCTGGCTTGGCTTTCGGTTTGGCAGCGTCCTGATCCGCATGCTCCGTGGCCGGATCGGTGTCGTTGGCGGAGTCCGATTTATTTTCGGCCTTGTCGTCCTTGGCCTTGTCGTCTTTCTGAGCCTGCTTCAAGACCAGCAGGCTGTACTTGATTCGTTTTCGCCATGCGTCGCGGGCTTCTGCTTCGTTTTGGGCGTATTGAAGGAGCTTGGTGTCGGTCGCCATTTCCTCGTCGATCATGAAATCGTGCTCGACATCGATCATTTCGAGAGCGGTTTCGGTACGCTGATCAATCCGCTCCAGGAATCGCCTGAAAATATCCAGTGCGGCCGTAAAATCGCCCTCCTCCATTTGATCATCCAGCTTGTCTTTCCACTTCGAAAACTCATCGATGTCAGACTGCATGAAGTAGACCTTGAGCGGGTCGAGCATCTTCAGATAGAGATCGAATGCACGATTTGAAATCGTATCATCGACCCCTCGATTGGAGAGATGTTCCCCCTTCATCAGCCTGGCCACCAACAGAGCCACATTTCGTTCGTTGCGTGTAGGTGGCTTGAGATCATCGGCGTTGGAATATGACGCAATCAAAACCGCCATCGCCATGCCAACGGATGCACATGCCAGTCCGGTGGTGATGGATTTGAGCAATGAGCTACGCGTAGAAACGGAAGAAGGTATATGGCGACATCGCATGGTTATTCCTTGTGGGTTGCAAACGAAGAGGACTTTATAAAGACCAAGTCGGTGGATCGAAAAATAGTAAGGCTTGTCAAAGTTCCAGGCAATACCGAAAGGACCGAAAGTGCCGGATGTTGACCAATCGTACACGGTTTTTGGGGCAAAAGTTTCAATTTTTGGATCATCATGTGGATACTGGGGTTCGTTTCCAGCTACACGATCAGCGGACACACCCTTATCCTGCGGGTGCTGGCGATCATTCTCGTCTTGCTTCGAATCATCAAGGGCCTCCATCCCCATTTAATTTGATCATGGGACTGGAGGGATTGGCAGCTGTTGATTTGCGAACACACTCCATTTACGATATCGCTGTCAACATTTACGATGACGGCGTCGGGAAACGGTCGAATCGTTCCTGACGTCTGAATCCTGCCCTCCGATCCTGATCCCTGCAAAGTGCCCGCTTTTCTTCTCATCCAGAATCTTGGTAGTCCCCATGGAGGCCGATATGAACTCGTTCGCGGTGAGCGAATCATGATCGGTCGCGACTGGCAATGTAAAATTGTCGTCAATGACGCCCAGTGTTCCCGCATGCACGCGGAAGTCTACTTCGAAGAAGACGGCTGGTGGGTGCGGGACAACCAAAGTAGCAACGGAACGTTTGTCAACGGTCAGATCATCGATCAGGCGCGTCTGGTCGACGGATCGGAGCTGCGAATTGGAGGAAGCGTTTTCGTTCTCTCGGAAACGGCAGCTGCATCGAGCCAAGAAAAAGCCGCCCCACCCCCCGAAGATCGCCAGAAAACCATCGTGCTGGACAAGTCGCTGCGATCCGCAATCGACTCGGAAGCTACGCTTGAATTTCTCAAGGGCCAGGACTGGGGCAAGGATTTTTTCTTCCTGTTTCAGTTGACGGTCAAGCTGCTGTCGC
The DNA here is from genome assembly GCA_964414815.1 of uncultured Pirellulaceae bacterium. GTDB lineage: Bacteria > Planctomycetota > Planctomycetia > Pirellulales > Pirellulaceae > Mariniblastus. The sequence continues at coordinate 38,637 of CAYPXY010000029.1, read as the reverse complement.
TGACCGATCCCGAACAGGTCATCGAAGTCTGCATGAAGCGGCTTGCGTCGCGAACCAGTGCCGACATTGCCGGTTTTCTATGGCTGTCCGATGATGGCAAACTAAGTCCCAAATTTGCCTTGCCGATCGACCGGGCCAGCGAATTGCAGCTCGACGCAGACCTGACCCAGCGGGTGGTCAAGGAGAAACATGCCATTCGATCAGAGTACGATACGAACAACGGTGTGGTCGATTCGATTTGTGTCCCGCTGATACTCGATGATCAGGTCATCGGCGTGATCCATTTATATCGCTGCCATCAACAGTTCGTGAACCCCAGTTTTGAGTTGGCGGTTGCGGTGGCGAGCATCATGGTTCGGGCAATGAACACGACCAACCGCTATCGTTCGCTGGCCGCCGAGCATTCTCGCTTGGTACAAAAATCAGCGACGTTCTCGGAATTGCTGGGCGACAGTCAGGCGATGGTCGAGCTGAAATCGCGCATTACGCGTGTCGCGAAAGCATCCGGCTGCGTGCTGGTGCGTGGCGAAAGCGGTTCAGGCAAGGAACTAGTTGCCAGAGCCATCCACCGCAATAGTCCGCGAGCCTCTCGGCCGATGTTATGTGTGAATTGTGCCGCGATTCCACGCGATTTGATGGAGTCACAACTCTTTGGGCACAAGAAAGGTGCATTCACCAGCGCCGATCGAGACCATATCGGCTGGTTTCAGCAAGCCGATCTGGGCACGTTGTTCCTGGATGAGATCGGAGAACTGACGCTCGAAGGTCAGGCCAAACTTTTGCGAACGCTCGAAGGCCATCCGTTTCTCCCGGTGGGAGCGACCGAAGAAGTCAACGTCGATGTGCGGGTGATTTGCGCGACCAACCGTGACCTGCGCGAGTTTGTGGCCGAGAAGCGGTTCCGAGAAGATTTGTACTATCGCTTGGGCGTCTACGAGCTTTACATCCCGCCATTGAGAGATCGTGGCGAAGATATTCAACGCATGATCGATTTTTTTCTGGAGCATTTTCGCAACCAGCACGGAAAGCCCGGAATCCAATTGTCAAAAGAGGCAAACGCCCGACTGCTGGCCTATCAATGGCCGGGAAATGTCCGCCAGTTGCGCAATATGATCGACAGCGCCATCGTGATGGCCGAAGGCGATGAGATTGGACTGGATGATCTGGGAATTCGCGACTCGGCAAACGGTCAACTGGAAACATTGCGAATCGATTACTGGGAGCAAAAACTGATCCGCGACGCACTCAAGCGAACAGGCAACAGCATGCCCAAAGCCGCAGAATTGTTAGGCATCAGCCGCGCGACGCTGTATCGGAAAATTGACGAGTACAAGATTGAGCGGAGCTAGTTTGCAAGGCCAAGTAGGCCGGAACAAGCAAATGCCGAGTCGATTTGACCATTTCGCAGTTCTTCACGCCAGAAAAGTGCTGTCACTCATTTCCCTTGTAACGGCTGGCCCAATTCTCTACTATCCTGCCGCAAAATAGTTCTTAACAAGGATGTTAATCATGACCGACGGCCGTCGCGAACGGAACATTGGATTCCACGGAATCCTCGCTATCTCCATTTTGTTGGGCTTGAACCTGGGGTGTTCCCGAGTCTTCACACCACCTGGACAGGGCTGGTTCGGCAAGCAAGCCCAAGAAAACCAGGGCTGGGATGCTCCCGGTGCCCCCCCAAAAGGCAATCCAAATCAAACGACACGGCTGGGTGATCAGTCGGCTGCCAACGGGATGGATTCGCCGACTCAGGCGCTCGACCAACGCTATGCAGGCTCCTATCGTGTGCCGCCCAAAACGCCTCCCAAGCTGATTCCGATCGATCCGATTCCGTTTCCGGGAGACAAGCCGGCTGAAATCGCCACCGTTGCGAACTTCAGTGACACCCATCCCAATACTCATGTAGCTCACGCCTCCACGGAACCCGAAACCCAATCGGCGCAGCCCAACCAGCAGGTTGTTCTGCAAGCGATTGCGACTGACGAAAACACGGCCGTCAAGTCAGCAACTCCGACGGCTCCCATTGAAAACAACACGGCCGAGACACTGCCGGTTGCTCAAGCGATGATAGAACAACCGGAGGCATCCTCACCTTCGCCGAATGAAACCGATGCCCAGTTTGCAACGTCCGACTATCATCAAGCCAAACTATCTCCGGAAGCAATCCCGGATCCGTTAACCGCCGCAGCGTTCGCCGCGAATCGACGAACACCCAGTGCATCTGAGCCGGAGTCTGAGCCGACGTCAGATAGGGAAACTGAAACCTGTAGCCTTTCGGAGTCCAAACGAGAATTGATCAACCAATGGATGACAATTCAGGTTGCCAAGTCCAGCGATACGGTTGCTGAGCCGTCAACGAGCGTCGCTCCAGCTGGCCAGTCGGATGACTTGGAGCTGCAAATTGTAAATGCAAACCCTGAGCATTTTCAGCAGGACTCACCGAAAGAAGTTGCACCGAAGCAATCGGATCCGGCCGTTACCAACGAACTTGAGGCCGCTGGAATCACCGTCGACAGCAACGCATTCAGTATGCATGTGTCGCCTGCGATCGCGCCTCAACGAAACCATTCTGTTGAGCAACCTTCTCGCCATTTCAATACTTCGCCTCAGCCATCCGTGACCGCCAACCCGCAAGAAGCGGACGCCGAGCAGGTGATCAATACCATGAGAAAAGCCGGTTCGCTGCTGACTTCATCGCTCGCAACCGTCAAAGACTCGGGTGCGATCGGTTGGCTGACCGGCCCGTCATCTCACGAGCACGAAAATGTACACGAAAGAAGTTTTGATCCCGTGCAAGATCATGACGTTGCCGCCAACATCACCACCGAGCTAAATCCCCGATTCAGTTTCAATCCGCCATCGAGCAACGAATTTGCTCCGCCGCAACGGCCGTTGAACTTGCAGCCGCGAGCCGACTTCCCTGCTGCGCCAACCGGTGCCACCTCGTCGCAAAACCAGGCCGTGGTACAAGCGAACTTTGCTCCTGCTGAGCTCCAGTCGCCTGCCAATAGCGCGCAGACGGCCTCCTTCAACGCTCCCAACTCCTCAGGCTTCGGCTCTCCAAACCCGGAATCTCAGGTGACGGCACTGAAGCTTGTCAATTCGCAATTCTGCACCGAGATCAAAGGCTACGGTCAGATCGTTCCGTTCCCCGCGAACCGATTTTCGGGCAACCAGCGAATGCTGGTTTATTGTGAAGTCGAAAATTTTGAATCGGAGCAAAAACAGGTGGATTCGGGCACGGTTTTCAGCACCCGTTTTCATGGACGATTTGAAATACTCGATTCCAATGGTCGAAACGTCCAGGCAGGCAGCTTGCCGGAAATCGAAGATCGATCCATTCGTAAACGAAGAGATTTCTATCTCTACTTTCCGGTGACCTTCAGGAACCTTTCCCCCGGCGATTACACTCTGAACCTGTACGTCGACGAACGGCTGGCCAGTCCATCGAGCAAGTCCAATGCAAATGGACCCGTCACTGAAACGATACCCTTCACGATTTCTCCCTAGCCCAAGGCAACGATGAATGCGGACACTGATTTGAAGCAGCCAACACCCCACCCAGCGACTGGGCTGGTGGAAACCTTGGGTATCACTGTTGATAGTATTCCAATCGTAACCCGAAGCGTAAGCGAGGGACCGCGTTTCATCCCTCGCTTACGCTTCGGGTTGGGATTTCCACCAGCCCCCCCAGCGACCCTTCGCGGAAAACCAAGGCCCTCCTGGTTGAGAGCACTTGGAAGGAAGGAAGTGCCGGACGAAATCAGGGTCGACGGTGATCACTTCAAACTGCAAAAGGTGTTCAAGCACGATTCCTGGGCGGCGACCGCGCTCTACGAGTCAGGAGATCGGCGGATTGTCTGCAAGTTCAATCGAACCCAGCACTGTTTCGGGATTCCGATGCGATGGCTGGGCCGGAGGTTGGCACGTCGTGAAGCCGCCCATTATCGGCGACTTGCGGATGTCCCGAACGTCCCTGCCCTGTGCGGTAAAGTCCATATCAACGGCCGTGTAGCCGACCATGCGGTCGCTCACGAATATGTAGAAGGGCGACCACTGGGTAGCAATGAAATCGTACCCGAGTCGTTCGATCGTGAGCTGGAATCGCTGTTTCGGATCGTTCATCAGCGAGGGCTGGCGTACGTCGATTTTCACAAACGCGAAAACATTATCGTCGGTGAGGACGGTAAGCCTTATCTCATCGACTTTCAGGTAAGTTGGATGGCACGCGATCCTGCTCATCGATCGAATCGTTTGAATCGGTGGTTGTTAAACCACTTGCAGGCGATGGATCGTTATCATCTGGAGATGCATCGTGCCCACCATCGACGATTGAGAAACGAATCCGTACCGGAGCCAGAACGGCCGGCCTGGATCAAGGCGCATCGGAGAATCACCGTCCCCATTCGAGAGGCTCGCCGACGGTTTTTGGTCTGGATCGGCGTACGAAAATCCTCAGGTCACGCCCACTCCGAGCATTTTCCGGAACAGGCGTTCTGCGAATAAGCAAACGTTACGCTTTTTTAGCGGCCTTGATGGCTCGTTGCAGACGTGATTTTTGTCGCGCGGCAGCGTTCTTGTGAATGACACGCTTGGCACCGGCCTTGTCAAGTTTCTTGGCAGCCTCTTTGAATCCGGCTTCGGCAGCTTCGATATCGCCACTGGCGACGACTTTGAGTACTTTCTTGACTTCAGTTTTCAGAGCGGACTTGATCGACCGATTTCTTGCCGTGCGGACAGAGCGTTGACGTAGCCGTTTTGCGGCGCTAGGTGAATTGGGCATGGAGGTTAAAAATGCTTGCTTTGATGCGCCAGATCGTATCGGGCGGAAAAATTCAAATGACAGTTGAGAGGGCTAACAATATGGCAGCCTCAGGCCGTTTTGTCCATCGCTAATTTGCAGGAAAACAGCAATAGACCGGAACAAGCAACCGCTGAATATATCATCAATTTTGTTAAATTTATCACACAAAATAAGATTCTGGCATTACCGGCTTTTCCCCGAATACCGCAAGCCTAAGCACTTGATGACTTCCGTTTGATTTTCTTCCTCAGATCCGGAATGATCGACTCGGGTACAAAGCGGGCGAGTTGTTCATCATCGGCCAGCGGTGCAACTTGCTTGATCAGGCTGCTCGACACATGCGAAAACTGGCCGTCAGCCATGAGAAAGATCGTTTCCAGCTCCTCGTTCAACTGCTTATTGGCCATCATCATGGTGAATTCGGCCGCGATGTCGGTCAAAGGCCGAACCCCCCGAATCATGACCCTCGCTCCGCACGATTTTACGAAATCGACCGCCAAGCCTTCGAATTGCTTGACTTCGACATTGGGCAGATCCGCCGTCACCCGTTCGACAATTTCCTGCCGCTCGTGCGGTGCGAACAGCCCCGACTTCTCGATATTAACGCCGATACCGATGATCAGCCGATCCACCAGCCTGGAGCTTCGCTCAATGACGTTGAGATGTCCCAGGGTGATAGGGTCAAATGAGCCTGTATAAACCGCTATTTTCATGAGGTAGACCTTTTCCAAATATCGGGTTATTTGGCAAAATCGGAATAATCGGACAAAAACAATGCACCCAGCGGTCGTGACATTGAGCGAACACGAATTATACTACCAGATTCAACCGGAATGAGGGCGGTTGATTTATTTTTGACCCGACCATGTTGGTTTGACGAGTTAAACTATTGTTAACTGTTTTTTTCGCGGGCGTTTGATGCCCCCAACGCAATTTGAGGAACTGCTGTGCAAAAGGGGCTGTGTATTGCTGCTTTGTCGGTTTCAGTCATCGTGCTGATTTTGTTTTTGGCCGATCTGATACTGGGACTATCCGGAATGAATCATCTGGCGCCGTTCAAATACGCCAATTTGATTCTCGATATTGTATTCATCGTATGCGCCGGCGTACTCGGTGCGCTCAGTTGGTTCACGATGAAGGAACAGGTATAGCGTCAATGGTCGTTTAACCGTAATGCAGTTCAAGCTTTCCTTTAACCGCGCCGCCAAGCGGTTGCCACTGGGTGATGTCTCCAAAATTTTGCCCCAACGCCATTCATGGGTCAGGCGCTCGTATTGAATTACAGTGCCTCCTCGGAACATAATGGTTCGATGCACAAGTTTTGAAGTTGCGCAAATAAGTAGGCCGGAACAAGCAAACGCCGAATCAAGTAGGCCTCTACGTTGGTCTCGACGCGTTTGCGAGGTTCCGGCATTAACCCTGTGTTGATCGAAGGAGTTCTGTATGTTCCGTCCCGTTCCCCGTCCTGCTTTATTTGCCAGCGCACTGCTGGCCGCAATGGTTTTGCTTGCCACCAGTTGCAACCAGGATAAAAAAGAAGTTCCATCCAGCGGATCGCCTGACGTCTTATCCACGACCGCTTCGGACGAACCTCGTCGCTCATTGACAGCTCCAGACGAAACTCCTGGGCAGAACGAATCCGGCGCGGCCGCGCCGGCTCTTGAAGGTGCCGACGCGAATGGACTGCACAAGTTGTTCACCCAGCTCCAGGATGCGATTCGATCCCAAGAAACAGCGACGGTTGCAAAGATCACCCGAGATCTTTTTCCGAGCGATGCCAGCCTTGAAAAAGCGATCAAGGCTCCGGAAGCGATCTCAAAAATCAATGCGATGCACGCCGAGTTTTCCGCCGCTCCAGATGAGGAAATTGTACGCATCTTCACCACCGATCGCGCTCGAACGGAAATTTTGGTTCATGCGGCAACTACCGAAGAAATTGCTGCCTATCAGGACGGCAGCGTCGCGTTCATGGAGTTTCCGCGAGGTGCCCAAGCAGCGGCGGAATCCGTGCTTCAACCCGGCATTACCTTTTATGAAGTAGAACTCGTCGAGCCAGGCAAGAGCGAAGGAATGAAGTATCACATGTTCTACCACGACGGAGAAAACTGGAAGATGCTTGGACCGATCTGGCGAGTACTCCGCGAATGACCGGCGGAGGCAAGGCATAAGGCGACCGGCCGATAAAAACGTACCCTAGTGTAGGCGAGTCGCTCCGCGACTCGCAACCCAGCGTCTGGGAAACACAATACTGCTTGGGTAAACTTTTACCTGCCGGCCGCCTAACTGCTTTCGGAAATAGAAATGAACTGGATTATCTATATCTTCGGTAGTGGCTATGCTTTCTTCTTGGGGATTGGATTGATCTTGGTCTGTCTCACTTGGTCCAGCCGTTTTTCTTCTTCGAAAAATCACAGGCTTGTATCGCTGGTGGCGATCGCCGGCGCACTGCTGGTCGGGCTCTCTGCTGCCCCCCTTCCCGGGTGGCTCTACGTCGTGATGGCCATCGCATTCACGGTCTGGCTGGTTACCGAACGGATTTCTGATCGGCCCCAAAAAAAGGCTCTGTGGCGATGGACGGCTGGATTGCTTTGCCTGGTGGCAGTCATTCTGGAAGCGAGGTATCAACGCCTCCCTTCGATCCCAGCCACGAATGAGCGAGTGATCTACCTGCTCGGTGATTCCATTGCAGCAGGTGTCAGCAGCCACGAAACCGGAAGATGGCCGCAAGGACTGGCAAGCCTGAGTAATCTTGAGGTCGTCGATCTCTCACACATGGGAGCAACCGTTTCTACCGCCAACCGCGAAGCTGAAAAAATTCCCGCAACCGGTGGTATCGTGTTGCTGGAAATCGGAGGAAATGATCTGCTGGGCACCACGCCCGTCGATCAATTCGAGCGCGACCTGGAAGATTTGCTAACCCATGTTTGCCAAAAGGATCGCATTGTATTGATGTTCGAACTGCCGCTGCCTCCCATGTACAATGAATGGGGCAGGATTCAGCGGCGTTTGGCAAACAGATACTCCGTAAACCTCATTCCGAAACGTATTTTGGCAAGCGTGATTTCTGGATCAGGAGCCACGCTCGATTCTGTCCACTTGTCTCCCGATGGCCATCGGCAGATGGCGAACACCGTTTGGAAGATTCTTGAACCTGCTTTTGAATAGCCTGCTTTTTAAGCCAATTTTTTTCCCGGATACTGGAGATGAGTCAATGACCGAAGAAACCAGAAACCGACGTCGCGATTGGAAAAACGAAAAGCCGATTGGGGCGTTTTGCGGAGCATTCCTTGGGCTGATGTTGGTGATGACTCCGCTTCTGTTCGTTGATAATCCCGGTCTTGTAGTGATTGTCATTGCGGGGCTGGTAGGTACCGTCGGTGGCATCGTCGCTGGCCTTCGATTTCCCGGTATCGCACATGGAGTGTTCGGGGTTCTCGATATCCTGTTTCATGTTTTACGAATAGGCCCATGACGAATCATCACAATCCCGAAGTGGTTTCGAAAAGCGGTTTGCTGTTTGAGGAGGCACTGCAAGTCATGCCCGGTGGTTTGAGCCGCAATACCATCGCGCGCCAGCCGCACCCCGACTATGCTGCTTACGGCTCCGGAAGCCGAATTACAGACGTGGATGGCCGCGTTCGAATTGATTTTGCAAACAATATGGCCTCACTGATTCACGGCCACGCATTTCAGCCTGTCGTTGAAGCAGTCACGGAACAACTTGTGCGTGGCACCGCGTTCACGATGGCAACCGAGGCCGAGTTGCGTCACGCACAACACCTTTGTTCGCGCAACCGTGGTTTCGAGAAAATTCGGTTCATGAACTCAGGCACGGAAGCCGTGATGGCCGGGATCAAAGCGGCACGGGCCATTACCGGCAAACCTAAACTGGCGAAGTCCGAGGGCGCGTACCATGGCACCTATGACTATGCCGAGGTCAGCCAGAATTCAAAGCCCGCGAACTGGGGAGAAATCTCAAATCCCAGTCGCAATCCGGTGGTCGAAGGAACGCCCCAAAACGTTCTCGACGACGTCATCGTTTTTCCTTTCAATGACGCGGAGCGGACGCTCGATATTCTGGATCGGCATCGCGGCGAACTGGCTTGTGTATTGATCGACCCACTCCCTCATCGCGTCGGCCTGATCCCTGCGACACCCGAGTTCATGTCAGCCATTCAAAAGTGGACTCAGGAACATCACGTCCTGCTGTTAGTGGATGAAGTCATTACTTTTCGCATGAGTTATGGCGGTGCCCAGCAATGGTATCCGGGTTTGGAGCCCGATTTGACTTCGCTGGGCAAAATCATTGGCGGCGGCTTTCCGGTGGGGGCTCTCGCTGGAAAAAGCGAATCCATGTCGGTCCTTGATCCAACGAAAGACCCGTTGCCGTTTCCGCTTTCGGGAACATTTTCTGCCAACCCGATTTCGATGACGGCGGGCCGAATCGCCATGGAGCATTTCGATCATGCTGCGGTGGAAAAGTTGAATCAGCTGGGCGACTACGCCCGTCAGCAAGTCGCCAGTGCCATTGAGGCTTCAGGGTTTCCTGCGAGCGTGACGGGGGCAGGCTCGATGTTCCGCATCCATTTCAAGAAAGATGTCCCAACGGAATATCGATCCGCTTACCAGGACGCAAACGAGTTAAAGCAAATGAAGTTCATCGTTGACTACCTGTACGAGCATGGCTTCATCCTGATGAACACCTGTTCGGCCGTCCTGTCGACCGTTCTGACACAATCGGATGTCGATCAACTAGCAGAGACGCTGGAAGCGGGATTGATTGAACTTAGGCGAACGGAAAATAAAAACGTACCCTAGTGTAGGCGAGTCTCTCCGAGACTCGCAACTCAGTGTCTGGGAAACACAATACTGCCTGGGAAACTTTTACCTGCCGGTCGCCTTAAAGGACGATAGCCTCTTAATTCAAAAATCCGTAGTTTTACTCAACGGCGGACCCGACTACCGTAAACACCTCACTTGTCATCTTGCATCCCCTCGCGACAAGCGGTAAGCAACTGCTCGATTTGTTGAAGGTCTGCCTGCATTTGCTCGATTCGCATTTGTTCATCGATCATTTTTTTTGCCAAATCGCGAGCAGTGACGAGTGATATTTCCGCGTCCTCGAGATTGCCGAGTTCGATCTGGGCTTGTCCGAGCCTCGAATGGGCGTTTACAAGTTGACGTCGTGCATCGGCATCCTGTCGCTTTTCTGTGGGCATCGACGCCTCGTTGTCAAGCATCCGCTCGATGTAATCCACCGCCAATGCGGGTTTCCGCGCGGCAAGACAGGCATCGCCCAGCCTCAAAAGTACGGATGAATAGTTCTGCATCGATTCGAGCGAATGGTTTGATGCCTTCAATGAAATTTCAGCAAATTCCAACGCCGCTTCGAGCTGTTGCAGGCAGGCGTCGAGATCGCCACGCAGCCTGTGGACTTTGGCAATTTTGGTTTGCAAGACAAGCACATCTTTTTGAATGTTTCCATCGGAAGGCGAAATCTCTGCCAGTTCCTCGGTGATTTTCAGCGACACCAGCGCAAATGGCAGCGCTTCCTCGGGTTTCGATTCCGATAACAGGATGTCACACATGGCTTCGGCGCACAGCGACTGGTAACGCCTGGCAGTCGTATTTGATTGGTCGGCCGCTACCATCTGTTGCGCGAGTTCATCCGCCTGGCGATAATATCGTTTTGCATCCTCGAATTGCTTGAGTACCATGTTGATGGCTCCCAGTTTGAAATTCGAGACAAACAGTTCACGATTGGTTTGTAAGTCAGAGGGGTCAGCGTCTCGTAACTCGGTGCGTAATTGACGAGCCTCCTCATAAGCTTCAGTGGCTTCTTCCAGCTTTCCACGGCTTTCCCGTGTTTTACCGAGTCGATCAAGAGAAACCGCTAAATCGCGCGCGGCAAGAGCATTGTCGGAGTCGGTTTCATAGATTTTTTTGGTGAGCTGCAAATCTTCATCGAACCAACGCTCGGCCTCATCCAGATCTCCGTTCGCATTGGCCAGATCTCCTCGTCGGCTACAAGAAACTGCCAGTAAGCGAAGTACGGACAAATCTTCGGGCGCTCGGAGACTCAGGTCCAGTGCGCGTCGATGGGCTTCAACAAGTATCTCTGCGGCCTGGTCGAGTTGCTTTCTTTGCCAGTAGTGCAGGCCGATGTGATCCATCGTACCGATGTGTGACCTCGCCAGGTCGACCGATTCCGGTTCTTTTGCTTCAATCGCTCGCCTCAATTCCAAAGCCTCGTTCAAACGGGTCAATGAGAGTTCCAGGCGACCGGTTTGTTGAAAGATGTTTGCTTGCTTCTCTCGTATGTGTGCGCGAAGGGCGAGCAGGGGCACGAGATTTTCTGAGTCAATGCGCTGTGCTACTTCCCACGCTTCGTCGGCCAATCGCTCTGCTACTTCCAACGGTGTTCCTTTGCCAAGCTCCTCCGTTCTGGAAGTCAACCTAATGTCTGAATGTCCAAATCGGGCAAAGAGAGATGCCAATTCAAGCAAAGCAGCGGCATTGCTCATATCAGCGTCCGCTTCGTTGCCGAATTCTTTTGAGATGACCTCCAGTTCGTTGAGAACGGTCACAAGAATTTTGCGTTGCACATTGGCGCCCCCGGGGACATTGGTTAAGCCCTGTTCGACATCCATCAGGAATCGATTGAGTACGGAGAGTACGCGTTCGCGCTGCTTCAAGGCCTCCGCAGCATTCATCTCGGCGCGGGCTGCGTGGGCATCGGCTGCCTCCACAGCGATTTGTTCTCGCTTGTTAGCTTGCCGAAGCGTTTCATTCTGGGTCGCGAGGATCAGTGTTCCGATGGTCAATGCCAATGTGATACACGCCGCGCCGGCAAAAACGGCTCCCGAGATGGCCGGATGCACTTTCATCCACCGCCGCATTTTGGTGGTCCACGGTTCCCGACGCACGCTCACCGGTTCGTCGGCTAGCCAGCATTCCAGATCATCCGCTAACTGGGCAGCGCTTTCGTATCGAAGCTGGGGATTCTCTTGCAACGCTTGATCGATGATCGATTGCAGATCCAGTGGCAAATGACGTGAATGAAACCACTTGCTGTGTTCAAAACGGGTAATCCGTTTTCCTTCATGCACCGCAACCGTGGTATTGATTCCGGTATTCAGGTGCGAGTGCGGAATCTGCCGGGTCAGCAGCGTAACCAGCGTCGCACCCAGCGAATAGATATCCGACCGAGAATCCACCGCTTCAGCACCGCCGGTCGCCTGCTCAGGGCTCATGTAGCCTGGAGTACCCACCATTAGCTGCGTTTGCGGCTCGATGATCTTCCGATCACTCCGCGGTCGAGTAGGGATCGCGAGACCCCAATCGACCAGCAACGTTTCGCCGAAGTCATCGACCATGATATTGCCTGGCTTGATGTCTCGATGAACGATCCCACGACTGTGAGCAAACGCTGCGGCACGACATGCCGTGATGAAACGCATCAGTAAGTCGCGGCAGGCAGGAATTCGGCGAAAGTCATCCACTCGAAATTCCAAACCGCTATGGGAGGCATGCAGCCCGTTAATCGCCTGCTGGAGCGAGCGGCCTCGAACGAGCCGCATGGCATAGAACGGAAGTCCATCACTGCGAACACCAACCGCATAAACGGGAACGATGTTGGGATGTTCCAAGTGGCTGGTGATGGTGGCTTCCGTTCGGAACCGGGCCATGATATTCGGATCCAGTGCGAACTTTCGTTTCAGCACTTTAATCGCCACTTCGCGATCCAGATCCCGATCGATTCCAACATGAATCGTTCCAATTCCGCCTGTCGCAAGATTCCGAATGATTTGAAAACGCGAGCGAGCCATATTGTTTGGATCGGTTGCTGTGATCGCATCAGCTTCTTCCGATAGCACGTCGTCCGCGATTGCATCAGGCAACGTATCGAGACTTTCGTTCATTGCCGCGGGTGTGGAAGGTGATTGAAGGCGGTCTTCAACATTGCGAGTTCGACAAAATGTTTCCAAGAGAACTTCTCGAATGAAATTTGCATGCGCTGGAAATCGGGCCGCATAATGTTCGCCGTCGATCGGTTCATCCCATTCACGGCTGATTTCGAGGTCAATTCGGATCAGTTCCTGCGCAAGTCGTGAACCGATGTCTGGTATTGCTTTGTCAACATAGGACTCGATGGAGCAATCTTCTCCGGACAACCGTTGCCGCTCGAAATCGCTGCAGATTCGGTCAAGCTCACAAAGCTCGTCACTGCTGAGACTTGAAAATTCAGGATCAAATAGTGCCATCGATGACGACGTTCTTGGTGGTTATAGACAAAAGTTCAGGGTAATGATGGCATCCCTTTTGATAATAACCGTTCACGCGAATTGTGTGACATACAAATACCTGTAACGGAACGTTGCCTGCCTATTTCCACAATTTAGCAGGCATTGTCACTTGAAAGCTCGCTTTGAGGTACATCACCGCATTCCCCCAGTGTTGCGTCGAGCCAGTAGCGGCGAATCCGTTCGAGTTTGCGCTGGACGGTACGCCGTGTTACTTTCATTTTCTCAGCCGCATCTTCGTTGGTATAACCTTCCAGTTTCAGCAGCACGAGCTGCTTCAGATCATCCTCAGGAAGAACCGACAGTAAATACTCGGAAGTATCTGCAACTTCGGCCGCCAGTGCCGGTGTAGGCTCGCGCGAACGGATGCTCTGCAGAAAGGTTCCGTCTTCGCTCGATGGTGACTGAAACAAGTCCTCGGTTAACGTGGAACCGATCGCACGTTTTGTTTGTCTATCGAATCGCTTTCGATTCGCAATCTTGCGGCCAGCGATGACGACCAATAGTGCCCACAGATTGTCGCGGCTGCTGATATCGGGATAGCGGTTGGATTCAATGCCTCGGCAGAGACTGCGAAACGCACTGATCGCCGCATCTTCCTCATCATAAACCCGTCGCGAGGTCGGACTGAGGCGGTTGCGAGCAAAGTTCATCAGCCGACGACAGAAATGTTGCCACAACCGATCGGCTGCTTCGCGATCCGAGGTCGCCAACTGCTCAATCCACTGGGAAACAGGCTCGTTCAGTTCTGACTGCGAATCCAGTCCATGCGAAGTTTTTTTGCGATCATCGGGGTTCGCAGAATTCATCGGGCAAGCATCTCTTTTCCATACTTTGGCGCTGCAATGAGTCGCTCAAGCAGGTCCGGTCACCAAGAAATCGGTGAAAACCTGACATCCATTGCGAGGTTGGGGCTATACCAAAATTATAGTCACCGTTCCTCGCTGCGTCTCACATTCAGGCAAAAAGATGGTTGTGAGCTGAAAACCCGAAGATTCCTTACATTTGGAGCAACCGTCTATCGTTTTCGTCAACGTTTCGTCCGGTGTCTGCGAGCAAGCACGCACCCGATGCACAGAACCGATAACGCAGCGCTACCTGGTTCGGGAACGGATGTTACAGGCTGTGTATAGTCGAAACCAGACCCAGACGAAAATGAGTAGTCTGTGACCAGATTGCCATTGGCATCGCGCACCGCTCCAAAACCACCCCAATTGGCGGTGTGCTCAAGATCCGCGAAAATGGATGAGGAGAAGTTAAAAGGGTAACCCCCGATAGCATTGCCACCTCCTGTTATGGTTAGCCTTACATTTTCCAGGGTCGTTCCAAATGTGAAGGGGACCAGGACGGTCTGCTCAATACCCAGGAATATAGTTCCTGAAGTTTGATTAATCTCGCCAAGACCATTGACATTTTGATTCTTTTCGAACCATTCATTAGGATCACCACTCGTTCCCAACTCGACTTTTGCACGCGCGATTACGCCAGCGTCATATCCGTAAAGATAGCCAGGCGTATTTGCGGAGCGAGTTGCAAAAAGCGTTCCATCAACCGTGAATTTCATCTCTACCGTTCCAGAAGTTCCCGCCAGCCCCGTCGCATTAAAAAGGAAATCATCCTGAAAATAAGCCGTATTTACGCAATAAACAGCGGCACCATTATTCACCCCCGCAGAAGCTTCCGCGTAAAATTTCAACTGGCCAAATGTCGCAGAGGCTCTGCCTAGCGCGGCTAGAGAGAATTCAGGAAGTTCCCCACCCCTGGTATGGTAAACGGTGCCCGACGTGCCCGTTGAAGGAGGTGTATAGGTGCCCATCTGGGTTTGAGTGTTAGCATAGAGGAGGATGTCTGCGTGGGCATTGGAATGGGAACCAATCAGGAGCGCTAACACGACAGCACTTTGGGTTGCAAACTTCAGTTTGCCAAAGAGTAAAAACGAGGGTGCGAAACAAGAATACATCGTTACAAAGCCTTTCTCCATGCCCATCTCGGGCATCGATGATGTGGAATAAACAGGCTATTCCGAAGCCACCCGCAAGATGGAAGAACCCTTCGGAAAAGTCGCCTGAGCTGCCAAAGCCTGATTGCCTGGAAACGTCAGCTAATATGGAATAACCGATTCGGAAAAACGTGTGACACAAGACTGAAAAATTATTCAGTATTCGAAAACGATAGGAAAAAGTTGGAAAAGCCTGTCACATGATTGCGAGTTTTGGTTATTTCAGGGTTATAGTCATCGTTTCTCAGTCCGTCTCGCATCCCATCGAGAAAACGGCCGTGAGCTGAATACCCTGACATTCCTGACCACCAGAGATCAAAATGCTGTGCAAAAAAACGTTTTGCGTGCTATTGGGCACAATTCTAAGTTGTAACTTCCTCCTGGCTGGTGTCGGCATTGCACAAGTTACTGACATCGCGCCACCTCCCGCCACGCTGGCAACATCCGCTGTCAAGTCCGAGAACACGCAGCCGATCCTCGGCAAAATCGTGGAAGGTAAGCCTGTCGGGTTCTTCTACATGCAAAAGTACTGGATGGCCACACGCTCATTGGAAAATGCATGTTGGTACTTTACGCCCGAAGGTCGTGTTTATGAAAACGTGACAACAGGATTCTCGGAGCGTGATCTCAAAGAGCACAAAGGTTCACAGGGCACGTACGAAGTGAATGGCCTTAGTCTCACCATCAACTGGGAGGGTGAAAAGCCATCTTCATCGACCGCAGAACTTGAACTCACCGAGACCGGGTTCTACTGGGACACAGGCAGCTACATCCCAGTTGAATCGTTTTCCAAATCACCGTTATCAGGCGAATATTCGGGTGGTACTTCCATGACGTTTGCTGGTTCATCCTCCATGATCGCGAAAACGCTCCGCTTGAATGAAGATGGAACCTTCAAGCTCGAAGGGGCCGCATCGATTCGAACCGATGTCGATGAAACGTCTAGCTCGACGACGCGAGCGACTGTAGGCAGCTCATCGGAAGTCACCGGCAAATGGAAACAAGATGGATTCTATCTGACACTCACGACGAACGCCGGAAAAACAGAACGACACGTTATTTTTCCGTTCGATGACAAGGAAACCGCTGTTTATCCTGATCGATTGTACATGTCCGGCATCATGTACAAAAAATCCGAATAGTGACTTCGAATATGCCCACTTGCCCTAATGATCGATGGGAAATAGTGCCCGATTGATTTGTCTCAAGCAGAAAGACGTTCGTACCGATACTAATCATTGGGAAAAGTGTACGGACGATGATGAAACGGAATATTTGGCTCGGTGTCTTATTAGCGACCCTGGTGGGAACACCCGAGGCCAAAAGCCAGTCAACCGCCCCGCCTGGAACCAATCAATTTCATGCATACCATGCATCTTGGGACGAAGGGGGGATTCAACCGTGGGCCTCAATCGATGGCTCGTTGCTCCAAGAAACAAACAACACCGCCGCAGGCACGGCATCCAAAACAGAACCCAAGCCCACACGAATCAATCCTCTCTGGGCCGACGTGCCTGTCCTCCACCGTCCTTCCAAACCCGGCAACCACGCCATTCCGCCGTCCGGGCCGGGATATTATTCCGCTATTGATTGGCTTCGCAATGATTGCCGTGAAACGTCGCCACCCTCTCCCTATCCGCCGTTTGGCTTGATGCCGCTTTCGTATTTTGATGTGAACTGGAAGTTTCTCGATGATCCCGAAAAGTCGTGGGGGTGGACGGATCATTTGAAGCGGCAACCCGTGGGTCGCAACCTGCTGTTCACCACCGGCGGATCGGTTTGGTGGCGATACATGGATGAAACCAACGCAAGGCTTTCAGGCGTCGACCAGGACTACGACTTGCTACGGACTCGCATTTACGCGGATTTGTCCTGGCAGGACCAGGCCCGATTTTATTTCGAGTTCATTGATTCACATCGGTTCGGCGGCAACTTGGCTCCGTTGCGAATCGACCAGACGCGAGCCGATATTCTGAATGCTTTTGTCGACATCAAACTATTCGAGACAAGCGAACGGGACTGGTTTACACGGTTGGGCCGTCAGGAAATGATGTTCGGTTCGCAGCGGCTGATCTCCGCGCTCGATTGGGCCAACACGCGACGAACCTTTGATGGCGCCCGGTTTTTCAGCCGAACCAAGGAATCGGATCTGGATGTCTTTTGGACCCAGCCCGTGATTCCAGACCCAACCCGACTAGATCAGGTCGATGGCAACCAGCATTTTGTCGGCGCGTGGCTGACCAAACGTCCAACGGATACCTGTACGGTCGACCACTACTATCTGTATCTGGGCAATTCGGCCCCTGCCCCCCAACTGGGCCAACCCGTCCCAGAGACTCATGTGCATACTTTCGGCACTCGCTATATCGGAAACGTTGACCAGTGGCAGTACGATTACGAAGGCATGTTACAATTAGGGCAACAGGGAGCTGACAACATTATCGCGGGAGCCGTTACCGCAGGACATGGATACCATTTTTCTAACTTGCCGATGAATCCAACCGCCTGGTTGTATTACGACTGGGCGTCGGGAGATGACACTCCCGGAACCGGCAGCCAAAAAACGTTTCAACCTCTATTCCCGTTCGGCCACTACTATTTGGGGTTTGCCGATATTGTCGGTCGTCAAAACATTCACGATATCAATGCGCATTTGAACCTCTATCCGGCTCACTGGGTCACGTTTACGACACAGTATCACAATTACACGCTGGCCAGCTCACGCGATGCACTTTACAACCCGGCAGGAGTCGCGAGCCGCCAAGATGCAACCGGAGCGGCCGGGCGCAATGTCGGTGAGGAAATTGATTTTCTGTTCAATTTTCACATCGGACCGCACAGCGACTTCCTCGTTGGCTATTCGAAACTATGGAGTGGCCGATTCATCCGCGACACTGGCCCGGGCGTGTCACCCGAACTTTTCTACGTTCAGTACGGCTTGCGTTGGTAACGCAATCGCAAGGCCCGTCCCACAGGTCGGCCACCTTCAAATAAATGTGGCCGACGCGGATCCCCTGAGCCGATAGGAACGCTGAAAGTGCTGGATGTCATTGTTGGCTATCCCCCGTCATACTTTGGTCACTTCCAAGGTCGATCCTGCACTCTTGCGCAGACTGGGGAAGCGGGTATCGCTGGTGTGTTCGGCGTGCGACTATAATTACAAAAGTTCAAACATGCCCGCCAAATTTCGATCTTTACGACCGTCGTTGAGTAGGTACTGAGTTTGAAGTGTGCGATGAGGTGTTCAAGCAAAGCGATGGATGTGGTAAGTTATTCTACGGCGTCGGTTATAGGTAGGTGTTTGGCTAAAAACTCAAAAAGCACCTACTTAACACAGACACCATTTTACTCCAATCACAGTTCCCGTTTTGCGGTGGCCAGTCGCTGTTACCAGGCCAACCACATCCTTTTTAAGCTCAGGAGAATCCGCGTGACTACCTCGAAAGATCAACAAGCCATCAGTTCCACCATGAGTACCGGTGCGCCAGCCCCCAGCGATCGCAATTCACTGACCACCGGCCCTGATGGCCCGATCCTGCTTCACGACGTACATTTTCTGGAGCAGATGGCGCATTTCAATCGTGAAAAGGTGCCCGAACGCCAACCGCACGCGAAAGGGTCGGGCGCGTTCGGCGTTTTCGAGACTACGGAGGACGTGTCAGCGTACACCCGTGCCGCATTGTTTCAGAAAGGCGCGAAGACGGAAATGTTGGCTCGCTTCTCGACGGTTGCCGGGGAGCAAGGCAGCCCGGACACATGGCGGGACGTGCGAGGCTTCGCGCTGAAGTTCTATACGGACGAAGGCAACTATGATCTGGTGGGGAACAACACACCGATCTTTTTCGTTCGTGACCCCATGAAGTTCCCACATTTCATTCGCAGCCAGAAACGGCTTCCTGATTCAGGACTTCGCGACAACCACATGCAATGGGATTTCTGGACCAATAATCCGGAAACCGCACATCAAGTTACCTACCTTATGGGCGAACGTGGCTTGCCACGCACTTGGCGGCACATGAATGGCTACGGCTCACACACTTATATGTGGATCAACGCCCGCGGTGAAAAATTTTGGGTGAAATATCATTTTCATACCAACCAGGGCATGGCGTTCTTCACCAACAGCGAAGCCGCTGAAATGGCGGGACGCGATGCCGATTATCATCGTCGCGATCTGTTCGAATCCATTGCCAGAGGTGAGTACCCAAGCTGGACGCTTTCGGTACAGATTATGCCGTACGCTGACGCCAAGACCTACCGTCTCAATCCGTTTGACCTGACCAAGGTCTGGCCGCATACCGATTGGCCGTTGCACCCGGTCGGCACCATGACGCTCAACCGCAATCCGGAGAACTTTTTCGCGCAAATTGAGCAGGCGGCGTTCTCGCCGGGCAATACCGTGCCCGGTATCGGTCTGTCGCCCGATAAAATGCTCTTGGGACGCGCGTTCGCCTACAATGATGCTCAGCGAAACCGAATCGGCACGAATTTCCACCAACTCCCGGTAAACCGCCCGAAATGCCCGGTGAACACTTATATGTTTGATGGGCAGATGACCTACGATCACAGCGGGAATGCCCCCGTCTATGCGCCCAACAGCGGAGGCCGCCCCTGGGCAGACGAAACTGGAACCGTACCCGACGGTTGGGATGCGGACGGGGACATGGTGCGAAGCGCCTACACGCTCCGCGCCGACGATGACGACTTCTCACAGCCAGGCAATCTGGTGCGCGAAGTGTTCAACGACGAACAGCGAACAAAACTGGTTGATCAGGTTGCCGGTAGTCTATTGGGTGGCGTGCAGGGTGAGGTACTCCAGCGTGCATTCCAGTATTGGAAGAATATTGATGCCAATATTGGAGATCGAATTGAAAAGAAAGTGCAGGAAGGCAAAGCGCACAAACCTGCTGAAGGTTAGAAAAAAAAAAGCAAGTCCTGTTATTGGCTTGAGGTATTCTCCGGAGCTTGAAGAAAACAACCCGGCCAACCAAGCACCTCACAGCCGATCTCGAGCGCGGCGGCGGGCGGCCGTCAATGCGTCGTCGAGCGATGGCTGCGTCGGTTGCTGGGGTGGCGATGGTTCAGGTGATGACGGTTCGGGTTGGTCTGGGGATGGAACCGGGCTGGTGGTTGACTGGGGCCGGCGTTTGCGAGATTTTTCAGATCGCCGGGCTGCTGCCGCGTCAGCCGCTTCGGCACGATCGCGCCGCATTCCAACTTTTTTCCAGCTCGACAACGCACCGCTACGACGTTCGAACACTTCGGCCAGCAACACCAACAGCGCTGCCAACGACAACCAGGGTGTCAACGAGATCGAACGCGGATTCTTCGGCAAGTCGTTCCAGATTTCGCCCAGCACCGTTCGCGACTTTCCGCCCGTTGCACTCGACAGCATGGCCAGTGTGGCTGCCCCGCGCGATTCATCGACCGGCTCGAACTCCGGTGAATACATCAGCGTCACCGGTTCGAGCGACACGGTTTGTTCACCGGCTTGCACGCTGATGATGGCCGTCTGATCGCCCGTTAGAGATGTCTCGACGATCAATTCATCCGGTCCACTCCACTGCATCGTCATTTCGCTGACATTTGGAGGTTGGCCTGCGGTGCCTTGCAGAATACGCGCTACCGGTAACGTCGTGAATGGGTCGGCCGTGCGCTGGGGATCGAGATGCAGCGTCACTCGCACCAGATCTCCGACCACTTCCTGGGTCAAGACGGCCCCACCGGGAAATGACTGGTCTCGCCCGGCTGTCCAGCGGACCAGCGACGTAAACATCTCTCCGACATGAGGCCATTGGGCGATCGGGCCCGTGTACTGTCCGTCGGCTTCGCTTGTGTAAACCAGTGATCTGCCCGCGCCCGCATGCCATGAAGCAATCAGCGGCGCGCGATATTCGTCAACGGTTACCGCGGCCGATGTCGCTCCGTCGCGCAGGTACGTCAAATTATATCCCCCGACGGGCTGATCGATCTCCCAGGACGTACCGACCAGTGCCGCGAATCCGCCGGTGGATTGCACGTTGACCGGCTCATCGATAAACGTGGACCTCGCCACGATGAATGCATCTTGAGCAAACAAGCGCGGCAACTCCTCCGGCTGATCGGTGAAGTAGCATCGCCCACCGCCACGCCGCGCGATGTCTTCCAGCAAACCTGCATCCATGTCGGTTGGTTTGCCCAATCCGATCACGCTGCACGTAATGCCCGCCGCCGTCGCCTTCTCCAACAACTCGACATAGTTGCCTGGCTCTTCGCTGTCCGAGGCATCGGAAAACAGCACGATGTGCCGTGTGCCGAGTTCCGACTGGCTGATCATGCCCACGGCGGCTTTCAAAGCTTCATAAACAAAAATACCACCGCCCATGGACTGGATCGATAACAGTGAGTTGGTCAGCTTGGCTTTGTCCGTAACGTTTTGAAGCTCGGCGATCTTGTGGGGCGATGAATCAACGGCCCAAGCACCGAACTGATCCATACCGGTGAGCATGTTGACCACTTCGACCGAAGCCAAATTGGCCAGGTCCATCTTTGACTTACCCCCGGCAACTGGGGCCATCATCGATCCCGAGCGATCCAGGGTGACCACGATCGCCACGGCCAGTTTCCGGTGCTCCCGACGAAGTTCCATGGATACCGGCAACACTTCTTCCAGAGGCGATTTATAGTATCCGCCGGGACCAAAACTCTTCTGCCCGCCGCTCATCATCAGCCCACTGCCCGTCTGGCGAACCCAGTCGGCCAGCGTCTGCATGCCGGTGGAACCAATCACTTGCGATGGAACGTTCTCCAGAATCACCGCCGAGTAGCCGGCCAGTTGTTCCAGCGACCAATCGACGTCCTGGCCAGTCGTGGTGTGTACGTCGAGTTGGCCAGCGCGCAGCAGGCTGCCCAGCGCCGAATCATTGCTCGGTGCGACGTGCAGTATGGGCCGTGGACCTTCCACGCCCACCAGTAAACGGGCCCGATTGTTCTCCGGAATCGGATCAGAAGTTGCATTCGCCTGAGGGTCGAGCGGTTCGATCAAGAGTTGGTAGTTCGCAACGCCCGGCTCATCGGCGCGGTCGCGAAAAACCAGGTGATTCATCCCAGCACTCAAGCTGCGCGTGCCACGTGCGATGATGATATTGCCACGCAATAATTCGTAACGTACTTCCTTCGACGTGGGCGACTGCACCCACGCCGTCAGCAGATAGCCTTCGCTGGGGTTCACCCGGCGCGGGGCATCGAGCCGAGCAATCGCTACGTCACCCGTTCGAGGCCGTTCATAGGAGCGATGGTCGATAACGATTCCGCGAGCCGAGGCCCGCGCTGCGATCGCGACCGGGTCATGTCCGGTCCAGCGCCCGTCGCCCAGCACGAGAATCGTTCCACGCGATCCGGCAGGGATCATCGCCATCGACCGCTCCAGCGCCTCCGCGTAGTTCGAAGCGTCATCCCCCACGCTGGCCGTAAAGTTGCGAAACGGATCGGCTCCTGAGGCGCGTTCGATGACCGAAGTACGCCCGAAACCGATGACGACCAATTCATCTCCGGAACGCCGAGCTTCGTCGATCAGCCGGACACTCTCCACGGCCCGCGCATCGGAGTCGGCGGGCATCGAGCGGGATCGGTCGACCAAGACAACCACGGTGCCGGAACGGCTTGGAAGCTGGATCGCCAACCCCGCCATCGCCAACAACACCAGCGCGTACAGCCCCCCACGCATAGTGGTCAACATTCTGCCAGGCATCCGCCACCAGATCATGGCCGCGACCAGCGGAATCGCCAACAACAACCAGATTGGCTGCGCTACGGAGATCATGCACTACCTCCCGACTGGCTTGACCGCGCGATCATCCAAAGATGGGCCGTGAGCAATGCCGCGACCAGCCCCAGCAGCATCCAGCTCGTATCCGCATATTGGCGGCGAAGTGCGGGATCGGATAGCCAGTCTCCCCACGAGCCGCTCGAAGCCAGACGTAAGTCCGACTCATCGCGGCTCAGAGCGTTGACGGCCAGCGACCAGGATTGGTTCTCGCTGGCGATCTGCCACACGCCCGGTTGATCGGCAACCATCGTCAGCCGTCGATCAAGCGATTGGGCACTTCGCGTTTCACCCGAAGGAGTTGTCACAGTGAATGGCTTCGGCGACGATGGGTCCGAGGATTGGTTTGTTGCCTGCCCCGAGGCTTGGCCCGACATTTGGCCAAAAGAATCCGTTACCAACATGGCATCATCACCCAGTCGTGCGTTGGGCTGGCGAAGACCGGGCAGTTCACTGGCTCGCCACGCGACCAGGTTCCACCATAGCACCGGCCAGTTTGTCGTGTCTTGCAGCGTCGACGATTCTCGGACCAAGGCGATGCGGAGTTCGTGCCGCGAACTGGGCCAGCGCGTTGAGTCGCTGATCAACGTCGATTGGCTGGTTGCCACGACCGCAGTTCCGGGAAGCTCCGATGTTTCCACGCCTCCAGGGGCGCCCCACACCACACCCGCCAGAGAAAGTCCTTCGGTCAGCGGGTGGCCATGATCCACAATGAAGGGGCCAGTCCACCCCTGAGCCTCTTGTGCATCGGTCAATAGGTAAACGGGCCACGAGCGCTGGCCGCCGACCGTGCGAGTCTTGTCATCGGTAATCAACAGGTCTGCGCCTCCCGATGCCCAACGAACTCGCCCCGTCGCGTCGATCGCGCGGCGAATGCGAGTTGCCAGCGCTTCATCGCGAACCGACATCTGCACCGACACTTCAGGTAGTTCTTCCGGCAGCAATACCGCTCGGTTGTCGATAGCCAGCGCGTCATCGTCAATTGTGATCTCAATCGCCGGCGCGCGGGGCTCAAGCTGGAAATTCGTGCGGTATGTTTCGCCGGGATCGAGCGACAGCCGGGAGCCGTGCCGTCGATTCGTCTCGCCCAGGTTTCGCACGGTCAACGAAGCGGTTCCTGGGTTGGCCGACAGATTCGCCACTTCGATCAGCACACGATCGCCAGCCACATCGGATTTACGAACCGCCGTTACGATAGCGAGGTTAGAAGAAGCCTGACCGAACGCACGCCATTTGGTCGGCCCCGCTTCGATTTCGACGTCGGGAGCCCGATCGGTGAACACCAGGATTCTTGCTCGGGGCCCCCCAACATCCGCAGCCAGTGCAACTGCCTGCTCCATCGCAGCAGCAGGTTGTTGGCACTGCCAATGTTGCAGTGCTTCTTCTAGCTCCGTTCGATTGCGGATCGTTTGTCCAACGACACGGGGAGTTCGACCGGCGAGTAGGACACGCACGTTCAGCCGTCGCTCGGCCCGTGTGACTTGTTGCACGTGTTTTATGGCACGCTGCTGTACCGTTTGACCTTCATGGGTGGCCTGCA
Source organism: uncultured Pirellulaceae bacterium (assembly GCA_964414815.1). GTDB lineage: Bacteria > Planctomycetota > Planctomycetia > Pirellulales > Pirellulaceae > Mariniblastus. Next base: position 14,187 of record CAYPXY010000029.1, on the reverse strand, counting down.
TCGAAAACGAGTCGTCCAGCACCAACACCAGCGGTGAATCGGAGTTCGACGTCAGAATTCGCGGCTCCGTGGCCGCAAGCGCCAGCAGCGCCAGCGCCAGAAGTTCCAGAAAAAAAATCAGCGGCGTCGTCAACCGCTGAACGCGGGCTCCGCCTTCGCGAGGCGAGTGGTGATCCAGCCACAACATCAGCGACGAAACCGGCTGCCGACGAAACCGGTTGCGCAGCCAATAAATAGCTGCCAGCGCAGGCAGCGCCGCCAATCCCATCAGCATCAAAGGAAACGTCAGCGTGAACATAGATGGAGCAAACTGGACAACGGTCAGACGAACGACTCGTAAACGAGTGATTATACCGAAACTTAGATGCTTTGGTTGTGAAGTGAAGCTATTTTATTGGGTGGCTCCAGGTGTACTACAGCGCAAGAGAGCGATTCGGCGCAATAGGTTGTGACAGCGAGTCCGCGATAGCTTGTGCAAGAAGGGAGAGCTTTTCCTGTCTCACAAGTCATTTTGCAAGTTACACAGCAGTGAGCAACATTGTAACGTAGAGTCGTTCCTTCGTCAGCAATGACGTTCCGAACGTTTTGCCAATCGCCAGTCCGTCCAATAGGTATCCAGTAGTGTCCCCTGGCACGAGCAGTTGCGAAGTTGCGAAGGTTGCGAAGCAACGAAATTTAGTAGACTCGCGACGTAAGTCCGAGGAACGATTTTTTCATTCGCTCGCGCAATCGCAAAGCGATGGCATGAGTCGGTTCAGGAACACCAACTCAGGAACACCAACTCCAACTTTGAGGAATGTCATCGCTTCGCGATTTTTGGATCGCCTATGGGAATCTCCCCCTAGGGCTGACGCCACAAGGCTACTCAATGGCATCGCTCCGCGATTGTCTGTGATACACCTCGTAGTCCGAACTGCAATGCTCACCAGGAACGATTCTTTCGTTCACTCAAATCGGAATGTCTCGACCGGATGATTTTCTTCGGTGAAAAATCATTGCGAAATGCCGTTTCCCAATTCATGGATCATTATCATCGCGAACGCAACCATCAGGGCCTGGAGAACCAGATCATCGACCCTGGAGAGGAAGTCGGAGCGATTGCTGGAAAGGTCGAATGTCACGAACGACTCGGTGGGCTGCTTCGCTACTACCATCGCGCTGCGTAGATTTCGCAGTTTGTCGAATGGCTGAACAACTGCCAACCCGGATCGTGGTGCGCGCCGCGAGCGGAATCGGGACGAAAAATCGTCCCGAACCGCCGCAAGCAAGCGCACAATCCGATCCACTCGGCTGAGATTTCGATCTCTCAGCTCTTAAAAAACCAAATTGTCAAAGAACATTTTACGAACTTATTGGTCGTTCGAATTTTTTGACTCTACGCCGTCCACCCGCTGCCGACTCCCCCGATTCCGCTGGAACATCTTCCCGGTGTTCCGCCGCGTGGTTCACTCTCTCGCTTCGGCCATGCGTTACGCGCGGCGGGCGCTATCGTTTTACGAACTTACTGGTCGTTCGAATTTTTTGACTCTACGTGGTCGTTCGGATCTTTTAACTCTATGGGGCTACTAAATTTTTCAACCAAATTCTCCGCAACTTCCGATCCAACTGCACAGTCCATGTTGTGAATAAACGGGTTTTCAATTTCGAAGCACCTAGTAATCTCAAAGAATTTTTTCATTGGCGGCAGATCGAAATTGATTGCATCTCTTGTAGGATCAAACGTTTTTAAAAATTGAATAAAATCAGTTCGGATCTCTGCAGACATTTCGGGCAGGCCCAGTTTTAACTCCTCCGCTGAGACATCCCGTACCAGCAAATAGAAACACTCGAACTTGTTAATCCTATTTGCCGCGAAAGCTCGTAATATCTGTTGAAATCGGCTCATTTCTTGCCTCTCATTGCACGTACAATTCGGTCTGCATAATCCCACGCTTCGGAGTGTGCATTGGAGATTCCCGGCCCAAAACCATTGGGCTGCGTTTCTTGAATGAATCGTATAGTCGAAATTGAACCACCACTTTCCCTCATAAACGAACGAAGTCTTTGCACTTCAAAAATTTCATGAGCAATAATCGCAACAATTGCTTCATCGCTTGCTGCTGCATCACGATGCACCCAAATTCTAATTTTACCGCCATCTTTCAAATCATCAAACGATACCGATGGATTTCTGATCGATATGTTGTTTCCGGCACGACCAGTTTTATTCAAAAATGGCTCGTTAATCATTTTCAAATCATTTGAGTCTAGCCTTATGTCTGCCCAATCAGGTATTTTAACGCCGTTTCTTCTCGCAAGATCTACTATTTCGTCTTGTGTTCGAATTACACCATTCAGGTTACGCGCGGCGGGCGCTTGAAGTTTTTGACCCTGCGGGGCTCAATGTTTTCTTATTCGTTTTCTTTCTTTCGTAAATGTATGAACCAAATAGATAAGGATAATACCAAGGATTAAACCAATTAACCCGAATAGAAATCCTGATTTCATTTTATCAATATATGCTATGCCCTTAATACGCATCATGAACGTGCCCATGGAGAACCCTACTAATCCAAGTACAAAAGCGATTGCCAGTAACCTAAAAAATATAGGCATCCAATTACGTAACAAAGCAACAATAACAAGGCTCCCGAATGTTAGTAGCACCCAAGTGCTGCCATCAAGAAGATTGTCTACGAAATCCGAAAACCAGATGTTAATACCCCCGCTCCAGTTCCCGAGCCTTAATAGAGCAACTGTCGTAGTAATTGCGCTAAGTAAAATGCTACCAACAATCCACGTAGCTAACGCCACCCAAATGAGATAACTACCATGATCAGTCTTTGAATGGTGACCAAGAACATTTTTTCCTAATTGATGTTCCATGGATTCAAACTTTCATCGTTTATCCAATTTCCTTGGCTATCGTAAATCGGAGGCGGATACCATGCTGGATCCTGCACATGATCCAATGTATTTGTGAACGAATATCCTCCAGGTATTGGAGGACGTTCATGGACAAATAGTCTATTGGTAAATCCGTCATCGACATATATTGGCTTTCCTCCGTTCAGTGGCGTAATTTTAATCCATGAATGCACCCGCCCCTCTGGATCACCAACAACTTCGGAGTATTGCCGTTCAACTGAAAAATGAGCCGATTGCGATCTGCGAATTTCGTATAGAGCAGTATTTCGAAATGCTGTCGCCCATTCGGCACAGAATATTCCCTTTTGAAGAGAAACCTCAGCAAGGTTGAATGGATCAACTGCCCGAAAATGAAATCGTGAATTGCGTTCATAGGTTTGCTCAATCGCGTTTGCAATACGTATCGCTTGATCCTTCCCGGACGCAGTGGTTTGAGTCGCTTTCAGATGATTACGAAGTCTTTCAGCTGCCTGAGCGAATGGTTCAGCTGCTTTTGACTTCATGTATCTAAGGCCATTAATTGCTGAGAGTCCGGCCCAAAAAGTCGAAACAGAACCTACAAGCCAGCTGTAGTTGAGAACTTTTCCTGTAATGCCCCCAACTCCTGTGCCAAGATTCATGTAAATTCGTGCGGCAGACATCATGTGATACCCAATAAGCCTTGCCTGTATTGAAGCAAAGGCAGCAAGGTTTGCAGAATCTGACTTCACTCTGGCCCAAAGCGATTGCATGTACATTCCCGTCGGATCGATTCCATTTACCGGGTCACTGTGAACGTAGGCGTATTTGTGGAACGACTGGGGATCGCTCGAGTTGCCGTAGAACGGATCAAGCGAGATGAACGTACCGGTTTGGGGATCGTACCAGCGGGCGCGGGAATACATTTTGCCGATGTTGAAGTCGAAGGCTTCACCGTTGTAAAGGTAAACGGTCATCGGTGTGCCAACCATCGTCACGTTGGTCAGGTTGCCGTAGGCATCGAAATGGTACAGTTGCTTGTGCCCTGTCACGCTGGTAGCAACGGCAACGGCGGCATTATACAGGACGCGAACGCTGCCATGACCGTCGGTGCCGAACCAGACTTCCGACTTCAGGCTCCAGACTTCAGTTACAGAATTCCAGTCATCGTATACGGTTTGCGAGATCTGGTCGTGGCCGATGGTGTACACCGTCTGTTTGATTGGCGCTCCGACTTGGCCATTGGCATCCACCTCAAACTCCGTCTCCGTCAGGACTTGTGAATAGCCCGTCGGATTCTGGCTGTCGGTCAGATACTCGATGCGAGTGGTCGTGTTGTTGCCGAAACTGTTTACCTTCGTGGTCGTTGAAGCAACCCGATTGCCTGCCGAATCGTATTCATAGATCGTTGACGAATTGCCAACGCCACCAACGACAGAACCGCCAGTGTGGGTGGTGGTCGACTTCGCCATTTGCCCTTGCAGGTTGTAACTGTAGGCCGTGACATACTCGAAGTCGTCGCTATCGACAGGCTGGAACATGGCACGGGGAAGACAATGACAGGTCACGTTTTGCTTGCCTCCCTAAATACATTGGTTTCTGATTTTGTGAACTCTGTGCCTTTTGTGGCAATCGACCTGCCTCAGTCCTTATTATATCGACTAATTCCGCCTCTGCCGCTTCCATACTGGAAAATGGCGTCGATCTACGCTATCCTACGGTGGTAACTCAAATCCCAGGCGATCATTATGGCGACTCACACGACTCCCCCCCCATCGGAGAAAAAAACTCCTCTCGACTCAAAACATGGCGCGATGGCCATGATTTTGCAACAGGCAGGAAAATCAGCGGCCGAGGTTGCGGCGCTCTCCACGCTCGACGACGCCGATCAGTCTGCCGAGAACCAGTTTTCCGGTGAAGCGCCGACGATTGGGTCGCTCTTTGGAAAAGGAAAGGCCGTTGAATTCTATTCAGGGAAATTTTCGCCTTCGCCCGCGGTTGCCGAGTGCATGAGCAATTGCCTCGAATTCCTGCTCGAGCGAAAAAAATCCGCTACGTTGGTCGACAACCAAAAAATGTTGTTCCGCGATGATGTGATTCGAGGACTGGCCGAGCGCGGCTTTTTTGGCCTGGCGATTCCGCAAAAGTATGGTGGCAGCGGTGCAAAACTGGGTGACCTGGGGCCGTTGCTGCGGGCGCTGACGTTCATTCATCCTGATATGGCCGTGATGTTCGAAGTCCACAACTTCCTGGGGCCGGTCACGCCGATTCTGGATTTTGGAACCGAAGAGCAGAAACAATACTATCTTCCCCGAATGGCAAAGGGAGATTTGATCGGTTCCTTCGCGCTGACCGAACCCAGCGTCGGCGCCGATCCAAGTCGCTTGCTGATGACGGCTCGGCTTGAGGGCGATCGCTACATCGTCAATGGTGTCAAATGGCCGATCACGAATGTGATTTACGGCGGGTTATGCGTGTTGATCGTCAAACTGCAAGGACACGATCTGCCGCCCGGTCGCGATTCGGGAATGATTTTGTTTGAGCTGCCTCCTGCGGACAACGAACACTTCCGCATGATTCGAAATGACTTGACGGCATTCGATTATCTGTGGAATGCCCGATTCCGTATGATCGATTGCCCGACTCCTGCAAACACTTTGTTGGGCCCTCCAGGAAAAGGTCTGGCACAGGCGTTCAGTTCACTGGCCAAAGGTCGCGGTGGGATCGGTGTCAATAGTGCGGCCAAGACGTTCAAGTTGCTGGCCCAGATCATTCACGATCCAGAACTCCAATCGCGCGATGCCAGTCGGACGGTCGCAAGCGATTCAGCCGCTGGTAAAACCGAGAGCGAAGGAGGCTGGATTGCGTTTCGTTCGACGTTCGGAAAGCCGATCGGGGCGTCACCGCGAATTCAGACGTGGGTGGGCCGGGCGACTTGCCGAGGTCTGGCAGGGCGCGTGCTGGGCGACCTGTGTTTTCGACTGGCTGCCAACGGGGTTCGCGACGAGACGCAGGGAATGATCGCCAAGGTGTATGCAACCAAGGGACTGCTGCAAACCGCCATCAATTGTTACCAGATCCTTGGCGGGCGATCCGTACATACGGACGAAGTCCGAAAGTACGCGCGCGCCAAAGCGCAAGGCGGACAAGCAACGGCACCCGAATATCCGATCGAGAACTACATCGGCGAGAACATGCACGAGTTCACGATTGCGACCGTCTATGAAGGCCCGAATCCGGTGTTGTCGGACGTTGGCGCGCCGAACTCAATGACGCGAAATCTGCGGAACAAATACCTTGAACCGATCGGTCTGGCCGAAGTGCAGGGCAAATCTGGACTCGGCGCAAAATTCAAGTTTGGCATGTTCGTCGCGAAAACGATTGCCGGTTCATGGTTTTCATCCGGTGATTTGACCGGCGTGCCGAACCTTTTTCCCGAGAAAGCGAGCTTGGTCAAAGCCGCCTTGAAACGCAATCGTGTGCTGGGCCGAAGAATCTTGATGATCATCGCCAAGTATCAGAAGTCGTTCATGGATCAAGCATTTTTGCTGGGCGATGAAGGAGGCGTTTTCGACCAGCTTTGCCACAATTTGGCATCGTTGTGCTACGCGTTGTCGCTCGAAAGCGCGACCCCGGAGTATCTCGATGTCGCGGAGGCACTTGATCTTGAGGCGCGATTGAAAATGCAAGGCAAGGAATCCTCACCGGAACTACAGCACGCTTGGGCGAAGATCGGTGCAAAACTGATGGATCGCAACTCGCAGTTTCACAAAGACCTGATCGGCGATATCGAAGTGCTGGACATTCCGCTCGATCCACGGTTTATCGACCGGTACATTTAACCTGATTAATGATCGTTCAGCGGTAAACCCCGCCGCTGGAACTCGATCCAGTTAATAGTTTCCGGCCCAACTCGGTGCTCCTCCATGGTGATGCACTGATCGACCGGGCAAACGAGCTGGCATAAATTGCAACCCACGCATTCCTCTTCGATCACTGTATACGTATTGTACGGCATGCCGAATTCCAGCTCGATGGACTGATGCGATGTATCTTCGCAGGCAATATAACACAGCCCACAATGAATGCATTTCTCCTGGTTGATGTTGGCAATGTGATGGTAATTGATATCCAGCTCTTCCCAGTTCGTGATGTGCGGGACGGACTTGCCGATGAAGTCTTCCAGCTTTTCGAATCCCTTACCCTTCATCCAGTTGTGTAATCCATCACACAGATCGTCAATAATGCGAAATCCGTGCTTCATCACGGCAGTACACACCTGAACGTTGGAAGCCCCCAGCAGCATAAACTCGACCGCGTCTTTCCAAGTACTGATTCCGCCGATCCCTGAAAGCGGAACAGATCGCGTCATCGGATCCTGGGCAAGCGTTGTCAAAAACTTCAACGCGATCGGCTTGACGGCTGGCCCGCAGTAACCGCCGAACACGGACTTGCCTGCAACGTAGGGGTGGGGAACCAGCGTGTCGAGATCGACGCCGGTGACGGACTGAATCGTGTTGATCAGCGACAATCCGTTGGAGCCCGCTTGAATAACCGAACGTGCGGTTGGAACGACGGAGTGAACATTGGGGGTCAGCTTGGTAATCACCGGAATCGTGGCCGCTTCCATCACCCACTCGACAACCATGCAGGCAATTTCCGGATCCTGACCGACCGTCGCCCCCATGCCGCGCTCGGTCATACCATGGGGGCAGCCGAAATTGAGTTCGAGGCCATGGCAGCCCGTGTCTTCGACTTTTTTGATCAGCTCGTGCCAGCTGCTTCGGTCGTTGTCAGCCATCAGCGAAACCACCATCGCCCGATCCGGGAAGAGCCGAAGGCATTCCTTGATCTCCTTGAGATTCAAATCGAGAGGCCGGTCGCTGATCAGTTCAATATTGCTGAATCCCATCACACGCTTGCCACCGTAGTCGACCGCCGAGTAACGTGACGAAACATTTTTGACTTGCGATCCAAGCGTTTTCCAGACAACGCCTCCCCAGCCTGCTTCAAACGCGCGAAGAACATTGTACTGCTTGTCCGTCGGTGGAGCGCTGGCCAGCCAGAACGGATTGGGCGATTGAATACCAAGAAAACTGGATGTCAGATTAGCCATGGTTCGCTCCTAGATACTTCAAAATCGCCGCCGCGCCTTCTTTTCCCGCTTGCACGGCGTCCACCACTTCCTTGCCACCGTTGACGGCATCACCGCCCGCAAAGACCCCGTTGAGATTGGTTGAGCTTTCACGGTCGATCATAATCTTCCCTTGGGAATGATGGACGCCCAGCTTTTCAATCAGCGGCTCAAAGGGTGTTTGGCCGGTAGCTTTGATTACCATGTCAACGTGCAATGTAAATGTCTCGCCGGTATCGACGGGCGACCGGCGACCGCTCGAATCGGGATCGCCCAATTTCATTCTGCTGCAAACCAACTCTTCCACACGTCCATTTCCGCGAACTTCCTTCGGTGCGGCCAGCCAGATGACCTTGCATCCGTCAAGCTTGGCCAGATTCAATTCGTACTCCGTACATGGCATTTCATCTTGGGTTCGTCGGTAGATCAAGGAAACTTCTTTTGCACCGAGACGTTTCGATTGAGTGGCGGCATCGATGGCCGTCATCCCCATTCCAATCACCGCGACTCGGTCGCCAACAGGTACGGCCTCCAGGGATTGGCTGCGAATGTCGTAAATGAAAGCGATCGCGTCGACAACCCCCGGTAAATCTTCACCGGGGATTTTCAGTGGCCTTGCGACTCCGACGCCGAGTGCGAGATAGACCGCGTCAAAGGTGGTCTGCAAATCCTCAAGATGAATATGTTTACCCAGCTCCTGTTGGTACAGAATCTCGATGCCGCCGAGCGAAGTGATGTAGTTGACTTCCGCTTCGCAGAATTCGGGTGTCACCTTGTAGGCGGCAATTCCGTACGTCATCAGGCCGCCACCCTTGCTCTCCTTTTCAAAAATCGTGACATCGACTCCCTCTCTCGAGAGAACGTGAGCACAACTCAATCCAGCCGGTCCCGCACCGACGATGGCAACTTTTTTCCCCGTCGATGGCTTGCGTTCAAACAGCGGCCACTGGTTTTCCAGTGCCTTCTCGCTGGAATAGCGCTGCAGGCGGGCGATTTCAATGGGCTTTTCTTCAAGCAGATTGTAAACACAGGCTCCTTCGCACAGTTTTTCGACCGGGCAAACTTTGCTGCAACCTGCCCCCATGATGTTGGAGCTGAAAATCGTTTTGGCAGAGCCTTTGACGTTGTCCGTCGCAATCTGCTTGATGAATTTCGGTACGTCGATATGCGTCGGACAGCGCTTGATGCAAGGAGCGTCGTAACAAAACAGACAGCGGCTTGCCTCGAGAATCGCAGCAGTCTTGTTGTCAAACGGCGGATGAATGTCCGCAAAGTTGGCCGCGTATTGGTCAGGCGTCAGCCGTTGGTTGGCGATCGTCATGGAAATGGATTCCGTGTTGAATGAATTCCGCTCTACAATTCTACGAGCTTGCCATAGGTTTCAGGTCGGCGGTCGCGGAAGAACTGCCAGACGCTTCGCACCTGCTCGATCAGGTCGAGGTCAAACTCAGCGATCAGCAGTTCGTCGTTGTCCTCACCGGCCTGAGCAAAAATCTGGCCGCGTGGATCGACAAAGTAGGAACTGCCATAGAACTTGCCAAGATTCCAGGGTTTCTCCGTTCCGACCCGATTGATACAGCCCATGAAGTAGCCGTTGGCCGCAGCATGGGCAGGCTGTTCGAGCTTCCAAAGATATTGAGACAGCCCCGCGACTGTGGCCGACGGGTTGTAAACGATTTCCGCTCCGTTTAAGCCAAGCACGCGAGCGCCATCGGGAAAGTGTCGGTCGTAACAAATGTAAACGCCGACTTTCGCATAGCGCGTTTGAAAGACGGGATAGCCCAGATTACCCGGCTTGAAGAAAAACTTTTCCCAGAATCCGGACGTGTGTGGGATATGGCTCTTACGATATTTCCCAAGATAGGTTCCATCGGCGTCAATCACCGCAGCGGTGTTGTATAGAACGCCTGCCTGTTCCTTTTCATAAACGGGAACGACGATTACCATGCTATATTTCTTGGCGTACTCCTGCATCCGCTCGACTGTCGGACCGGGAACGGTTTCCGCACTTTGGTACCAGGCCGCGTCCTGACCGGGACAAAAGTAAGGGGTGCTGAAAATTTCCTGCAAGCAGAGAATCTGCACGCCGCTTTGACCGGCTTGTTCGATGTACGGGATATGTTTCTGGATCATGGCCTCCTTGATTTCGTCGATCGATCCTTCGCCTTCGGTTTTGGCGAGCGACATTTGAATGAGACCAGATTTAATGATTCGGGGCATATTGTTAAGTAGTTGGTTTTTCATCATAAGGCAACCGGCAGGTAAAAGTTTACCCAAGCAGTATTGTGTTTCCCAGACGCTGGGTTGCGAGTCGCGGAGCGATTCGCCTACACTAGGGTACGTTTTTATCTGCCGGTCGCCTAACCCGAAGCGTAAGCGAGGGAGAGACTACACCAGCTTGATTGGGCCGTCCCTCGCTTACGCTTCGGGTTATGTTTGATAGGGATAAAAGCGGGATTTATTTCAAAACTATCCGTCGGGATCGTCCAACAATGCCTGCAGTCGTTCATTGAGTGGAGGTTCGAAACGGCTCGGCCAGCTTGGATCAATGAGGTCAACGCCGATCATATCCAGCAGGTGCGTTTGATCCTTGCGCCGGTAGCTATTGAGCTTCATACGAACCAGTGCCTCGAATTCTACAATCCGTTTTCCATTGATGATGATCACTTGATCAATTCGTGGGGTCGGAGTGATGTCCGTGATTTTCACCTTCTGTTGAGCCAACAGTATATGCACACCTTGACTGGGTTTGCCGTCAGGGCCGTCCAGAAACACGACGATATCCATGACGGAAGTACGATGAAAGCCGGCTTTCAGCATGGCTTGAGCAGCTCGATCCAGATCTTCGTCGCGAAGCAGTAAATCGACATCGCGAGTATTTCGAACGGCCCCGTCATCCTTGGTGGCCACCCACGCCGCGACGGCGTGACCGCCGACTACCGCATAGGGAACTTGGGCATTTTCAAGTGCTCGACAAGCACGCTCGAGTCGCTCTTGAACTTTCTCCACGGCGGCAAACATCCTATCAAAAATATACGGTCCTTGGGATTGAGCCAAGGCATGGATTTGTTCCGGAGTCATCTTAAATCTTGTTGTCCACTCTGTTTCTTTTAACAAACTGTCCAAATCCTTTTTCGATCTTACATTGTCCGTCTTCAATGGCGACCTTGCCACGGAGTAGCACGGTCTTTACTTTGCCAGTCACTTCCCAACCTTCGTAGCCGCTGTAGTCGACGTTCATGTGGTGCGACTGAGCCGAAAGGGTATGTTTTTCATTCGGGTCGAAGATCAGGATATCAGCGTCGCTGCCGATGGCGATGGTTCCCTTCTGCGGGAACATGCCAAAAATCTTCGCCGGGTTTGTGGCCGTTACTTCAACATACTTGTTCAACGTGATTCGGTTTTTGCAAACGCCCTCACTGTATAGTAACTCCATACGGTTCTCGATGGCGGGATGCCCATTGGGAATTTTTGAGAAATCGTCTTTTCCCATCTGTTTCTGCTCCCACATAAACGGGCAATGATCCGTGGCGACGACTTGCACCAAGCCCTGATTGATACCGGCCCATAAAGTCGTCTGGTCTTTTGGCTCGCGCAGCGGTGGACTCATCACCCATTTGGCACCATCGGAGCGTTCATAGAGGCTGGCGTCAAGAATCAGGTACTGAATACATGTCTCGACAAACACCTTTTGATTTCGCCGGGTTGCATTTCGGACGGCGTTGAGCGCCCCTTCGCAAGTCAGGTGAACAATGTAACCCGGGCAACCCGTGTAATTGGCGAGGTCGCAGAACCGCCCGCTTGCTTCGGCCTCCGTAACTTCCGGTTGCGACAAGTAATGATACAGCGGCGACAACTTTCCTTCGGCCCGATGTTTGGCGATCAGATAGTCAATCATGTCGCCGTTGGTGGCATGGACGTTGATCAGTCCGCCATGTTGTTTGACCTCCTGCATCAAGCCGACCAGTTGCCGATCATCGACCATCAAAGCCCCTTTGTAGGCCATAAAAACTTTGAACGACGTGATGCCATGTTCGTCGATCATTTTCCGGATTTCCGGTCGGGTTTGATCGTTGAAATCGGTGACGGCCATGTGGAAGCTGTAGTCGCCAAGGCAATTGCCATCGCTTCGCCCGCGCCATTGGTCCAGCGCGGCCTGCAACGAGTCTCCCTGTTTTTGCAACACGAAATCAATCACCATCGTCGTCCCGCCAAACAATGCGGCTCGCGTGCCGGTTTCATAGTTGTCGGACGAATACGTTCCCATGAACGGCATATCGAGGTGAACGTGCGGATCGATTCCGCCGGGTAAAACCAGCTTTCCGGTCGCATCGATGACGGTATCGGCCAGAACATCGAGATTCGATCCGATGGCTTTCACTTTTTCGCCTTCGATGAAGACATCGGCAACGTAATGATCGGTGGCGGTAACAACGCTTCCGTTTTTAATCAGGATAGACATAGGGGATTGTGTGGTTGGAATTAGGCGACCGGCAGATAAAAACGTACCCTAGTGTAGGCGAGTCGCTCCGCGACTCGCAACTCAGCATCTGGGAAACACAATACTGCTTGGGTAAACTTTTACCTGCCGGTCGCCTTAATGGGTGTGCTGATCCGCGATACGGATCGCCTCGCTGATCATCTGAAGCCCTTCGTCAATTTGCTCCTTGGTAATGCACAGCGGCGGCGCAATGAAAATATAATTCCATCGAGTAAAGGCATACATTCCCAGTTCCTTGATTTTGCCTGCGACCTCGTTCATGATCGCCATCTGATTCGCATTCGCATTGAAGGGGGCCATCGGATTTTTTGTCTGGCGATTGGTGACCAACTCAATGCACCCCAGCAAGCCTGTGTTTCGCCAATCCCCGATCGACGGATGTTTCTGTTTTAATATCTCCATCTGCTGGTCGACATAGTGCCCCATGTCGGCCGCGTTGGAGATTAAATCATCTTCCTCATAGATGCTCAGCACCTCAAGGGCCGCAGCCAGACTCACCGGATGAGCGGCATAGGTCAACCCAAGCCAAAGCATATTATCATCGTACTCGGCTGCGATTTTCTCCGAGACAATCAGCGCACCGAGCGGAAGATAACCTGCCGTGATTCCTTTGGCAGTCGCGATCATATCCGGAACAATGCCATGATGATCAATGCCGAACCATTTTCCGGTTCGACCCCAACCGCTCATGACCTCGTCTGCGATTAGTAAGATATTATACTTATCACAAAGTGCTCTTACTTGCTTGAAATAGTCGGGAGGATACTTGATGCAGCCGCTGCTGCCGCTTTCCCCCTCCAGCAAGATCGCGGCAACATTTTGCGGCCCCTCGAATTCGACGATGCGTTCGAGATGGCCGATGCATTCGTAGCGACAGGCTCCAAATGTCTGGCCAAACGGACAGCGATAGCAGTACGGGTCTTCGATGTGGACCACGTTTGGCATTTGCTGAGAATCGGCGGGCAGTTTTCGCGGGTCGCCGCCCGCCGTCATCGAGCCATACGACGCGCCATGATACGCCCGATACTTGGCGATAATTTTGTGGCGACCTGTGTAGAGCCGCGCCAGTTTGATGGCATTGTCGATCGACGATGCACCGCAGACCGTGAACAGCGTTTTCGTTAATCCGGGGGGTGTAATAGAAGCAATCTTTTTCCCCAGCTCGCCGCGGACCTTGGTGACGCAGCTTGGAGTCACGTAGGAGACTTCTCGCATTTGCTCAAGTACGGCCTCCGTGACACGCACATCGCCATGCCCAATATTGACATTGATCAAACCGGATGAAAAATCGAGATATCGTTTTCCATCGTAGTCATAGAGATAGACGCCATCGCCGTATTTAATCGGGATGGGCGAAATGCCTTTTTGTTTGCTCCATGGAAACAGCGTGTAATCACAGTTGTTCCGGATAATTTCGGCAGCTTCGGATGTTGAAAGGGTTGTCATGGGCAAAGGGAATTCAAGTCAATCAATAAGAAAAGTAGGGTGTGTGCAGCGGTCAATTTTTTGTGTTTTAAAACTACGTATCCGTTCACGGGAAATGAAACCGTTTAGCCTCTATGGAGTGCGGGACTCGGTACCGCTATCGTTTCTATGGCTTCCGGCGGTTTCGGCCACCGATGAAATCCAAAAATCCAAAGCGGTACAAGAGTCCCGCACTCCATAAATAGCCGCAAGCCGTCGGGGG
>CAYPXY010000028.1:0-62316 GCA_964414815.1 uncultured Pirellulaceae bacterium | reverse complement strand
CCCTCATCCCTCATCCCTCATCCCTCCAGCACGTTAGACTCGCTTGACGAAAATCTTTACTCGTTGATCGCCGATTTCGACTTCACAGGCCTCGATCGACTCCACAGGAGCTCCCAGCACCAGTTCGAGCGCCAGTGTTTCGTTCATCAAGTATTCCCGATTCTCCTCGACCGCCTGTCGAATGTCATCCGATTGAGCAACGATCCAGACGTGTATTCTGTCGGTTCGTTGCAAATCCAGCTCCTTGCGGCGATCCTGAATCATCCGATTGATGTCGCGTGCCAATCCGGCTCGTATGAGTTCGGGCGTCAGCTCCGTAGACAAAACGACGACGGCGGCCAGCCCCTGGGCGGCTGCGAAACCTGGATTGGCCTGCAACCGGACTTCGATGTCCTCATGATCCAGTTCAAGTGACTCCCCTTCAACCACCAGCGTAAACTTGCCGTTCTGGTTCAGTTCCGCCAAAACAACACTGCCGTTGAGATTGCTGATCGCCTGTTTCACCAACTGCATTTGCTTGCCAACGCGTGGCCCCAGCCGTTTGAAATTCGGGACCATCTGATAAGTCACAAACGGGCCGGCTTCGGTGGTGTACTGAACCGACAAAACGTTCAACTCGGTTCGCAGCAACTCATCATGCTCCTCCAGCCAGGCCTGATCGGCATCTGAGTTGAGAATCACGGTGACGCCCTGCAACGGTTGACGGACTTTTAGTTTTGCTTGGGCGCGAGCCGAAAGTCCCAGCGAAGCAATCTCTCGCAGCAAACTCATTCGCCGCCCCAATTCAACATCCACCCGATCCGCCTGAACCGACGGGTAGTCACACAGATGAACGCTCGCTGCGGCTTCACCATCTAAAGGACGGGTCAGATTCTGCCAAATCACTTCCGAGACAAACGGCACGAACGGCGCCACCAGTTTGACGGTCGTGATCAGGCACTCGTAGAGCGTCCAGTACGCATCCAGTTTTTCTGGCGACGCGGTGTCCTTCGCCCAAAACCGATCCCGGCTACGGCGAACGTACCAATTGCTCAGCGCATCGACAAACGCCGACAACCTGCCGCAGGCAACATAGCTGTCGTATTGATCCATGGCGTCGATGACTTCACCTATCGTCTGGTTCAGCTCGCTGATGATCCAGCGGTCCAGTTCGTTTCGTTCACTGACAGGGCGGTAGCCCCGTCCACCCGCAAGTCGCTCGGGTTCCAGTTGCCCCGGATCAGACAATTCGGGCGAGAACTGATCGATATTGGCGTACAGCACCAAGAAGCTGTAAACGTTCCACAGTCGCAACAAAAACTCTGGGATGCTGTCCTTGATCGCCTGCTCATTGTACCGGATTGCCGTCCACGGCGGCTGGTTCGCGTAGAAATACCAACGCAACGCATCCGCACCGTACTTGTCAAAGATTTCCTGCGGCTCGCGATAATTCCGCTTGCTCTTGGACATCTTTTGGCCGTCTTCGCCCAGCATCAACCCCAACACAATGCAGTTGCGAAACGGATGCGGCCAAGGAGTCGGTTTGGTTGCTTCGTCCTCCGTTGACGATTGGCTGAACAACAGGGTACTGATGGCCAACTGACTGTAGAACCAGCCCCGAGTCTGGTCGATGGCCTCGCTGATAAAGTCCGCTGGAAACTGACGGCTAAACGACTCGCGATTCGTGTGAGGATATCCCCACTGAGCGAACGGCATCGCCCCGCTGTCGTACCAGCAGTCAATCACTTCAGAAACGCGTCTCATTCGCGCCCCCGAGGCATAGGGCGAATCGTAAGTGACGAAATCAATATAGGGTTTATGAATTTTCAAGTCGTCGCAGAGGTCGGGCTGGGCAGCCTTCGCTTCGTCCCAAACCTCGGTTCCGGCAATGCCGGGCTTACCAAGCAATTCATCGTAACTTCCAACCGCCTCAAAACTGTATGTTTTTTCACAAAACCAAATCGGCAGCGGCGTTCCCCAATAACGTTCACGAGACAAAGCCCAATCCACATTGGATTCGAGGAAATTGCCGAACCGACCGTCGCGAATATGTTTGGGAAGCCAGTTGATCTGCCGATTGTTGGCCAACATCTCCTCTTTGAATTGGCTGGTGCGAATAAACCAACTCTTGCGGGGATACTGAATCAGCGGATCTTGATCCGCTCGCCAGCAGAACGGATATTCGTGCTGATATTGTTCCAGGAGATAGAGTTTTCCCTCTTCTTTGAGCCGCCGCGTGATCAACTTGTCGGCATCCTTGACCCACACCCCTTCAAATTCGGGTGCGACATCAGTGAACTTTCCGTTCGGCGCCACCGCACAGATCAACTCGGGTCCTTCGCCATCCCGGAATCGAGCCTGTTCTGCTAACAGTAATTCAAAGTCCACTTCGCCGAACGCCGGTGCTTCGTGAACGGCTCCGGTTCCGCTGTCGATGGTCACAAAATCTGCCGACGTAATACGCCAGGCAACCTGTTGTTTCTCGCCGGATTTGAGCGTCCCTGTTTTCTCACCGTCAGTCTTGTAGTAGTAGTCAAACGGTGGTCGATACCGCAGCCCGACCAACTCGGAACCTTTTTCCGTGTTCTTGATTTCCAGTTCCCGTTTGACTTTCTGGCCGATGGTTTCGACCAGATCCTTTGCCATAATCAAATTTTGCTGCAGCTCCGGATCGTACACGGTTGCGTATTCAATATTTTCATTAACCGCCGCGAATTGATTGCTGGGGAGCGTCCAGGGCGTGGTGGTCCATACCAGTAAGCTGGTATGGGGTCGGTCGATCAGCGGAAACAAAACGAAGACGCTCGGGTCCATCACGGTTTTGTAGCCCTGGCCAACTTCGCCGGAACTAAGTGCCGTTCCTCCCTGTGCCCACCACCAGATAATTTTGTGGCCTTGGTAGAGCAGCCCGCGATCAAACAGATTCTTGAGCGACCACCACACCGACTCGATATACGATTGACGATAGGTAACGTACGCATCTTCGAGCTTGACCCAGAACCCCAATCGCTCCGTCAGTTGCTCCCACTGCTGCATGTACCGCCAGACCGACTGCTGGCACTTGTGGATAAA
Organism: uncultured Pirellulaceae bacterium; assembly: GCA_964414815.1. GTDB lineage: Bacteria > Planctomycetota > Planctomycetia > Pirellulales > Pirellulaceae > Mariniblastus. The sequence goes on along the minus strand of CAYPXY010000028.1, from coordinate 59,265 downwards.
CGGTTCGATACCGAACGCCTCGATTTCCTCTTTCGAGTGGATGCCCAGTTCTTTACAGACCTCGACCTCAACCGGCAGCCCGTGCGTATCCCAGCCTGCTTTTCGCTCGCAGTAGTACCCCCGCATGGTTTTATAACGCGGGAACAGGTCCTTGATTGCGCGCGTCAAACAGTGTCCCGGATGGGGCATTCCATTGGCCGTCGGGGGTCCTTCATAGAACACGTACTCCGGCGCACCGGCTCGCCGATCGAGCGATTGCTGGTAGATGGAATGTTCGCGCCAGAAGTGGAGGATGGACTCTTCGAGTCGAGGAAAATTTGTTTGACTGTCTAACGGTTGAAATCCAGGTTTTGCCGACGTCGGCATGTCATTCGCCTTTTTTCTTCTTGGGTTTCTTTTCGGGTTCCTTTTTTCCGGCCGGCTTTTCAGGGGCCGATTTGCCGGTACTTCCTCCTCGCTTCGGAGCCGCTTTGGAAGGATCGGTCAAATGGCCAAACTGATCGTCAAAATCTTCGCCGTACTGGTCGTCTTCGAGATCGTACTCGCCCAGAATTTCCTCTTCGAAATCGTCGTCAAAATCTTCGTCGAAATCGTCCTCATCAAATTCGTCGAGGGTTTCGACGTCAAACTGATCGTCGATGGCCCGATCGGGAGTGATCAGATCTCCGTCCTCGCCACCGAGATCGTCGTCATCTAGTTCGTCATCTTCTTCAGACATGGAATTGGCTATCGCTGTTACGGCTTCAATGGTTAAAAAATTTCACTACAGATGGTTCCTATATTATCCCGAACCGGTCAAAAGAGAAACGAGGGAGGCCGATTTTTGTGGGGAACCGCCCCGTTTGTCGTTGTCGCGTCGCTCGTTTTAGGGCGTTTCCCGAACCGTTTGTGAGCCGACTAGCCCTTAGCTCGTTCCAGCCCGAATTTTGACGCCCTTCTGACCGGACAGTCCGCTCTTGACTAACTATGATAGAGCCAGAAGTTTATCTGAAGTCGATTACGATTTTAGAAAATTTAAGGTAACCGCTCACGCCCAGCCCGCGTTTAGCCGCAAGCCGAAGCCGACTGCAAATGGATGGTTGTTGCCTTACGTAGCCGATCCGCCAATGATGGATGCCAGCAGATCGAGAGGTAGTCGGCGCAGGCGCGACGGCAGGGTGTAGCCTCCGCAATCAACCTGCCTCCCAATAAATTGCCTTAGCGCCCGCGCGCCTTTTGGGGGTTGCTGATGGAGCGATTTCGGTATTGCAGTACATTTTTGGCAGCAACCCCCGACGGCTTGCGGCTAAACAGTTCCATTTCCTGCAAAAGGTTACGATTTAAGAAACCCATTCATTAAGCCCCACCCTCAGAAATTTCTTCCTACACCACCTCATGATTCAGCTCCGTCTCATTTCACTGCTGCTCTCTCTCGCCTGCACCAACATTGCTGCCGCTCAATTTCAAAATCAGGTAGGCTATTCCCACGATCCGACTTGGGGCATGCCGGTGAAGGATATGGATGCCGATCCGGACATTCCCGACCTGGAAAAAGTCGTCGGGTTCCGGTGGGGCGCAGACCATACGGACCATCATCAGATTCAGCATTACCTCCGCGCCCTCGCGGACGCCGCTCCCGAGCGAACCCGATTGGTGGAGTACGGCAAGAGCTACGAAGGACGATCACTTTACTATCTGGTCATCAGTTCCGCCTCAAACATCAATCGACTCGATCAGATTCAAGCCAACATAGGGCGACTTGCCGATCCGCGAACCTTAGATCCCGTAGAAGCCAACCATCGGATGGAATCGACGCCCGCGATAGTGTGGCTGGCCTACTGCGTTCACGGCAATGAACCATCAACCAGTGATGCGGCCCTGTTGACGGCTTGGCACCTGCTGGCAGATCGACGCGAGGCGACCCGAGCGATGCTGGATCAACTGGTCGTCATCATCGATCCGCTTCAGAACCCGGATGGGCGTGAACGATTCGTGGGCTCCCTGCGTGAAGCACGCGGCGCGTTTCCGCAAGCCTACCCCATCGCTAATGAGCATACGGAACGCTGGCCGCTGGGCCGAACGAATCACTATTGGTTCGACATGAATCGGGACTGGTTTCGACAAAGCCAGAAAGAAAGTCGCGCGAAAGTCGCGGCCTATCTCCAATGGCATCCTCAAATCTATTGCGATTCTCACGAGTTCTCACTTGACAAAACCTATCACTTTTCGCCGCCCCATATCCCGATCAATCCGTACATTCTTCCGCACCAACTCGAATGGATGGATCAGTTGGGTCGCCATCAGGCTCAGTGGTTCGATCGATCAGGTTTTGCCTACACCACACGCGAAATGTTCGATGCGTTCTATCCCGGTTACGGCAGCGAGTGGCCCACCATGCAGGGTGGTATCGGTGTCCTATGGGAACAAGCCGGATCGCGCGGCGAGTTGATCGACAAACAGGACGGAACAATCTTGAATTATCGGCAAGGCGTTCGGCACAACTACATCAGCGGTCTGGCAACCCTTGAGTTCGCAGCCCAAAACAGCCGCAAACTGGTCGAAGGGTTTTACAAGTCTCGCGAACGGGCGATTCAGCTTGGCAGCGAGGGAAATGTTCAGCACTATTTCATATTGAATGATCAGCCCCAACGAGCGGCAGAGATGGCATCGCTGCTGCGGCGAAACGGTATCGAAGTCCGCCGCGTCGATGAAGCCATCCAACTCGAAGTGACCCGTATCCATACGGACCAAAAATCAGAACAAATCATCCCGGCCGGAACCTACCACTTGCCGGCATCTCAAGGTGCTGGCCGCTTGCTCAAGACGTTGATGGATCGCAATACTCCGATGGATGAAGCCTACCTTCAAAAGCAAATCGAACGTGTCTTGAAAAAGCAGAAGCCGGAGTTTGCGGACGTTTCATCCTGGAGTTTGCCTTTGTCGTTCGATGTCGAATCGCTGCACAGCGGCAAGGCCGACATCAAAAGCTCCATCTGGAACGGCCAGTCCAACAACTTTCAAAATGACTTTGACCGAGCCGAAGTCGCCTATGTCATTCCGGAGTCCGACGGAGCGATTCGGCTGGCGATGGCTCTGATGCATGACCTGGGAGTCCGCATCCACGTTGCAGAAAAGCCGTTTCGCATCGGCGAACGCGACTTTGCAAGAGGAAGTTTTCTCATCCGGGCACGGGACGAATTCACGCAACCTCATCCTGCAACGGATCAGGATGAGCGAGACATGTTCCACTATCTGCTGCTGGAGGTTGCAAAGTCGTTTGACGTTGAAGTGGTTCCTGTCGATTCAGGGTATGTGACCTCCGGTGCCCATTTCGGAGGGCCGTCCGTCGCCCACGTTCCAACGCCCAAGATTCTGCTCGTCGTCAACGAGCCCACGCTCTACACGTCGGGACACACCTGGCACCTTTTTGATGAGCACTTCAGATTCCCCACCACGCGAGTCAAAGGCTCGGACTTGTCACGAGTCAAGCTCTCGGATTTCACGACTATTATTCTTCCGGACGGCAAGTACAAGGACTTTCCCGGGTTCGATCAGAAGTTGGCAGACCGCTTGAGTGCCTGGGTCGCCGACGGCGGGACGTTGATTACGCTCAAAGGAGCCACCGAGTGGGCCATCAAGCCGGAATTCGGCTTGATCAAGAACGGGCTGGTCAGAAAAACAGTGGCAACTTCGGGCAACCATCCGGATGGCAAGATGAGCGAAGAAGTTGCTCCTGAAAAAGTCCTCGGAGCGTTCTTCGGTGCGAGCGTGGATCAGGATCACTGGATCACGTTCGGCATACGCGAACATCTTCCGGTCTTCTACACGGGCAACGTGATCCTGACGCCTACCGGTGAGACGGAAGGGCGAACCCTGGTATCGTTCAACCCGAAAGAATCACTGGTGGCGAGCGGGTTCTGCTGGCCGGAATCCGAAACCTTGTTGGCTTCGTCGCCCTATCTCGTCTATCGTCAGCACGGCCGAGGCCATGTCGTTGCGTTTACCGACGATCCCAATTTTCGGGCGATGTATCCGGGGCTACAGCGATTGTTTATCAATGCCGTGCTGTTCGGTCCGGCCAAAGTCCCTCCTATTTTGCCGACGCGTTCGGAGTAGTCTAAGTTGTATATTCGGAATTGAACCGGACGTATTGGACCGTTAAATCACTGGTCCAATGTCGGACGTTTCCAGGGCCGGAACCGAGCCGCAATTCAATCCGGGTATTGAAATTGGTTTTGATGGATTCGCTTACCTGGCGAGCGTCGAACTGAACGGGCGTTCCACCACGAAATAGCTCGAATCCATTGATATGCAAACTGATTTTTTCAGGCTCAAGCGAAACGCCACAGTAGCCTGCCGCAGAGACAATGCGTCCCCAATTGGGGTCGCCGCCGTGGATCGCGGTTTTAACCAAGGCGCTGTTGGCAATCGAGCGGGCAACCCGGTCGGCATCGGAATCCGTCGCCGCACCGACGACCGAAATTTCGATCAAGTGGGTGGCTCCCTCACCATCGGCCGGAATTTTAGTCGCCAGTTCCACCGCGATTTTCGTGAGTGCCGATTCAAACTGATCCAGTTCGCTTTCGGTCAGGCTGTTCTGTGAGGCCGCTCCACTGGCGATCAGTATCAGCGCGTCGTTGGTGCTGGTGTGGCCTTCGACGCTGATTTGATTGAAGGACTGATTGGCCACACGCTTGATCATTGACTGAGCTGTATTTCGATCGAGCTGGCAATCGGTTGTCATCACGGCCAGCATCGTCGCCATGTTCGGGCCGATCATGCCTGCCCCCTTGGCCATCGCTGCGATGGAAATATCAGCCCCCCCCACGCAAATCGACGCTTGAGCCGTCTTCGGACCTTGATCGGTGGTCAAAATTGCCTGAGAAGCAGCTTCGAAATGTTGCTGGGTCGATCCCAACGAATGAAACCCATTCTCGATCCCAGCCAGCACGTTCGGTACCGGCAGCAAACGCCCGATGACGCCCGTTGACAACACGCAAACCTGGCTTTCTTCCGCGCCGAGATGTCCGGCAAGCGACACGGCCATCTGCCGATTGTCCGCAGCGCCTTGCTCGCCGGTACACGCGTTGGCATTTCCTGAATTAATCACCAAGCCTCGAAACTGATCGGTCGGCGTAACTTGGCGATTCCAGTCAATGCTGGCAGCACGGATCGCATTTTGCGTATAAACCCCCACGGCAACGGCAGGCTCATCCGTGGTAACCATCGCCAAGTCTGGTTTTCCGGACGGCTTGATTCCGGCGGCGACACCGGAAAACTGAAAACGCTTGGGTAGATTCATAGTGAGCTATCTGCTGGTAATTCCCGACCATCTTACGACGGCGATGAAATGATTGTTGATGGACGAGGCTAATATCGCTACGGATCAGTGCATTGTCAATGAATGCTCAGGATGAGGGTTCCTTACACGCTTATCGAACCGTTTGATCTGCGGCAACCCAATGCCGTCGTTTCCTCGATCCCGTACATCACATTAAAGTTTTGCACTGCCGCCCCCGAAGCCCCTTTGATCAGATTGTCGAGAGCACTCAGGATAATGGTCGTCGCGCCGCAACGACGGACGGTGATATCGCAGAAATTGGTTCCGCTGACATCTTTCGTCGCCGGTAACAGATCGGTGATTCGAACAAATGGCTCGTTGGCATAAAAGGCATGCAACTCCTGCAGCAAATCATCTGGCGTGACGTCGCTGGCGGCCTGAACATAGATCGTTGATAGAATTCCGCGATCCATCGGAACTAGATGCGGCGTGAACGTCGATTGAATTTTCGTGCCACTGATGCGATGGAGCAGTTCATCGATTTCGGGCATGTGCCGATGGGTACCCACGCCGTAGGCGATAATCGATTCGTTACATTCGGGGAAATGAAATTTCAGGTTGGGCTTTCGACCCGCACCGGAAACCCCGGTTTTGGAATCGATGATCAGGGGAGCCGATTCAATCAATCCCCTTTTCAGCAGCGGAGCCAACGGCAACAGGGCGGACGACGGAAAACATCCCGGATTGGCCACCACATTGGCGGTTGCAATTTCGTTGCGGAAGAACTCGGGGATCCCATAGGGGACTTTGCCAATTCGGTCGGGGTCGGGGTGTTTGACCTGGTACCACTTCTCCCAAGTCGCAAGATCGTTGAGCCGATAGTCCGCACTGAAATCGACGACTTTGATTCCGCCATCGACAAGCTGCCCGACAATTTCTGCCGAAGCGGCATGAGGCAGACAACAAAACGCACAATCGACTTTTTCCACAAACTCGTCGATCTTCAGTGGTTCCAATCGTAAATCGAACTGATTGCGCAAGACAGGATGAACGGAATCAAGATGGGGCGACTCTTCATCGCGCGACGTCAGCGCCGTCACCTCAACCTGGGGGTGATGAATCAATAGTTTCAACAGCTCTGCGGCGGTATAGCCTGTGGCTCCAACGATGCCAACTCGAATCATGTTCTAGTGGGTAGGTAGTTGTCAGTTGTCAACGTGTAAATCTTCTTTTGCTACATCAAGAAGACGAACGTTCATGCACTTCCTGACGCAACTGTGAAAAGGCGGCTTCCCAATCGAGGAACTTCAATTTATTTTCGGCAACCAGACGACGACGTTCATCCAACACATCTTTATGCCACGCTGGAGAAGGAACGTCGAATGAATTTCTCGATATGTCGGCCCACAATCGCTCCATAGTTTCCAGCTTCTCCGCCAAGGTCATTCGATCAAGTGGCAAGTCTATTGACATTGTAATTTTCTCCGTCGGGTCAAATTTCTGATAGCCACATTATATGTCAAGAATCCATTTAGGCCAATTGAACTAGTGCCTTTTCGTTGGTATTACGTTTTTGCTCCTCCACCCAACGTCGATTGACTTCCACCGCGAACTGCTCATGCGATTCATCGATCAGTTGATAGTGAACATTGCGCTGGCGGGGAACGAAACCGAGCGACGAAATCGCATACCGTATTTCGTCCAGCGTCAAATAGTGAACGGTGCCTGCTTCCGCCACGACATTTTCCTCCAGCATCAAACTGCCCATGTCATTGGCACCCAACACCAGCGAAAGCTGGCCGATCTTCAATCCCTGCGTGACCCAGCTCGACTGGATATTGGGGATATTGTCGAGATACAGCCGCGAGATCGCCAGCATCTTGAGATACTCGTACGACCCCAAGGGCGGCAAGTGCGACATCTGAGTATGGTCGGGCTGAAACGTCCAGCAAATGAATGCCGTAAAACCGCCCGTTTCATCCTGCAGTTGCCTCAGTCGCTCCAGGTGCTCGATTCGCTCTTCGCGTGTTTCCACATGGCCAAACATCATCGTCGCGCTACTGTGCCCGCCCATCTTGTGCCAGACTCGCATGACGTTTAACCAGTCGTCCGTACTGACCTTGCCGCGCGTGATCGCGTCTCGAACTCGATCCACCAGAATTTCGGCGCCGCCCCCCGGAAGGCTTCCCATCCCGGCCGCTTTGAGCCTCGCCAGTACCTCCTCGACAGGCAGTTTATTGATCTTGGTAAAATGATAAATCTCCGGCGGACTGAAGCCGTGAATGTTGACGCCCGGAAATCGACTCTTGATGTCGGACAGCATCTCCTCGTACCAGTCCAGTTTGAACTTGGGATGCAGCCCCCCCTGAAGCAAGATCTGGTTGCCGCCAAGCTGCACCGTCTCCTCAATCTTCTCCATCAACACGGCTCGGTCGAGTACATAACCTTCTTCATGCTTCGGCGGACGATAGAATGCACAGAAATTACAAACCGCGGTACAGATATTGGTATAGTTGATGTTGCGGTCGATGTTGTACGTTCGAATCGGCTCCGGATGAAGGCGCTCAGTGACTGCATTGGCCGCCGTCCCCAAGGCAGGCAGGTTGTCGCAGTACGCAAGCGCAATTCCATCGTCGACGCTCAGTCGCTCGCCCGAAGTCGCTTTGTCGAGTATTTCAAACAGGAGGGAGTCAGAAGTGTTCATGAGAAAAATACCACGCGATCATGCATTCGAACATTCATAGAACTTCAAACGTTCCTTGGTCAGCAATCCGAGTTCCGACGCGTACTTGAAAAACAGCTCCGCTCCCAGACGCTCTTCATTGCCCATTTCGAAATGCAAGTGTTCTCCCAGATAACGGAGACAATCTTCGGTCGGCATTTGATATTGCCCGGCATAACGAGCCGCAATCATCTCGAGTTGCTCCAGCCCGGAATCGCGTGAAGTTGACAACACCCAATCGAGATGCCCCAACTGATCGGATGGCCGCGCCGCCCAGACGGCAAACACAAACGGCAGACCTGTCATTTGAAACCATTCCTCGCCGAGGTCCCAACAAAACTCGGCTTGAGTCCCGTCAATGGCCATCGCCCGATCACCGATCACGAGAACGGCGTCCGCATCCACCGTTCGCCAATCATCGTCCATTTTCAGGGGTACCGTTTGAGGAAACACGCTGAATTCACGTGCCAACAGAACTTGAGCCAGCACGGAACTGGTACGGGACCCCTCATCGAGTGCCAGCGTCTTGATCTGCTTCGGCGGCACTCGCCCGATCAGCTTGACGCTCAGCACCGGCCCTCGGCAAGCAATGCAAGCATTCGAAACGATCGTGTAGTCCGGCGAACCGGCTTCGACAATCGGAATCAAGGCAGCCGTCAACTCACCCTCAGCCAGGCGATCTGCCAAACGGCTGGGCAAGTCAAAGATCCATTCAAAATCAATTCCGATTTCGTCCGCTCCGGCGACCAGCGGTTTGGTATTGAGATAGGAAACAGCACCTATTTTTGGAAGAGACATTTTTTTGTCAGAGGTTAGTGGTCAGAATTCAACACCCATCATTCTAACGTTTTGCAACGATGAAACCGCTACGGATGTGTCAAAATGTTCCGGCTGGAGAAGATCGTCCATCTGGAACAGAAAAGCAGTTCAACCGAACCCTGCCGATCCCGAAAACGATGGCGGCTGTCCCAGAAATAACCATCTCATCGATTCTTCAGGCCGATGTTTCTCAAATGGATCGGTATTTTGCCAGTCAAACCTGAATTCTTCGGAACATCGAATGAAACTTGAATTGCGAATGTTATTACTGGCCCTGGTTGTTTCGGGTACATGGGGAGCCGCACAGCAAGGATTCGCTCAGGAACTGAAGAAGGTCAAAGCCGACTACCATTCCGGCCCAGTACAATATACTCCCAACGATCCCTGGATTCGCAGCAAGGTATTCAATGCCCACACCGGTCATTCGGGGCGGTTCTACAACTGTGATGGCGAAGAATGCAAACGACATTCGCCCTACATCTACTGGACTACCAACCACCAGCCTCTGTGGCCGCAAAAAATTGGCCTCCGCGAAGGTATTCATCTCGAATGGGCAAAGGTCCGCTCACGAATCGCCAAAGGCGCTTGCGGGTGCGAAGAGTAGGCCGCTTCAATGTCCTCCTCAGCAAATTTCGCGGTCAACACTCAAGCGCTTGGCTGAGATCCGCAATAATATCCTCTCCATTCTCGACACCACACGATAGGCGGATCATGTTATCCGAAATCCCGAATCCAGATCGATCTTCTGGAGAATATCCCCAATAGCTCATCACCAACGGCTGTTCGATCAGCGTTTCCACGCCGCCCAAGCTCGGTGCAATCCGAGCCAGCTTGATGGCATCGATCACCGCTGCCGTTTGTTTCCAGTCGGCGTCGGCGACTTCGAAAGTGATCAGCCCCCCAAATCCACGCATCGTCTGACGGGCAATCGCATGATAGGGGTGAGACTCAAGCCCCGGATAGAGCACGCGCGAAATGCGGGGATGCAGCTCCAGAAACTCGGCAACCTGCTGACCGTTTTCGTTGTGGCGAAGCATTCTCAGTTCGAACGTCTTGAGGCCGCGTTCGAGCAAATAACAGTTGTGCGGTGAATTGATCGCACCCATAATTCCGCGAAGCTGCCGAACCGGTTCGAGTTTTTCCAGCGAGCCGCAAACGACACCTGCCAGCAAATCGTTGTGTCCGCCCAGATACTTGGTAGCGGAATGCAACACAAAATCCACGCCATATTCAATCGGTCGGATATTGAAGGGCGTTGCCAGCGTTGCATCGATCAGCGTATCGACACGATGTTTCCGTGCAATCGCAATGAATCGCTCGAGGTCCAGCACACTCAAATGCGGATTGGTGGGCGACTCGCTGACCAACAACCGGGTTTTGGGAGTAATGGCCTCCTCCAGCGCCATATAGTCGCCCGTCTTTACAACCCGTGTGACCACTCCGAACCGAGCCAGATGTTTCCGGCAATACTCGCGGCTACGGTGATAACATTCGTCCGTGAAAATAATCTCGTCGCCAGAACTGAGGATCGCGTTGAGAACTCCAACCAGCGCCGCCATACCACTGGAAAACAACACGGCGTCTTCGGCGCCTTCGAGCTTGGCAAGTTTCTGTTCGACCACCTTCTCACCGGGAACCCCGTACCGGCCGTACTCGCCCCGATCCTGTTGGTTCTCCAGGAAATCAATAATCGCTTGGGTGTCCGCGAAAGTAAACGTCGAAGCCATCACGATTGGATCGGTGATGGAATGCAGTGCCTTCTGACGAGCCTCACCTGCATGAACGGAAATCGTCGACATCCCGGGCCCATTTTCTCTAAGGAGCGGACCCACGGAACAACGACCTTCCGTAACGTCAGAACATTCACTTTCGCCGGACACGAGCGGCGTTTGAGTCAACTTTTTTGATACCATCAGAGCAATCCTTATGCGAGGGACGACGGCTTGACCTGTTCTGAAAGGGGCGACCCGTGTCACCCAATCGTATCGTGCTGAAACCGATTCACGAACATCACGAATACGACCTAGAAGGCTCTTTAGCAGATGAAGGCTGCAAGCGGCTAACAAATCCCTGATCCGACCATTCTACCCGATAGATTGGAAATCGCAAGCGGCACGAAAACTCAACTCAATCGCTCCATAAACATGAAATAATAGACCGCACACCCCGAAAGATAGCCGATCAATGCCCAGGGAGTGATATTCTTCAAATACCACATAAACGACATCTTCTCCAAACCCATCGCCGCCACTCCAGCGGCTGAACCGATGACGAGACAACTCCCGCCCGTACCCGCGGTGTAAGCCAGAAACAACCAGAAGGAAGCATCGGTCGGAAACGAGTACATTTCGATCGCGGCGGCGACAAGCGGGACATTGTCCACCACCGCCGATACCAGTCCGATGACTACGACGACAATCCCCAGATCACTGATGTACTGACTGATCATCTTCGCCAAATCCGACAGAATCCCTGCTTGCGACAAAGCGCCGATCGCCAGCAAGATCCCCAGGAAAAACAAAATCGTTGACGAATCGACTCGCTTGAGAATCTCCAGCACCTGTGTCCTGGACTGAGTCGCCTCGTCAAAATCCCTCCAAAAAATTTCGCCCACCAACCACAAGATACCAAGGCTCAACATCATTCCAAAAAACGGTGGCAGATGCGTCCACGACTTAAAGATCGGAACCGACAATAACCCCACAAGAGCGACGACCAACATCGTTGCGCGAACGAAATGGGGAACATTCGCTTCGTGTATCCGGTTTCCATTCGTTCCGGCAGGGCGTTCCACCTCACCACGCATCCTCAATGATATTAAAGTCATCGGAACCAGGAAGCAAACCATGCTCGGAAGGAAAACCTCCTTCATGATTTCCAGGACGGAGATTTTTCCCTTGATCCACAACATGGTCGTCGTCACATCACCGATCACCGTCCACGCTCCCCCCGCATTGCTGGCACACACGATCAATCCAGCAAAAAACAATCGCGTTTTGTGATCTGCGATCAACTTCTTGGTCAACGAAATCATGACGATGGTCGTTGTCAGATTGTCCAGTACCGCCGACATAAAGAACGTCAGAATCCCGATCATCCACAACAACCTCAATTTACTGGAAGCCTGAATGCGGTTGGTAATCAGCGAGAATCCGTCAAAGGCGTCTACAATCTCGACGATCGTCATCGCCCCCAGCAGGAAGAACAGAATGCTTGCGATTTCGAACACGGTATGAGCTACCTGGTATTCCAGAACGTAATCCTTGTTGAGTTCCTGATGAGATAGATGCGGGGCGTCCTCCTCATCGCGACGAGGATCGACGGTCACCTCAGTACCCGTCTCGGCAAGATCTGATTCAACATTTGCGGCTGGCTTCGATCCAAACCACTCCAACTCGCGCTTGTCGTTGAGAAACTGATCGGTATTGAGTACGTAAAGCGCCCAGCACAGAACCCCCGCTAATAGTGCCGGAACCGCTTTGTTGATCCGTGTCTCATGTTCAAAGACAATCGCCAGATATCCCAAACCAAACACCACACAGATTAAAGTCGTGATCATGGAGCATCCTGAAAATAATGATAATGGATACCAAGGCTGAACCTGGCACTTTAGGCGACCGGCTGGTAAAAACTTACCCTAGTGTAGGCGAGTCTCTCCGAGACTCGCAACTCAGTGTCTGGGAAACACCATACTGCTTGGGTAAACTTCTGCAGGCCGGTCGCCATATCGGCTACCTACACCCGGCATTGATACACAATCGCTGGCGGCAAATTTCGCCAGACAACCGGAGATACCTTGACCTCCGAAAAATAGTCATTCAGTTTCCTGCGAAAACGTTTTGCTGCGGGCAGGAATAGAAACTGGGAATACGCAAAAGAAGCGAACTGACTACCCGGCTTCAAAACCTCTGCCATCGCATCAAGACAACGAGTTTGCAGGGCTTCGGGAAACGCTGCCCACGGAAGCCCGCAAACAATCGCATCCACATTCGGGAAGTTCCGCTCGCGGCAATAATCGACGACATGCTCGACACTGCCTTCGGCCAGATCCAGATTCGGAATTCGGTTCCTCAGCGACTGGCAAAAATCAGGGTTCTGTTCAATCGCAAAGAAACGGGCATCGGGATGAAGCCGTTCCAGAATATAGGGTGTCACCACACCTGTCCCGGGGCCGTATTCAATCACATGCCGCGCACTGGCCCAGTCAAAATGGCTCACCATCATCCGGCACAAACCGGGTGAGCTTGGCCAGACCGCCCCGACCTGAACCGGACGCACGACGTAGTTTTTCAGAAATCGAATGGACATAACGAACTCGCTTTCTTAATGCGCCGATTTAATGCGCCGATGAAGCTCGCGGTTTCCAGATCCATCTCCACGCACTGGCAACACACCATCGCAGAGGCTCGGCAAACGCGAAATAGCAAAAGAAAAATGGGACGGCCATCTCGCGAATCAGGAAAATCAGGAACAACGAAAAAATAATCTTGAGAATTTTGATCCGGTCACCTCGGCCGCTGACCATGCGAAACACAATATGCGGATACTTGAATCGGGAAACCATCAATCCCGCAACGAGCATCGTTGCGATCGGCAGCAGCAACGTGACCGGTGACAGAAATCGTTCGGCGAACTGCTGCGACATTTCCAGATTTCCGATCTGCCGCGTTCCTCCCGCCAACTCCTTCAAGCCCTGAAGACCGATCGGAAACGATGCCACCACCCCCGCCGCTGCGGGCGTCGGCAGTCCGTCGAACGATTCGTGCGAACTTTGTTCATCCGTTTCTGAATTGAAACGAGCCAGTCGCAACACGGCGCAAACCATAAACATCACCGCAATTGCCCACAACAGCCTCGGCGGATACTCGAAGGGCAGGGGGGCAATCGTTTCAACCAGCTTGTGCTTGGGATGCATCATCGTCAGCATCAAAAATGCCGGTGCAACCCCAAAACTAATGGCATCGCACAGGCTGTCGAGCTGCGCGCCGAATTCGCTGGTCTGCTTCGTCAGTCGAGCCACACTTCCGTCGAGTACATCAAACACCATGGCCAGAAAAATCAGCCCGGCCGATGCAAACAGCATCTGGTTGGCGGTCATGCGAGTATTGACGACTTCGGCATACTGCTCCGGCCCCGCCAATGCCGCAAACGTGATCGCCCCAAAGCCACACACCGCGTTTCCCAACGTAAACAATGTCGGCAACACGGCAAACATTGCTTCACGCGGAGTTTTACGAACGCGGGAGGATGGCGGGGAATCGGACATGGATGGCGGGGTGATTCTGGTTTCCAGTTTCTGGGCTTCAACCTTTGTATTTCAATAGCACCGACTCACCGGCCTTGACCTTGTCGCCGATCTTGACCTCGATCCGAAGTCCCGACTCATACGGCACCACCAACTCCGTGCGTGACCCCAGTTTGATCATGCCAAACTGCTGGCCTTGCTGCAGTTCATCGCCGGGCTTCACCCAGCAAACGATACGGCGGGCAACAGCACCCGTGATCTGGCGAACGATCATCGGCCGGCAACCGTCAAGTGATTCCAGCATCACGGCAACCTGTTCGTTCTCCCTCGCCGATTCCGGTCGCATCGCGTTGAGAAACTTTCCCGGTCGATACTTCAGCCCGATCACTCGCGCGGGGATCGGGGTGCGATTGATGTGGACATTGAACAGAGACAAAAAGATCCCGATCTTGATTGCCTTTCCACCAAGATACTCATCGTGATCAATCTCTTCGATCTCGACCACCTTTCCGTCGGCTGGCGAAATGGCAACCTCCGGATCGAGCGGCGTGGTTCGGCGTGGATTTCGAAAGAACCACACTACGATCCCCAGAAACACCAGTGCCGCGACCGCCACTAGCCACAATAGCCAGCTCAGCGGCCCGGTCCATTTCAGTGCCCCACATAGCGAAGCAAGTGCAATCGCCAGCAGACTGCTCCCCATCACCAGCAACTCCGCCAGACCCGCACGAGCAAACGGCAGCCGATTTCGCCATTGAAACGGATCGTCCTGTGGCTCCCAATAGTAGCCTCCCTGGTTTTGATAGTATTTCAGGTCGCGTGGATCAAGCACCGGATGCGGGCAGGGGTTGAAAGTCCCCTTGCGGCACTGGGCCATTCGTTGGACATAGCCCTTTCGAAACGTCGTCAACCACCAGCGACGCCATTTCCCCCAAGCTTTTTCCAAATGGACGATCAATCCACTTCCGGGCTGAATATCCGTGATTTGCGGATCCATCGGCCAGAGGGTTCGCGGTTGGCGGGAAGGTTGATCACTATCGGAGGGCATTGTCAAATCGGGTTAGCAGGATGAATCCAAAACCAACAGGATAACGTCAATGCTCCGATTTGTAAAACTGGCTGTTTTTTTGCGCATGAAAGCCAACAACGTTTAGCCATAAGCGACGTTTAGCCCCCTAATGTTTAGCCACAAGCCGACGGGAGTTGCCGCCAGAACACCTTGCCATCCCGAAATCACTCCATCGGCAACTCACAAAGGCGCGTGGTGCGACCAGAGGACCGTATTTTATTTGAATGCATGTTCGTTACGGAAACTGCACTCATGCCGACGCGCCTGCGCCGACCTCGATTCGATGATCCAACATCAACGACTGCTAAATCTCGCGATAGATTTGGATGCATACGACTGAGGGTCGGCTACGGCTTGCGGCTAAACGGTCCGCAGCCGAACGATTACCGCCGTGCGATTGTCATCGGCACATTGCTGGACGGGCCGATCGTCACATTTCGCCGTTTGGGAGTGACTTCCCGGGCTTCGACCAGGTCGAACCGATACTGCTTCAACAGCGTCCCCAACACGATGGTCATCTCATACGATGCAAAGGCGGCTCCGATGCACCGCCGATGCCCACCGCCAAACGGCATGAAAGTAAAAGGCGAATAGGAACGGTCGAAAAATCGTTCCGGCCTAAAACGATCGGGCTCGGGATACGTTTCGGGATTGTAGTGCGCCAACACGGTCGCCGGTGCCACTCCACAATTCGCCGGAATCCGGTACTCTCCCAATTCAATCGGCTCTTTCACCTTGCGCAATGTTTCGGTAACGATGGGATGAACCCGAAGCGTTTCCTGGACACAGGCCTTCAGGTAGGGAGCGGTCGCCAGGCTGGCGGGCTGAGCATCGATGCCGTCAAGCTCCTCAAGCAACCTGGTCAACACCTCCCGATGTCGATGGAGATGATACATGGCCCAAGTCAACGACAGCGCGGTGGTCTCATGACCGGCAAACAGAAATGTCACCAACTCATCACGAATATGAAAATCCTTCAGAGGCTCGCCTGCCTCATCTCGTGTCTTGCAGAGCATCGTCAAAATATCGTGATGTTCCTGGTTCGAACGTCTTCGTTCCGCAATCAGTTCGTCCATCAACTGGTCCAGCTCCCGCCTTGCTCGAACAAAACGATCCCATGGACTGAGACCGAAAAACGAAACATGGGCCCGCTTGCTGAAAAACAACAGCGGATGCATGCCTTTGATCATACGCTTGGACGCTCGCACCAGATTTTCCATTTGCTCTCTGGAAGTTCCGCCAAAGATGTTCTGAACAATCACGCCGAAGGAAATATCCGTCATCACGCTCAGCGTATCAAACCGGCCCGAGGCCAACGTCCTTTCGGCATGCTCCATGGTCAACTGCTGCATGTCGGGACCGTAGGCCTTCATGCGATCACCTTGAAACATCGGGGTCAACATTCGCCGTTCCCGGCGATGGTCGGCTCCAACAAACGAAAAAATGGAGCCACGTCCGAGGATCGGTATCATCGTCTTGTCCGCAAACTGCAGAAATAGATCCGGGTCATAGGAATAGAGCTGCCGAATCAGATCTTCGCGGCCGGTTACGAACACCGGCCCGTTGAGCGCATGAAGAAAGAACGGATCGCCATAGGTGTCACGCCACTCCTCCAGACACTTTCGCGGATTGCGAATCAGTTTCAATGTGGGCATCACACGTCCTTTCGGACCCGGCGGCAAATGAGCTGTATTCATCTTCTTCCTTTTTAAACACCTTCAACAGACCGGGAGGTTCGTTGCCACAAAGTTACCTCTCAAACTCATCCCCCAATTCCTCCGCCATGCGTTCGTTGATCTTGATCCGGCGGATCGAGCGGGCTTTGCCGGAACCGGGATCGACATCGATGATTACCCCTGAAATCTGAACATCATTTTTGGCAACATCGAAGGGTACTGGCCGAAACGTCAACGTTGCTTCCATCACTTTTTCGATTTCTCGGCCCAGGATACTTTCGTGAGGGCCCGTCATTCCAACGTCGGAAATATAAGCAGTTCCTCCGCGCAGGATCTGCTCGTCGGCCGTAGGCACATGGGTATGAGTCCCACACACTGCGGTCACGCGGCCGTCGAGAAATCGTCCCATCAACTGTTTGTCGCTCGTGGCCTCCGAATGGAAATCGCAGAACCGGATCATGACCTCTTTGGGAAGTTCCTCGAGTATCCGCTCAACGGCTCGAAAAGGGCAATCGACCGGCTTCATGAATACGCGTCCCATCAACGAAAAAACCGCCACGGATTTTCCGGTCGCTGATTTGACAATCGCCCAGTTATTGCCCGGTGCCTCCGCCGGATAATTGGCGGGCTTGACGATATTGGATTGCGATTCCAGGATCGAAATGATGTCTTTCTTGCGGTAAATGTGATCTCCCATTGTGATGCAATCGACTTGCGCGTCGATCAATTTTCGATAGGTGGACGGGGCAAGCCCGGATCCATTTTCACAATTCTCAGCGTTGGCGATCACCAGATCAATGGAATCCCTCCGCCGCAGACCGGGTACGGCTTCGATCACGATTTCGACCCCCGGTCGTCCAACGATGTCACCAATAAACAGGATTCGCATGAGCAGTGCCGTTACCTTGCAAGTTCAGTAAAACGAGATTCGCGGATTACGACCACCTTGATTTCGCCGGGATAGGTCAGTCGTTCCTGATAGGCGTCGGCAATATCCCGACAGATTTTTGCCGCGCGGGCATCGTCCGTGTCCGTCGAGCTGGCGATCACACGGACTTCTCGACCGGCCTGAACCGCAAACGCCTGACGAACCCCATTGATCTCCTTGGCAATCGTTTCCAGCTCTTCCATTCGCTTGATGTAACGATCAAGCGACTCGCGCCGCGCGCCTGGCCGTGACGCACTGCATGCGTCGGCCGTCGCCACGATCACGGTATAGGGATGCTCCACGAGAATTTCATCGTGATGACCGAACGCGGCATGAACCACGGCCTCCGATTCACCATTGCGTTTCAAAAAGTCAGCGCCAATTTTCGGGTGCCCGCCTTCGAGTTCGTGATCCGCCGCCTTGCCGATGTCATGAAACAGTCCGCAGCGACGAGCCAGCTCGCCGTCAAGCCCCATCATCTCCGCCAGCATCCCCGACAAAAACGCCACTTCAACGCTGTGCCGCAGCACATTCTGGCTATAGCTCGTTCGAAAATGGAGCCGCCCCAGCATTTCGACCACGGGACGCTTGATCCCCTGAAGGCCAAGCTCCTGAACGGCTTCATTTCCTTTCTTGCGGATCAGGTTCTCAGTCTCCGTCGTCATTTCGGCCACGACTTCCTCGATTCGCGATGGATGAATTCGCCCATCGAGAATCAACTGCTCCAGCGCCCGTCGGGCGACCTCGCGGCGAATCGGATCAAAGCTGCTGACAATCACCACACCGGGTGTGTCATCGATAATCACATCGACCCCAGCTTCTTTTTCGAACGCCCTGATATTGCGGCCTTCCCGCCCAATGATTCGGCCCTTCATGTCGTCGTTGGGAATATCCACCGTGCTGGTGGTGTGGTCGCTCGAATGGCTGGCTGCAAACCGCTGCGTCGCCATCAACAGGATCTCGCGCGACTGTTCATCGCAAAGCTCCCGGACCCGCCGCTCATGCTGGGCAATCCGACCGCCGACTTCGCCAGCCAGTTCGTCCTCAAGCAACTTCATCAAGCGCCGGGTTGCGTCTTCCTTATTTAGCCCTGTGATTTGATGCAACTGTTTTCGCTGCTTTTCGACGACTTGGGCAAGCTCTTTTTCGCCTTGAGCGACCTGTTCCAGTTTGACTTTCAGTCGCTGCTGGGAAGTTTCGATGAACTGCTTCTGTTTTTTGAGGTCATCGGCCTGCTGCTCCATCAGGGTTTCACGCTTGTCGAGTTTTCGCTCGCGCTGGTGCAACTCTTCGCGAGACTTGCTGAGCGCGCGTTCCGCCTCTGTTTCGCGTTTGAGCGTCTGTTCCTTGACCTGGATTTCGGCATCCTTGAACAGCAGTTCCGCATCGCGTTTTGCCTGTTCGATAATTTCAGTGGCTTTCGCCTGAGCACCCCGGCCGACGAGATGCGAATAAAGCCAAACAGCACCCCCACCGGCAATCAAACCGATCAGTACTATAAGCCATTCGGGCATGGTGACACCTGGTTATTGCAAGACAGAGCAATCTGCCGAGTCGCAATCACTCAAGCTCAATCAAAGAATCCTCTTGCACGTTTCGTGTTGAACGGTCGTGCCATCAATCGTTCGCACCCTCGTCACGGGCGCCAAAATCGTTCACGCCAACAATGGAGGCGTTTCATGAAGCCATAGAACGATAGCGGTGAATCTTCACCGCACTCCATGAAAGGAGCCTGCCTCCCCTCCGGACGCCGGAGACAACATCGTAAGGTGCCAATGATTCCCGGCTTCTCAAATCGGTCGTTCAACTCTGGAAATGCATCCAGCTCTTTGGACGATCTCCCCAGATAGTGGGCGGAGGCGACGCGCTGCGTCAGCCATCCTTGAGGAGTACTGTATAGAGAAACCACTACCCATCCGGCGACCGGCATCCAGAACGCGACGTGAGCCCAATGCTCGCCAGCCAGAGAACGCTTGGCCTGGCGGATCGGCCTGGTTCGCACCACGGGCGTGAACCGGATCAAGACGCTCAAAAGAAGATACACTAATTCCGCAATCATCCGGGTATGGGTCGGGAATCCACGATTGAATATCAACTGGATTCGTTAATTAACTTGTTTGACTGGCAACCGTTCAAAGTCGCTTCGTCCAATGTTAAATTGACAGTTTGAATCGATCTGAGCCAATGTCGCGGCCCAACGTCGAATCACTTTCCCTTAGTTTAGCAAAGTAGCCGCAAAGTACAACATGGGGTAGAAGTAAGGCGACCGGCAGATAAAAACGTACCCTAGTGTAGGCGAGTCGCTCCGCGACTCGCAACCGAGCGTCTGGGAAACACAATACTGCTTTGATAAACTTTTACCTGCCGGTCGCAAAAGACAGATGAAAACTACCACACAGCTACTTTCGAGGATCCGGTCCACATTTCCCCCGCCGACATGGGACTCATTCCCGGTCGTCGTCGCAGTGTCTGGCGGTGCCGACAGCGTTGCCCTACTCAGACTCCTGGTTTTATTGCGACAGGAATCGGGTTCGCTCCCCTCTCATCCGCTGATCGTGGCCCATGTCAACCACGGGCTGCGCGGCGAGCAATCGGATCGGGATGAACAGTTCGTCCGGCTACTTGCCGATGAATTGGACCTGCCATTGGTCCATAAAGCCCTGTCCGGCCCCACCCGAACGTCGGAGGAGTCACTGCGTGATCAGCGATATGAATTTTTGGCACAACTGGCTCGCGAATCGGGCGCGCGACTGATTGCGACCGGGCACACGGCGAACGATCAAGTGGAAACAATTCTGTTCCGCATTCTTCGCGGCACCGGAATCGATGGCCTGGCTGGAATCCGCCCCGTTCGAGTGCTTGACTCAGTCATCTCGATCGTTCGTCCCCTGCTGAACATCCATCGAACCGAGATTGAACAGTCCCTCGCAGAACTCAATCAACCGTATTGCCTCGACTCGACGAATGAGCAGTCCATTTATACTCGCAACTATTTGCGCAACGAACTGATTCCGAACCTCGAATCCCGATTTGAGGGACGGGTTTTCGATTCACTGAGCCGACTGGGGTTGCAGGCCGCTGAAACTGCATCCTATTTGAACGATCAAGCGTCAACGCTTCACGAAGCCATTCTCGAACAGACTTCGGACGGGATTCGTCTCGACCTGCACCGCTTGGCTCCCCATCCTCCGATCCTGATTCGGCAGTTTCTTAAAACGCTCTGGAGCCAGCAAAACTGGCCGCTTCAATCGATGACCTATGACCACTGGCAGCAATTGGGGGCCATTCCGGCCGAGGCAATCACTGCGCCTCCCCAATCGATAACCATCAACTTGCCAGGGGCCGTCCATTGCCAGTGCGACTCCCAGTCGATGACTCTGAATCGCCTCAAGATTGATTGCAAGGCCTTTGGAAATCGTTAAAATCATTTCCCATGGTGACTTTGGCAGAAACCACCGGGAAACTTCCTGCGATTTCTCCAAAGCTCGCTTTCTGGACTGCCGGAATGACGGATCAACCGGCCTCCCGCTGACGATACGTCGGACATCAAAATAGAGGTAACTTCGGTGCTGTCAAGCCTGTAGCAAGCGGCCATTTACAAGCTTGTCTCTGGGACCAGCAACCGGAGCATGACAATCCGACGCAAATATCCTGAATCTGCAATAAAGAAAGCACAACGTCAGAGCCACTTTGGATATCAAAGAATAGGCCATCTGTATAAACCATACCGTCCATTCATGTGCGGCATGAATTTAAACTCTGCGGAAACCGAAATTTGGTTGTACGCCGTGTAATCAAAACAATCCGGACAACCGATACTCTTGAGTCCGGAAAAATGTACCTACAACAATCCCTTGCGGTCAGACCAACCAATCGTCGCTCTAAGGCATGAAGATTTTACATAGCCGGATTGCCAATTCACCGGGAAAAACGAGTGCGATGCTGTGCTTTACACTGGCATTGACCTTCGGCCTTGCCACACGCCCCACTTTGGCACAAGAGTTTGGACCGCAATTGGAGATCGGACATCAAGCTGGAACAGCTCCCGGGCTTCATGACGGGTTTTCGCACTTCGGTGCTTTTATACCTTTGCGTTCGGTCGGCGAGGAGTTGTTAATTTTCAATGATTCGCAGCTGCTGTTGTACAACGATCAGTCAGAATTGCTTGGAGCAAATATTGGATTCGGGGCGCGCAAATATAACCCCCAAACCAGTCGAATTTTGGGTGCGAACGTCTACTACGATCTGAGGCAACTTCCAGACCCAACCGCCGGAACTTCCGATTTCCATCAGGTAGGATTTGGCATCGAGTCGCTCGGCGAAGTGTTCGACTTTCGTGCCTTTGGGAACGTGCCAACGAGTCTGGATCGGCATACATCCCAATTGATTCCAGGCTCAACCCCTCAATTTGGTGGCCCCAACGGACAGAACATCATCTACGGCTACGAACGATTTCGTCAGGCACTTGGAACGCTGGACCTGGAAGGCGGAGCACTATTGTTCGCACGAGCCAACTATGCGATCAGCGCCTATGGAGGTGCCTATCATCTATGGGGTGACAACGTAAGCGAGTGGGGAACTCGCGGACGAATGGAATTGCGGGCGCATGACAAGCTGTTTGTCAACGGATTCATCCAAAACGATCCGATTTTCAATACGACAGGCGGTGTTTCCGTTGAGCTGAGGATTGGAATCCGAAACCTCCGTCCAAACTCCAACCAATCCATGCCTTCGCGGCTGGCAGATCCGGTACAGCGACGTCGACACATCACAATCCACGAGACCGATCAGGAATTACTCGCCACGATTGCGGGCCAGGCGATCACGGTTCGGCATGTTGACAGTAGTGCGGCCGCAGGGGGAGATGGAAGCATCTGGCATCCGAACAACCACTTGGCAGACGCTTCGAATCAATCCGAGGACATTGTCTATCTGCACAGTGGGAGTCTATTTGACAATCAACAGGTCGTGATATCGAGCGATGGACAACGGCTACTTGGGGAGGGAGTGGCACACATGATCAACAGCGACCAGGGATCGTTTTTGCTTCCCGGCGTGAATCCTTCCGGCACGACACCACGAATTCAGAATTCGATATCCTCGCCAGCCGTCACGATCAATGCCGACAACGTCGAAGTCTCCGGTATCACGGCTTCCGAATCTCACTCAGGAATTTACGGCTACGGCGTCAGCGGGTTCGACATCAACCGCAACACTCTCACTCAAAATGGCATTGGTATCGACCTTCGAGACGTTAACGGAACCGGAGCCATTCGCGGGAATGTCATGACCCACAATGATATGCAGGGAGTTTTTGTTGGGGGAAACTTGACGGGTGAAATCACTGACAACATTGCCAGCAAAAATTGGAGCGGAAATGGAATCTATGTCGAAGGGAACTTTAGCGGCCTTCTTTCCAGAAACACAGCCAACGAAAACTTGAAAATAGGGATCTTTATTTTCGGTAGTACGGAAGCAGACGTAACGAACAACGTTGCTCAGTCAAACTCGGCGGGAGGCATCGTCTTGTTTGGGACCGTTATCGGCAATGTCACGGATAACACGCTTACTTACAACGGAGGTACCGGACTGGATATAAGGTCCGATATCACAGGCAATATTACCAACAACGTTGCCGAGCGAAATGGCAGCAGTGGAATCTCTGTTTTGCGGAGCGTAAACGGCAATATCAACCACAACCAAATGAATAACAATGTCCGCTACGGAATGTATGTCGGGGACAATGTCACGGGGGACCTTTCGAACAACACCGCAACCAACAATGACGATTTCGGGCTACTCGTGTCGGGCAGTGTCATCGGAAACATCGAAGGCAATAACCTGAGTTCGAACTTTGGGGGACTCCTTGTCCTTGGGGACGTCTTGGGAGCAATCACGGATAACACAGGCAACAACAATTACTCTTTCGGGGGACTTGAGATTCATGGTGTTCACCAAGGCATCCTTTCGGGGAACACCGCCAACAACAATGGCAATTGGGGAATATTCGTCGGCGGAAATCAGATTGGGGATGTAGAGAACAATATCGCCAACAACAATGGTATCTACGAGTGGGGGATCCGCTTTGGAGGTTCTGTTACCGGAAATCTGACGGCAAACAAAGCCAACGGCAATGTTAGGGGAGGAATTTGGGTGTACGACGGAGTTTCTGGCGATGTTGCTGGCAATGTCGCCAACGACAATGGATACTTAGGGATTGGAGGCGAAGGAATTCGAATCGAGCAGAATGTTGGCGGTTCTTTCGTCAGCAACACAACCAATTCTAACACTGGTTTGGGAACGTTGGTTTCCGGCAACATCAACCTGGATTTCATCAACAACACAGCCAACAACAATGGCGGCAATGGCCTTCAGGTTGACGGCACCATCGGCGGAGCG
Organism: uncultured Pirellulaceae bacterium; assembly: GCA_964414815.1. GTDB lineage: Bacteria > Planctomycetota > Planctomycetia > Pirellulales > Pirellulaceae > Mariniblastus. The sequence continues at coordinate 35,147 of CAYPXY010000028.1, read as the reverse complement.
AGCAGCCCGAACACCGCCAGCGGCAATGGTGGTATCAATCACGCCTATTAATCGCAATCTTTTTCGATCGCAGCATTCGAAAATAAGCCTGAGAATTTTCGTGGAGGTTCGCGGAGTCCGTGGATATTGGCCTTTATAGGGATCGCCTTCTGACTTCAGAATCTGAAAATTATGAACCACGTTGAGCAATCGAAAATCCAGCATCCAACCAACATTTTCCTGCTCGTACTGATTTCGATTTTGGTGCTTTGGGGATGCAGCCGTTTTATTGAGCTTTACATTCTTGCGTGGATATGGATTTGAGATCCCAAGGATCCAGGCTCTACGAATTTCCCGCTCCTATCTCCCCGGTATTCCGCCTCTTCCGACACCTCGGGCGACCACCGCGACGCGGACTTGGGAGGCTCCGTTTGATTTCAACAGCCGAGCGATTTCGCTGAGCGTTGCGCCTGAGGTGGCCACGTCATCGATGATCAGAATCGACTTGCCTTTGACGCTCGATCCCTTGCGCAAGCCAAAGGCGTTGCGCACATTTTTCCTGCGAGCGGTTTCGGAAAGCATGCCTTGCTTCTTGGTCGGCCGAGCGACATACAGTGCATGCGTGTTGAGAGGAATCTGCAACAGGCGGCTGACCTGGTCCGCAAGAATCTCCGAAGCTTGAAAACCGCGATTGAGTCGGCGCAACCAGTGGCTCGGCACGGGCAACACCGAATCAACGTCAGTCCAGCCATGACCGATCAGCTCATAGGCCATACGATGCCCCAGATGATAGGCCAATACATCATCATGTTGATTCTTCATGCGGACCACCAACTCCTTGAGCAACCCCTGGTAGTTTCCAACCGCCAACGTTTGATCGAAACGCAAATCGGAGTGCATACAATGAGCACACTGATCCGAAAACGGGTTAGGGCGATAGAGGCCTGCACCACAGCGACGGCAACGTGAAATCGAATGGTCCTTCATTCGATTCCAGCACTCCTCGCACCAGTGGTTGGCTTGCCAATGCTGAAACAAAAGACCGCTCGAAAGCGTAGAGGACGTCGTAGCAAAATCAGATCCAGCAGAATCAGTTCCCTGATTTGGACCAGCATCCGACCGATCACCCACTATAAATTGTATATTTTCTAACAAAACCGGCATGTCCGACTGCTCAAGGTCGCTTTTGCATCCTATACAGGACTTGGGAAAGACGAGCCGGTCCCAAGGCTGATGGGCCACAGTTTTGAAAGCTGCCTGAAAAAATAAAGCGGGGCGCATCCGTATGCCTTTGCAAACGATCCCATACGATCTTCCAACGATTCACGATCCGTAGGGGTGCCAGTATTTTTGTGTCCCGATGCGAAATTGAAAATAGGAGCTAGCAGTTTTGCTAGCTAACACAGATATCGCGATTGATCGATTTCAGCCTGGATTTAGTTTAGTAGCCTGACCTCTGACCTCTGACCTCTGACCTCTGACCTCTGACCTCTGACCTCTGCCTGAATGACCATCATTGACCGCTATCTGCTGTTCCTCTTCATCAAGATCTTTTTGGTCTGCTTTCTCAGCTTTTCAGGTCTGTTTATTGTCATTCATTTGTTTACCAACCTGGATGAAATGATGGCGATCAAGGCATCCACCGGATGGAAGTCCATGTTCGTCGGGTTCTACTTGCCGCGTGTTGCCGAAATTTTTGATAAAACCGCTGCGGTGTGGGCGTTGATGGCCGCCGTGTTCGCCGTCAGCCTGATGCAGCGACGCAGCGAACTGACCGCCATCGAAGCCACCGGCATTCGCCGCTCTCGTACTTTGCGAGCCATCTTCTTCTTCACTCTGGTAATTGTCGCCGTGGCCGCCGCCAACCGAGAACTGATTTTACCCCAAGTCCGCGACCAGCTTGTCCGCAAAGCCCAGGACTGGCAGAAGCAGGAAACGCTGCCGATGGGAACTTATCACGATCTGATTTCCGGAGTCAAAATTCGCGGGCAGGAACTCTCGCTCAACCACAACCGGATTCTTCGGGTTGAAGTTCAACTCCCAGCCCTGGCGGAGGCATCGGTTTCGCACATTCAGGCCGACCTTGCCCATTTTCACGAGCCTAGCGCAAACCGGCCCTCGGGGCTGTGGCTGTTCAAGGTCACGCAGCCCGTATCACTCCAAAACCTTCGAAGCCATGCCAGCGACTCTCCCAATGTTCCGCTGGTTTACTGGCCAAGTGAACACAAGTGGCTCAAGCCTGACGAGTGTTTTGTGCCCTGCCAGTTCGACGCGTACCAGGCCGCTTACGGTCAGGGACTGTCCAACTATCAATCGACCAAGGAGATGATGGCTGAACTCCGTAAGCCGCGAACGTGGTACGGCAATCAGGCCCAGATCAACGTCCACGCCCGACTGATTCAACCCATTCTCGATTTTTCGCTGCTGGTGTTGGGATTGCCGTTGGTAACTCGTCGCGGCAACAAAAACATTTTCTACGCGGCGGGCGTCTGCTTTTTGTTGGTAGGTATCTTCGCCTTGTCGATCCTCGGCAGCCACGCACTGGGCAACTACAGCATCCTCCAGCCAGCAGCACTGGCCGCCTGGCTGCCCGCGATTATTTTCGTGCCGTTAGCAATCGTCAGTTGGCGAAACCTGGATGACTAAACCGCAACCGGATAGGTCAGCGGTGAGTCGGGGCCGATCGGCAATCCCAGCAAGAAGATCCACAAATAAAAGAACACGGTCCAGACGAACAGGAAGATCATCGCATAGGGCATCATCAAACTCATCAACGTCCCCAACTTGAAATCCTTGTCATAACGCAATCCGAACACATAGATCATCCCGAAGTAGCTCATCATGGGCGAAATCACGTTCGTGCAGGAATCACCGATCCGGTACGCCAACTGGATGAGTTCCGGGCTATAGCCGATTCCCATCAACATCGGAACGAAGACCGGTGCCATAAAGGCCCACTTGGCACTGGCACTGCCGATCAACAGATTCAAGATGGCGGACAAACCGATGAACAACAGAAAAATAGCCGGATTATCCAGCTTCATCATGCGGATAAAATCCGATCCTTGAATCGCCAGCAGCAACCCGAGATTGGTCCAGTTGAAAAACTCAACAAACTGAGCTGCAAAAAACACAAGTACGATGTAAGACCCCATCGACGACATCGACTTGGACATCGAATTGATCACGTCCGTATCCTTCTTGATCGAACCGGTCACGACACCATAAACGATCCCTGGGATCAGAAAGCCTGCAAAGACCAGAGCGACCACTCCTTCGAGAAAGGCAGCGTTCTTTTGTCCGCTCGCGGGCTTTCCCAACACTCCCATGTAGGGCCAACTGGCCGAAACATTTGCAGCATCCGAAGGACTGGCTGGCTGAGTGGACGTACCGACTCCAGGTTCCATCGACGATTCGGCGGCCGCCACCTCCTGCTTGCTCTTAAGCAAACCATCCCATTGCTGCGGAGTCACGCACAGGTAGACCAGCAAACCTCCCACCAGAATCACCGTCAGCCCGGCCGCCCCAAGCCCCCGAAGTTCAGACCGGGTCAATTCATTGGCATGTTGGTTGTCTAACGTGTCCGTCGCGTTTTCGGCACGATACGTTTTCAATCGCGGCTCGATGATATACAGCGAAATCCAGGTTCCCACGGCCATGACCATGAACGTACTGGCAAACAGAAAATAGTAGTTGCACGCTGGATTCACTTTGTACGACGCATCAATGCTCGACGCGGCCTTTTCCGTCAACCCGGACAACAGCGGGTCAATGGTTCCCAGCAACAAATTCGCACTGTAACCGCCCGACACTCCGGCAAACGCTGCCGCCAACCCTGCCAAGGGGTGGCGATTGAGCGAATAGTAGATCGCGGCCCCCATGGGAATGATGACCACATATCCGATCTCCGAAGCCACGTTGGACAAAACTCCCGCAAACACCAGCACCATCGTGACGAGATTCTTCGGTGCCCGCAAAATCAAAAAACGAATGGCGGCGGAAATCAGCCCGCTGTGCTCGGCAATCCCTACACCGAGCAGGGCTACCAACACCGTCCCCAGCGGAGCAAAGTTGACGAAATTTTTGACCAGACTGGTCGTGATCCACCGCAATCCCTCGTCGGACAGCAGCGACTTGGCGCGCACCATCCCGTCCACAGCCTTACCAGTCGTGCCATCGGGACGCGGATCGGCCAGCGACCAGCCATACGTCGCACCTACCGCTCCCAAGATCACCACCACCACGCACAACCAGAAAAACAGCATCACTGGATGCGGCAGCAAGTTCCCCATCCATTCGATCAAGCTCAAAAAACGATCGAAGATTCCTTTTTTTTCAGCGCCGCTGGTTTGCTTGCTCATGCTCAATTCCGGTAACTCGTATGGGGGACGATTGTTCTACATTTTGTCGTGAGCGGTTACAATCCGGTGTATCATACATCGTCCCCAACCTGATGAACATGAGGAGTTCAATGACCCGTTCAATGAAAAACCAATGGAAGCTATCCGGCAACCAGGCCCATTATGCCTGGAACGATCTCGACCTGCACATCGATGTTGCCCGTCCCAATCAAGGAATTGAATTTCATCGACAGGGAGACCGGCAAGCCCAATTTCTTTTCCAGACCACGCAAGTCTCCACCATTGCACACGAAAACCTCGATCCCTATGCTCGCGGATCCGACTTGATTGTGGCTTACCCCTGCTCAGAAAATCGCTTGATCGGTGGGGAACTGAGCTGGCGAGTCCGCACGCACCTTGATCGCGAGGAATTGGGCGGTGCGACCGATGATGAAGACGATTCAGCAGGGACGAGAGAAGGGGCGGGGCAGGGGACTGACGGGGAAACGAAAGTCTGTCCGTTTGTCAGTGTCGAGCTGCTTTACTCGCTGCAAACATTACTGCTCGACAGTCGCCCCAACCCGCGGTTGGAGTCACGGCTTTACGGCGAATCGATTAAGGCATTCCAGCTCTCGCGCGACCTGAGCCTCCAACCTCACCAAGGCGATAGCGCTCCCGCAGCTTGGCTGATTCGGCAGGGTGACCAGTCCCTGCTACTGACCGTCATGCCCAGTGACGCCCTGGTGCTGAACGTCTGCACGGCCGAAGGTGCCGCCAATGGCCCCCATGAGTACTTGTTCGAGTGGGATCTAGATGCCGATTTCTTGGAGAAAGGAGTCATCCGCAGACTTCGCGCGTTTGCCGTTACAGGCCAGCATGAGGAGGCGATCATCCAGGCGGCAAACGATTTCTTCGTATCCGAAGTTCCGTTGACAGCCTAAAAAAAGTGTCTCCCCGATTGAACTTTTTTCACGTTTCCGCCCTAATAAAGAAAATCCATTTGATTTCATTTTCGTTTTCTTAGTTCTTTAAACCGCAGAAATGGTCTCCGATCCTTTTTTCCTCGCCCAAAGTCTTAAAATCACAAGCTGGCTATCTCCGGTATGGATCATGTCCGTCGGGCTAACAGCGGGGCTGTTGCTGGTCGCCCTGGTTTTCCTCAAGATGCGAGTCTTCCAGTCGCTGTCGGGCCTCAACACGGTCGCCGACAAGCCATCCACATGGATTCTCGCCGGTGCGATCACGTCCATCGTTTATCTGACGCTGTTTCTGGGATTCTTTTACTGGCTATGGGGGGGCGAATTCCAATGGACTGCCAATGTGGGTTTATTGCTCGGATTTCTGATCCCGATTTCCTTGTTGCTCGGCTTCGGTGGCTGGGTGTTGGTGTCACGAAAATTATCCGGCGAGTTCCATGACTTGGTCTTTGATGGCTTTTTGAAATGGTTCAACCGGCTGTTGGTCACGATGGCGACTTTCTTCGTCTTGGGATTGGGATTGCACTTCGTCAATGGCTTTGGCATGATCACCTTCTTTGATGAACCGGTTGATTTCTTGAAATCGGTCGCCCGCATTCCGGTTTTGGGAGAATTCGAAAAGAACTTTTCCATTCCCCCCAGTGCGGTAGATTCCGTAGGTGACAAGATAGAACTGGAATTTGACGGCTCCGAATTGCAAGTCCTGGAAATCCGCACCAACCGCCGCATCGAGGTCGCCGCGATCGACATCGCACCCGATATTCCCTACGGGAAATCCTTTGTCATTGAACCCAATGATGATGAACCGTTCATGTACAGGCAAAGGCGAGACGGATCAGGTGTCATTCCGTTGGATACGATTGAGCATCTTTACGTCAAGAATTTTGGTCGTGACAACGCCAATATCCAGGTCACCTATTTGCTTGAACCGGTCTATCGTGAGGCGATGTTTGTACCCTTGATTGCCCTTTGTGTGGTGAGCTTCTACTTGGGTTATTTGATTCTATCCGCACTCTGTCCCAAAATCATGGCGATCGCGTTGTCGACGTTCAAAACCGAACTGGGGCAACCTCTTTTCTGGGTCGTGTTTGGAGTGGTCGTCACATTTATCCTGATCACGATTTTCATTCCGTACAACACGTTCGGTGAAGACATCAAAATGTACACCGATTCCGGGCTGAGCCTGATTCGGGTGGCCGCGATCTTCCTTGCAGTCTGGGCGGCCAGTAAATCCGTCGCCGAAGAAATCGAGGGACGCACCGCGTTGACGGTACTCTCAAAACCGGTCGGCCGAAGGCAATTCGTGATCGGCAAGTTTGTCGGTATCTCAATGGCGATCGCCCTGATGTTTTGCATGACCGGGCTATGGTTCTATATCTGGGTCGCATTCAAGCCGGTTTACGATTTCCAGGAAGCTTCCAAGGGACTCGCCGAATGGACGGTTTGCTTCCAGGAAGCCGTCAACGTGTTACCTGGCTTGTTCTTGTGCTTCCTGGAGGTCGTCATCTTTGTTGCCATCAGTATCGCCATCTCTACCCGCATGGGAATTCTGGCTAATTTCCTGATCTGCTTTGCGATCTACGTGGTCGGACACATCACGCCGCTGATCGTTCAATCATCACTCGGAGCATTCGAAACCGTTGCCGTCTTTGGCCAGTTGGTGGCGATTGTATTTCCCGTGCTCGATCACTTCGATATCCAGGCCGCAATCAATACAGGAACGATGGTACCGCTGCCCTATCTCGGATGGTCCATCGTGTACACGGCCGTTTACGGAACCATGGTGATGCTGCTGGCCCTCGTGTTGTTCGAAGACCGCGATCTGGCGTAAGACCGCCGCTACGCCGCTTTGCGGGTCCACTGCGGGACGGGATCTTTGATTTTCGACACCGCACACAGCGGGCCGGTGGTCGCCGGTTCGGTTTGCAACCAGCGATGAGCATTGAGCGAATCCAATACGGACTGCGCAACTTCGACGGCTCGGCTTCCCTGCTCAATCGGAACTCGGGGCGTTTCGCGATATTTGATGGCATGGAGCCAGTCTCGCTGCTCGTCCAGAATCGCATTCGACTTGTCGACCGCGATCTCCTGTTTTCGCAACACTTTCTCAAACAGATGATCCCGAATGTATGCTTGTTGTTCGGGCGGTGTGTCGAGCAGGTTATATTTTCGGTCGCGAATCCAGTCGGGAATCTGCACACACGTCACGGTACTGCTGGTGAAATCAATCGCCGCAAACCCGTCCGTTCCATAAATCTGCATCGTCCGTTCGTTCTGATAACTGCATCGCGACGCCGACAGATTCGCCACACCGCCACACCGAAACTGAAGACGAGCCTGCGCCATATCCTCATGCTCGCCAAAAATCGACATGCCAATCGCCCGCGATTCAAACAAGTCACTGCCAAACATCGAATTCACCAAATCGATGTCGTGAATCATCAAATCATGGACGACACCAATATCGGTCGAACGAAACGTATAACCACTGAGCCGATTCGCCGTCACCAACCGGGGTTTACCGACGTGCGACAGTGCTTCTTTCAGAACCGGATTGAATCGCTCGACATGACCGACCTGAACCACGGAACGGTGCCGTGCTGCCAAGTCCACCAGCCGCCGAGCGGTCGTCACGGAATCCGTCAACGGCTTCTCGATCAGGACGTGAATACCCCGCTTGATCAAGTCGCTGGCGACATCAAAGTGTGTATGGGTCGGAGTGGCAATTACGGCGGCATCGATCTGGCTGAGAATCGATTCGTAGTGTTCGACCGCAGGCAAGGAAAATTCATCCGCGATACGCTGCCGAGCTGCCGGACAGGATTCCGCGACAGCCACCAGTTCAACACCGTTTTGTTGCAACATCAGTCGCGTATGGATTCGGCCCAGATTGCCAGCACCCACGACCGCCACTTTCAGAGGAGCGATATTTAAAGAGGTCAAGCTGCTTTTCTCCTGTGCTCGCGTCCACGTCCATGATTGCCGGCTTGCGAAACTTCCAGTTGATCCAGCAAATGCTGGATGTCGGGAATCAACTCTCCCTTGGTGCCCAGAATCGAACGGGCACTTTCTAGTCCCACTCTGGCCCGATACAACAGGCGATAGGCTTCATTGAGTGCCTGAATCACGTTCGGAGCAAAATTATTTCGTTTGAGCGCCACGATATTGATGCAACGTGGCCGGGCCGGATTTCCATCGGCCAGCATATACGGTGCAATATCCTGAAGCACTCGGCTGGCACCACCGACAAACGTGTAACAGCCAATGGCTCCGTAGTGCGTGACCGCAACATTGCCCGAAAGCGTCGCGTGATGATCGACATGAACGTGACCACCCAGCATCGATCCATGCCCGATAATGACCTTGTTGCCGACCACGCAATCGTGAGCGACATGGACATTGCCCATGAAATAACAGTCATCGCCGACAATCGTGACTCCCTCTTCCTTTTCGGAAGCTCGATTGATCGTGACGCATTCGCGAATCACGTTGCGGTCGCCGACAATGACTTTCGTATCGGTTCCGCGATAACTGACATCCTGCGGATACCCCCCCAACACGGCGTTGGGGAAGATCAGATTGTATTCGCCGACGGTCACGTCGCCCATGATCGTCACGTTGTTGTGCAACACTGTGCCGCGACCGATTCTTGCCTTGGGGCCGATCACGCAAAACGGACCGATTTCCACATCATCCGAAATCTGCGCGTCGGGCGAGACCTGCGACAGCGGTGAAATTTTCGGCGGTTGCGGTTCGCTGTGTACCCGAAGTCCGTTGGCAAGTTCATTGAAAGGGATGGAGTTCATATCAAATCTCAGGCGGATTGTCGTATACCAATCTGGTTTTGTTGTTCAATAGCGTGAATCAGTTCTGCATTCAACTGGTGTCCCGTTCGCGACGCCGTGATTTCCCCGATCCAGTCACAGCCCGCCAACGCAAAATCCCCGACGATATCCAGTGCCTTGTGTCGAGCACATTCGTCAGGGAAGCGAAGCTGGTTGTCAATCGGTCCGTCGTCGCCAAAGACCAACACATCACTGAATGAAACTCGATGCCCCAGCCCTTTCTCAAGCAACAATCTGGCTTCGGACTCCAGCAGAAATGTGCGGGCCGACGCCAGTTCACTGACAAAGGCGGCTGGATTGAGGTCAATCGAAAATTTTTGGCTGCCAATCGCCCGCGACTGGGGATAGTCAAGCAAATAGTTGATTCGAAACGCCGAATCCCGGTGGGGACGGGCTTCGATCCAGCTTTCACCCGACTCAATGCGGACCGGTTCAAACACTTCCAGCGTCCGCCGCGGTTCGGCCTGCAATACGGTTTCCGTTCTCAGCAGGGCCTCCACAAACGGCGCCGAAGATCCATCGAGTCCGGGAACTTCCGGGCCGTCGATTCGAATCTCGCAGTTGTCAATCTGCAATCCTGCCAACGCCGCGAGCAAATGTTCCACCATCTCGACCTGCACACCCCTGCACGAAAGCGTGGTTCGGCGCGGGCCGGGAATGCGGTTGGCAAGCACCGCAATGATTTCCGCAGGTTGGGGCAGATCCGTCCGGACAAAGACGAGTCCTGAATCGGCAGGAGCAGGGTGAAATTCAACGGTCACGTTCTTGCCGTTCCAGAATCCAAATCCTGAAACAGAAACCGGTGCAGCGATCGTCGATTGGGGACGAATGTAGGTCATGGAGTATCTTCCCGGGTGAGGCATCAAGGATTAGAAGGACCAGGATTGGAGGCCAACATCGAAATAATCTGATGCGTAATGTCGCGACCAGGTTGATAATAAACGATCGGGTTGTTCACCTTCTGCATGATCGCCTCGGGATGGTCAGAGTCAGACGCTCCCTGATTGAACCGAAGCACCAGCGAGATTCCCTGTTGGTCGCAGTACGAGGCAATCAATTGATTGACTTGTCGATAAGTGTTGTAATGCAACCGGGCTTCGGCCATCATCAGGCTTCGCACTTGGCCATCGTGGTTGACTTGCAGCACGGCCGCTTCCTTGGCGAGACTGGCCTCGGCTTCACGAAACTCGGAACTGGAAGGATCGTATTGCCGGATCATTTCCGCTTTTCGGGAGAGATCCTGCTGAGCCTGTAGAGACGCCGACTTGAGCGAATCGGCCTGACCGCGAATGGCATCGAGTTGCTGCGTAAAACCGGAATGGGCCCTAAAGACAGCGCCCATATCGACCAGCCCAACCCCCTGAGCACAAACATGCTGGCTCAAACAGGCGGTCCCCATCGCTACCGCAGCGATGCGAAGAATAAAATGGTTAAAGTGGTATTTCTGGTTCACTATCAGCACTCCATTGCCAAATAGTTGTGAGCGATTCGTTGTAAGCGGTATGCAACTCGTTCTTCAACGCGTTGCATTTAGTTGCTGAGCGAAGCAGAGAACGTCTCTCGCAGTTCATCTGCCAACTCGGTATACCGGACATAAAAATTCCGGGAAATCCATCCCAGATAAACATTCAACCCCAAGGAACACAACAGCATGAAAAACAAAGGGCCAGACATGTTGTTGTTAACCAACGGGTTTTCCTTCTGAGCATCCGTCACCCCACCAATAGATGTCCGAAAATCTCGCAAGGGGCTGGCGGACCGGGCCTGCTGCGAAGGCAATTCGGAACTGACCGAACGAGTTTGCAGACGGTTCGCAACTTCGTTGGCATCGATCAAATCCATTCTCAATCTCTGATTTTCGCGTTGCAAATCATCGAGTCTGCCGCTGATCTCTTCGAGCCTCCGAAGTTCCGTACTCCGATTTGCCAGACTAGCGTCTATAGCGGATGAACCGCTCGCCCAGCGTTCCCGCGAGGTATCAAAGGGATAATTGGCGGCCGAGCGATTGGGGTCATACGACCCGCCAGGTTGATCCCGATAGCCCCCATTCGTGGTTGAACGCGGTGGCAAATCATTCAAGTTTGCATTGCTCGTGGCTCGCTGATCAAACTGGGCCTGCTGAGCACGGAGGAAGTTTTCCTGATTGGCGACCTGAAGCGATCGACTAACCAATTCCCGCTCTCTCAATTGAAGTTCGCGGTCTTTTTCAGTCAGACTGGTGCTAAAATCCGTAAGCTGCTGAGCGCGAAGTTGATTCTGACGTTCGCGATCAAGATCGGAAGCGATACCGTTTTGTAAATCTCGTGCGTACACCTGCTTGAAATCATTGTTGTAGCGATCTGCCGTCGGTGAAGGCTGGCTCGCCCATCCAGAGGGCTGCCGCTCGCGGTTGTTGTCGTTATACCCGCTAACTGGCATCAGACGATCCTGACCGGCAAAACCTGTGCTGGGCGAGGAAATCGGAGTCAGATTCGATCCAGAACGACTGCCGCCATACCCCCAGCGATCTGAATCGGGTGTGCTGGTCACAGAAGGGTTTTGTGCAAATTGGTTTGATTGCGATGGATTCTGCAGTGATGGATTATTCTGAGGAGGATTTTGTTGTGGTAGTTGGCTTTGCGGAAAGGGATCTTGATGAATATTACTGCGAAAGGTCGTCTGATCGGCTTCCGGCATCGAGCGACTTCCTGCCAGTACCACGGCGACGGTTCGATATTGTCCGATTTCATTGTTGCTGTATCGATATCGCAGGGTTTGTCGCTCCATCGCCTTCAAATGTGACTCGGAAAACTCGAAGACAAGCGTATCGCCCAATCGCTTACTGGGCGAAACGAGCATGTGATTACCGGAATGAACCGATTGCCGGATCGGATCTTCAAACCCGAAAACAATCTCACTAATCACGGGAAGAATATGCGGACCAATATCCGAGGAAAGAAACTCTCCCGATTGAAGCTGGGCAACCCGCCGGTTATCAAACGTCAACGTGAACTGGGCATTCTCGTCAGTCGCGTGACTGCGGCTGCTATCGAGCACCGACGACGCACCTCCGCCAGTGTTATAGGACCCGAACTCGGAACGGTCCGGCATCGGCCCCGACCCTGTCGTCGAAAAATCATTATTGAACTGGGGTTGTTGAGCGCTGACGATCCCTGCCAGTACAAGCATCCACCAGATTGCCGTCATTCCCTTCATGGAACTCCACCTTTATTAAAGACCAAATAGGCAGCTCGCTATACTAGCGGACTTTGGCGATTCTGGTAAAGAGAGAATTCTTGAGTGTTTTTGCTATCAAGTGAAAATTTTTTGAAAAAAAGTGGCTTGAGCCGGAGGCGGGAGTTATCGAGTACAATGGATTGATAGCCGTTCCCAAGCGATTTCGTCCTGCCGCAAAACCTATCTCCCCATGCCGCAACTTTCGATCCTGATTCCCGTTTTCAACGAAGCTGAATCGCTTCGGCAACTCCACGCGGAGATTGCAGCCGTCGTGGAAGCCGGAAAATATGACTCGGAAATTATTTTTGTGGACGATGGGTCCGTCGATCAAAGCTGGCCGGTGATCTCCGAAATTGCAGTCGCCGATTTGAACGTTCGCGGCATTCGGCTGCGACGCAACTTTGGCAAGGCAGCCGCACTTCAGGCCGCCATCGACGCTGCTCAGGGAGATATCCTGATCACGATCGACGCCGATTTGCAGGACGATCCAGCTGAAATCCCCAAACTGCTGGAGAAACTGGACGAGAACGTTGACCTCGTCAGCGGCTGGAAGGTCGTTCGCCGCGACCCGCTGGGGAAAACCTTTCCATCAAAAATTTTCAACGGACTCGTCGGATTCCTGACGGGTGTGAAACTGCATGATCATAACTGCGGATTCAAGGCCTATCGCCGCTCGATCTTCAACGATGTCCGGCTGTACGGTGAAATGCACCGTTTTATTCCGGTACTTGCCTCCGCCAAGGGCTACCGCATCCGAGAAGTCGCCGTGAATCATCGCCCCCGGAAATTCGGTCGGTCCAAATATGGCTGGAGTCGCCTGGTGAAAGGGTTTCTCGATCTGTTGACGGTCAGTTTTCTGACCGGGTATCACCAACGCCCACAACATTTGATCGGTTTGGTCGGATTGCTGTCGTTCCTCGCCGGGATTTTGGGGACGGTGTGGATGGCGGTCTACTGGATTTTGCGAGTCAGATTTTTCAACGACTGGGAGCCGCTGCACCAGCGTCCCCTCGTTTTATATTCCATCGGAGCACTTCTGCTGGGGTCGCAGTTGCTGTGCATGGGCTTCCTGGCAGAACTGATCGTTGCCAAAGGTCAATCCGATTCGAGTCCGTATTCCATTCGTGATCGAACGTAGAGAGACAAGCCCGACCATGTCCCAAGCTGAAACTTGTCCTGCCGAACTCCCGAACTGGTGCGCTCAGCGTCACTGGGCGATTTTCTGGATACTAATTGTCGTGGCCACCGGTTTGGCCGTCAGTCGTATCGTTTCGCTGGGCGATCAGGCCCGAAAAGAAACACGGCCTTTCTATTCGGCCAACGACCGCAGCCGATGGACCACCGTGAGGGCACTTGGCGACCAAGGCGTATTCGAAATCGACTCCATTCTCAACTCAAAGGACGGAAAGCAGTGGGATTCGATCGACAAGGTGCGCCATGTCGGTCGCGACGGAAAATTTCATTACTATTCCAGCAAGCCTCCGTTCCTGACCACGTTGGTGGCGGGCGGATACAGAATCCTGAAATTCTTCACCGGCTGGCGGATTGCCTCCGAAACCCATCTGGTGGTCAAAACACTGTTGATCTTCGTCAACGTTCTGCCTTGGGCATTTTACCTTTGGTTAGTTGCCCGGATGGTGAACAGTGTCCCCGTCCGCGACTGGACGCGATATTTTGTGCTGGCCTGTGCCTGCTTTGGGACTTATTTGTTGACGTATACGATCGCGCTCAACAACCACCTTCCCGCTGCCGTTGCCGTGATGGCGGCTCTGTACTGCCTTTCCGAAATCTCTCGCCGCCCCGATCCGCCACACCGTTTATTTCAATTGACCGGCTTGGCAGCGGCGCTCGGGGCGACCTTCGAACTGCCGGCTTTGTCGTTCTTTGCGGTGGCGTTTGTAGTTTGTCTGCGGCATTCCATCGGGAAAACGTTGCATGGATTTCTGCCATACGGTCTGGTTGTACTGGCTATGACGCTGTATTTGAACTTTTTAGCGTTTGGCCAGATTAAGTCTCCCTACTTTCAGCGGCACGATGGACCCGTAATCGCTGAAGTCTCCGGCAATCACGAGCCGTCGCTCAACGATGGGACGCTGCCCGACCCGATTTACGAGGCAGCCCGAAAACAGGTGCAATTTGCGGATCCCTTCGTTGAAAGAGGACAGTGGCCGGGTCAGTCCCCATCCATCGATCGCTGGGTCGTTCGCGATCTCGACCCCACATCGACCAGCCAGATGGTGATTATCCGTCGTCCGGAGCAACCTGAGCAATACGAAATCCGCGAGTGGGGGAACTGGTACGACTATCCGGGTAGTTACTGGTCGATTTCGAATCCCAAACGCTCGTTCATTGACCAGGGCCAGACATCGCAGCTCCTTTATGCCTTTCACCTGCTGTTCGGTCATCACGGAGTTTTTTCGCTGACGCCAATCTGGATACTGAGTTTTGCGGGAATGTTCGCATTGCTGGGCGGGGCCAGGCTCGGCGGCCATTTTCAGATGCGTTGGCTCGGTGCGGTGGGCCTGGTTTTGTCGGTCGTCGTGATTGCGTTCTATATTAGCCGCCCCGAAACCGATCGAAACTACGGCGGACAGTGCTGCGTGGCCCGCTGGCTGTTGTGGCTCTCACCGATCTGGCTGGCCAGCATGTTGCCCGTAGTGGACTGGCTGGGCGGAAGTCGCTGGGGAAAATGGCTGTGCTTTATATTGTTGTTGCTGAGCGTCATTTCAGCCTCCATCCCCGCGAGCAACCCATGGACACACCCTTGGTTGTTTAACATTTGGGAGTTGACGGGGTTGCCGATGTAGTACGTGAGCTGATTTCATATTGCTAATTGCGGCATTCCAGTTTAATCTCGAAGGGAGAGCCTATTTCCGTTTGTGCAACCTTTCAGTGAGATGCAGTGACTCAAGACATGATCGACCCCACGATGACCCTCCCGCTTCAACGAGTCAAACCTCAGGAACTCTGTCTACGCAAGACACTCGAATCCGACGCGCTGCGGATCTGGCAATGGCGAAACGACCCGGAAGTCCGAGCCATCTCCTTTGCGACCGAGAGGATCGACTGGGAGGATCACCAGAACTGGGTTCGCGAAAAGCTGGCGGACCCGAAATGTCTGTGGCTGGTCGCCAGTCATGAGGAATGGGGAACGGTGGGGCACGTTCGCTTCGATATGGGGACTGACGCGACGGCACTGATCGCCATCACGATTGCTCCTGAACTTCGCGGGCGTGGGATCGGTAAAGCACTGATCAGCCGCAGCGCTGAGGAAGCCTTTTCGCAACTGCCGGTTCAAAAGATCGTCGCTCAAATCAAACCGCACAATTCGGCTTCGGACCGGGCTTTCCGGCAAGCCGGCTTCCAGCCGATCGCTCCCACAACCATCAACGGGGTGGTCTCACATCAACTTTGCCTGATTCGGGAAATGTAGCTGTTCCCAATAGGAGACTTCGGTCATGAATCCAGTTCGTCTTGTCAACGTTTCAGTGTTGCTGGCGGCGCTGGGCAGCATCGGCTATTGCAGCCTGCTGGTTCCGGCCCAAGATAAAACCATCGTTCAGGATGAAGTCGCCAAAGACGCCCCTGCGTCAACTCAACCTCGTGAACGACTTGGCATTTCCAGTGAACAACCCACGGAAGGTCCTTTTGTGTCGCTTCCGGATGGCACATTCATGATCCCCTATACGACGCAGATTCCAGCTACCGACGTCGAGTTCACGATGATCCCCATACCGGGCGGGAAGTTCACGATGGGCAGCCCTGACCAGGAAGCCGGTCGTAAAAGTGACGAAGGCCCACAATTCGAAGTGCAGGTAGAACCGTTCTGGATGGGGAAACACGAAATCACTTGGGATGAATATCAAAAGTACATGGCGATGAACGACCGATTCAGGGAATTTCAAGACCGTGGACAACGGCAATTGACCGAAAAAGAGTTTGGCAATCTGGATGCAATCACAGCTCCGTCCATCCTGTATGACCCCAGGTTTACTTACCGTGATGGTGGCGAACCGGATCAACCGGCAGCGACGATCTCACAGTTCGCGGCCAAGCAGTACACGAAATGGCTGAGTCTGATGTCCGACAATTTCTATCGTCTGCCCTACGAAGCGGAATGGGAATATGCTTGCCGCGCCGGGACAAACACAATCTGGTATTTCGGCAATGATCCAGATGAGTTGGGGGAACATGCCTGGTTCTCGGACAATTCGGATGAATACCGCCAAAAAGTAGGCCAAAAGCTTCCCAATCCTTGGGGATTGCACGACATGTACGGCAATGTCGCCGAATGGGTGCTGGATCAGTATTTCGAACAGGGCTATTCGCATATTGCGGATCCTTGGGTCAAGGTTGAGGGTTCCTATCGCAAGCCGACATCACTTTTTCCACGAGTTGCTCGCGGTGGGTGTTATTTGTCAGAAGCCGAAGAATGTCGAAGCGCTTCGCGGCTTGCCTCAGATGAATCATGGCGAGAGGCTGATCCTGAAATTCCAAAAAGCCCCTATTGGTTTACCGATGAACCCGCAACAGGTGTCGGCTTTCGCCTCGTTCGCCCACTGAACAAGATTAGCCCTGAGGAGATGGAAACATTCTGGATGGCAGACGATGACCTAACCATCCGCGAGGTAACTAGCAGGATTTCTGGTTCCGGCTGCGGGCGAGGAATCCTGGGCCAGATTGATGGCAAACTGGCAACCGAACTCGAAGAGCTGGAGAAGGAAAAATCCGCCAAATAGTCATGTGACCTGCCAGCAATCTGACAAACTGCTCTTTCCAAAACGCCGTAAAACCAGCTAAATAGGCGCTCGATTTCACAGGCAAGGACACGCTAGCGAAACGCCCCTATGAAGAATTTGGTTCGAGCGTTACGGATGACGCTCAAATATCGTTGGTCACTCATCACCTCGGTTGTTTGCAGTGTCCTCGTGGCCGTTCTCTGGTCACTCAACCTCGGAGCGGTCTATCCATTCGTGGAAATCATCCTGCATGGCCAGTCCTTTCACGACTGGTCGGAGCAGCAAAGCACTGAAATTCAGTCAAAAATCGTCGGCCTCAATCAGGAAATTGCACAAGTCGAGCAGCAACTCGCCAACCCGCTGCCTGAAACCGACGAAACCCTCCATCGAAAACTCAACACCCTGCGTTTTGATCTCGACGCCCAGCAAACCCGGCTGGCCGCGACCGAGCGAATCCATCCCTGGATCGAGCGCTATGCACCGGTGGATCCTTTCCAGACGTTGCTGGCGCTCATGGCGTTGATGTTCCTGGGAACGATACTCCGCGGGATTTTTCTGATGGGCAGTATGGTCATGGTCGCTCGCGCCGGTCAGCGAATGATGCTTGATTTGCAGAATCTCGTCTTCCAGAACGTGCTGCAAATGGAACCGGGCGAACTGCAGGTAAAGGGCACGGGCGACTTGGTCGGCAGGATTCGCGGTGAATCGTCGATGATCGGGCAAGCCGTGATTGTGATCTTTGGCAAAACGATCCGCGAGCCGCTCAAAATGGTCGGCTGTCTCACGGGAGCCGCACTGGTTAATTGGCGATTGCTACTGTTGTCAGTGCTGGTGGCCCCCATCGCTGCGTTCCTGATGTTGAAGCTGGCAAAAATTACGAAACGGGCCAACAAGAAAGCGATGGAGGAATCCGCCAGGCTGGTCAATCGCCTCTACCAATCCGTGATCTTCATGCGAACGGTCCGAGCCTACAACATGGAGTCGAACGAACTGAAGCGGTTTCAACTGGTCGCCAAGGACGTCTATCGGAAATCGATGCGAATCTCCTGGTTCAGCTCCTTGGCCCGTATTAATACGGAACTGTTCGGAGTCACGATGATCACGCTCAGCGTTCTCGCGGGCGGGTACCTAGTCCTGAACCATCAAACGCACTTGTTCGGCATCCGGATGTCTGCAACACCGATGAATTTCGGTAGCGTGATGATGTTTTTCGGATTCCTGATCGGTGTCGCTGATCCGCTGCGGAAACTGGGCGACGTTTATCAGTTGATTCAGTCGGGAAGTGTCGCCGCCGATCGCGTATTTCCGCTGGTCGATCAGCAACCTGCGGTTCAGTCACCGGCTAACCCGAAACCGTTGCCCGCCGGAACACTCGGAATCGAGTTTGACAACGTCCGATTTGGTTACGAGCCAGAAATTCCGATTCTCAAAGGAGTTTCGCTGGATATTCCGGCGGCCACGTCGCTGGCGATTCTCGGCCACAACGGTTGCGGCAAGAGCACGCTCGTCAACCTGATTCCTCGCTTCTTCGATCCGAACAGCAGTCCCCCTGATACCGATGCGGGCCAAGTTCGGATCGGTGGCATTGACCTTCGCGAACTCGATGTAAGGGAACTGCGAAGTCGTATCAGCTACGTTTCCCAAACAACGATGCTCTTCGGCGACACGATTGCAGCCAACATCGCCTTTGGCACAACCGAAGCTACCTTCGATCAGATTGTCGATGCCGCCAAACAGGCGTTCGCTCACGATTTCATCATGGCGCTGCCCAACGGTTACGAAACCGAAATCGGCGAGCGAGGCGGAACGCTCTCCGGTGGACAAAGCCAGCGAATCTCGCTCGCGCGGGCGATTCTCAAGAATCCCGACATCCTGATCCTGGACGAATCCACCAGTCAAATCGATCCCGAAAGCAAGGACTTGATCTATCAGTCTCTGGCCCAGTTCATGAAGGGCCGAACCACCGTTTTCATCACTCACCATCTCTCGACGCTCAACTTGGTCGATCGCATCCTGCTGATGAAAGAAGGCCGTGTGGTCGCGACCGGAACCCATATGCAATTGATGGCCCAGTCACCCGAGTATCAACGCCTACGAAACGCGGGACTGTCTGACGCGGCTTAAAAAAAATAGAGTGTGTGAAGCGGTCGAAATTACCAAGAGAGATCGCAAGAAGAAAATAGCGTCCTCACCTTTCGCTCCCCTACCGAGTTCATTGACCGCGCAACACACCAATGAGCGCGTGGTGTGTTGCGCGGTCGTTCGATGTCGGGACTTTCTTGACGGGTTGTTGCTCTTTGCGAGATGTCCAATAAACTACAGGGCCAGCAAGACCGATTCACACACCCTACGTCCCTGAGCGATGAAACGTTTAGCCGCAAGCCGAAGCCGACCGCCATTCGCTTATAATGATCATAGACAGTCGATCGACTCATGGTTGAAGCCGAAAGATCGAGAAAGGGTCGGCGCAGGCGCGACGGCAGGGTGCAGTCTCCTTAAGCGACCGGCAGATAAAAACGTACCATAGTGTAGGCGAGTCGCTCCGCGACTCGCAACTCAGCATCTGGGAAACACAATACTACTTAGGTAAACTTTTTCCTGCCGGTCGCCTTATTCAATCTTCCTGCCAAGAGAATACCTGCAACCCGATGCTCCGCGCGCCTGTGGGGGTTGCCGATAAAGCAATTTCGGTGTTGCAGTACTTTTTTTGCGGCAACCCCCGACGGCTTACGGCTAAACGTTTTGGTTGGTCGTGAATGGTTACAAAAAGTGACTATAATCTAATGACGTGCAACCAATCATTCGTCAGTCTGCCCAATCATCTCCATCCATGTCGGCTTGCGGTTTGTCAATCAACAAAACTCGGCGCTGTGCCATTCCGTTTCTGGTCTTGTTACTTTCGTCAAGCTTCTGCAATGTGGCCGTCAGCCAACGACAGAAACAAGCCACGGTCGCACTCACGAGTGAAACGCAGCCTGCAACCAGAAATTTTAATGCAGGCCGCGACGAACATGATGAAGTTCAACGATTAAAAGAAATTCAATCTCGTGTCAAATCGCTATTGCCTAAAATCCTGCCGTGTGTGGTGGCGATCGAAAGCGGAAGCGGCGTTGTAGTCAGCAGCGATGGCCTGATCCTGACCGCGTCCCATGTCGCCGGACGTCCGGGACGCACGGTTAAGATTCAGTTTTCCGACGGTCGCGAGGTCGAGGCGACGACACTGGGCACAAACCGTTTCAGCGACACCTCGGCACTGCGAATCAACGCCCCCGGTCCTTGGCCGTTTCTTCCTGTTGCGGATCCCGGCAAGCTTCCAGCAGGAACGTGGTGCCTTTCAGTTGGATTTCCATCTTCGTTTCCTCGCGATCAGCCCGCCTCCGTGCGACTGGGACGAATTCTGGTCAACGACAGGCAAGAAATCATCACGGACTGTCCCATCATGGGCGGCGATTCGGGAGGCGCGCTCGTCAGCCTCAACGGAAACCTGATCGGGATCAACAGCCGAGTCAAAAATGGAATCCACGAGAACTATCACATCCCCGCAACAACATTCCACCGCGAATGGAAACAGATTCTCGGCTCATCGGATATTCAGAACCCAGCCGGTTCGGTCGGGCAGCGAGCGTATTTGGGGCTGCAAGCCGAATCCGATGAATCGAGAGTTCGCATTCGCAGCGTCCATCCGAATTCTCCCGCTCAGACCGCAGGTCTTCTTGCCGAAGACGTGATCCTCACTTTCGATGGAAAACGAATCACCCATTTCGACGAAATTCTGGAGTTGATCGACGGCAAAAAACCAGGCGATCAAGTCGAAACCCTGGTCAATCGTTCTGGTCGGCTGTTTCGTTATCAGATGACCTTGGGAGGACAAAATCGGGCCGTGAATCCGTCGTCAAATGCCAAGGACGACCGAAGTAGCATCGACACATCCAGCAGCTCTGCCTCCCTGGTGGAGTTCCATGGTCGAAACTCCCATTCGATCAAACGTTCCTTGAGCCGATCAGAAATTTCAGTCTCCTCCAGCATCATCAAGATCGCCAATGAACACCGAGCTGATACACTGGGCACCATCGTCTCGCATGATGGACTTGTGGTTGCCAAGCTCAGCGAACTGGCTCCGTCGTTTCGATGCCAGTTGCCCAGCGGCCAGGAACTGGATGGGCATATTGTGGGCGCGGATGTAAATCGCGATCTGGCATTGATCCGAATCGACGCCCAGAACCTGACCGCCATTTCGTTTGATCCGGCAACGTCGCTCCCCCAACCGGGGGACATTCTGATTACTCACGGGTTCGGCGAAACCACGGTTGGACTGGGAGTCGTTTCGGTGAAACCAGGCGAACTTCCCGTTCAGCAGGAAGAGGGAGGTCGTGAGGTGGTCTGGGGATTGGAGTTCGATCCTGTACCCGAGGTTCGAACTGAAATCCTCAAACAGGGCCCTTTATCGGTGTCCGGTTTGCGATTGACTCGTGTCGCCTCTCGATCCTTCGGCGAAAGTACCCATCTGCTGGTCAATGACTTGGTCGTTTCCATCAATGGCGAAGCAACGACCCGTCTGGAGCAGTGGAACCAGATCACCCAAGCCATTGAAGCGGGGCAACTCGTCAAGGTAGAAATCATTCGAAATGGTCAGCGTTATCAGGCAACGTCAACGACCCGCAGCCGCTCCCAGCGCACGCCCCATGATCGTTGGGGCGGTGGACCTGTCAGCGAACGCCGTTTTGAATTGGGCCACGTCATCATTCACGACACCGTGATCCGACCTGAGGAGTGCGGCAGCCCGGTCATGAATCTCGAAGGAAAAGTCATCGGCATCAACATCGCCCGTGTGCTGCGAGTGGCCTCTTTTGCAATCTCGATCCAGGAAGTTCAAAAATTCGTGCGCTCCATCGAGCCGAACGCCGCACTGCATTAGTGTTCCGCTCCCTCTTGGAGTGACTGTTGATTCAGAGCCTGTGAATGGCTACCGCAGAACACACCAATCAGCTACTTCTTCATCCACAACAGAATCCTGTCGGACCATGCCGGAAAGAGTTCTGCCAGGGCAAAAATGGCCCGCGAATAAAACGGCACCATCAACTCAGGTTTCCGCTTGCGACAAGCCCTTTCAATTCGTTCGGCCAGCCAGACGGGATCGATTCCTTTCAGCTTGACTCCGCCGCCTGGTTGTTTGGCCGATTCGTCGAGCTGGTTTGCAACCTCGGCATAGCGAGTTGCCCCATCGGTACGCTGGATCGGGCCGGGGCAAACTTCCAGATAGTGAACGTTGCGAGGGCCTTCCAGTCGTAGCTGATGATGAAACGCCGAAAGAGCATGCTTGCTGGTGCTGTAGGGAGCCATCCAGGGCCAACCTGTCCGCGACGCCAGCGATCCAATGTTAACCAGGTGCCCGGACGTCTGAATCAACTCCGGCAGCGCGGCGAGCGTACAGCGAACCGCGCTGTAAAAATTGATGTCCATCATCTCCTGATAATTCAACACCTGGCATTCGTCGAACTGGATACGAGTCGATTTGCCGACATTGTTGACCCAAACATCAATTCGCTCGCAGCGGACGGTGATCTGGCGGACTGCATTTTGAACGCTCTCGTCCGAAGTCACATCCGTCGGAATTCCGGAAAACTTCAACGTCGGCTCAGCCTGCACGACCGAAGCACAAAGCGAATCCAGCCGATCCTTGTTCCGCGCAAGAACGATCACATGGGCGGACTTTCGGGCAAAAGCAAGCGCAATCTCCTTGCCCAGCCCTTCCGAGCCTCCCGTGACCACAACGACTTTGTTCTTCCAATCGTTCATATTTCACCCCCTATGCTAGCTGAAAGCAGGTCTTGCTGTAACCGACCTGAATCACTTTCCCTGGTTTTCAATTTTGACTAGAGTTCGCCGTCCGTTATTGCGTAAATCGCGTGAAGAATAAGAGAAATCCAATGAAATTGAAACTCGAAAATTCCGGAACCGTGTTGGCGATGGTAGGTGCCTTACTCTTGGGAGCGTCGCTGTTGAGTACGGTGGGCTGTGCCTCATTCAACCAGGCGGGCAAGCGAGAGTTGCCCCAAGCCGACCCCTCCCAACAATACTATGTCGAAATGCATAACGTCGTGGGTAAGTCAGAAATCTACACGGGCCAGCTCGAAGGTGACGATACCGTGCAAACGGCACTGGAGAAATCGGGTGCGATTCGCAAGTATCGCCATATGGAAGTCGCCGTCATGCGGACAGTTGCGGAAACCGGTCATCCCCTGCGGATGGTCGTCCAGTACTCTCCGAGAGAGCGACGTGTGGTCGATAGCGAGAACTACGCCATTATGGCGGGCGACCGAATCGTGATCGAGGCAGCCTCCACATCGCTACTTGATCGACTGACAACGGGGAATTAACCGTCCGCTTAAGTTCTCGTAGCCACAAGCCGTCGGGGTTTGCCGCGACAAACGCCGTGCCAGTCGCAATCGCTTAATCGGCAAACCCCAAAGGCGCGTGGGCCAACGGTATTCAGTTTGTAGGTCGGCTTGTTGCGAAACTGTACTCAACCGACGCGTCTGCACCGACCATCTCGCAAACTTCCAGATTCAATCAATGATTGATCGGGCCTCTTACGTTGGCTGAAAACGACTGGCGGTCGGCTTCGGCTGGCGGCTAAACACAGTACCGTCCAAGTTCTCGACTAATATGAAAGCGCAACTTCAAAAGGGACGCTTCATGTGTAACAAAAAAGAGTCAGCCGTAAGCCGGGTTCTGTACCGTTGTTTCCAGCGGTGACGATCATTTATCTACGTCGATCATTGCTGAGCGACTTTAGCAGCCTACCCGAAAGTGTGGACCAGCGCCCGCAAAAGCGGAAACGCTGATCGGCGCGGCGGACCGCCGCTCCTCTCTGTTTGGCCTTGCTTCGGATGGGGTTTGCCTAGCCACCCAAGTCACCCTGGATGCTGGTAAGCTCTTACCTCACCGTTTCACCCTTACCGGTTGCGAACCCGCGAGGATTCAACCGGCGGTCTGTTTTCTGTGGCACTGATCCCTGGTCTCGCGACCGGTCGGCGTTACCGACCATCCTGTCCTGTGAAGCCCGGACTTTCCTCCCGTGGCAGTGGCCGCCAACAGCGGCCCAGCCACCAGCGATCGCCCGGCTGACTCTGCGAGCTATTCTAGATCGTGACGCTACAAAGACAAACCGAATTCCTAGCTCTCCGTTGCGACATCGGGTTCGCCTGGATTCAATCCAACGGTATTCATCAGCCACAGCAACACCGGGCAGGCGATGAAAATCGTACTGAACGTTCCAACCACGACTCCGACGCAGACGGCATAGGCAAACCCGTGAATCGCGTCACCCCCGAAACAGTACAGAATGAACAGCACCAAAAAGGTCGAGAACGACGTCACAAACGTTCGGGACAAGGTCTGAGAAATACTCGTGTTGACCATCTCCTTGGTAATCATTTTCTGCTTCCCCCGCACCTCCCGAATCCGGTCGAAAATCACGATCGTGTCATTCAGTGAGTAACCGATCACGGTCAACAACGCAGCCACAATTTCAAGGCTGATCTTGAACGGATAGATTCCCAGGAACCCCAGCGAATTGCCGACCCAATGGGAAAATGCGATGGCGGCAATCACCACCAACACGTCGTGAACGAGCGCCACAACGGCTGCCAGACCAAACGCCACGTTCTGGAATCGAACCCAGATGTAGACCACAATCCCGATCAAACTGGCCACAATCGCCGCCAAAGCTTGCCATCGGGCACTATCGGCCACTTGGCTACCGACCTTGCTGGTCGCCGGAAAATAGGTGCTTTGGTTGAACTGCTTCTGCCAGGTGTCGATGATCCGGTCGGCATCTTCCGCTTGATTGACCTTCAGAACCACGTTCCACTCTTTGGCTTCAGAACTGGAAGACAGATCGGCCAAGTTGATTTCCGGTGACTCCAGAATGATTTGATCTTCATCAATACCACGCTGGATTGCTTGAGATGCTGCAACCAGCAACTCCTTGATCCCCTTACCACTGATCTTCTCATCAAAGCTCAGCGTTCGGGCCACATCGACATACCGAACATTGACATCCTGTTGGCGAGCCGGCAGGAAATTGCCTCCTGATTCCGGAATGCCGGGGAGGCTCGTTGCAGGCTCCTGAAAGTTGGCACCATTGGCACCGGAAGCCGTTGCCTCAGCAGCCCCAGAATCGCCCTCATTGATCGAACGTTGTGGCAACTGCAGCTCATCCTGCGTGGGCGGTGTTGCAGCCGCTTCGTCCTGAACCAGGATCCCACCAAACAAACTGGCGGCCGACATCAGCCCCACGGAGGATCGCCATTGGGGCGCCTCATGCCGTGGCTCCACCGAACTCGATTCACTTGAACCATTGGGTCCACCAGAAACTCGCAGGTGATTCTTCTTCAGCTCTCCCTCGAACACGCGATCGAGAATTTCGGTCAACTGTTCGAAACGTTCGCCTTCACCTTCCCAAGCCTGCAAATTGCTGTCGATCTTGAACTCACGATTTTTCAGATTGGGGTCTTTCGAGTCGAAACTGGAAACGCTGAAATCAACTTTTTCGCCTTTGACTTCCAGATTTTCGGAATTCAACTTACTGCGAATTTCTTCAACATCCTTTTCCTGATTGAAGACGATTCGAGCCGTCGAACCCCCTCGCAAATCCTGATCAAAAATCTTGCCGCCCAGTGACCAGGCTGCGAACAATCCCGAACCGATCACCAACAGGGCGATCGTCGCCGCCAGCTTGAACTGACTAAAGAAATCCCAGACCTTGTTGGGGAACAAACGAATCAAATTGACGTCCGTCAGCCACTTCTTTCGTTCGGAAATATCAACAATCAAGCGGGCCACATAGATCGCGGTAAACATACTGATCACGACCCCCAGGAAAACCGTCACCGAGAACCCACGAAGCTGCTCCGTTCCCAAGGCGTAGAGCGCGGCAACGGTCACAATCGTGGTCAAGTTCGAGTCGACAATGGTGGTGAACGCTTTATCAAAACCGTTTCGAATCGCCATTCGCAACGCAGCTCCCCGTTCCATCTCCTCACGCATCCGCTCGTAGATCAGAACATTCGCATCCACCGCCATCCCGATCGACAGCACCAAACCCGCCAAACCGGTCAATGTCAACGGTGCATTGATCGCCATGATCAACGCGAGCACCAACAGCCCGTTGAGCGCCAAGGCAATACATGCCACCGCTCCGAGGTAACGATAGAACACCAGCATGAAGACAAAGGTGATCGCCAACGCCAAAACAATCGACAGAATCCCCTTGTTTTTCAGTTCCGTACCCAATGTAGAATTGAGGAAGTTCTGTGAGATCGGAACCTTGTTGAGCGCGACGGGCAGTTTACCGCTTTTCAGGTTGATCACCATTTCGTCGACTTCCTGCGGGGTAAAGCTACCCGTGATCCGTCCGTTCTTGTAGATGGCTTCCATCACGTTTGCTGCCGAGTGAAGCTGATCGTCGAGAATCGTTGCCATCAAGCGGTTCACATTCTGCTTCGTGAACCGGCCGAGCACCAATGCACCTTCGTCCGTTGTCACAAAGCCCACACAGGCGCGACCTCGCTCATCCATGTCGGAAGAAACCTTGTAGAGGTGTCTTCCTTCGACGTTGTATTTTTCATCCGGATTCATCACCAAAATCTGAGGCGCGCGAATTCCACGTTGTTGACACCAGCGTGCAAAATCGCGACCGTGGCGCTCCGGGTTATTTCCCAAGCTCGCCTGAATCTGATTCATGTCCAGTATTGCCCCTGTAGTGCGGTCGCGAACCAGATGCCCTCGATGGGGCACATATTTGATCGGAACAATCTGATCGGGTTTGGGATCAATCACCGATTCTCGAGCCAGTGTTGTCCAATAGGCCACCATTCGTCGAGTTCCGTCATTTTTTTCATCGAAAACTTCCCGTTCACGACTGCCAGTTTCTGCCTGTTTACGAGCCAAATCGAAAGCTTTGTTATGTTCCGCATCGTTGTAGGCCAGGTCAGCAATGATTCGCATTTCCAGTTTTCCAGCCTTGGTCAAACGATCCCAGATCGCGTCGGCTTCGTTCGGGTCGGCAGACGGAATCGTGATTTCGATTTTATCCGCTCCGAGAGGCCGAATCATGATTTCAGACGTTCCCGACGGATTGACCCTTTGCATCAGTGGCGGAATGATACTGGAGGCAGTCGGCTTTCCTTCACCGGGCACATCGGAACCGGCCCACTGATCGAGGTTCAGCGATCCCACCATGTTGATCCCCCCTCGCAAGTCCACACCAAACTTGGGCGGCCACTTGCTCCAAGCCATCAACCCCGCAATCGCAATCGCCAGGAACGTCACCGTCAACCGTTTTCGGAAATCGGCCATTTGGCTGTTGGATGAAATGAGCCGGGCGAGCATGACGGCAAGCACAACGACGAGGACCAGCCAAAGCACCAACCAAGGGCCTGTTTTGAAATTCGTAGCGGCGGCTTGTTCGTTGGCCTGAGCGACCAGGACAGGAAACTGAGTGGAAATGGACTCAAGCATTCGAGCAATTCCTGACTAAATTAAAATGTGAAAATGTACGGAAGAATTTCGCAATAACGTTTGCTGACGTCTGCCTACTCCGGCACGACGACCTGTCGAACTTGAAAGAAGGATCAAGTCGATTTGGAATCTTTGTCTTTATCAGAAACGATGCGAACAATAGAAGTCGCCAGAACCTGCATCCTCGTGTTGCTGTTGTCGTCGATTCGAAGCGTCACATACTCGTCATCGGCCCCAAAGTTGACGACGGTTCCGAGAATGCCTCCCGCCGTAACGACGCGATCATTTTTCTTGAGTTTTGACAACAACGCGGAAGTCTTGGCTGAAGGGCTGTTTTGCGGTCGTGCGAGGAGCATGTAAATCACCATGAACATCAGCATCGCCGGCAGGATCATCCCCCAGCTATCGAAAAAGCCGGGTGTTTTCTCAGCTGGCCCACCGCCCGCCGCCTCTGCCGCTCCTTTTGGAACTTGAGCTAGCATCAGCCAACAGACATGATAAAGTTCGATCATTTCTTGATACTTTGATTGAAATTGGACATCTAACCAGCCCGCCATCTTAAGATTTCAAGGAAAAACCGACAAGGGTAGTTCTCGGGGATTGGGGGTTCGGGGAATAGGCTACAGAAAGGTTAGGTACATCGTGAGGCGTGAAATCAACTGAAGGTCGTAACACCCAACCGTGATGTGCCCGCTACCGCCTTACTTCCGCCCCCAGTCTGTCCCGCCCCCCAATCCCAAACCCCGAACCCCTAACAACCCCATCCCCGCCGTCTTTCTTCGTAAAATTCGACAAAACAGTCGTTTGCGATGGCCTCACGGGCCTGCCGCATCAGCCGCTGATAGTAGGCCACATTGTGCAAACTCAGAATCATCGGCCCCAGCATCTCGTTGGCCATGAACAGATGCCGAATATACGCCCGGCTCAGATGCGAAAACTCCGTTTCGACGTCCGCCTGAATCGGCCTCCGGTCGCGGGCGTGAACCTGATTTCGCATCTTCAAATGCCCTGAATCCGTAAACGCCATCGCATTTCGGCCATTGCGAGTCGGCATCACGCAGTCAAACATATCCACCCCCCGGCGAACCCCCTCGAGCAAATCGATCGGTGTCCCCACGCCCATCAGGTATCGCGGCTTGTCCACAGGCAGCTCCGGCGTGGTGATGTCGAGCATCGAATACATCTCGGCCGGTGGCTCGCCGACGCTCAATCCGCCGATCGCGTACCCCGGGAACTCCATCGCAACCAGTTGCCGGGCGCACTCGGTTCGCAAACTTGGGTCCAGTCCACCTTGAACGATGGCAAACTGAATCTGGTCTGATTTCGAATGAGCACGCTGGCATCGCTCCGCCCAACGAATCGAACGCTGCATGGCCTCTTCGATGACAGCTCGTTCGTTTGGCAGGGCAACCACATGATCGAGCACCATTGCAATATCCGATCCGAGCTGTTCTTGAATCGCAACGCTACGCTCGGGAGATAGCTCAATCCGGTCGCCGTTGAGATGAGACCGAAACGTTGCCTGGGCTTCGGTGATCTTGGTCAGTTGAGCCAGACTGAACAACTGAAACCCGCCGCTGTCGGTCAGAATCGGCTTGTCCCAACCCATGAACGTATGCAGTCCGCCCAGCTCCTGCACGATTTCCGGCCCGGGGCGCAGATTGAGATGATAGGTATTGCCCAGAATGATTTGAGCACCCGTCGCTTCCACCTGCCCAACGGTCAACCCCTTGACCGTCGCACAAGTTCCCACGGGCATAAACGCCGGCAGATCAATGACCCCGCGCGGCGTATGCAACTTTCCCAGCCGCGCACCGGACTTTTTGTCAACATGCAGCAGCTCAAACCGGAACAACTATTCGCCTCGCAGACGCAGCCCGATCTGGTCCAGCTTTTCCCGAATTTCAGTCAAACTGGTGACCCCGAAATTCTTGCATTCCAGCAGATCATCCGGCGACTTCCTCAGCAATTCACCAATGGTCGTCAATCCCAACCGCGTCATGCACTTGCGAGCGCGAACCGACAGATTCAGATCGGACATCGGGCGATCAAGCAAAGCCTGCTCATCGGGTGAAAGATGACTGAGATCCACGGGTTCCTCTTCCACTTCTTTGTGGTTGGCAAGCTGACCGATGGACAGCCCTTTATTGGCCATCATTTCGCGAATTTCAACCAGCGAAGTTTCGCCAAAATTCTTGCTGTTGAGCAGCTCTGTTTCGGAGACCTTGCACAGGTCGCCCAGCGTCAAAATCCCCATTTTTTGCAGGCAATTTCGGCTTCGCACCGACAGCTCGAACTGGGCAATCGGAATGCTCATCACGCCAGCCATCTGCTGGCGAACGCGTTCCTTGTCGTGGTCGTAGTTTTCGTCCATCGACGCCACGGAATCTTCCCGAAACAGCAACGCCCGCTGGTGGGTCGGATGCGACTCCAGGATTCGGTCGTAGCAACGTGCGGCCCGTTCGTATTGGTCGTGATCTTCGTAGATCAAACCGAGATTCAGCAGCGCACCGACATGCGATGGGAACACGGCCGAGGCGCGTTGATAAAGTTCGATGGCTCGTTCGTCATTGCCGCGTCGATCATTTTCTAGCGCCAGTCCGAACAAAGCTCCCGCGTGGCGATCGTCGATTTCAACCGCTCGAGCATAAAGCTTCCAGACCTCATCGGGATTGTCCAGCGATTTTGCAATCGTGGCGCCCCGTTGATAAAGGTACTCAGCCGTTTGCTCGATGGGTCCGAACAGGTTGTCCAGAATCGCCATCGATCCGGTCAAATCATTCTGGTGGCGTTTGACTTCGGCGACCGCCAATTGGCAAACATCCTTGTCATAGCCGGCAAGCTGAGCCTTTTCATAGCTTTCAATCGCCTGAGCATAGGAACCGAGCGAAAAGTAGGCCTTGCCTTGATAAAAATAGGCCAGCGCTCCGCTGTCGGAATTGCTCAGCGTGTAGATCGAGTTCGTGTAGTTCCCCAGCAAGTACTGACAGACCCCCAACCGAACGGACGCCGCCGGCGAGCGATCGGTTTGACCCGCCATGATGTCAACCGCTTCCCGCAAGCTGGGAAGTTGGCTGAAATCGTTGCTGATCCGCCGGGCAATATAGCCAATTTCATTCGGACCGAAGGAGCTGTTTGAAAGCAGGATATCTTTTAGGTCGAGTTCGGGAGCTTGGGTCATTTAAGGTCCTTATAAGGATTCCAACAAAGGATTACAACAACATTCGAATTACAACAACATTGAGACTGCAAAAAGTATTCGGCCTGCACCATTGAGATGGAATGATACCCGGAGCGCCGAACATGAAAACGCGAGCGTCGGCAACCAATTACCGCCCACCCCGATTTTGTCGTTGATTTTGAATCGGGTATTGTGCCACGAAACCCGAAAATTGACAACTCCCAATCTTTTGGGCTGGATCGTCGCCCATAAATTGTATATTTTTTAACAAACTATTGGGCGGTGAGAAACGCGGATGGAACGGATCGATTTATGCCGCTCGGCGGTTTTGATTCTGAGATTGCTGCTTCTTTTGGCGCCGCAATTGAGACTTGCTTAAACGAATGACTCCTTCGTCAGTGTCGGATTCTTCCTGATCCTCACTCTTGACGGGTTGCGTTTGAGACTTGGTTTGAGGCTTGATGGGAAGTTTGATTTGAGACTTGGATTCCTGAACTTCTTCGACGTCGGGAGTTTCCGTTTGTTTTGCGGTGCGAGTTGACTTGGGCTTCGACGCACTCTTCTTTTTCGACGAAGCTCTTGGTTTGGCTTTGGCCTTGGTTGTTTTCTGAGTTCGTGGCTTTGATTTTACGACTCCGAGAGCCTGTAGATAAACCGAACGCGCGAAGAAAACCAGCGACAGAAACAATGCGACCGGCCCGAGCAACGCCAGATTTCCCTTGACAAGATGCTGGCTGTTCTCATCCATATTCATCTGGGTCAGTACAGGCTGAGCGGCCGGCAGGCTGAGTACTGCGGCGCCGGCGTAGGCAACCCACACCAAAACCACCAGACTCAGCGCTGCTTTCGACTCTCGCATCTCGAAGCTGCCCCGTGCGACTAGTCCCGACAGCAATACCAATTTAAATACGACTACACTAAGGAGGCTCTGTGAAAACGACAGGCTGGTCAGCGTTCTTACGAGTTCGACCGCAATGCCAGTCAGATCGACAATGCAGTTGACGCTTGCCAGCAGCAACAACGCGGCCATCCACAGCCACAGCCGATAGCTGCCGCGATAGTCGTCCTTGCGGTGCTGACGCAGCGCATAGATCTGAAGGCTGGCAAAACCGGATATAATCAGCAAAAAAGAAGAAAACCAAGCGGCGAGTGTCGAGCGACCTGATAACTGAAGCGAAGCCGCCCCTGGCGATCCGATGGTCTCCGTCCACTTCGGACTATGGACGGCAAAGACGTTCATCAAACTGACGGCGAACAGTACCAGCCCAACCACCAAGGTCACCGTCCAACCCCGTTTCGGCAGCAGATCCGTGGTCTTCCATTGGTGACGCCGCTCCGAGCCGGCTTTGTACAGTCGCGACGGACGCCGAGGAGTCCGCTTGACCGGCAACGTCGCCGCAACCGAGTCCTCCCGTTGATGGCTGGGGTCAACGACAATACGGCGCCGGCGGGAATCGTTGTTGCGAACGACCATGGAAGACGAAAGAAACCTGGAAAGCTTGCGGGATGTAGCGAATAAACGGACGTACAAAATAGTTCATCGGCGGTTGTCGGCGGTGGACTTTGTATTTCCTGTTTCGCTAGCAGCAACGGTCAACCTGGTCCCACAATTCGATTTCGCAACACTCCAATTCCCTCGATTTCGACTTCGGTTTCGTCTCCGGCCTTGAGAAATGAGGGTGGCTTACGGCCTGCACCCACTCCCGGCGGCGTGCCCGTAAAAATTAGATCGCCCGGTTTGAGAGTCATGAATTGCGACAAGTGCGACACCAGAAAATCGACCGGAAAAATCAATTGATTCGTGTTCGAGTCCTGCATGATCTGGCCGTTGACTCGCATCCGAATGGCCAGTCGATGAGGATCAAGAATTTCGTCCGTCGTGACGATGGCTGGCCCGAGTGGCGCAAAGGTGTCAAATGTTTTTCCGAGCAGCCACTGTCCTCCCGGCCTTTCCTTCTGCCAGTCCCGCGCGGAAATATCGTTGCCGCAGCAGTACCCCAGCACATGTTCGAACGCGTCCGTACGTTCAATGTGTCTGCCCGCCTTGCCGATCACAACGACCAGTTCGGCCTCGAAATCAAGCTTGTCCGAGATGGCGGGATGAACCACCTCATCGTCCGGACCAATGATCGTAGATGGGAATTTACTGAACACCACCGGGATCGTTGGCGGCTCGCCACCCATTTCCCGGGCGTG
The DNA here is from genome assembly GCA_964414815.1 of uncultured Pirellulaceae bacterium. Classification (GTDB taxonomy): domain Bacteria; phylum Planctomycetota; class Planctomycetia; order Pirellulales; family Pirellulaceae; genus Mariniblastus. The sequence continues at coordinate 2,150 of CAYPXY010000028.1, read as the reverse complement.
TTCGGCATAGTTCGTGCCGATGCAAATCACTTTCTCAGGCCGTTCAATGGGAGCGAGAAACCGAACCGCATCCTTCGAGACCAAGCGGGTGTTCGCTTGCTCGGCGCCGAGTGCCGCGATGATGGACTCATGAGGAATGGGTGAGGATGAGCGGAAATCCGCTGGCAGGTCCGCGATGCGAACCCTTTGATCATCATTTTCCAAAATCCCCCAATGAGTTGAGTTTGCTTGCTGGACTCGTACAAGTTTCATACTGGTTTTCTGTTGTTCGGCTCAGAGTGTCGATCGTTTGCCCCCTACAACGGGTTTAATTGTCACTTTCGATGCAACTGATTGTACACGACCGAGCAAAGATGTCGTGGGGCTGGCTGAAAGTCCACGCGATGCTGATTGCAACCTACGTTTTCGCAGGATCTGATCACGATCCCGCAATGGAAATAAACACCCACCCCATCATGACATCCCCCACTCCGAATCTGCTGGAAACCGAATTTGGGCATTCGTTTGCCGCTGCCATGCAAAGCGTCAACGAGACCGCCAACCGTCCGCTTCCAATCGAAAATGTTTTTGCAACCGTACTCGAGCAACTTCGCGAAGGCGTAATCTATATCGACTTGGAACGTACGGTTCAGGTCTGGAACCCGACTGCGGAGAAATTGACAGGCGTTCCTGCGTCGGGGGTGGTCGGATTCCGGCTGACCGATGACTTGCTGGGATTGCACGACCATGAAGGCAACGTCATTTTGAGTGACGACAGCCCGATCGAGCGTTGTTTTCACGACGGCCTACAACATTCGGGGGAGTTCCGGATCTTGGGGCGCAGCGGTCGCGAAACCAAAGTCGAGGCCACCATCGGCCCGGTTTGGGATGATCACCAAGCGCCGGCGGGTGTCGTCATTATCTTCAACGATGCCTCGGTTCAGTTTGCTCTGGAACGTCAGATCAAGGAGATTTTTGAGATCTCGATGGTCGATCCGCTGACCAAGGTTCACAATCGCGCGGAGTTCGAGCGGGTTCTCGACCAGTTCGTTAAAGCCAAGTACTCGACCGATTTCAATTGTAGTCTGATTATTTGCGACATCGATTTTTTCAAAGGAATTAACGACAACTACAACCACCACGTCGGCGACCAAACGCTGGTTGCCTTCGCCCGCTTGTTGAAAAAATTCGTGCGAAATCGCGACCTGGTGGCTCGCTATGGCGGTGAGGAGTTTGTGGTGCTGTGTTGCGACTGCGACTTGGCATCGGCCGTACAGCGAGCCGAAGATATCCGGCTGGAACTGACCAAAACGAAGATGCCGATGCTGGGCGACAAGTGTATCACGGCCAGCTTCGGCGTGGCAGAACTTCAAATCGGCGAATCGGCCACCGATTTCTTCGTGCGAGCAGACTCTGCAATGATCAAAGCCAAAGAAACCGGGCGAAATCGAGTGGTTGAAGCTGGCAAACTCCATGCCGGGAAGTCACTCAAATCCCATGCCGATCCGTTCCAGTCCAGCGTTGGACTTACCTGGATCCACAAGGTGATTACGCCGAATCTATTCTGCGAAGAGTTTATTACGACGACGCCCGTGACCATGCTGGCAACCAAGTTGGGCGGCTACGTCGAGGAAGTGGGAGCCACGATTCTGAAAGTCGAACCGGATTATGCCAAGCTACAAATTCAAGTGGCCGACGACCGAAATGTCAACCGAAAAGGCAACTTCGTAATCGAAATCGAGTTTCTGGAATCGAAAACACCCGAAGTCAGAAAGGATAATGTTCGTTGCCGGCCCGCTCCATCACGGCCCCAGACCTTCATTCGCATCACGATTTCCGAAGTCCGCAAAAAGTGGTTCGGAAAAAATGCCGATGACTTGGCTTCACTGGTGATGCGGGAGCTGCGTCGCTACTTTATGATCGCAGAAGAAACCGCGAAGCTGACCATCGAACGCGCGGTGACGAAATCAACACGGTAGGTTCGGAGTTCGGAATGAGGGATGAGGGATGAGGGATGAGGGATGAGGGATGAGGGATGAGGGGTTCGGGAGCGAAGCGGAACGCTAATCTTCCCTAATCGACACTAATCTCATTTCCAAACCCGCAACCCGCTACTTCTGACTTCTGACTTCTGACTTCTGACTTCTGACCTCTGACCTCTGACTTCTGAC
>CAYPXY010000027.1:0-63387 GCA_964414815.1 uncultured Pirellulaceae bacterium | reverse complement strand
CTCATCCCTCATCCCTCATCCCTCATCCCTCATCCCTCATCCCTCATCCCTCCCTCCCCCATGCTCATTCCTTCCATCGATCTCATGAATGGTCAGACCGTTCAACTGATTCAAGGCGATCAAAAAGCACTTGACGCAGGCGATCCGCGTCCGATTGCCGAGCGGTTTGGCATGGTCGGTGAAATCGCCGTCATTGACCTTGATGCCGCGACCGGGCGGGGAAGCAATGCAAACCTAATCGAACCGCTGCTGAAAATAGCCCGAGTGCGGGTTGGCGGCGGAATTCGCAATGTCGAAACCGCCATTCGTTGGCTCGACGCTGGAGCAGTCAAGGTAATTCTCGGCACGGCGGCCAAACCGGAAATTCTCAGTCAACTTCCACGCGAGCGCGTAATCGCAGCCGTTGATGCACGCGATGGCGAAGTAGTCGTCGAAGGATGGCGGCAAGGATCGGGGGCTAAACTGCTCGACCGCATCCGTGAACTGCGAGATTATGTCGGTGGGTTTCTGGTCACGTTTGTTGAAACGGAGGGCACACTGAGTGGCCTCGACATGAACAAGGCGCGGGCCGTCATCGAAGCTGCTGCTGGAGTGCCGGTCACGCTCGCCGGAGGCATTCGGTCTCCCGAAGAGATCCGCGAACTCGATCAAATGGGAGCCGATGCTCAAGTCGGAATGGCCATCTACACAGGTCGGTTTGATTTGGCGGATTCGATCGCTGCGGTCATGCAATCCGACCGGCCCGATCACTTGTGGCCGACGATCGTTGTCGATGAACTGGGTACAGCCCTCGGATTGACTTATTCTTCACTCGAAAGCCTGCGCGTGGCTTTGCAGGAACGAAGCGGAGTTTACTGGTCGCGAAAACGGGGGCTTTGGCGAAAAGGAGCTTCCTCTGGTTCGACGCAGGAACTTCTGCGCGTCGATGTCGACTGCGACCGCGATGCACTCCGCTTTACCGTGCGTCAAACCGGAACCGGATTCTGTCATCGCGGAACTCAAACCTGCTTCGGCAACGACGAAGGCCTGCCGGCACTTGAGCGCCGCATGTTCGCCGCTGCAGCTGCCAGTGATTCGAAATCATATACAGCCAGACTGATTCGCGAGCCAAAACTACTTCATGCGAAACTTCGTGAAGAGGCCGCCGAATTGTGTGACGCCGCAACGGACGACGAAATCATCCACGAGGCCGCCGATGTGATTTACTTTGCGATGGTCAAGCTGGTATCAGCTGGCCTGTCACTGGAACAAGTAGCAGCAGAACTGGACCGCCGATCACGTCGCATCACTCGCCGCCCGGGCGATGCCAAACCTCAAAAGAGTCCATGACCCCACTAAATACCATCTCCGCCGATTCCGTCCCCTCAAGCTCACAGTTCGCGTTCAACAGCGATGCTCTCGACACAGCGCGGCGCGTCATCGAAGACGTCCAATCGGCTGGCTGGCAAGCCGTCGTTGAATGGTCCTTGCGGCTTGGCGATCCAGCCCCTTTGATGATTGAGAAGCCGGAACTTGAGCAAGCATTCCATTCGCTTGACGCATCCGATCGCAAACTGATGGAGTCCGCCGCCGCCCGCATCGAGACGTTTTCCCGCGCTCAGCGAGATTGCATCCGCGAGCTCGATCTCCCGATTCCTGGCGGCAGAGCAGGGCACTGGCTTGCACCGGTTGGCTCAGTCGGTTGCTATGCGCCCGGCGGACGCTTTCCACTTCCATCGAGCGTTTTGATGACCGCCATTCCGGCCCGCGTCGCCGGAGTCGAACGAGTGATCGTGGCATCCCCCCGTCCGACGGTCCATACACTGGCCGCGGCAGCAATTGCTGGAGCCGATCAACTCGTCGCGTGCGGCGGCGCTCAGGCGATTGCCGCGATGGCGCTCGGTGCGGGTGAAATAGCCCCTTGCAACATCATCGTTGGGCCAGGCAATCGCTACGTGACCGCTGCCAAGCAACTGCTCAGTGGCATCGTCGGAATCGACATGTTGGCCGGCCCGAGCGAAGTTCTGATCATCGCTGATTCATCTGCCGACGCGCGATTGATCGCGGCGGATTTGTTGGCTCAAGCCGAACACGACGTCGATGCACGGGCCCTTCTGGTAACTGACTCCACCAAAGTCATTGAGAAAGTCAACCAGGAACTGATCCGCCAACTGGCAGATTTGCCAACCGCCGACATCGCGCGGACATCGCTGGCCCAGTCGTTTGCAGTTCAGTGCAGCGACATCGACCAGTGCATTGAGGTCGCATCCCGTCTTGCGCCTGAACATCTGGAAGTCATGACGGATGATCCCGAATCGGTTGCGAAACAGGTTCGCAATTTCGGCGCCGCCTTTATTGGGCCGTACTCTGCCGAAGTGTTGGGCGATTACGGCGCCGGCCCGAACCACGTGCTTCCCACATCGGGGGCGTCATGCCACTCCGCCGGCCTCTCGGTTTTCACATTTCTTCGCCCACGAACCTGGCTGAACATGGACGCAACACTGTCTGCCACGGACATCTACAACCAGTCTGCAGCTTTCGCGCGTTTAGAAGGCCTTGAAGCTCACGCTCGTGCAGCCGAAGCTCGGATTTGAGCAGCCATTTAGCGAGGGGTCGAGCCTGAAAAAAAACTCGCGAACCATCAGAACCGCCTGATTTTTCCAAACACTACCAAGACGGCACTGCCGAGGACCATCAGACACTTCAATGTCGAACCCCATTTTTCATGGCTGGTCCGTGGCGGATTGAAACCCGAATAGTATTCGATGAAGAACAAACGAAGCTCATCACAAATCAGCAAACCACAAGCAACCAGAAACAGCCAAAAGACAACGTTGCTCAACATCTCTATCCCTTCCCCCTACGTCCCCCGCGAACCAACCGCAAATCGCTCGCGGACTGATTTGCCGACGGACTCGATCGGATGCGCGACGGTTTGTTGTACCATGGATCGGAAATTGACATTGCCGGAGGTAAATTCGGATTGCCAGTTCTTTGCAAACGTTCCGTCCTGAATTTCGGACAGAATCTGCTTCATCGCAAGCCGCGTCTCGGCGCCGATCACCCGTTTCCCGGCCGTCAAGCCGCCATAGGCTGCGGTACCGCTGATGATCTCATACATTCTCGTTAATCCGCCTTCATAGATCAGGTCTGCGATCAGTTTGACTTCGGTCAGGCACTCAAAATAAGCGGCTTCAGGCTGATAACCGGCCTCCACCAGCGTTTCCCAAGCGGCCAGAATTAGCTCGATCAGCCCGCCACACAACACGGTTTGCTCACTGAATAAATCCGTGACGGTTTCTTCGGCGAACGTGGTCTCCATCAACCCCACTCGGGCTGAACCAATGCCCCAACCAAAAGCCAACGCAAGATCGTGAGCCGTGGCACCTGGATTTTGATGCGTGTTTGACTGTTGATGAACCGCGATCAGCGACGGCAATCCGTAGCCATCGAGATACAGTTGTCGAACCTGTTTTCCTGGTCCTTTGGGGGCGACCAGAATCACATTCGTCTCCGGCTCGGGCTTGATAAATCCGAAATGAATATTGAAACCGTGTGCAAAACAAATCGTCGATCCAGGTTTCAGATTTGGCTTGACATGTTCGTAATAAATTTCGGCTTGAGCCGTGTCCGCCGCAAGAAAGCAAATCAAGTCGCTTTGCCGTACGGCCTGATCCATCGGTAGCGGACTCCAGCCGTCCTCGACGGCCTTATTCCAACTTTCGCCACCTTCCCGCAAGCCGACACAAACGTTGACTCCACTGTCGCGCAAATTCAGCGATTGCCCACGTCCCTGGCTGCCATATCCAATCACGGCCACGTTGAGATTGTCCAGGACGGATGGATTTACGTCGTTTTCAAAATAGGTCTGCATGGAGAAGGGATGAGGGATGAGGGATGAGGGATGAAGGATGAGGGATGAAGAGGCCAAAAACTAAAAACAACTAAAGACTAAAGACTACCTTCCCACTCCGCATCCAACTGCTCTCGGTGGGTTTCGTACCATCGAATGGCTTCGTCCGGAATTTGCGGTGGACGTGCCTTGAACTGCTCAAGCAAAGTCTCATCAAACCCGTCCGCCATCAACTTGAGATTTCGGATTGCTGTCCGTTTCAGGCAATCGTCGAGCGGTTGTCCGGCCATCAAACGATCGTACTTCTCGTTCGGCGACATGGCAATTCGACCAACATCCACCACCTGATCGCCCGGTACGATTTCGCGCCATGTGTAATCGGGCAACTGAATCGCTGTTTTAGCAGCTTTGAGTACTCGCTCCGGAGTAATGGTGTCGAGCAAAGGGAAACTTTTGGAAATGAAATAGGTTTTTTGAAACTCGCTGATCAGGTAATCGGTCGTAGCCATCCTCAGCAAATCCACATCGCTTGAGGGATCAATTAAAATCCGGTTTGAATCCGGACTGGAGATGCTGAACGTTGTTTCCCCCGGCGACGACAAAATCCCTGCACCAAAACATCTCAGTTCATCGTCCTGCATAACCAGGCCAAACTCCACCATAAACCAGTAGATTCGACCGGCCAGTGTCAGCAACTGTTCGGCTTCTTGCTCGATTCGTCGGGCTTCATCGGTCTGCCCCGACTTTAATGAAGCAAGCTTCTGGTCGCGTTCTGCATAAATCATGTCGCGCGCCGTACCGTGGTTCTTCATCACGTTGGCCACTGCGGGGATCGTAAACGTGGCCACATGACCGGCCACATCGTGACCGATATCGGGCTCTTCCAGATAGTCCACCTCCAGCGGCCGCATGAACGTCGTCACCGGAAAATAACGCAGGCTATGACAGGTAAAAAACAACTCTGCCGGGATGATCATGCTGACCGTCGCCAGTTGCCACTGCGTCTGCTGATAGATTCTCGCATTGAGCAAATAGAAATCGGGAATCACGTTTCCTCCAATTTCAAACAGCTCTTCTCCGTGCAAATACTCGCGGCAGGCAAATTGGTGCTTGGTGTGCTGCTGATCGGCGACCAAACAAGCCCAACTCAAATGCTCTTCAAAGGTGTACTGATCGTAAACCTGAGCGTTTGCATACTGGTGCAGATCAACGGTACGTCCGCCGAACATCCCTACTTGAAACGGTGCGCCGGATTTTGCTGCTCTCAGGCAGACCTCCTGTTCGGCGGCCGCAATTGGATAGGGCACATCCGTCCTCCGCAGCGTCATTTCCAACACCTCCAGACGTTGGCTCGGTGACGGGATATTGATTTCCTCCAGCTTGACTCCATGCCGTGCGGCTATTTTTTCGTAGTCAGCCTGAGATCGAGGAACAGCAGTAGATGACATGATGGTTTCCAGTTCGTTGAACATTGACTGGATTCCATTATAGCGACTTTTACAGCATTGAAGAGCGGCAATCTTAGGCGAGCGGTAAACTTATCGCACGGCTTGGCGATATTCGACCGGCTGAAACAGTTGCTTGAGCGAATCGTTTAGTTGCGGCAGCACATTGCGGTGCGTTTGGGGATCATCGACCGTTCCATTGACGTTGATCCAGAGAACCTGCTGGCTACTTGCGCGATAGAGATCAGACAGAATCGGAATGTTGAACCGGTTCTTGCCCGCCACGGAATAAAAATTCAAGTCGATTTCCCGGTTGAGATTGGCTTTCCCATTACCCAGCAGCGAAACCGGCTCGCCCAGCATCTCAAAGCGTGTAAACTCAATCTCTTCACCGGCAATGCGAAAATCCACATTGCTCGAGTCGAAGGCGGTCTGGCTTCGCGTGCCGACGCGCATGGATTTCAGTACCGCAAAAATCACTGGCAACTCCATGATCGCCGCCTGACGCAACTGCACTCGCCCATCGCCGCGAAGCGAATGGGTTCCCAAACCGTTTCCGGTCAACCGCAACATCGCGTAGCTTCGACCTTCGACATCGGAAAACCGAGATGCGTTGTCTTTGCAAAACTGAGCCAAGCATGCATCGGCAACGGTGGTCTGCAAATAGAACTCGCCGGTCGAATCGTTGGCGACTTGAGCATCCAGCTTGAACACGCCGTCGTACAATTTTCCGGTCAAAGGCCGAGCCGAACTGGCCGCTGAATTCTCGGGGGCAATACCGGATTGAAGCGACTGCATCTCCTGCGACTTCACAAACATGCCTGCGGCCGCCCGCTCGCCGTTGAACATCACCGGTCCGGTCAATCCGGTGATACGGACGCCGTGAACCATCAAGGAATCAATCCCCAACTCTCCCTCGCATTCAACCCGATTCCCGTCGTATTGCCCCTTCAACTGCACCGCACCATAAATGTTGTCCAGTGGCAATCCGATTTTCATTTTTGCCTGATTCATGTCGAACCGAACGTTCCAGGCAAGGCTGACAGACGATTTCAGATTCGCATCGTCCTGAAGGGCTTCAGCGAGAAAGCGATGTCCACTGGAAGAACCTTGAGGATTCGCGGAGTCTCCTGCCCGGCCCGCGAGTGTGACCTCGCCCTGCATATTCAGCAGGCCCTCGTATGATAACTTTCGAAGGTGCGAGGTAAGATTTTTGGGAACGGCCGCCAACAGGTCTTCGTCGACTTTCAGCGACCCGACCAGCAAGTTCCTCAGCCCAAGCCACCAGGTTTCCTCGTTGTATTCGCCCTCGCCCTGACACGTTACCCAGGTTCGACCGTGCTGTCCGCTGATGTCGGTCAGTGTAATTCTGCCATCACCAATTTTGATTGTACCCCTCAACTGTTGAAGCTCGTAGGGAAACCAGATTGGCTTGATCGAGACCGAGTGTGGATCGTTGTCACCGGTTGGTTTGTCCATGATGGCTTCAATCGAAACCGCCAGCTTGTCCGATCCGATGGGCTTTCTCAGATCAACGCGCCCAACATCAATCGTGCCGGTCGGGCGAAAGCCATACCATACGCGTTGCAGTTCCGGACTGATCGCATTTCGCAGTTGATTATCCAGAGGCACTGATTTACAGACAAACCTCATATCAAGTCCGTCCACTGGAGTCCAGCGTCCGTTGGCGGTGATCGGACATCCGCTGCTGTTGCCGTTGAGATTGACAAAGTCAAACGTCTTGTCGCGCACCTGAATGAGGCCGGTGATATTGAAGATCGGGTAGTCGAATCGGTTGTGCCTGACGGTACACTGATTCAGTCGCACGTCAAAGCCAGCGGTAATCGGTTGGTCTGGATGGCTTCGAGCCACCCGCCCCGCGACGCCGATACGTCCGTTGGGACGAAAGTCATTGACAACTTGCTTGAGTGCAGGACGCACTTCCATCGCCGTTTGCAGTTTGTCGTCAATCGGCATATCGTCCGAAGTTTTGACGTCGATCTGAAAGGTGGCTAGAGGACCTGGGTTGAGTATATTGCCGGTGATTTCAATGTGCTTCGGCCCATTCTTTGAATCCAGCCGGAACTCACAACGCTCGCCGATCCAGACACCTTCACCCGTACAGTGTTCTAGCGGATAGGGAAACACTTTCGCCGCGAACGAAGTGTCGATCAGTTCGGTTTTCAGTTTGCGAATCGAACGACCTTGGGTTTCCCCCAGCTCGAACTGAATGTTTGCAATGCCGCGCGGTTTATATCTCTCTTCGATCGTCACAAAGTTCTGCGGCAGCCAGGGCAACAGACGTTCGAGGTATCCAAAGTTGAACCGATCCAGACGCCCGTTCATTTGCCAGGCATCGGTACCGGTCAGACCTGATTGACTGAAATCAAATTGAAATCGTCCATCGCCCAACCGACCGCTGGCATTTTTTACTTTGAGCTGTTGGTCACTCAATTCGAAATCAAGCGAAGCCTGCCGGATGGGAAGTGGTACGGCGGGGTCTTCGCAAGTGAATCCCTTTAAATGCCCCGCCAGCGAAAACTGGGTGGGCTGTGCGAATTGGGTGTCGCCGGATGCCGAACCTTGTCCACTGATCGTGCCTTCGATTTGCGGCCAGCTTGAAAGGCCGTCGCGATACTCTTGAGGAATCAGGACCAGCAAGTTGGGCGAGATTCGAAATTGCGGAACCTTGAAATGGGCTTGCCAGGTTTGACGGTCCTCGTCGATGTGCAGCACGAATTGGGTTCCCGAGACATCGCGGCCGCTAAACGCGCCTTGGATACGGGTCAGCATCCGGCCTTCATGTTCAATCGGTTCCGCAGTCAGCCTGACATCGGAAAATGTCAGCGAGGGAAAGTTCGGGTTGCGGGTGACGAGTTCAATCGAACAGTCACGAAAGTCAACCGGAATCTTTTCCGATGAATGGACTTTGAGCCCAGCCAGTTGTTCCAGAAGCGATCCAATGTTCCAGTCGCCCGACGCGGATTGCAGCAACCGGATTCGGGCGCGACGAATCTGGACGGCCGCTGGTCGGGCCGATCCGATCAGCAGTTCTGGCAACGTGACCGGCATCTGGACAAAGGCTTCGTAAATCTCGATGCCAACGAGCGGCTCTTCTGTGGAAGAAGATTGGCCCAGATGCAAAAGCTGAGAATGAGAAGACGGATCGTGCATCCTCAAGCTGACGTCGTACAAGCGAATGCCCTGATCCGGGATGAATTCAGCTTTCTCGATGCGAGCTGAAAGCGCTGAGCCTTGCAGACATCCATCGAGGTGGCCTTGAAGTGTATCGCGAAGTCGATTCTGGACGCTGCTCTGAATTCCCAACCAAACGGCAACCAAGCCGACCAGGACCAGCACGAGCAGGCCGGCGCGGCGCCACCACGACGAACCGCGCGGCGCGGTTCGACGAGCAGGCAATCTCGCGTAAGGTGAGATAGTCACAAGAATCCGTTCAAAATCGGGTTATCCATAGGTCCCAGTCAGAACCAAATGATACGGATTTTCCGGCGATTTCAAAAGAGAGGTTTTTTCGTAGCCAAACCCTTGATGCTCACCTCTGCATCAATGGTCGCCAATACGTTGGGCCTTGTACCCACCTTTGGACTTGAAGTACAGCATAAGCAGCAAATAACACACCAACATGAAAGTTGGAAACACGATGACCTTGGCGAGTGCGCTTTGTTTGGCGGTATCGATGACGGTTTTCATCGCATCTTTTTCATCTTCTGGCAATGTTTTCAACTTCTCTTCGTCAACGGCGGTGTAGTCGCCCAAAAAATAAGTGTCTTGCTTTTGGATTTTTTCATAGACGCCAGGCTTACTCTCATTGAGAGCCACTTTGGCAGAATCTTCCTGCATCTTGCCGATCAGCGGAGCGCCAGCAATCCCCACGGTCAACATGCCGATTCCGGCGATGGCATTCAAGGTCAATGCCCCGCCTTTAGGGAACTGTTCGGCAACGATTCCCAGCATCGTCGGCCAGAAATAGGTCTTGCCGATTCCGTAAACCGTTGCTGCGGCGAAAATCGCAAACGCGGTGGTCGAAAATGACAAGAGATACAAACCGATAATCGCCAGCACCGAACAGACCGACAACAATCCCAGCGGTGTCAATGTACGCACCACCGGTCCGGCAAAGAACCGCAGCACCACCATGATACCGGCCGTGTAAACAAGCACCCACAGCGGATTGTAGCCAGCTGCGATCATCGGCTTCTTCATGATTCCCATGATGGCTCCATCGGTCCCCAACTCCGTCGTCGCCAGCGGCATCATAATCAGGCACAACAAGATCATCAGCGGACGCCCCAGCGACTGGCAGTAGGCTCCATAGGCAACCACGGACACAATGATCAATCCCCAGACCACATTCGGATGCCATGCAAACACACCTCCGATTTCACGGAAGATCATAAACGATGCGATCAACGCACCGAGCGCGCCAAATTCGGCCAGCATTTCCTTGTAAGTTGCGCCACCCGCGACGCGTTCACTGACCGGGAACTTGGCACCGATCAGCATCACCAGATAGATGACGGCTGGAATCGCGATAATGTAGATCAGCAATCGCCAGTCGTTTTCGGCGGCCTTGCCCAGCCAGATTGCCAACACACCGCCCAGCACCAGACCACCAGGCCAGCCCGCATGAAGAATGTTCAGCCACTTGGTCTTTTCCTTGTGAAACAGTGTGGCGACCACCGGATTGATAAAGGCTTCGACCGTGCCGTTGCCCAGTCCAAGAATAATCGATCCGAAGTAAAGATAGTTCCAACCCAGCTTGCGAGCATCAAGCAGTGCCTGACCTTCAAGCCCCGTGGCGGTTACGGTACTGTGAGCGAGCAGGGCCAACCCGGCATAGGCCAGATAGCAGATGAAACTAAAAATCATTGCCACACGGTAGCCGATTCGGTCAATGACCAGGCTGAACAGAATAATGCTGATGGCGAACGGCCAGATTCCGGCCCCAAACAATACCTGGGCCTGAACCTTATCTAGTCCGAACGCGTCCGGCCACATAGTTTCCGTGTTGATCATGAACGACCGCGTAACAAACGCAAAGGCCGTTGTAATCAAGGCAATAAAGCATCCCCAAAACATGAATTGCGAGGGAGTTTCCGTTTCGAGCGTTCGAGTGTTCATGCGTTTTTGTTTCGCTAAAAGGTTGGTCAAGCGGAAGGACGCGTCAGCGCCTGAACCGCCGGGCGAACGCGCTGCCGAAAATGCAAACCTAGTTTAGCTATCGAATAAACCCATGCCTAGTCATGTAGGCGCACTTTGGCAATCACGGTACGTCTGAAACAACGTACAACCATCGATATTCCCTCCGGAAACGATTGCAACCGGTCGGCGCGCGTGGATCTTTGACAACGCAGCAACGGCCACGGCGCCGGCTCCCTCGGCGACGATGTAGTCTCGGGTGGCCAAGCCGATCAGCGACTGTCGTACGTCCTGCTCGCTGACCAAAACAATGTCGTCGAGATTGGCCTTACAGATTTCCTGAGTCAAGCTGCCCGGCCGGCTAACTCGCAGGCCATCCGCGATGGTAGCTGCCGGAGTGAAATGGCCTGTTTCGCCATTACGCAAACGACACATCGCATGAACACCGTGAATTTGTGCGCCCACCACCCGGATGCCGTGTTGCTTGAGCACCAGACTCATCCCCGCAACGAGACTGCCTCCGCCGATAGGAATAACGACGGTATCGGGTTCAAGTGACAACAACTCGATGGCGACCGTTCCCTGTCCGGCAATCACATCGGGATCGTTAAACGGATGCAAAAAACGCCAACCACCGTCTTGAGCGATTTGCCGGGCAAAGGCTTCGGCTTCTTCAAACGTGTCGCCGTGAACCCGGACACTGGCCCCCAGCATAACGCAGCCGTCAATTTTAACCTGGGGCGCGCCTCGTGGGACCACGATGGTGGCTCGCAGCCCGAAATGGCGAGCCGCCCAAGCCGTGCCTTTGCCATGATTGCCCGCGCTGGCGACAACGACCGGGCGGTCATCCCCTCGTTGTTTCTGAATCGCCAGCGCGTTGAACGCACCTCTCACCTTGAACGCGCCGGTAATCTGAAGATTTTCCAGTTTGAGGTACGCCTGACGATGTTCTGCGAACACGAGCGGCGAGGGTGATAGAACTTGACGCAATCGCTCGTGGGCTTCCCAGACTGCGTCCACATCGACGCTGGATCGGCAAACACTTTGAACCATACAAACTCCTTCAAGGTTAGTGGACTTTTATAGTAGTTCCACACGCGACACGTCGAGCTGACGTTCGAGAGCGCGAACCAGTAAACAAGGGGATCGATCCGACTCGACTTCGAGTTCGACCACGAACGAATCGGCGATCAAATTTGCGACCATCCCGACAGGCTCATAGCAGCGTTTGGTAGCCGTGATTAAAAGGCGTTGCAACGAACCGGTTTCGGTTGTCAATTCAGCTCGAAGTCGATGACGCATGGGTAGGGTCTCCTTGTGAGGTCGTGATGGGGGTAGGAATGGGTGTCGTAGTGGGGTGAGTGATGGAACAGGGCAGTGAGGGCGAGTGAGATATGTCCGGTGTCAACATTTCATGATTGGCCTTGCCGGGTGGCACAAGTGGCCAGACATTGGCCGAACGCTCGATGGCACAGTGCAACAGGAACGGCCCGTCGGCAGCCATCATTTCGGCGACGGCACCGGCCGCCTTCGAATTTTCGGTCACACGTCGGCCGGGGATGCCGAACACATTGGCCAGCTTCAAAAAGTCGGGATTGTCTTCCAGATCGATTTCGGACTCTCGATTGGCAAAGAATAACTCCTGCCACTGACGAACCATGCCCAAACAACGGTTGTCAAAGAGCACGATTTTCACCGGCAAGTTGTAACGGCTGATCGTGGCCAGCTCTTGAATCATCATCATCAGGCTTCCGTCTCCCGTGACGCAAACGACGCGGGCATCAGGACGTGCCAGTTGAGCTCCGATAGCGGCCGGCAAACCAAACCCCATCGTTCCCAATCCGCCCGACGTAATCAGTTGCATGTCCCCCTGAAAATTGAGGAACTGCGCCGCCCACATCTGGTGTTGCCCCACGTCGGTCGTGACAATATCGGCCTCGATGGCCTGCAACACATCGCGGGGGCAAGGTGAATCCAGCGTCCAGTCCGCCAACGTATCGGCGGGCGCGGGTTGCCAGTAGGCACCGGGACGCAGGCGATCGCCCAGCGCAGGCAACGACTCGCTCAAACAGCCCACGATCGAAACATCGGGTGCTCGCAGTTTTCCGACCTCCGCTGGGTCAATATCCAGGTGGATCACTTTCGCATCGGGACAGAATTGCTGCAGATTGCCGGTGGCCCGGTCATCAAAACGAGCACCCAGCACCAGCAATACATCGCAGTCACGCAGTGCCTGATTCGCACGTCGAGTGCCATGCATTCCCATCATGCCAAGCAATAGGGGATGATCACTGTTGAGCGCCCCCAACCCTTTAAGCGTTACAACCACCGGTGCCCCCAATTGATCGACCAATTGACGAAAGGCTGACGTGCTACGCCCTTGATGGATACCTCCACCGGCATAGATCAGCGGTCGCTTCGCGTTTGCCAACAATTGCGTTGCTCGACCAACAGCCTCTTCATCGAGAACGGTTGGCTGCGGAACGATTCGTGGCCGTTCTTCTGGAACAAGGCACTCGGCATTGGCAATGTCCTTGGGCAAGTCGAGATGGACTGGCCCCTTCCGGCCGCTGCCTGCGATCTGAAACGAACGCTGCAAACTTTCTCCCAGTTTTTCTGGACGCAAGACCTTGAAGCTGTGTTTGACGACCGGCATCATGATCCCAAACGAATCGATTTCCTGAAACGCGTCGGTGCCGAGCAGCGTCGTCGGGACTTGTCCCGTAATCGCCACCACCGGAATGGAATCCAGGTACGCATCCGCCAGCCCCGTTACCAGATTCGTTGCGCCTGGGCCGGAAGTCGCAAGACACACACCGACCTGACCGGAGGCCAGTGCAAACCCTTCGGCCGCATGAACTGCCGCTTGCTCGTGACGAACGAGGATATGCCGAACGTGGGAACCGACGAACGCATCATACACGGGCATGATGGCACCGCCGGGGTAGCCGAACACCGTATGGACGCCTTCTCGACGAAATATTTCTACCAACAGTTCTGATCCTTTCATGGTCATGCGTTGATTCCCTCCTTGGCATTGGCTCGACCGGCATCGGTTCGATCCATCGGGGTACGGTCCATCAACTGACGCAATTTGCGACCGACGTCTTCGATGGGATGTTCGAGGTCGGCGCTCATCAACTGTCGGTAGCGAGGCATTCCAGATTTGACTTCTCCTATCCACTCGCGGGCAAACGTTCCGTCCTGGATTTCGGTGAGAATCTGGCTCATGGCGGCTCGCGTTTGCTCTGTGACGACTCGCGGACCGCGTGTCAGATCGCCGAATTTGGCGGTATCGGAGACGAACCGATGCATCCGAGCCAAACCGCCTTCGTAGAGCAGATCGACGATCAGTTTGAGTTCATGCATGCATTCGAAATAGGCGACTTCAGCTTGATAGCCCGCGCTGACGAGCGTTTCAAAACCAGCGACCACCAGTTCCGTCACGCCGCCACAGAGCACGGCCTGCTCTCCAAACAAATCGGTTTCCGTTTCTTCCTGGAACGTCGTACACAAAACTCCAGCACGTCCACCTCCCAGCGCGCGGGCATAGGCCAGCGCCGTCGGCCAGGCATGTCCGCTTGCGTCTTGATGAACCGCAGCCAGACAGGGCACACCAAAACCTTCCTCAAACGTCTCACGGACTTTTCGACCGGGGGCCTTGGGAGCAACCATGACGACATCACAGGTTTCTGGTGGCTCAATCGTCTCGTACCAAACATTGAAACCGTGGGCGAACAGCAATGTCTGGCGATTCAAATGAGGCTGCACATGTTCAAGATACACTTCCGGCTGCGCGAGATCGGGAAGCAGAAATGCCAGCACGTCGGCTTCGGCGGCCTGTTCAAGCGGCACCACTTCCAGTCCGTCTTGTTCTGCCTGACGGGCGGTTGGTCCGGAGCGTGCTGCAACGCGGACGTCGACTCCGCTGTCACGCAGGTTGAGCGCGTGAGCACGTCCCTGACTGCCGTACCCCAGCACATGGACGCTTTTGTCATTCAATGGAGTGGGATCGAGTTGGTGGTCAAAATAAAGTTTCATTTTTTTCTCCTGGGTTTGCGTGGTTAAAAGTTTTTGTAAGTGGGTGAAAGATTTAGTAAATAGTTGGAAATACGGGTTACAGCAAAACAGCGCCTTCGTGAGCTTGACCGACTTGTCTGGCATAGCGGTTCAACCAGCGTGATTTAATCATGGGCAATCGTCCTTCGCCGTCGCGAACAGGTGAGACGTCGATGCGACGACCGGGAATATCCAGCGTGATTTGATCGCCATCGCATACACCGGCCAGCGGACCGCCAAGTGCGGCTTCCGGACTGACGTGGCCGATGGCGGCACCGCGCGATGCCCCTGAGAATCGTCCGTCGGTAACAAGCGCCACGCGGTTATCCAGTCCGGCTCCGGCCAGCGCGGAAGTCGGCAGCAACATTTCTGGCATGCCCGGACCCCCGCGAGGCCCGACATAGCGAATCACCATGACATCGCCTTCCTTGATACGGCCGTTGTAGATCGCGTTGGCGGCGGAAGCCTCATCGTCAAAGACCCGCGCTGGGCCGCTGTGCTGAAGCATTTCGGCGCAGACCGCCGATTGCTTGACCACGCAACCGTTGGGTGCGAGCGATCCCGATAGCACCGCCAACCCTCCCTCTGTTCGAACCTCCCGTAGCACCTCTGAATCCGTGACGGGGCCGAAAGGCAACGTGCCGGTGACGGTTCGCACGTCTTCGTTGAGCAAACCGCGTTCGCTCAGCATCGACAGAACGGCCGGCACACCGCCTGCAGCGTGAAGATCATCGACGAAGTGGGGACCGGCCGGGTTCAACGTGGCCAGCGTCGGTACGCGTCGGCTCTGGAAGTCGAAATCCTCAAGCGTCAATTCGACTTCCGCTTCTCGCGCTCCCGCCAACAGATGCAGCAGCGTATTGGTCGAACATCCCAAAGCCATATCGACCGCCAGGGCATTCATGAAAGCGGCCCGTGTGGCAACCTGACGAGCGGTCAAACCTTCACGAACAAGCCGGACGATCGCCTCGCCGGACTCTCGCACCAGATTGCGTCGTTCGTCAGAGGTGGCGGCAAAAGTTCCGTTTCCCGGCAAGCCAAGCCCCAGGGCTTCGATCAGACAATTCATCGAGTTGGCGGTGAACATTCCGGAACAGGAACCGCAAGTCGGGCATGCAAGACGTTCGATGGAGTCGAGTTCTGATGTGGACATACGTTGGGAGTGAACGGCGCCCACGGCCTCGAAAACCGTAGCCAGGCTGAGGCGTCGATCCTTGACTTTTCCGGTAGCCATCGGGCCACCGGCCACGAAAACGACAGGCAGATCGACACGCAGCGCCCCCATCAACATGCCCGGCACGATCTTGTCGCAGCTTGACAAGCAGACAAGGCCGTCGAGCCGATGAGCTTCGGCCATGGTTTCCACGGCATCGGCGATCAATTCGCGACTCGGGAGCGAGTACTTCATGCCGATATGTCCCATCGCGATCCCGTCATCGACCGCGATGGTGTTGAATTCAAACGGAACGCCTCCGGCAGATCGGATTGCGTCCTTGGCCAACGCTCCGAGTTCGTTGAGATGGCGGTGGCCGGGGACGATATCAACGTAGGAATTGCAAACACCGATAAAAGGTTTGCCGAAATCGCTGTCGGACAGCCCCACGGCCCTTAGCAGACTGCGGTGGGGTGCTCGATGGATTCCCGTTTTGATTTCATTGCTACGCATTTTTTTTAACCTTATATGAAAAAAGCCCGCGTTCGGATGAACACGGGCCTGGAGAAACGACGATCATGATCGCGACCTGGAGGCCCGGTTCCGAGTAGTCGAATAATCACAATCACGTGGAAAATCATGGGGATCGTTGGGTGTGGGGAAATTGTCTGGTGGTATGGAAAATCGATGAGGATACGAAAAAAGACCCGCTTTTTAGGGCGGGCCTTGTGATGATTTTAGTTCGATGCAAACAATCAGCGGCCCGCCGGTAAGGGGATAACTAGTAGGACGACGCTAATAATAATGGATTGCATGGGGCCAGTTTAAGTAGAACTTCTGGATCTGTCAACACGTGAATTTGAAAAAAAAATTCGCGAAGCAGACGGTGTCTCTTGTCAGGTAGAAGGTAACCATCTGCCAGTTGAAAACCGGCAGCATTTTTTGCAATCAGCGGTTTCTTATCCACATGCAATTCTTATCTTGGGAAATGCCACCGGATTCTATCCGGAGGATCGTTACCTTCTACCGTCCTATTCCTTTTCCTTGCGTCATTCGGCACTCTAAACAATGCTCAACTCCATGCAATGCTCCCGAGGTTTCTCAACTCATTTCATGGCAAGTGCTAAAACTCAGCCCATTGACCATCGACCAGGCGAAAGCGTTTTGACAATACCTTGACATCGGAAATCTGCTTCGAATCAACCGACTTCACAAATACGCTACGCAGATCTACGACGACTTCTCCAGGCTCAGTTACGAAATGGAAGAGTTCTATTGTGGCTGGCAGTAACTCTGTCTGCTCGACCAAGCGAAATTCTTCATCAAAATCATGGTTTTCAAAACCTTTGATGTCGGTATCTTCAAGGGTCACAAAGTCGTGTGAGTTGGAGCGTAGTTCCGAATCTCGAACGATGTATTGCAGCGACATGCAGACGTAGGTGTCTACATCGGTTCCCTCAGACGCTTTTTTTTTCAAAGCCGCCAGGAAATCTTTTTCGGACCATTCGTCTTCCGTCAAGCCAATAAATCTGAAAAAGCTGATTTCCGCGTCGCTAAATATTTTGAGGTCGCAAAATGGAAAGCAAAGCCATGAAGTGTCTTTTTGAGCGCCCTCCGTGTCCTCATCCTGGCACGATTGAAACAATGAAATCAAGCTTGCAATCACAAGTAAACCTGACACCTTGCAGAAATTATTCATTTTGGAATCTCCAGAGTTTCAATGACTTTATTGGCATTGCAAAATCGGAACCTGATTTCGGGATACTGCCTGGATTAACAATCCTAGGGGATCGGAAACCCTCGATCAAGCCGCTTCAAATCATCCGCTGCAGCTCCGAACTCATCGCGGCCTGCTGGCGAGTCACCATTTCAAAATACAGTCCGCCTTTGGCCAGCAGCTCGTCGTGCGTGCCGGTTTCGATAATCCGCCCTCCATCCATCACGACGATCTGATCGGCGTGAGCGATCGTTGACAACCGATGGGCGATCATGAACGTCGTCCGATTTTTCAGCAGCTCAACCAACGAAGCCTGAATCAGTTGTTCACTTTCCGTATCCAGATTACTGGTCGCTTCGTCGAGGATCAGGATTTCCGGATCGGCCAACAATGCCCGCGCAATGGAAAGCCGTTGACGCTGACCGCCCGACAGTTTCACACCGCGTTCACCGATGATGGTATCGTAGCCCAGCGGAAGCGTCTGGATGAACTCATCGGCATTGGCCCGAACGGCTGCATTGAAGACTTGCTCGTCGGTTGCGTGTCGCTGGGCGTAGGCGATGTTGTCGCGCACGGTTCCATCAAACAGGAACACATCTTGCTGAACCACTCCCAACAGGTTTCGATAGCTGGCAAGCTTCAACTGTCTCAAGTCTACGCCGTTGAGCAGAATCTGACCGCTGGAGGGATCGTGAAATCGCGCGATCAAGTCAGTAATCGTCGTTTTTCCTGCTCCACTTTTTCCGACCAGAGCAATGACGGAACCGCCGGGAACCTGAAGCTGAAAATCCTGAATCACCGGTCGGTTGGCTTCGTACTCGAAACCGACGTCACGAAACTCAATCGACTCGACCAAGACAGGAGCAGACACCGCGTCGGCAACGTCCGGTTTGTCTTCGGGCGTCTGCAAGACATCAAACACCCGTTCCATCGCCGCCATGGAACGCTGTAGCTCGGAAAATGAGTTAACAATTTGCCAAACCGGGTTGAGCAACATCATCGTGTAGACCTGAAACGCTGTGATGTCCCCAATCGTCGCCTTGCCTTGCAGGAATAGATAGCCGCCGACCCAAAAAATGACCAGGCTGATCACGGCCATGATGAAGCCCCAACTGCTCCACAGCACCAGTTCCTTGTTTCGGGCAAACATCTTGATGCGCGTGATGGTGTTGTGGCCAACCGCAAACTCGTGTTCCTCGCGCCGCTCGCCCTGGAACGCGCGAACCGCTCGGATCCCTGAAAACGCTTCTCCCACTCGCCCGTCTACCAGGGAAACATCGTTGCGAATCTGTCGATAGATGGGACGGATTTTCCGAGCGGCAATGAAACTGATTAGCGTAATGGGTGGAATGATCGAAACGGCCGTCAACGCCAGTTGCCAGTTGAGCACAAACAAAACCACCAGTGCGATCAACAGACGAATGACAGCCACGCCGGGCGAGATGACGGCCATATCCATCAGGCCCGTCGTCGTATTCACATCGTCGGTCAGGCGAGAAATAATCCCGCCCGTTTTCATCTGCGACAGTCGCTCGAGCGGCAATCGCAACATCCGGTCGAACAACGCCCGGCGAAGATTCAGGATCACTTTGACGTTGAGCAAATGCTGTCGATAGTTTTTGAAAATGCCCATCGCCTGGGACACGATCACGATCACCAGCGCCATACCACCGACCCATTTGAGACTGAAAAAGCGTTGGCCCGTCTCGATGGAGTCGTTGAGCAGAATCTGATCGATGATGTAGCGAAAAAACAGCGGCTGGACAAGTTCCAGACCGGCGATCGACAGCGACAAAATCACCAGCAATGCCGCCGCCGGCCAGTGAGGCCATAGTTCCTTCAGATACAGTCGCAAGTATTTTTTGCGTTTTTGCTTCTTCAGGAGATCGTCAGCCAGAGAAGAGGAATCGTGCCCCCGAGACGGTGAACCATCGCCGGCAGTGCCATTGAGTTTGCGATTGCCTTTGCCGTTATGGCCCGCAGCCGCATCTTCGTCCGAAGAATCATGGCCGATATCATTTCGGCGAAAGCGGTCGAGAAAGTCGGTATATCGCCGGCGAGACGTTTTAACAGATGGCATAAGTGCAGCAGGAAAAGAAAGGATGGAAAAAGAGAGGATGGAAAACTGGAATTGTACCAACGAGTCAAGAGGCAGGATTTCGATTGACAAATGTAATGGGTATACCACCTCATGATTGCCGACCCGAGGGTTTTATGCGACAATGCCCATGTCTGGTATCGCAATCGTTCCCCTTAATCGAGACCCATTAAATCGTGGCAAATCAATCTCCAAACGGAACAACGATTCGGCGGGGACCGTATCCGGAGTTGACGCTAACCGCCGTTCTGGTCGGCTGGGGGATCGGAATTCTGATCACCGTGTCGATTGCCTACGCAGCGTTGATGCTCGGATTCTCCATTGAAGGCTCAGAATTGGCGGCTATTCTCGGCTGGGGAATCTTGCGCGGTTTGATGCGCCGCTCCAGCATCATTGAAAACAATATCAGCCAAACCGTGGCCACGGCCGTCAACGGAGCTTCGGCCGGGATCATGTTCACGGTGCCCGCCCTTTTTATTCTGGCTCGAACCAAGGGGCTGGAAACACTTGATGATTTTACGCCGTCGTTTATTGCGCTGTTGGTGCTGGCCTCGATCACCGGCTGCTACATCGGGCTGGCGTTTGTGATCCCGCTGCGCAAGCAGATGATCGAGTTCAATCGGCTGGCTTATCCGGGAGGAATCGCGGTCGCCACGATCCTGAAATCTCCCGGCGCGGGGATTACCAAGGCTGGTCTTCTGATCGGTGGTGCATTGTTCTCCGGACTGGTCAAGATCTTGCTGTTGAACTACCACCTCGAAGAATGGTCGCTGGGCGAGGCGCTCGGTTTGAGTTCGATGTTGAATCTGGTGTTTTATCTGTCCGTCATGACAATCGGAGTTGGATATCTGTCAGGTGTGGGCGGATTCTGGTTCGGTGCCGGTGGATTTATCTGCTACTTTGTCGTTGTCCCGCTGTTGCTGATTTTTGGGTCAGAAAGCGTATTGCAGACCCTGCCGAATCCGGGCGAAATGAGAAAACAGCTCTTCCTGCCCACCGGAATCGGAATGCTGATAGGAGCGGCCCTCGGCGGGATTATCATGGCGTTCCCCTTGATTCGAAGTGCCATGAAGTCGATGCAGGCCGCCACCCAACTCGGTACGGAACAACAGTCGGCAGATGAGTTGCCGATCAAGTTACTTTACACGTTCATCGTGTTGGGCGTGATTGCCATGGTCGTGATTGCTCATCTGGCATCGACCGAAGTCACGTGGCTGCACGCCGTGTTGATGGCGCTGCTGGGGACGGTCTGGATCTGGGTTGCAGGCGTCATTGTTTCGGAATGTGTCGGGCGAACCAACTGGTCGCCACTCTCAGGCATGACCTTGATTGCCGTGACGATTGTGATCGTGATCGTCAAATCGGGTATGTCGGCAACATCAGCGATTTTAAGTTCGATTCTGGTCGGAGCGTCCGTCTGTATGGCCATCGCGCAAGCCAGCGACATCATGCTGGACCTGAAAACGGGATATTTGGTAGGAGCCAAGCCTCGGCTGCAACAGATCGGGCAGTTTCTCGGTGCGTGGATGGGGCCGTTTCTGGTGGTTGCCCTGATGTTGGTGCTGCATCGCCAGTACGAAATGGGCAGCGACCGGTTGCCTGCTCCCCAGGCGACGGCACTGGCAACCGTGATCGACGGGATCATGAGCGACAACGTTCCGACCTATCGCTATTCCGCCGGGGCCGGTTTGGGAATGCTGCTGGCCGTCAGTGGTCTTGGAGGCGTGGGAGTTCTGATCGCCTTGGGTTTCTATATGCCGTTTGCGATTGTTCTGACCTATACGATCGGGAACGTTTTGCGAGTCATTTCGGATTCCGTCATGGGAAAAAGGTTTGGCCACGAAGTCGGCGTGCCGATTGCAGCCGGATTCATCGTGGGCGAGGCATTGGTGGAAGTGATCCACGCCTTGGTCAAAATTGTCGGTTCGGTATGGTGACAGGAGAATAGCAACATGAGTTCGAGGCGATTACTGGGGCATGCTTTGTTGTGGTTGGGATTTCTTTCCGCCGTCTTGGCGACGGTCTCGCAGAAAGAGATTGACTTGCTGCCGGAAGCGGAACGGATTGATTTAAACAGCCTGAACGGCAAGCTGGCCGTTCCGAAAACCGAGTTTGACGAGTTGATCATCGAGCCAATCGGCACGCAAGATTCCGCTGGACTGAAAAAATCTGTTCAGCAACTCAACGACTGGCAATCTCGATACGATGCGATCCTTGCAGAATCAGTGGATAACGACCAGAAACCTCCCAAGCTCGAACACCCGGTTTCAAAAAAGGACGTAATCAGCCATAGAACCGCAAAGCTGGATACTCTATGGTCAACCATTCGCTGGCCCTGGTATGGTGCGTCCTTTCTGGTTGGTATCGTCGGGGTGGTTTTGCTGCGAGCAACCAGCAAGGCCGCAAGCCAGGACATGGATCGCGTGCAGGCTCAATTTTCTACCTTGACGACTGCCATGCAGAACATGCTTGTGCGTCTGGAAGAGCTGAACTCGAAATTCGATTCGATGCCGCTTGAGGAGGTTGCACCCTTCATTGACGATCAGTGTGTTGCCTCGTTCAATGAGTTTGCCGACTCGCGGAACGCGTTGATCCAGCGATTCGGAATGCAGGGCTTTGCGGACGTGATGAATGAATTTGCGGCAGGCGAACGGTATCTCAATCGAGCCTGGTGTGCTTCGGTGGACGGATACGTGGATGAGGTCCGAGCTTCGATAGCCCGTTCGCTCAGCCATCTTCAGAAAGCCAATCAGACCATCCAGGATTTGACGGCTCGCAACTGACGAGATTTCGAATCGTTTTTAGGCGAGCGGCAGATAAAAGTTTAAAAACTCGCAGAATCCCCGGAAATTGAACACAATAAATTATGGCGAATAATTATTCGGAAGTTGAAAAACGGCTTTGGGCTTCGGCAGATGAATTACGAGCTAACAGCAAGCTCAAATCGTCGGATTACTCTGTTCCCGTGCTCGGATTGATCTTCCTCCGCTATGCCGACCATCGTTTCACGCAGGCCGAAAAGGAACTGGCCAGCAAAGGCACCGGGCGGCGGACCATCGGCAAGGAGGATTATCAGGCCAAGGGAGTCATGTTCCTGCCGCCGCAAGCCCGCTTCTCTTATCTCCTGGAGCGACCGGAAGGGGACAATATCGGCAAGGCCATCAACGAAGCGATGAAGGCAGTCGAATCCGAGAACGAAGATCTCAAAGGAGTGCTTCCCAAGAGCTACACCAAAATCGAGAACTCAACCTTGGTTGCCCTGCTGAAAAACTTTTCGGCCATCCCCGTCGATGCCGAGGGGGACACCTTCGGGAAAATCTACGAGTATTTCCTGGGCAACTTTGCCCGTGCCGAAGGGCAAAAAGGGGGCGAGTTTTTTACTCCCACTTCGCTGGTTAAGTTAATCGTGCAAATTATCGAACCGTACTACGGGCGCATCTTCGACCCCGCCTGCGGTTCGGGGGGTATGTTCGTCCAGTCGGCTGATTTCATCAAAGCCCACAAGCACAACCCCAGCGTCGAAATCTCTGTCTACGGCCAAGAGCGAGTAGACGAAACCCGTCAACTCTGCCTGATGAACCTCGCTGTTCATGCCCTCTCCGGCGACATCAAGGAAGGCAACAGCTACTACGAAGACCTGCACGAATCGGTCGGCAAGTTCGACTTCGTGATGGCTAATCCGCCGTTCAACGTGGACAAGGTTGACAAGGAAAAAATTAAAGACGATCCCCGTTTCCCGCTGGGGATGCCCAAGGCCGATAACGCCAACTACCTCTGGATTTCGTTGTTTTATTCCGCCCTGAATGCAAAGGGGCGGGCAGGCTTTGTCATGGCCAACAGTGCCGCTGATGCCCGGCAATCGGAAATGGAAATCAGAAAGAAACTACTGATGGCCCATGCGGTCGATGTGATGATCGCTATCGGTCCGAACTTCTTTTACACCGTCACGCTGCCTTGCACGCTTTGGTTCCTGGATCGCTCCAAATCACAACCCGAAGCGTTAAAGACGGACAAAACTTCCAAATCACAACCCGAAGCGTCAGCGAGGGACCGTCGATCCAGACCGGGCAAATCCCTCGCTGACGCGTCGGGTTACGAGAATCTGGAGTGGCGCAAGGACAAAGTATTGTTCATCGACGCCCGGCATATCTTTCGGCAGGTGGATCGTGCCCACCGGACGTTCAGCCCCAAGCAAATTGAATACATCGCCAATATCGTCCGCCTGTACCGGGGCGAAACGCCCGAATTCACCGCCGGCGACGATAACGATTTCCCCGGTGAAGAACCTGACCTGAAAGCGACTTTCCCCAAGCTCAAGTACGCTGACGTTCCCGGGCTGTGCAACGTCGCCACGCTCAAGGAAATCGAGAGCCAGGGCTGGAGTCTCAACCCCGGTCGTTACGTCGGCGTAGCGGACAAGGGAGAAGATGATTTTGATTTTGCCGAGCGGTTGGAAGAACTCAACGAAGAACTGGAAGTTCTCAACAGCGAAGCCCGTGAGTTGGAGGAACGGATTGCGGGCAACGTTGCTCGCCTGTTAGAGGAGGTTGGATGAAAAAGAATTCCACTTCGAAGACCACGTTGGGCGAGATTGTTGATTTCTATAACGGGAAGTCCGTTAAAGCTTCCGATGTTGGAGAGTTTCCCGTCTATGGATCAAACGGTCGAATTGGATTTAGTGACGAGTTCAAATACGATAACGGCATAATCATCGGGCGGGTTGGTGCGTACTGCGGATCAATCGAGTATTGCAGCGGTAAATTCTGGGCGTCTGACAATACGATTGTTGCCTCCTCAAAACATGGGCCGGTGTTTAACCGCTACACGGCTTACCTTCTCATTTATTTGGACCTACATCGTCATGCTGGTGGCGCCGCCCAACCTCTGCTGACACAAACGAATCTTAGAAAGGCTGAGTGTCCAAACCACGGTAAGGTGACCCAGCTCAACATTGCCGGGGTATTGTCGGCGTATGACGACCTGATTGAGAACAACAGTCGGCGGATCGCCATCCTGGAAGAAATGGCCCAAGCGATTTATCGGGAATGGTTCGTCAACTTCCGCTTCCCCGGCCACGAAAAAGTAAAACTCATCAACTCCCCACTGGGCAAAATTCCTGAAGGGTGGAAAGCTTTGCCCCTTTCCGATGTTGCCGATGTGAACGCCCTTAGCATCAAAAAGGGCATGGAACCCGATAAAGTCAACTATATCGATATTGCGTCTGTTTCGACCGGGGCGATTGATGAAGTTCGCTTACTACCATTTTCTGAGGCACCGGGGCGTGCAAGACGGATCGTCCGTAATGGCGATTTGATTTGGTCCACCGTCAGGCCGAATCGCAAATCTTACAGCCTCATTTTGAATCCGCTGCCGAACATGATCGTTTCGACCGGATTCGCAGTCATCAGTGGAACGACGGCACCTTTTTCGTATCTTTATCACACCCTGACCACTGATGAGTTCGTGGGCTACTTGGTCAATCACGCCACAGGGTCAGCATACCCCGCCGTAAACTCTGGCGATTTTGAAAAGGCAACCATTCTTGTCCCTTCAGAAGACGTATTGGCTCGATTCCACGAAACCACCGAACCAATGTTTCTTGACCAGCACTGCATGGCGGAGAAAAACAGAAAACTACGGGCGTCCCGTGACCTACTCCTGCCCAAACTGATTAGCGGGCAACTGGAAGTGGAAGAACTCGACATTATCTAAAAGCCAATACCAGCGATTGGCTGGTGGGGTGTTTAGCTGGTCAACAAGTCGATATTGACATAAGCCAATGATTCTTAAGTACTTGCGACTAACTGGGATTTGGTTGCTGCTGAAAAGCAGTCAAAATGAATGGGATAGTTAATCCGGAAAATTGCAGCGATTGATACAATAATAGGGTCAATTTCTTTGGGATTTTAATCATAACGTGTCGATTAAAATTTTTGGCCGTTTTTTTTAATCGATCGATTTTAATTAAAATGGCATTAAAGTTAACAAAGCCAATTTCTAGATCATTTCATGGATCCCAACTCATTCCACCCTTCAAAACCCGGCAAACTTGTTCCAATCGAAGTTGGACATGCCTTCGTTCCGGATCCATTGCCGCCAGCCTGGCAACTTCCGGAGCGGCTTTGGCCTCAGATTGCCGAAGCGGTGCGAGTCACCGGAGTGCTCGATGGAATCGGGCGAGTTCTGCCTAACCCGGCAATCCTGCTCAGACCAACGGAGGACCGGGAAGCCATTCAGTCTTCTGCCTTGGAAGGAACCTACGCGACTCCTAAAGAGTTGCTGTTGTTCGAGATGGCCCCTCCCGATGCCGCACAGGACACCGATGAAACCAATCGGTTCCGGGAAGTTTTCAACTATCGTCTGGCTATTCAACATGCCGCAAGCAGCCCGCTGCCGATAAGCCTTCGTCTGATCCGTGAATTGCATGAACTACTGATGCGCGGCGTCCGGGGGCATCAAAAGAACCCTGGCAAGTTTCGGACGGTTCAAGTGGCGATTGGTTCCGATCGCCGATTCGTTCCACCGCCCCCCAATTTGGTCTTGGATTGTATGGATGCCTTAGAGAAATTCATTCATTCCGAACCCGCTATCCATCCTTTAATCAATTGTTTCTTTGTCCATTATCAATTTGAAACGATTCACCCTTTTACGGACGGAAATGGTCGCATCGGCCGATTGCTGTTGGCATTGATGCTGCAACGTTCGTGTCAGATGTCAAAACCATGGCTGTATTTGAGCGACTTCTTCGAAAGATATCGACACGAATACATCCAGGGCCTGTTTCGAATTAGTACCGAAAATGACTGGGAACGCTGGATCGAGTTTTGTTTACGGGCGACTATTGCTCAAGGGAACGCAACCATTTCACGTTGTGAACGGTTGTTAGCCGTCAGTGAACGGTATCAAAAGATGCTGCAGGAAACCAGCGGTAACGTTCGCTTGCAAATGATCTTGAATCAAACTTTCGTCCATCCATTTGTTTCCGTTGCGGATATTGCGCGAAAGTTGGACGTATCCTATCCAACGGCGAAGTCTGATCTGGAAAAGTTAACCGAAGTGGGAGTTTTGCGACTGCTGCCAGATTACTCTCCCAAGACGTATTATGCGTCAGAGATATTCAAAATCGCATACGAGAATCTCTCCGACAATACGCTGGAAGGCCAGGAATGACTTTGACTTTGTGGCTCACAGATCGGCAAAAGTGAGCGACAAACTAACTTGCTGTGCACAAATGAGCAACAAACGAATGAGTAAAGACATCGATCAATCATGAACCAAACCGACTTTTCTGAAAATGCTTTGGTTGAACAACCGGCGATTGCCCTGTTTGAAGAACTGGGCTGGTCGACGGCTAATTGCTTTTACGAAAAAGTTGGTGGAACTGGGCCGACGCGCTGTCGGGAAACGACCAATGATGTAATTCTCTGGCCGCGACTCAAGGCGGCTATCGAAAAGCTCAATCCCGATGTTGCCAACGACGCCGTGCAACTGGCGATGGACGAACTGGCGAAGGATCGCAGCGCCATGAGCTTGGCCCATACCAATCGGGAGATTTATAAATTACTCAAGGACGGGGTGAAGGTCAGTTTTCAAAACGACGCCGGCGAAGAAGTCGATGAAACGGTGCAGGTGATCGACTGGAACAACCCCGACAACAACGATTACTTCCTGGCTTCGCAATTCTGGGTTTCGGGCAACCTCTACAAACGCCGAGCCGACCTGGTCGGGTTCGTCAACGGCCTGCCGCTTCTGTTCATCGAACTAAAAAAGTCCCACGGTAAACTGGAACATGCCTACCAACACAACCTGAAGGATTACAAGTCGACTATTCCGCAACTGTTCTGGTACAACGCGCTCATCATTTTGTCGAACGGGAGCGGGGCCAAGATCGGCAGCGTCACGGCGGGCTGGGAACATTTTTCCGACTGGAAGCGAATCAACAGCGAAGGAGAGCAGGGGATCATTTCGCTGGAAACGGTGATCCGGGGAACTTGCGAGCATTCCCGCTTTTTGGACCTGACCGAAAACTTCACCGTGTTCGATGATGCCAAGGGCGAACTGGTCAAGGTGACAGCGAAAAACCACCAATATCTGGGAGTGAATAACTCGGTCGCCGCCCTGCAAGAAATTAAAACCAATCAGGGACGGCTGGGAGTGTTCTGGCACACGCAGGGGAGCGGCAAATCGTTTTCGATGGTTTTCTTTTCGCAAAAGGTCTTGCGAAAGCTTCCCGGCAACTGGACTTTCCTTGTCGTCACCGACCGGGATGACCTCGACAACCAGATTTATAAAAACTTCCGCAACACCGGGGCTGCAACCGAAGAGTGTCAGGCCGACAGCGGGGCGCACTTGAAACAGCTCCTGTCAGAAGACCACCGCTTTATCTTTACGCTGATTCAAAAATTCGGTACGAGAAAGGGGGAGCAATACCCCAAATTGAGCGACCGCAACGACATTATCGTGATGACCGATGAAGCCCATCGTTCGCAATATGACACACTGGCCCTCAACATGCGGAATGCTTTACCCCAGGCCGCTTTTATCGGGTTTACCGGCACGCCGTTGATGGCGGGCGAGGAAAAGACCAAAGAAGTTTTTGGCGACTATGTTTCGATTTACAACTTCCGTCAGTCCATCGAAGACGGGGCGACAGTCCCTCTCTTTTACGAAAATCGTATTCCCGAACTCCAACTGGCCAACGAGAACTTCAAGGAAGATTTGGAAGCGCTGATTGAGCAGGCCGAACTCGATGACGAGCAGGAAAAGAAATTGGAGCGGGAGTTCGCCCGCGAGTACCACCTGATTACCCGTGACGACCGGCTTGAGAAAGTTGCCGAAGATTTAGTCGCTCATTTCATGGGACGGGAACAGGGTGGTAAGGGGATGGTCATTTGCATCGACAAATTGACCGCCGTGAAGATGTACGAGAAGGTTAAAAAGCACTGGGGCGCGTACTTGGCTGACCTGCAATCGGAACTGGCGGCCCGAGAGTCGACTTTATTGCGGCGGGGTGAGGTGATGGGCAAGGTCGATCCGTTGGCACTGGCTGGCGAAGCGAAAGACCCCGTCGCCCTGGCGAGTTACCAACAGTTGCAGGCCAAAGTCGAGTTTATGGAATCGACCGATATGGCAGTGGTCGTCTCACAGCAACAAAACGAAATCGATTACTTCAAGGAAAAAGGGTTTGACATTACCAAGCATCGGGAACGAATGGTTAGACAAGACCTGGAAACAAAATTCAAGAATGCCGACGATCCCTTCCGGCTGGTCTTTGTCTGTGCGATGTGGCTGACCGGGTTCGACGCTCCCAGCGTTTCCACGATCTACCTCGATAAGCCGATGAAGAACCACACACTGATGCAGACCATTGCACGGGCGAATCGGGTATTCGGAGAAAAAAACAACGGTCTGATCGTCGATTATGTCGGGGTCTTCCGGGATTTGAAAAAAGCTCTGGCGATTTACGGTTCTTCTTCGGGCGGCGGAATCCAGCCGGGAGAATGCCCGATTCAAAGCAAGGATCAACTGGTCGCTGAGTTGGAATTGGCCATCGCAGCGGCGGTTTCATTCTGTCGCGAACGAGGGGTTGATTTGCAATCCATCATCCAGGCGGACGGCTTTCAGAAGGTGGCATATCTGGAAAACGCGGCAACCGTTCTGGTTGACAAAAAAGTCGAAGCAGCGGTGGACGATTCCGTTGAGAAAATCATTGTCAACGACGAACTGAAGAAGAAATTTATTTCGCTGGTCGGGCAAGTGACGCGGTTGTACAAGGCAATGTTGCCCGATCCCAGGGCCAACGAGTTCATGCCGATCAAGACTTGTCTGTCAGTGGTGGCCGAGAAGATTCGTTCGTTTACCGAAGAGACCGACATTGATGAGCTGATGGAGCAGATCGGCGGTTTACTGGACGAATCGGTTTCCACGGTAGGATATGTCATTCACTCCACGGAAGAGACGCGGTTGATTGATCTGAGCCAGATCGATTTCGATGCGTTAAAAGCTCATTTTGAACGCGGACGCAAACGAACGGAGGCGGAGAAGCTCAAAAAGGCAGTCGGCGAAAAGTTACAGTTGATGGTGACGCTGAACAAAACACGAACGGATTTGCTGGAAAAATTCAAGCAGTTAATTGAGGAGTATAACAAAGGAATGGATGTCGAGGGTTTCTTCGCCAAGCTGATGTCGTTTGTCAAAGAGCTGAGCGAGGAAGAAAAACGGGGAGTTACTGAAAAGCTGACCGAAGAGGAATTGGCGTTGTTCGACATTTTGACCAAGCCTGAAATCGAGATGACTGCCAAGGAGACGGCAGAGGTCAAAAAAGTCGCTCGTTCTTTGTTAAAGACAGTAAAAGAGGCGAAATTGGTGATGGATTGGCGAAAACGTCAACAGACAAGGGCGGACGTTTACGCCACCGTGAAAACGATTCTCGATGAACTCCCCCGCGCTTACACACCCGAATTGTATCAACAAAAATGCGATACGGTTTATCAGCATATTTTTGATAACTATCAGGGCGAGGGACGAAGTGTTTATTCGATAGATCAAAGGTGAGGAAAGGAAATCAGCTCTCAAAAGAAAGCGATTCGAGAACTTTCCGGTCATCTACTCCATTCCTTGTTTCGGATCCGCGATTGCTGGACGTTGCCGGGGCTGTCGATTCGCTTCCGATATTGCCACTGCCGACACTACCAACACTTCCGAGCCGAGAATCGAAGTTGGCAACCGGAACGGATGGTCGGACTGCCGAATCGACCAAAACCGAGTCGCGAAATGTTGCCCCAGATGTTGCCCCTACGCTGGGCAAACCATGTCAATTCGAGTCATTTTCTGGCAATTTAGGCAAGATAGACAGCCACACCGAAAACGCCCCAGAAACGCGAAAAACCCCGTGTTTTCCGGGGTTTTTGCAAAAGCCATCGGGGGGAGTCGAACCCCCAACCCCCGCATTACGAATGCGGTGCTCTGCCGATTGAAGCTACGATGGCATCGTTTATCTCGAAAAGTCTAACAACCGGGGCGAAATAAGTCCAGTCAATTTGTCAGATCCTTCAGGACCGCAGGTCCAGACCTGGCTTGGTGGAACAGCTGAAAGCAGGAAAAGAAAGAGACGCCGACGGAAGAATCCGAATGCACGACTGTTCGCCTATTCCGGCGCTGAATCGTCGACAAAGACCCGGGCCGTCTTCGGAGTGACATAGACTTGCTCGCCCAGCGCCAGCCCCAGCTCTTCAAAACGCTCCAGACTCAAATCGACATGAACCTGCTTGTCGCCGACCGACAAAGCGACTTTCGCCGTCCCACCGGCTGGATTCAGTTTTTCCACCTTGGCCGCCAGGCTGCTGTCCTGAGTTTTGGATCGGCTGATCTCCAGCTCATGCGGTCGCATATAAACCGCGGCGGGAACTTCGGTCCGCTGCGTATACTCCGGATAGTCAATCGCCACATTGCCAATCCGCGCCTTGCCATCGCTCAATCGGGCGCGGAACACATTGACTTGCCCCAAAAACTCCATCACAAACTGCGTCGCGGGTTGATGAAAGACTTCGCTCGGCGTGCCGATCTGCTCGATCTGGGCGTTGTTCATCACCACCACCCGGTCGGCCACCTCCAACGCTTCCTCCTGATCGTGAGTGACCAGCACACTGGTCAAATGAATTTCGTCATGAAGTTTTCGCAACCAGTCTCGCAGTCCCTTCCGCACTTGCGCGTCGAGCGCTCCAAACGGCTCATCGAGCAACAGTACCTTGGGCTCGACCGCCAACGCGCGTGCCAGCGCAACCCGTTGTCGTTGTCCTCCCGAAAGCTGCGAGGGGTAACGATTTCCCAAACCGTCCAGTTGAATCAGCGCCAACAACCGATTCACCCGATCTGCAATCTCCGATTTCGAAGGTCGATCGCGTCGAGGGCGGACGCGAAGCCCAAAGGCGATATTTTCAAACACCGACATGTGCCGAAACAGCGCATAGTGCTGAAATACGAACCCAACCCGCCGCTGTCCAACCGATTGCCCCGTCACGTCCGTGTCATGAAACAGAACTTCGCTGTCCGGATTCGGATCAGGTGCCTCCAGTCCGGCAATGATTCGCATCAGCGTCGTCTTGCCGGACCCCGACGGCCCAAGCAACGCCAACAGTTCGCCATCATTGACACGAAGACTGACATCGCGCAATGCAATGTAGCTGCCAAAGGTCTTTGAAATGTGTTTGACTTCAATGCTCATAGTCCCTCTCGTTCTCGATCTACCTGGGTCTCCAACAGCGTCTTCGCAATCATGGTTCCGAACGCCAACAGGGCGAGCAGGGATGCCACGGCAAACGAAGCCACCAGATTTTCGTTGTACAAAATTTCAACATGCAGCGGGACGGTGTTCGTCTTGCCGCGAATGCTTCCCGATACCACCGAAACGGCCCCGAACTCCCCAATCGCCCGCGCATTTGCAAGCATCACTCCATACAACAACCCCCATTTGACATTGGGCAGCGTGACTCGCCAAAACGTCTGCCAACCGCTGGCGCCCAAACTGACTGCCGCTTCTTCACTTTCCGTTCCCTGTTCTTCCATCAA
Organism: uncultured Pirellulaceae bacterium; assembly: GCA_964414815.1. Classification (GTDB taxonomy): domain Bacteria; phylum Planctomycetota; class Planctomycetia; order Pirellulales; family Pirellulaceae; genus Mariniblastus. The sequence goes on along the minus strand of CAYPXY010000027.1, from coordinate 31,356 downwards.
CGGAATCAATTCGCGAGCGATGAATGGAAAGGTCACGAACAAGGTCGCCAGCACGATCCCCGGCACCGCAAAAATAATCTCGATCCCCTGCCGGTCCAGCCAGCCACCGAGCAAACTGTGACTGCCCAACAACAACACAAAAATCAACCCGGCAATCACCGGCGGCACGGCAAACGGCAAGTCGATCAAGGTCATCAACAGGCTCTTGCCACGAAATTTGAATTTGGCAATCGCCCACGATGCCGCCAGACCAAAGGCCAGATTCAGTGGCAACGCAATGGCGGCCACCAGCAAGGTCAACCGAATCGCCGCCAGCGCGTTCGGTTCGATCAAACTGGCCACGTACACACCCCAGCCCTTGCGTAACGCTTCCGCAAAAATGGCAAACATTGGAACGACGAGAAACACGCCCAAAAATCCAACCGTCAGTCCGATCAAACACAGTTTGACCCAAACCGGTTCGTCGAGACCCGTCGCGCGTCTGGCCATCGGATGGCCAGTCACCGTTCGTGCAGTTCCCACAGTTTGTTCAGATTTGCTCATATACGATCACCTACGTGTCACTTTGCTTTTGACGACGCCCACCACGCAATGCCGTTGATCAACAACAGTATCCCAAACGATGCCAACAGCATGACCAGTGCAATCGCGGTCGCGCCGGCGGTATCGTACTGGTCGAGCTTGGTGACAATCAGCAGTGACGCAATCTCTGTTTTGTAAGGAAGGTTTCCGGAAATAAAAACCACGGAGCCATACTCTCCAATCCCGCGAGCAAACGACATCGCAAAACCGGTCAGGATGGCTGGCACCACCGCCGGCAAAATCACTCGCCGAAATGTCTGAAACCGATTCGCTCCCAAACTGGCCGCCGCCTCTTCGTTCTCACGTTCGAGATCCTCCAGGGCTGGCTGCAAAGCCCTGACCACAAACGGCAATCCGACAAAGGTCAACGCAATCACAATCCCCAGCGAAGAGTTGGTCGCCTTGATTCCCAGCCCATCGAGATATTGCCCGATCCAACCATTCCTTGAATAAAGCATGGTAAGCGTAATTCCTGAAACGGCCGTGGGCATCGCAAACGGAAGGTCCACCAGCGAATCGAGTACCCGCTTGAACGGGAAACGGTATCGCACCAGCGTCCACGCAACGATAAATCCAAAAATCGTGTTGATGATCGCCGCAATCAGCGACGCTCCGAACGTCAGTTTATAGGATGCAATCACGCGAGGATGGCTGACCGCTTTCCAGAAATCCGCAACCCCCATTTGCGCCGACGAGATGAATAGCGCGGACAAAGGGATCAGCACGATCAGGCTCAGGTAGAGCAGCGTAAAACCCATCGTCAGCCCGAAACCGGGAAGAAGCCGCTTTGATCGTCCAAGTCGAGGCATGGGGGTGGCCGTCAATAAATTACTGCTAACGAAACGGGTATCATACCAATCCTAACCCGCAGCGTAAGCGAGGGACGGGCTAACCAAGCTCGAGCAGTCCCTCGCTTACGCTGCGGGTTAGGATGAACGACAGAAAAACTAATTCTCAAAAATCTGATCAAACACTCCACCCTCGGAGAAATGAATAGCCTGAGCCTGCCGCCACCCGCCAAATCGTTCGTCAACGGTAAACAATTCAATCGTTTCAAACCGAGCGAGATCCTCGGGCTCAACCCGCTCAGGCAGGGAAGGGCGGTAGTAGTGTTTCGCGGCCAGACGTTGCCCTTCGGGCGAAAACAGAAACTCAAGATACGCCGTCGCAGCTTCGACCGTTCCTTTGGCCTTGGCGTTTTCATCCACCAGCGCCACCGGCGGCTCGGCAAGGATGCTCGACGGCGGGACCACCATTTCAAATCGCTCCGAGCCGAACTCCCGGATCGCCAGAAAAGCCTCATTTTCCCAAGTCAACAAAACATCCCCCATTTCACGCTGGACAAAGGTCGTCGTCGAAGCCCGAGCACCGGAATCCAGCACCACCACGTTCTGGAAGATGGACTGAACGACTTTGCGAGTCGCATCCTGACTGCCCGTTTTCTGCAGAACAGCTCCCCAGGCGGCAAGATAATTCAAACGCGCCCCACCCGAAGTTTTTGGATTGGTCGTAATGACTTCAATTCCCGGCCGGGCCAGATCCTGCCAATCCCGAATCTGCTTGGGATTCCCCTTGCGAACCAGAAAAACAATGGTGGACGTATAGGGCGCACTGTTCTTCGGCAAGCGGCCTTGCCAATCCGCCGGCAACAGTTTCGATCGCTCGGCAATGGTGTCGATGTCATAGCCTATCGCCAGCGTCAACACGTCCGCTTTCAGTCCGTCGATCACCGCACGGGCTTGTTTTCCCGCCCCACCATGAGATTGCTGGATGGACAGAGATTGGCCGGTTTTCGCAAGCCAATGTTCCTGAAAGGCCGTGTTGAATTCTTGAAAAAACTCTCGCGTGGGATCATAGGAAACGTTGAGCAACGTGCCTGATGATAGAGAATTGGAATCCGAATCCTTGCATCCCGCAACGATTGAAATGAACACTGCGAAAAGCAAGAATCGCCCCAAACGATAAACGAATCCTTTCATCTCATCCTTCAAACACCTTGGTTTACCCACGAACCACGCTCCCAACGATCGTGTCGGCCACCCGAGCGGCAAACGATCTCAATTCGGGTACTGCCGTCGCTTCACCGAAGGCACCCCGCAGCAACGGCCCCACCAGAAACATACTTTCCAGTGAAACTCCGTCGGCGTTGACTAACTGTAGGTGATCGTCCACGCGAAGGCCGATGCCCGTCTCGTGAGGTGCAACCAGTCTATCGTTCAACAATTGCTGCATCAACAAAACGTTCGACTTGCGAACATCCGACTCAGGGCCAAGACAATTCACGATCCAGTCAAACGGCTGTTCGCGAATCGCACTGGATTCACCGCGAGGTCGCCAATGTACCTGAAACTGATTTGATTGAGGAATGATTTGCTCAATCCGACCGGAGACAATTTTCAATCGGCCATCGCGCCTCCAAGCGGAAATGATGGCGGCACTTTCGGGCGGAGAACGATGACGATGAACGTCCCAAATCGTTCCATAGTGGCGCAGGAACCGATCCCGATCCTGGGGCGACCACGATTTCCAGATTGCTTGGGAGACAGGCCGCAGTGCACCAATCAGTGCCCGCCAGTTTTGACCGGCCGCTTCAATGGCCTTGATTTCTCTGCGAGCCGTTCGCAATGTGTCAGCAAGACGATGGTTCTCTTTCTGGCACAACTTCGACAGTAGATCGTCTGAGATCGTGTGCTTGCCATTATAAGCATGCTCCATCGGCAAGATTCCACGTCGCGACAACGACACCACCTCGCCACGAAAGCCGTTTGCGTTGAGCGTCAACACCGTATCGTACATCGACAACCCGCTCCCGATCACCAACACTCGATCGGTCGGCTGTATCGCAGCAAATGCATCCGGCGACCAAGCACTATTGATGAACCTTGGCGACGCCCGTACTTCGTCCGTAAACGTGCCGATGCGTTTGATTCCCTGCCAGCCCGCGGCAAACACCACGACATCTGCGATCAGGCTCGAATTCTGCCGCAGGTCGATCTGATAGCGACCACTCGCACGATCAGGATGGATGGAAATCGCTTCATCCTCGATCCAGCGAAAATGGGTCTGCGAAGAACTTTCTTTAATAGCGCTGTCCAAAGTGCTTTTGAGGTACTGCGAATAAACGGGCCGTGGCGCAAAGTGAATATCGGGCTCAGGTTTGATCTGGTTGTGCGCGATCAACCAGCGAACAAAATGGGAGGGATCGTCGTCGAGCGCACTCATCTTGTCCGATGGAACGTTCAGCAAGTCCGTTCCGCGACCTGAACCGTAGGCAAGTCCGGTTGCAAGACGATGTCCCTTTTCGATCAACGTTATCGACACCGATGGGTGCGAGACCGATTCGTTGCGGTTTCCCTGCTTGTGCAATCTGCGAAGGATATTGATCGCGGTCGCCGTGCCACTAAATCCTCCACCCACAACGGCGATCCGAATTCCATTGAACGAATCGGGGGTTTCCAATACCCCACGAGTCGGTTGGTCCTGAGCGACGTTTGTTTCTTCAGTTGGCAAGGAAGTTGCGGCAGTCGGTAAGCCGACTTCCAGTGGCCTGTCACTGTGATTTCTATCTTGAGGCATTCGAAGCAGGCCCGATGGGTCATGCGGTTGGGATGAAGGGTGTGAGCAGCAGTCGTTTGATGATAACGGGTCGCTCCGCGAATCGGAACGGAACTTAGAGCAGGGAAGCAAAACCTGTGCCTTCGATTGATCGCCCAATGAATGTTAATTTTTATACATTTTAAAACAGCACCAAGCAATCTGTATCATGTTTGATATTTTTTTATCAAATATGATAATACATAGACAGATTAGCAATATCGAATAAGATAGAAACATGATCAACGACATCATCGGTTCGGATACAGGATTGCGACTCGTTCTGGAGCGTGTACAGCTTGTCGCGTCGCTGGATGTTCCCGTATTGCTGCTGGGAGAAACCGGAACGGGCAAGGAAGTCATTTCACGCACCATCCATTATCAATCCAGCCGTTCCCAGGGCCCGTTCCTGCGAGTCAACTGCGGTGCGATACCGGCGGACCTGGTGGACTCACAACTTTTCGGTCACGAGAAAGGCAGCTTCACCGGCGCCAACGAAAAACGGGCGGGCTGGTTTGAGCGAGCGCATGGCGGGACATTGTTTCTCGATGAAATCGCTGAACTATCGCTGGCGGCCCAAGTCCGCTTGCTGAGAGTATTGCAAGATCACCAGATCGAACGAGTGGGCGGTCAGTCGTCTGTCGAGGTCGATGTCCGGATCATTGCCGCCACCCATCGCGACTTGACACGCATGGTCCACGAAAAAACCTTTCGTCAAGATCTGTGGTACCGGATCAACACGTTTCCGATTCTGATGCCCTCGCTGGCCGAACGGGCCGAGGACATTGAACCGCTGGCAAAACATTTTGCGCGGCGGGCCGCAGATCGATTCAGTCTGGCTTACGTCGAGCCGACGGACGGGGATATTGCGCTGCTCAGAAGCTACGATTGGCCGGGCAACATTCGAGAGCTTCAAGCCGTGATTGATCGCGCGGCGATCCTGGGTAATGGCAAGTCGCTCGAGGTTGCAAAATCACTGGGAGTCCTGTCACCGGCGGTTGCGACAAATCGACCGTCTCCCCAATTTTCAGCAGGCGGCCCATCCAATACACCCGATCACAGTACAACTTCGTCATGCCCGATTTGCTCATGCTGCCCGAGTGACTTCCATTCAGAGTTTCAGTCGCTTGATGATGTACAAAGAGACCATATTTTACGGGCGCTGACGCGGTCGGCGGGACGCATCGACGGAGTGAAGGGAGCCGCTGATTGGCTTCAGATCAACCCTCACACCTTGCGGGGGCGTATGAGAAAGCTGGGCATCGACTGGAAAAAATATCGCAATTGACTTTAGTTGCCGAACAACTATAGTATCTCCCATCTATGAGACGCACTCTCATCTACGTTTTGATATTTTCCATCATCCTGCAGTTTCTGCTACTGCCGGTCAGCCGATCCGTTGCCTCAGATTCCCCACATCTGGCGACGAGCGACGGCAGCTACTTCATCGAACTCGATGATGATTCAGAAAGCTCCAATCTCGTCCTGAAGGTGGACGATGCGATTGATGAAGCATTTTACGACGAAGCTGACTTCCATACTATCAGCGCCGTCATCAAGCATTATCTCTTTTTCAGCCTGCAGAAGTTCTTTCCTGCAAGCCCATTGCGCGGCCCGCCTTTGTTGGGCTAGAGTTCGTGGTTTGAGTTCTTGACTCCTATGACTCCGTCCTGTCGTGGACGCTTGGCGTCGCGGACGCTTGGCGTCGCGGCTATTTATGGAGTGCGGGGCTCTGCACCGCTTTGGATATTTGGATTTCATCGTAAACCGTCCGAAGCCATAGAAACGATAGCGGTACACAATCCCGCACAGGCCTGGTGGAAATCATAACCCGAAGCGTAAGCGAGGGAAGAGACGCGGTCCCTCGCTAACGCTTCGGGTTATGATTCCGATGTTATCAACAGTGATTGCAGAGAAGTCCACCAGCCCAGTCCCCCACTCCATGGAGGCTAAACGAAATGATCGTTAGTCTGCAAACGCTTAATCGCACCCCCTGGGCGCGTGGTGTGTTACGCGGTCGGTCGATGATTTTTATCTCATTGACGGTTTTCGGTTTTTTTGATGTCTAGCTAACTAGACGGGCCAACACGACCGCTGCACACACCCTACATCTGTATTTTTTTCGGTTGGCTTGACCAACGCCTGCTATGAATTTAACTGTCACAGACAACGTGATCTCTGAGCACGATATTCGCCATGCCATTGAGCATGCGAGCCATTTGCTGCCTGCACAGGGGCCCATCACCGTCTTTATTCACCACAACACACTCCACGGCTTGGAACACCTTCCCTTCGAGGAGGCCGTTCGCCGCGCTCACGAATTGTTCGGCACCCACGCCTATTTGCCCGAGGAACAATATCGCCGTGAACTCGCAAGCGGACGGATACGACCGCAAGACATCGTCGAGGAACTGCTGGACACGCTCGGGCCGAAAGCAGATATTCTGGTCGGGTTTCTCGGCACGCGATTCCACTTGCGCCGGGCCATGTTGCGGCATCCACTGCACTCGGTTTTGCCGAATCAATTGGACTGGGTGATCGCTGAAAGCCGCTCGTTCGACCAGTTCTCATCGGAGGTTGCCGATCAGGAAAAGAAACTGTTGGTCTCGCGCACCCGCCGCTGGATCGAGAGCCTGCTGGTTAAATCCGATGGTGAAATCAACCAGGAACAAAAAGCCGCACTCGAACGATGCGGCGCATTCTTCCGCAAGCATCCAGCCGACAAAATCCATCAGTGGAACGATGCAACTTGGGAATCGTTTACGCTTCACCTGCTGTGGGAAACCTGTTTGCACCGCGTTGCCGAGGCTCCGTCCGAACCCGCACCAGAATCCCTGCGGCATCGGGATGTATTATTCGACTTGACGGGAATCGACACCGACGAGCTGGTTAGTGAATGCCTGATCCCGTTTTGCCTCAACGCGATCGATCAAGGGCTGGGGCAATGGCAGCTTCCGTATCGAAATCTGGGGCTGTTTGAAGCTTTCGTCCGTTTGTTTTCCCAGCGACAACCACTGAGCGCAAGCTGGACGCGAGGCTTGGCTCGCGAACTGAAAAAAATTCAAACGTATTCAATGTCAGCGTTGGATTCGATTCAGGAGAGTCTGCAAGTTCTGGGAGTTCACGGAGATGAGATCGAGTCCTTCATCGTTCAATCGCTTCAACCCCTGCGAGGTTTTGCCGGCATGATCTGGCAGATGGAAGTCCGCGCCGACCGAATCGCTCACCCCTTGCCGAAAGGTTCATTGACGGACTTTGTCGCAATCCGTCTGCTCCTTGATCGAGCGGCGTTGACATGGGTGGCTCAGCAACATTTAGACCATCCGGTTGATCTGGCCGATTTGAGAAAACTCCCATCATGGGAAAACAGCGCAGATGAAGGAAGAATTCGCTGTGAAGCCTTCGCGATTTTTCAGCTCGCTCAGTCGCTCGGCTGGCTCCCGGAATCCTTGCTGAGAATACCAAAGCAGAACTGGCTGCGACTGCTGGAAGAAATTCGGATGTTTGACGAAATCGAACGGCAGCGAGTCTTCCATCGGGCGTTCGAACGACGCTACCGCAATCAAGTTCTCGACGCCTTGGCGATTCACGGTACCGATCAACGTTTTGTACCGCCCCCAAAGAGCTTCGAGAACAACACCACTTCAAAGGACGATGAAGCCCATGAAAACTCTAGTCCGTCTCCGCGTTTTGATGTCGTGACCTGCCTGGATGAGCGGGAGGAATCGACTCGCCGTCATATCGAAGAAATTGAACCGCATTGCCGCACATGGGGGGGAGCCGGTTTCTATGGCGCGGCGATGTACTATCGGGGAGCCGCATCGTTTCAGTACGTTCCGCTCTGTCCGATTGTCGTCGAGCCGAAACATTATGTTGAAGAACTGGTGGCGCTCGATCACGCCGAAGAAGAACAGCGGCGCTCCCAACTGCGGCGAATCGTCGGTGAAACCCGCCAGTGGCTGCACAGCAGCAGTCGCTCGCTTTGGTCCGGTGCTGCCTATGCGGTCGTCGGCTGGTTGATGTCGATTCCACTCGTGGCGCAAGTGCTTTTTCCACGCCTGTCCAGTTCCATCCGCGACCGAATCACCCGATTTTCAGCCGTGACTCCCAACACCTTGCTCCGGCTTGAGCGATCCACGCCCGAGCCAGGACGTTTTGACGATCAGGTCGGCTATTCGCTGAACGAAATGGTTGATCTTGTTGAAAAAGTTTTGCGCGATCTGGGTATGACGAAGAACTGGTCGCGATTGGTAGTCGTACTCGGACATGGGGCGACCACGATGAACAATCCTCACGAGTCCGCCTACAATTGCGGAGCGTGCGGCGGTGGACGCGGCGGGCCGAATGCTCGCGTCTTTACCCAGATGGCCAATGACTTACGGGTTCGTTCGCGGCTTGAGTCGCGCGGGCTCAAGATACCCGAAACGACCTTCTTTGTCGGTGGATTTCACGACACCTGCAGTGACCAAATCGGGCTCCTCGATCTGGCCCGGGTCCCTGCATCGCATCATCAGGACATCCGGCACGCGCAAAAAGTGCTTCACGAAGCGGCTCAGCGGAATGCCCTCGAACGCTGTCGCCGATTTGAATCGGCCCCACTCGATTTGACACCGGCCGCGGCCCACAAGCATGTCGTCGGTCGATCCGAGGATCTGTCGCAGGTTCGTCCCGAGTGTGGCCACGCGACCAATGCGGTTTGCATTGTCGGGCGCCGAGAAAAAACGCGCGGACTGTTTATGGACCGCCGGGTGTATCTGCAGTCCTATGAACCCGATCAAGACGATGAAGACTTTACCATTTTGGGCCGGATTCTGGCGGCGGTCATACCGGTCTGTGCCGGGATCAATCTGGAATATTATTTTTCTCGCGTCGATACCGAAGGCTACGGTTGCGGTACCAAGGTCCCGCATAATATCGCTTCGCTCGTCGGCGTCATGAACGGAGCCGCAAGCGATCTGCGGACCGGACTGCCATGGCAGATGGTTGAAATTCATGAACCCGTCCGGCTGCTGATGGTGATCGAAGCCCCTCCCGAAGCGATACAGACCATCATGGCCCGCGACCCGGCAGCCGCTCGGCTGATCCACGGACGATGGATTCAACTGGTTCTCTGGAATGCCGACCAAGGTCAACTGCAACGCTTTCACAACGGGCATTTCGTGGAGTATGTCCCCGAAGCGGAATCACTGCCCCAGGCTGCCGATTCCATTGCCTGGTTTCGAGGCCACCGCGATCATTTGGAATTTGCACAACTTGCTTCGTCGCACAGATCGGAGGGAACACGATGAGCGGCCAATCGTTTTTTAATATTCTGGCGAGCCTGACGCTACTGAGTCCGCTTGCCTTACTGGTCTACACCGGTGTGATTTCAGCATTCGACAATCACGGAAACCGCGAACGTGAAATCAGCTTTGCTGCCATGATCGCCATCGCGGTCGGTTTGTTCGCGTCGATCGGCATCACCCTTTACATGCTGGCCACAGACCGAACCGCACTCGTATTTGATCTGGGCGACTGGATGGCCATTGATGAAGCGGCATTTCATTTTCATCTGACATTCGTCTATGACCGACTGTCGATTCCATTTTTGATTCTGATTTACATTCTCTGCGGAACGGTGGGTTCGTTTTCAACCCGATACCTGCATCGTGAGCCGGGGTTTCGCCGTTTCTTTCTGTTGTATTCGGTTTTCACATTGGGGATGGTGTTGAGCGCACTGGCGGGAACGATTGAAGTCCTGTTCTTTGGCTGGGAGCTGGTCGGGTTGTCGTCGGCACTATTGATCGGATTTTTTCACGAACGTCAAGCTCCCGTTGTCAACGGCCTACGGGTTTGGGCGGTCTACCGAATTTCAGATGCCGCGTTTCTGATCGCGGCGGTGATGCTGCACCACTTGACGGGAGAAGGAAATTTACAGCGCATGATGGGGGTGGCCGCATGGCCGGATGTGGAAACGACGCTGACGGCAAATCAGGCGCTGGCGGTGGGTCTGTTGTTGGTCCTTGCGGCAGCAGGCAAGTCGGGCCTGGTGCCATTTTCGGGCTGGCTGCCGCGAGCGATGGAAGGCCCCACCAATTCAAGTGCCATCTTTTACGGAGCATTGTCGGTTCACTTGGGAGCTTATCTGCTTCTGCGAGTCAGTCCCGTGATCGCCGCATCCACCACCTTGTCCGTTCTCGTGGTCGGTCTCGGGCTGACCACCGCTGTTTATGCCAGCCTTGTCGAACGAGTGCAATCGGATATTAAAAGTGCGCTGGCATTCGCGTCGTTGACTCAGGTCGGATTGATTGTGGCTGAAATTGGAATGGGGTGGCAGTATCTGGCATTGGTTCACCTGCTGGGCCATGCCGTGATGCGGACGTTGCAAATGTTGAGAGCGCCGAGTTTGCTGCGCGATTATTTCAATCTGGAATCTGCCCTCGGACGACGGATCGCCTATTCTGCTCCCGCCATCGGTTCGTCGCGATTCCCACGTCTGCGGAACGCCATCTACAGGTTTGCATGGGAGCGAGGCTATTTCGATTCACTGATCAACTCTTTGGTCGTTCGACCGGTTTTGAGTTTTTTCGGAAAGCTGGCGAAACTGGAATCGGCGTGGATTGCTTATTGGGGAGGGGAGGCCGGAAGTCAGAGGTCGGAAGTCAGAGATCAGAAGTCAGACGTCGGAGATCAGAAGTCAGACGTCGGAGATCAGAGGTCAGAGGTCGGAAATCAGATGCTAGAAGTTGGAGGACAGAATAGAAATGGCTGAACTACATGGACCTTGGCTTGAAATAGCCATCTTTTTGCCACTGGTAATGGCAGCGGTGGTTTCTCGGATTCGAAACCCGGTTTTGAGCTGGCGAGTCACGTCGACCGTCGCCGGCGTCGTGTTGGGTATCACGATCGTGGACTGGTTTGATTTCATGTCACTGCATACCTTTGAAGCGCACGATCCTCTCAGCATCGCGCAGTCGCTCTTTGGAACCGAGATCATCTATGTCGATCAATTCAATGCGCCGCTGCTGGTACTGGCGGCACTGCTGTATTTCTTTGTGATCTTGCTGACGCCATCTTCCAAACGGGATCGATTCCCATTTGGATTGACGCTGGTTTCGATGACCCTGCTGTTGACGCTGCTCAGCAGTCGGGCTCCGCTGCTGTTGATCGGACTGTTGGCCGCGCAGAATCTGTTGCCGCTGATCGAATTCAAGCGTCGTCAACAGCCTTGGAAATTCTTCGCAGCCTACCAAGCATTGTCTCTGGTGCTGATTTCAGTCGGATGGTGTTGCATGGATCCCAAGGAACTGTCCTCGACGCAATCCGTCACGGGCTCGATCCTGATGGCAGCAGGATTGTTGATACGTTGCGGCTGTCTGCCGTTCCAGAGTTGGATGGTCGATCTGTTTGATCGATTGAGTTTGGGAACGGCGATTCTGTTTGTAACCCCGATGGCGGGTGCATACTGTCTGGTTCGCATGTTGTTGCCGATCGTGACGTCGGAAGTCCTGCAAGGCATTACCGTGGTGTCGCTGGCAACGGCGCTCTATGCCTCCGGGATGGTGCTGGTGCAGGATGGTACCCGCCGCTGGTTCTGCTATTTGTTTGTCGCTAATTCGTCCTTGCTGCTGGTGGGGCTTGAGTCGCTCTCGCCCGTGGGACTGGCAAGCTCACTGAGCTTGTGGCTGTCCATCAACATTGCACTGATGTCGCTGGGGATTACCATCCGGGCACTTGAGGGGCGCGTCGGTCGCGTTTCGATCAATCGCTATCACGGGCTGTTTCGCCAGATGCCGTTGCTGGCTGCCTTTTTCTTGCTGGCCACGCTTGCCAGTATTGGATTTCCCGGCACGGTCGGCTTTGTCGGGATTGAGTTGCTGGTCGAGTGCGCCATCCACGCCAACCCGCTCTATGGCGTGGTCGTGGTTGCCGCCACCGCGCTCAATGGCATTGCGGCGCTGCGTGTATATTTCCGGCTGTTTACCGGGACACCCGCCCCTGCCACGATTTCAATGCAACCACGCCCATTGGAACGCTTGGCCATTTGGGCGATCGCCGCGTTGGTGATCGTCGGCGGCATCGTGCCTCAACCAGGTGTCACCACGCGATACCGCGCGGCGACGGAACTGCTTCGACAACGCAGCGAGGAATTGGGAGACAAGCATAAAGAGGGGCAGTCGAGGGTAGGGTGTGTGCAGCGGTCAGAATTACCAAGAAAGGTAGCCATAGGAAAACCTATTTTCCAATGGTACACCTGCAAACGGGTGCGCCACGCGCCTTGGGAGGTTGCCGATTGAGCGGGTTCGATATCGCAAAACGTTCTTGGCGGCAACCTCCGCCGGCTTGTGGCTAAACCGTCTATCCAACACTCAACGACCACAAGAAAAACAACTTCACCAACCACCACCATGAACCACAATCATTCCAACTCACCCGCATCCGGGCTTCTGCCGATTGGCAACCTGCAAGGATTTTCAACTTGGCTCAAACACGATCTCGTCGCTGGCTTTCTGGTTTTTCTGGTGGCTTTGCCGTTATGCCTTGGCATTTCGCTGGCCAGCGGTTTTCCTCCGCTCGCGGGCGTATTCACGGCCATCGTGGGAGCCTTCGTCGCACCGCTGATCAGCAATTCGGAGCTGACGATCAAAGGGCCTGCGGCGGGATTGATCGTGATCGTACTGGGCTGTATCGAGTCGTTTGGCGGTGACGGAGTGGTTGACGGATGGTCGGCCGATGATCAACTCGCCTACCGCGCGACGATCGCCGTGTGTGTCATTGCCGCGATTTTACAAATCCTGTTCGGATTCTTTCGGGCCGGTATTCTGGGAGATTTCTTTCCGATGGCAGCCGTGCATGGCATGTTGGCCGCGATTGGCGTCATCATCATCGCCAAACAAATTCCGGTCGCGCTCGGGGTTGATGAGCAGGGGGAACCTCTGGAACTGCTGAGCGAAATTCCTGAGTTCATCGAGGAAGCCAATCCCGCGATTGCCTTGATCGGTGTTCTGAGTGTATTGATCATGTTTCTGTGGCCAGTGATCGCCAAGCGGGTCAAGGCATTGGCAATGATTCCGTCGCCCGTCGTAGTTCTGGCGGTTGCGATTCCGTTGGGCCTGGCTTTTGACCTGCTGCACGAGCATTCGTATGCGCTGCTGGATCATGACTATGAACTGGGCCAGCAATTTCTGGTTCAAATGCCTGACCAGATCTTTGGCATGTTCAAGGAAATCGAGACCCCCGATTTCACGGCACTGACTAAGCCGGTCGCCTGGAAGTGGGTGCTGATGTTCTTCATGATTGGCTCACTGGAATCCATCCTCAGCGCTAAGGCCGTCGACCTGCTCGATCCCTGGAAACGCAAGTCGAGCATGGATCGAGACATCGTCGCCGTGGGAGTCGGGAATCTGGCGGTCGCCATGTTGGGCGGACTGCCCATGATCTCTGAAATCGTCCGGAGCAAAGCCAATATCGACAACGGTGCGCGAACCCGTTTTGCCAATATGTGGCATGGCTTGTTTCTGCTGGTGTGCGTGGCGTTCATTCCGATGTTGCTGCATCTGATTCCGCTGGCCGCACTGGCGGGCATGTTGATCTACACGGGATTTCGACTTGCCCATCCGAAGGAATTTATCAACGTCTATCGAATTGGCAAGGAACAGCTGCTGATTTTTGTCTGTACCTTGATCGCCGTGTTGGCAACGGACTTGCTGATTGGTATCGCGATCGGCATTGGACTGAAGATTCTGATTCACGTTTCCAGAGGCGTGCCGCTAAAGTCGCTTTTTCGTCCGACGATGACGGTCGACGATGTCGATGGTCAGACCGTGATGCTATCAGTGGGTGATTCGGCAATTTTCAGTAACTGGATTCCGCTGAGAAGGCAAATCGAACAGGCCGGGCTGCTGGAAGGTAAAAATGTGATCCTCAACATGTCGGGTACGAAGATGGTCGACCACAGCGTGATGGAAAAACTTCACGATATGGAACAGGAATTTGCTATCCAGGGACTTACCTTAACCATCAACGGTCTGGAGGGACACGTTTCAGCGACCGATCACTACCTCGCCGCCCGTCACCGCGGTTTGGCCAGCATCCAGCGATTGACGATCATTGCTCCGCCCGAAGTCGAAACGATTATTCCTGCGAAACTGATCGAGCTGGGAGCAACCGGTTACACGGTATCGCCCTGCCGAGGCATGGGCAAGCACAACCTGTCGCAGGATGGACATTCTACGGAAGAACGAATTCGAATCGAGATCATCGGAACACGCCCATCGGTGGACCGGATTCTGGCGTTCCTGTCCACCGATGTCATGCCGAAGTATATGACGACGGCCTGTGTGGAAACGGTCGATGTGCTGAGGCTGGATTCGTTTACGAACGCTGTTTGAGATCACACCCATTTTTCAGCGCACTCCGGCCAATAAAAAACGCAACCGTTCTCGGATTCGTAGCGATGGAACGTTTAGCCGCAAGCCGAAGCCGACCACCATTCGTTTGAAACAAGCACGGAAAGTAGGTCGAACTATGGTTGGAGCTGAAAGATCGAAGAATAGTCGGCGCAGGCGCGACGGTAGGGTGCAATCTCCCTATTCAACCTGCCTGCCAATAAAATACCTGCAACCCGATGCACCGCGCGCCTTGGGGGGTTGCCGAAAAATGATTTCGGTGTGGCAGTATGTTTTTGGCGGCACCCCCCGACGGCTTGCGGCTAAACGTTTTCGCTCGTCGTGAACGGTTACTCGGATTCTGATTGAGTATGGCAAAGGAAGGCTTGGAACACTGATTTCCACTAATCTTCACTAATCTGATGATATAAAATCAGTGTTGATTAGTGCGGATTAGTGTTTCCCTTCTTCTTTAACCGATTTTCGTACGGTTGCAGCTTCTCTCGTGAATGGTTACAAAACAACTAAGGGGTTGTCCTGAAATAACTTCCGTATTTAATCATAACCCGAAGCGTAAGCGAGGGACGGCATCACCAAGCTGGAGTGGTCCCTCGCTTACGCTTCGGGTTATGATGGACCTAGATAAAACCGGGAAGTTATTTCAGGACAATTCCTAAAATCGAATTCTTGACGAAGCAGCGTTGTCAAATTCACCCTCTGTTCCTTGCGTTTATGTTTCTTTTGAAAATGCTTTTCATGCAATCAAGTATTCCATCCCATTTACGGCATGTTTTTGTGAAGGCGGTTGCCTTCGCATCCGTTTCTACTTTATTTATTGCCAGTGCATTTACTCAGGAAACTGAGCGTTGGCAATATCCTCAACTCGAACACCGTATTTCGATCCGCGATGGCAGGCAGGGAGATCGCTTGTCGTGGGATGAATTTTCTCAGCGATTGACCACAGCGAACGTCGTCTTCCTTGGCGAATCGCATGATGATGACACCACCCATCAGCTTCAGTTGGCCGTCTATGAGGCACTGCTTGGCAGCCGCGATGGGAACGTTGTTCTCGCAATGGAAATGTTCGAGCGGGATGTACAGTCGGCACTCGATCTGTACCTCTCGGGAAAAATGGACGAAAAGGCGTTCCTTGAAAAGTCACGCCCTTGGGGAAATTATATCGAGGCTTATCGCCCCTTGATCGAGCGGGCAAAAGCGGACAACAAAAAAGTGATCGCATCGAATTTTCCGAGGCCGCTGCGCGTCAAGCTGATGCAGTCGGACGCGAAATCGCTCGATGGACTCAGCGATGACCGGGGTCTTGCCCCTGAGAAACTCTTTCCCAACTCAGAGCTTTACTGGAAGCGAACTGACAACGCAACCCGCGGACACTCTGCCTTCATGACGGTGGAAACGGACGAGCAAAGTCGTTTGATGTCGACTCAATCGTTGTGGGATAATTCGATGGGCGAGTCGATCGTCAAGTCGCTCGACGAAAACCCCGACCATGCCGTACTACATTTGAACGGCGGTTTTCACAGTGAGTACTGGGATGGAACCGCCGGTCAGGTTCGGCAGCGAAAACCCGATGCAAAAATCGTCACGATTGCTGCGGTTCCATCGAGCAATCCCCACAGTGCCGAGCTGACCGGAGAACCGGTGGCCGACTTTGTGGTATTTGTCGAAAACAAAGCAAAAAACCTCAATGATGGCAAACGCGCGGTCGTGGTCAACCGGGAAAGCAACTACCAGCTTTATTTACCCTCGTGGGCTTCCGAGGAGCGCAAGGCACCGCTGCTGATCTGGCTCAATGATGACGGACTGAGTGCGGAAGATGGACTGAACTACTGGAAGATGGTGCTGAAAGATCAAGCGGCGATTGCGGTCATCGAACCGACACATCGACAATTTGAACGCGACTTCAGCATCGGCGGGCGCTGGTTCTGGCCAGATCGTTTTCCAGCCGATGTGGCAACCGGCCGACAATCGATTGAAGGCGTCTGGCAGTATGTTCTGAACCGTTTCCCGGTGGATCCCGATCGGGTCTGTCTGGCGGGGGAGGGAACCGGCGCGACGCTTTGTTCGGCCGTGACGCTGCTGACCGGAAAGATGAACGTTCAAGGTATCGCGATTGGCCCCCGTCAGTTCAGTAAAATCAAGGATTTCCCGTTGCCGCTGGTCGAAGATTGGGGAAGCGAAACGCCTCCAGAGCGACAATTGCACGTCATCGCTCACGAACAGGATCAGGATTGGTGGCAGAGCGAATTGAAAGAGTATGAAGGCGTCGGCCTGAAAACCAGGTATGGAAATCTTGAGACCAACGCTTGGCTGAACGAACATCAATTTCATTCGGCGGTGTTTGAAGCGCTGGGGCTGGAGCCGTTGAAACCCGATTTCTCGCGCATCCGAAAATATGTAGTGTCGCGCTATGGAACGGCCAAGGAAAAACACTGGCTGCGGACGTATGCTTGGCGTCATTCGGACGACAAGACGCACACTGCGGTTGTGGATGAACGGCGAGCTGCCGGATTCACCGACATCGAGAAACTGGACGACACTATTACGGTAGACATGATTCGCAAGGGAAGCGTACCTCGATGCCCCGGCCCCTTTGGCGGAACCACGATTCTTGTGCTCGGCGAAGGCCAGGCCGAAGAGTCGGAACCGTGGCTTGATCTCGAGATCAACGACCCACTAACAGCGCTCAGCCGGTTCCACCGAGTCCGCATCGCAGTGCTGGGCGAGGGCGATCGCAGTCTGGCCAATGTCTTGCAAAAGCTGCAGAGCGAGAACCGAAAGAACGTACTGATCGTTCCAGCAGAGTTTTACGCAGGCGATGAAGTGCTGAAAAATCTCGAACGAGCCGCCGAGCCGTTCACCGATCAAATGACGATCCAGTGGCTGCCGGGGCTGGGTGGAGAAATGAAGTAGGCTGGAGAATATCTAACGCAAAGACGCGATGACGCAATGAAAGGCGCCTTCAACTTTGCGCCTTCGCGGCCTTGTGTCTTTGCGTTTGAATCGTCACGACTTTTGGGTCGAACTTTTACTCATCCCCTGCTTTCAGCCACGGTGTCAGCGTTGGCTCGTAGGAGTGAATTTCATCCTTCGCAAAATAGAGATCGATCTCGCGGGCGGCGGCTTCGGGTCCGTCGGAGGCGTGGACCAGATTCATTTGACGGCTGCTGCTGTAATCGCCTCGGATCGTGCCGGGGGCCGCCTTCAGACCATTCGTCGCACCCAGCATTTCTCGGACAACGCGGATCACGTCCAGTCCTTCGAGCACCATGGCCACCACAGGCGCCCCAGTGATAAAGGCTTCCAGACCGGGATAAAACGGCTTGGAAACGTGCTCCGCATAGTGTTGCTTGGACAGTTCCGGCGTGACCTGGATCAGTTTCATCGCGACGATATTGATCGCTTTTTCTTCAAATCGGGTGATAACCGTGCCAATGAGCCGCCGCTGAACGCAGTCGGGTTTAAGTAAAATCAGGGATCGTTCCATGGAGAGTCAAATTGTGGGTAAATGTTTTGATACGATATTGTGTGGGGATTCTATCACAGGTTTCCCCCTTTCGAAATCGGTACAGATTTGCCAGAATTTGTATAGGAAAGCAATGCCTGATGTCAACAACCTCGATCGTTTCAGGAATTGTCCCGAAATAACTTCCGTTAACCCGCAACCTCCAACATGGACGAAGTTACCTTTCACGAATCACACAAGCCGACAGAATCCGTCACTGCCATCACAGTGCGACTTGCGGGCGACTCGGGCGACGGAATGCAGCTCCTGGGAAGCCAGTTGACCAACGCCTCGGCTCTGGCGGGCAACGACGTCGCGACCTTCCCCGACTTTCCGGCTGAAATCCGTGCGCCGCGCGGAACCCGGGCGGGAGTCAGCGGTTTTCAGCTTCAGTTTTCTTCCGAAGAAATTTTCACGCCAGGTGACGGGCTTGATGCACTGGTCTGCATGAACCCCGCCGCACTCGTGACAAACATTACCGACCTCAAACCCAATGGGATCCTGATCGTCAACTCCGACAGTTTTGACGCCAAGGACCTCAAACTCGCCAAACTCGAAACCAGTCCGCTCGAAGATGACACGATCAAGGGCTACCGAACGATCAACGTTCCGATGTCGAGCCTGACGCGGAAAGCAGTCGAACCGACGGGGCTATCCGTTAAACTTGCCGACCAATGCAAGAACTTTTTCGCGATGGGATTGGTCTTCTGGCTCTACGGTCGGGACGTAGCACCGACGCTGAGATTCATCGAGCAGAAGTTCGCTCGCAAACCCGATATTCAGGCCGCCAATCGCCTCGCTCTGCAGGCGGGCTGGAACTATGGCGAGACAACTGAAAATTTTGCGTCGACATTTCGCGTTGCTCCGGCCAAGCTCCCGCCGGGTCGCTACCGAAACATCATGGGAAATCAGGCGCTCGTCATCGGTCTGATCACGGCCTCTAAACTGAGTGGTAAAAATCTATTTCTCGGTTCGTATCCAATCACGCCAGCGAGCGACATTCTGCACGAGCTGAGTCGTTACAAGAATTTTGGTGTTCGAACGTTTCAGGCTGAAGATGAAATTGCGGCCATTTGTTCCGCCATCGGAGCTTCATTCGGTGGAAGTATGGCCGTCACCACGAGCAGCGGGCCGGGCATCGCGCTCAAGGGCGAAGGCATGGGGTTGGGGCTGATGCTGGAGTTACCACTGATCATCATCGACGTTCAGCGCGGCGGACCCAGTACGGGCTTGCCCACCAAGACCGAACAATCTGATTTGCTGATGGCGATGTTCGGACGCAATGGCGAGTCTCCGCTTCCCGTTATCGCAGCCAGCAGTCCCAGCGACTGTTTCTACACGGCGATTGAAGCTTGGCGAGTGGCATCGAAATTCATGACGCCTGTGATTTTGCTGTCCGATGGGTACATCGCCAACGGTGCCGAGCCTTGGCTCATTCCTTCCGTCGATGACCTGCCGCCGATTGAAATCCGGCACCCCGATCCCGCCCTCAATGGTGCCAGTGGGGATACGTTCAAACCTTATCAGCGCGATTCGAATCTGGCCCGCCCGTGGGCACTGCCCGGAACCCCCGGCCTGATGCACCGAATCGGCGGTTTGGAAAAGCAGGATGGAACCGGCAATATTAGCTACGATCCGGAAAATCACCAGCACATGGTCAAAACCCGAGCCCGCAAAGTTCAATTGGTTGCCGATTTCGTGGGCGAGCAATCCGTGGAAGGAGCAAGTTCAGGCACGCTGGTTCTCAGTTGGGGAGGAACGCACGGTACGGTTCACACGGCAGTTCAGCGTTGCATTGCCGAAGGACTCGATGTGGGACATTGCCATTTGCGGTGGCTCAATCCGTTCCCCCGCAATCTGGGCCAGATTATATCGCGGTACCAGAGAGTGATGGTCGCGGAACTCAACACAGGGCAATTGCGAACATTGATCCGCAACGAGTTTCTGGTCGATGCCGTGGGGCTGAACAAGATCAAAGGCAAACCCTTTACGATTGGAGAAGTGGTTGAAGGAATCAAGGCTTGTCAGGCTTCAGGCTTCAGGAATCAGACTTCAGACTTCAGGAGTCAGACTTCAGGGAGCAAGACTTAGGCAGAACACTCATTTTCGCCAATCACCACCCATTTCGCTACTGACTACTGACTACTCACTACTGACTACTGACAGACGGGACGTCTATCCCACCAACAACTGACCTCCGACCTCCGACCTCTGACCTCTGACCTCCGACCTCTGACCTCCGACCTCTGACCTCTGACCTCCGACCTCTGACCTCCGACCTCTGACCAATGTCCACCGATCTTCCCGTTCTCCAGCCCGCCAACTTTGCATCCGATCAAGACGTTCGATGGTGCCCGGGGTGTGGCGACTACTCGATTCTGGCCCAGATGAAAAAGGTGCTGGCGGAAATCGGTGCGAAGCTGGAATCGACGGTGTTCATTTCCGGGATCGGATGCTCCAGCCGGTTTCCGTACTACGTCAACACGTATGGCATGCACAGCATTCACGGCCGTGCGCCTGCATTTGCGACCGGGCTGAAATCGACGCGGCCGGAACTGGACGTCTGGGTGATCACGGGCGATGGAGATGCGCTGAGTATCGGCGGCAATCATTTCCTGCACGTGATGCGGCGGAATTTAAACATCAACCTCGTGCTGTTCAACAACGCCATCTATGGCTTGACCAAGGGCCAGTACTCCCCGACATCGCGCGTTGGTGCGATCACCAAAAGCAGCCCGCGAGGCTCGATCGATTATCCGCTCAACCCGATCTCCGTGGCGCTCGCGGCGGAAGCAACCTTTGTAGCGCGGTCGATTGATACGAATATTAAGCATCTCGTCTCCGTTTTGACGCGGGCGGCTCAACATCAAGGTGTCTCGTTCGTGGAAGTTTATCAGAACTGCAATGTGTTCAACGATGGAATCTGGGATTACGTCAAGGACAAGGAAACCAAGGAAGAAGCGGCCGTCTATCTGGAACACGGAAAACCACTGATTTTTGCCAATGGCACCAAGGGCATTCGATTGAACGGGTTCAATCCTGAAGTCGTGGACATGGACGGTTCCGTTTCTGTAGACGATCTGTTATTTCATGATGAAAAAGCAGACAATTCACAGTTGGCGTTTTTGCTCAGCCGCATGCGCTATCCCGAATTTCCCGAACCGATGGGCGTCTTTCGGGACATTGAGCGGCCGACCTACGAGACGCTGCTCAACCATCAGATCGAAGAAGCCATTGCCCAACAAACACCGGGCGATCTGGAACGCCTGTTCAACAGTGGCGATACCTGGACCGTGGCTGAATCGTAGAACGGAATGCATTCTGTTGAAAGAATCTGAAACGGAGTCAATTCTGTTCTGCATAAGAATTTGGAATGGAATCAATTTCGTTCTACATTTTTGGATGAAACGATGACAATCCCCGGAAACGAATTTCTCGAACTGGTCCGAACGTCGGATGTCGTTGATTCCGGTCAACTGAATCGCTGGCTGGAACAGAATCCGGCGACCGATGGCGTCAAGCTTGCGAACCGGATGGTGCAGGACGGGCTGTTGACCGAATGGCAGGCCAAATATCTTCTGGCTGGACGCCATCGGCTTCATCTGGGAGCCTATGAGTTGCTCCATCGTGTGCATCGCGATCAATTGGGTGACCGGTTTCTGGGACGCCACAAACAACTGGCACGACACGTCGATATTCAGGTCCTGCCTGCCAGTATGTCGGAAAATGAAAGGCTTTGCAAAGCGTTTTTCGAGCGGGTGGGGGAAACGTCGCGTCTCGACCATCCCCATCTGAGCCATGTTTACGACATTGACCAGGAAGGCGGGCGATATTTTCTGGTGACGGAACATGTCGATGGCGAGTCGCTCAGCGATCCTGACTCCGGAGACATCACCGACATCGATCTGGCGACTCACATCCAGCAGGCAGTCGAAGCGTTGCGATACGCCCACGAGAACAGAGTGGTTCACGGCGACCTGAACCACCATGATCTGGCGGTGGATCGCGAACAGGGGATGAAGATCAAGAACCTCGCCACATCGAGAATGAGGTTGCCGGAAGAGGATCAATTTCACGCCTTCCAACCCGACGACGATTTTCGTTCGTTGTCGCGAATCGCCCTGGAAGTACTCAGCCGATTGCCGTCATCCGATGAGCCCGAATGCCGGCCATCGTTGAGAGTTGTGTTTTCCAACATTGCCAAAGCCCCTACGCAGATTCGTCCCGAAGAATTAGTGGGAGAACTGGAAAAATGGATCGAGCGCTGGCAAGCCGAACTACAGCCAGAGCCCCCTCATACTGCCGCTTTTCTGGAGAGTATTTCAGAGGGCGACTTGGGTTCGTCCAGTGAATCTCAATCGACCGTATCACGTTCGTCGCAATCATCTCGTAAGATCCAGGCGGCCGATGATGATTACGGGATGGATGACGATGATGACCACGAACCGGCGGACTACGGATTTCTTTCCAACCTGGCACTGTCTAATCCGTTTGGATTGCTGGCGTCATCCTTTGTGCTGGGGTTGCTGCTGGCCGGAAGTTTGACCTATGCCTTGATGGGGCGCACGACGACACGAGTCGAAGATGAAGTTGCAAAGCAGGTGGACGAAAGGGTCAGCCCTGCAGCCTCAGATAAGCCGCTCCGCAACGAACGCGCATCTTCCAGAACATCGGCGCCTTCGACGGACGAACCCGCAACGGCACCTGATGGAGCAAACCACCCGGCAGCGCGCGATACGAACAACATCGCCCCCGTTGTAACTCCGACGGAAGGGAGCGCAACCAACGCATCTTCGGCCGAATCAGGTGCCTCTGTCGATTCTGCAGATGCAATCATTACCTCGATGGCTGAGGAGCCGCCCATCCTGTCGAGCTCTGAAACATCGGATGCGGGTTCCGCTGTACACGGTTCCGACGCAGATTCTGCGACGATTGGCCAATCCACATCAACACCTCCCGATGACACTCCGATCGCCACGGATGATTCGTCTGGCCGCAACGAGAACCAGAACACGGAAGATCGCACCGAAACTCCCTTTGCTTCCCTGCCATCCGCAGTCGCGTTGCCCCTGCTCAGCGATGTGGAAGAAATCAAAATCGGCGACGTCTATATTTCGAATCGCTACTTGATGGGCGCAGAACTGCACGTCTATCCAGAAATGGCGCCGCCGCAGGTCAAGGTCCATTTTGAGCTGGTTCGCGATCCCGACAACAAACAGCGATGGATCGTCAACGCATCTCGAACGGCCAAGGACCGATCGACCGCCGTTGCTGTGTTTCGGCGAGAGGCGGATGAGTTCTACTTTCAGTGGTTGCCGGAGGCTCAATCGCATCAAAATCGATCGTCGGGTTATCTTCAGAACTGCCTACTCAAACTGTTCACACCGTCCGAGTCGGTTTGGTTGAAGCTTCGCAAACCGATCCACATCGATCCGCTGATTCTAACGATCAAATCAGAGAAATCGGGGCGGGAAACCATCGACAGGATCGAGCGAGCGGAATTCAAGTTCGGCCCGGATTTCGATTTCCTGCCGGCCCCGGAAAGCTTGCTGATCGAAGTATTGCCCGTTCGCATCGACGATACGCAGGTGATGCCCAATGTAATCGACATCGAGCGAGGGATTCCGGGGCGAGTGCTGCTCAAGGACGACGATACCAACCCGCTGGTCTGGGTCAATATCGGCGTGGATCTGGCAAAAACAAAAGCGGTGTATGCGGATTTGTTGGTGAGCGAAGCGGGACAAGTTCGGCCGCTCAAATCAGTCGACGAACTGAAAAAGATGGCTCAGACCTGGAAAGATCACGAAGCAGTATTTACTACCCAAGAGCAGATACTTAAGGCCAGTACAGCACCGCCTGGCAGAGGACAGGAGAAACGTGCGAGGCTGGCGGAGCTCAGTAAAAGCCTGACGAGCGCCAAGGAGGGTGCCATCAAGTATCAGGATTATTCAGAACGCGTATCGAAAATGCTGAACGATCCGTACGGAATCCGCGTGGTTGCCCGTACGGGAGGCCATGAAATCGAGATCGCCCGCACCCATGCCAACGCTTTGAACGAACTTGCGTCCAACCCGATTATCGGAGTCTGGGAATTTGTCGACAATGCTCAGCGTACCATCACGTTTCAGGCCGATCGAAAGTGTGTCCGGAAGTTTCGAAATAGTATTGACTGGACGAGAACGTTCGAAGTGATCGATGAGAAGACGTTCATGGTCAATCACGAAGTGTATTTCCTGGCGGATGACCAGACCTTGTTGATCGGAAAAGATCAACGTGAGGCGAAGAAGAAGTTGGAGTAGGGAATTTTTTGGTTTACAATGAATGCAGGATTGCTTGTTCTCAGCCTAACTCGGAGTAAATGATGCGCGTATCCGATTCCAGAATCTTTACCTATACGATAGGCCTGCTAACCGGAACGCTGGCCCTTTTTCTGATCGCTACAACCGCGACCGTCGCGACATCGCAAACGATCAGCTTCAATCGCGATATTCGTCCGATCCTTTCGGAAAACTGCTGGGCCTGTCATGGCCCTGATGCGGGTCATCGCGAAGCCGATCTGCGACTTGATACATCGGACGGAGCCGCCGCCACCCTCGTGGCCGGAAAGCCTGAAGAAAGCGAACTCTACTTGCGACTGACCGAAGACGATGACTCGCTGATCATGCCCCCGGTCGATAGCAATAAGAAACTGACTCCAGAGCAAATCGAACTGATGCGGCGATGGATCGAACAAGGCGCCCCCTTCGAAACCCACTGGAGTTTTGTCACCCCCGAGAAACCGCCTCTTCCGCCGGAGGCCGAAAACTTCAGCAATCCGATTGATGCCTTTCTTGCAGCGACACTGCACGAAAATGGACTCGCCATGTCTCCCAAGGCTGACCGGAGAATCCTGATTCGGCGAGTTGCCTTTGCTCTGACTGGCTTTCCACCAACGCTCAATGAAGTTAATCAGTTCCTCGACGATCCATCGCCCGACGCTTACGAGAAAATGGTCGACCGCTATCTGGCTTCGGTCTATTATGGCGAAGAGATGGCTCGGCACTGGCTGGATCTGGCCCGATACGGCGACACGCACGGGCTGCACCTGGACAATGAACGCCAGATGTGGGCCTATCGCGATTGGGTGGTCGACCGATTCAACCAAGACCAACCGTTCGATCAGTTCACCATCGAGCAATTGGCTGGCGACCTCCTGCCCGAGGCAACGCTCGATCAGTTGACGGCGACGGGATTCAATCGCTGCAATGTCACCACGAGTGAAGGCGGTGCGATCGACGATGAGTTCCGCTATCGCTATGCCGTCGACCGCACCAATGCAGCGGTACAAATCTGGACGGGCTTGACTGCCGAATGCGCGGCCTGCCACGACCACAAGTTCGATCCGGTTTCCATCAAGGAATATTATTCGCTGTACGCGTTTTTCAATTCGGCAGCCGATCCACCGATGGATGGCAATGCGCTGCTGACCAATCCGACCATTCTATTGCCAACCGACGAACAGAAAACGTTACTGGCGGACTTTGTGTCCCGAATCGGTGAATCCAAGGAGGAACTGGACCGCAAAGTCGCCGATTATCAATACGTCGATCCAGCCACCGCCGTTCCGCCCATTCAACCGGAGTCGCTTGAAAATGTATGGATGGACGACGAGTTCCCCAAGGACGGCCAAGTCACCTTCATCGGCCCGCCCACCGAATGGGTTTCACTCGACATGACTCCCGTTTGTTTCAGCGGCCACCGGGTACTCAAGCGAACGGCAACCGAAATTGGTCAGGACGTCTACCATATGGCCAGCGTCCCCTTGATGATTCCGACCCAAGCCAAGTTCTTTGTAGAAGTTTGGCTGGAGTCGACAGATCTACCCAAGGCGATCATGCTTCAGTTTCATCGTGAAGGATGGAATCATCGTGCGGTGTGGGGAGACGCCAATGCGATCCACTGGGGCAAACCCAACTCGCCTGAGCGGCATTCGATGGGAGACATGCCGGTTGCCGGTCAGTGGGTGCATCTTGAAATTCCGGCGGAACAGGTTGGACTCAAGGCCGGTGATGCGATCTCAGGTTTTGCATTGACCCAATATGGCGGAACCGTCTATTGGGACAAACTCGGCGTGTCAGGCATTTCCGATCCGACGCAGGATCCGGCTCAGTCCTTTTCAGCGTGGCTCAAGCAACCGATTCCGAAGGACCTGCCTCGACCATTAAAGGAACTTTTTAATAAGGCGCAACAAGCAGGTCAGGCGGACCAAGTAGATCAGGCCAGTCCTTCGACAAGCGAAACCGGCGGCAACTCAAATGAAGTCGCTGTTTCGACCGAACCGCCAGCGATCAATCCCCTCGACGAGCAACAGCCTCTTTTGAACTACTGGCTCAAAAACGTCTGTGTCCAAATCAAACCGCATATCGCCGACTCAACCAACAACGTCAATCAATTGCAGAAGGCGCATGACGATCTTCAAAACTCGATTCCCCGTACGTTTATCTACCGCGACACCGAAAAACCACGCGATAGCTTCGTGATGAAACGCGGTCAGTACAACGAGCCTGGCGAACCGGTGTCTCCCAATGTTCCGGCTTTCCTCCCTCAGTTAGATCCTGCCGATCCGCAGCGACCGACCCGGCTGGATTTTGCTAAATGGTTGCTGCGCGATGACCATCCGCTGACCTCTCGCGTGATCGTCAACCGCTACTGGCAGCAATTTTTCGGCACGGGGCTGGTCAAGTCGAGCGGTGACTTTGGATCTCAGGGAGAGCTGCCAAGCCATCCTGAATTGCTTGACTGGCTGGCGGTCCATTTCCGCGAATCGGGCTGGCAGGTTAAGGATCTGGTCCGAATGATGCTGACATCGGAGGCATTCCAACAATCCTCGCGGGTGACACCTGAGTTGCTTGCGGTGGATCCGGAGAACCGGCTGCTTGGCCGCAGCCCAAGATTTCGTCTCGATGCGGAACAGATTCGAGACAACGCCCTGTTTGTCAGTGGGCTGATTCATCTGGAGAGAGGCGGACGAGGGGTTCGAACGTATCAGCCTCCGAACGTCTGGGAGCCTGTTGGATACGTGGATTCGAACACTCGCAATTACAAACAGGATTCGGGGCCGTCGCTCTATCGCCGCAGCCTCTACACCTTCCTCAAGCGAACCGCACCGCCGCCGTTCATGGATAACTTTGATGCGCCGAACCGCGAACAGTTTTGCACACGGCGCGAGCGAAGCAACACACCGCTGCAGGCGCTGCAGCTGATGAATGATATTCAGCATATCGAAGCCGCTCGTGCATTGGCCGAGCGAATCATGAAATCGACAGATGAAAATCCGGTAAATCGGGTTCGCTTGGCGTTTGAAGTGGTATTGTCGCGCGCTCCAGAGGACGTGGAGGCTCAGTGGCTGGTGCAGCAATTCGAAAGCCATTTGCAACGCTTCCGAGAGACGCCCGATGACGGCAAGAAATTAATCGAGACGGGCGAATCCGTGCCTGATACAGAACTGGATGTTGCCGAACTGGCAGCCTGGACCTTGGTGGCCAATACAATCCTGAATCTCGATGAGACCCTCAACCGAAATTAAGGTTTGAACCATGAACCCACTGCACGAATATCAGATCGAGCAAACCCGACGTCATTTCTTCAGTTCGCTGGGAATTCGTTTGGGCGGCGTGGCCATGGGGCTGATGGCTGGGCCTGCTTTGGCGGCGCGAGCAGCGCAAAACGAGTTGCCCCAGATGATCGCCGGGAGCCAGGACGAGCGCGTTCATCCGCCCTTGCCGAACCTGCCCCATTTTGCCCCCAAGGCGAAATCGATTATCTATCTCCACTTCAACGGCGGACCGTCACAGCTTGACTCCTGGGATTATAAGCCTGGATTGATGGACTGGTTCGACAAGGACCTTCCGGATTCAATTCGTCAGGGCCGGCGGATCACCACCATGACCAGCGGCCAAGCCCGGTTCCCGATCGCCCCATCGAAATACAAATTTGAGAAGCGGGGCGAAGCAGGTGTCTGGTGCAACACCGAGTTGTTTCCGCATACAGCCGGGATTGTCGATGAGTTTTCGCTGGTGCGATCGGTCTATACCAACGCGATCAATCACGACCCGGCTTGCACGTTCGTCATGACGGGTTCGGAACTGCCGGGCAAGGCGAGTATCGGATCATGGCTGGCCTATGGGCTGGGCAGTGAAAACAATGACTTGCCAGGGTTCATCGTTTTCACGCCGCGATTTCCGCTGGACAGCAATGGCCAAGCGTTGTTCAGCCGGATGTGGAACAGCGGCTTCTTGCCTACACGTTTCAATGGAGTTGCACTTCGCGGTTCGGGGGATCCGGTGCTGTATCTACAGAATCCCGATGGAGTGACTCGCGAAGACCGCCGCGTCATGCTCGATGCACTGGAGAAACTGAATCAGCGCCATCACGAACAGTTCGGCGATCCTGAAATCAAGACACGCATGGCCCAGTATGAAATGGCGTTCCGGATGCAGATGAGCGTGCCGGGGCTGACCGACATCACTGAAGAAAGCGAATCAACACTGGACCTGTACGGTCCGGATGTCAAGGAGCCGGGAACCTATGCGCACAGTGCGCTGCTGGCTCGGCGGCTGATCGAACGAGGGGTTCGTGTGGTGCAAATTCTGCATCGTGGTTGGGATCAACATTTCAGCCTCCCGTACCAGATGGGCAATCAGTGCAAGCAGACAGACCAGCCGACGGCGGGGCTGATTCTTGACCTGAAACAGCGTGGGATGCTGGAGGATACGTTGGTGGTTTGCGGGGGCGAGTTCGGACGAACCGTCTATTGTCAGGGAAGATTGACTCAGGAGGATTATGGACGCGACCATCATCCAGGAAATTTCTGTGTCTGGCTGGCCGGGGGCGGCATCAAAAAAGGCTACGTTCACGGGGAGACCGACGATTTCAGCTACAACGTCATCAAGGATCCGGTTCACATCAACGACCTCAACGCCACGATCTTGCACTGCATGGGAATCGACCACGAACGATTCACCTATAAATTTCAGGGGCTTGATCAACGCTTGACGGGAGTTGAAAAACAGCGGGTCGTCACGGAATTACTGGCTTGAGAGTCTTGTAGGAATCGCTCGATCAAAAGTGCTGCGTTTCGCTCTGCGAAAGTCGAAAAAGGACAATCGCTCGTTTAACCTCGATGGAGTGCGGGACCTCTGTACCGCTATCGTTTCTATGGCTTCGGACGGCCACCGATGAAATCCAAATATCCAAAGCGGTACAGAGGCCCGCACTCCATAAATAACCGCGCTGCAGCACCAAGCGGCTTAGTTGCCTTGCTTTGGCTGTTGTATTATAATGATGATGTCAAACATCAAGGACATACAATGAACATCGACCAAACTATTTTCGACATTTCGACGCTTCCAGTAGGTGAACGCCTGCGTGTCGTTCATGCAATTTGGGATACTCTCGATGCGGACATGGATTTGGGCGTTTCAAGTCAACAAATGGTGGAACTAAACCGTCGGCTTGCCGCTCACGATGCAGACCCCAGTACGGCGATCTCCCACGAGGAATTGATGAGGCGACTTAAGGATCGTCGTTAATGTGGACCTTGGCCTATCGTCCTGAAGTCGAGTATGACTTGGTTGCTGGCCAAGACTGGTACGATGAGAATCAGCTTTCATCGATCGCTGCTAACCTGCCTGGGATCGGCGTAAGCACCCAGAAATATAAGTCACAGTTGCCTAAATCCTGTCCAGCGGACTCTTCACCCCGGTCGCTCCCGTCGTGCTGACATGAGTATAGATCATCGTCGTACTGACATCCGCATGTCCCAGTAGTTCCTGGATCGTTCGAATATCGTGTCCCGCTTCCAACAAATGGGTCGCGAAACTATGTCGCAAGGTATGACAAGTCGCACGCTTGGTCAAATCCGTCCGCCGCACGGCGGCCGTAACCGCCTTCTGCACAACACTTTCGTGGATATGATGGCGGCGCACCTGCCAACCATCGTTGATTAACTGGCCGTTCTCTTCACGTTGGCGTCGATCGCGACTCAACCGGGTCGCCGGAAAAACAAACTGCCAATTCAGCGATCGGCCAGCCGTGAGATCTTTTTCTGCAAAGGCAAAGGGCAAATAGACCCAGCCCGCTCCCGCCTCCAAATCGGCGGCATGTTGCTCCTTGACGGTTTCAAGCTGGCTTTCCAGATCCGGAACCAGGGTATTCGGCAGCGGAACAACGCGATCCTTGTTCCCTTTTCCTTCGTGAACAAAAATCTGGCTTCGGGCAAAGTCAATATCCTTGACTCGCAAGCGGCAGGCCTCCATCAACCGCAATCCTGCCCCGTACATCAGACCCGCCATGGTGCGGATCGTTCCGGGTGGAATTGCGACAAGCACTTTTCGTACTTCATCGACACTCAACACCACGGGCAACCGTTCAGGTTCTTTGGCTCGTTCCGCATCGAATTTGAGTTCCTCCTTCTTCAGGACCTTGGTGTATAGAAAAAGGATCGCCGACAGAGCTTGATTTTGGGTACTCGCGGCGACTTTCCGGTCGACCGCCAGGTGTGTCAGCCAGGTGTTGATGTCGTTGTTACCCATTTCATCTGGGTGTTGCCAATCTCCTGACCTTTGTCGGTGAAACTTGAGAAAATCAAGAATCCAGTTGACGTAAGCCTTTTCCGTTGCAGCCGCAAGATGCCTCATACGCAATTCCGAACGAACCTGGTCCAACAGTTTCATCACACACCTCCTTTTGATGGCAATACTGCCAAATTTGTTTAACCGCATCTCGAAGCGGGACTCCTCGTTTAGCTGGATAAGATCTCCATGGATGAGGTCTCCAGAACCCGACCGGCATTCCCGTTGATACGCCAGACAGCCCAATTTACCGAATCCGTATAATCTGGCAAACACTAATTTCCGTATAATCCCAGTCAATTCGTACAGCAGAAAGACTTAGGGAAAGCGCGGGTCATTTAGAACCGACCTCCAGCCCTGCCATACCCAACACAGCCGCCGATTAGGCGACCTGTAGATAAAAACGTACCTTAGTGTAGGCGAGTCGCTCCGCGACTCGCAACTCGGCGTCTGGGAAACACAATACTGCTTGGGTAAATTGTTACCTGCAGGACGCCTAATTTGCCTGGGGCGACGGTTGACCCGGTGCCAAATCGATTTACAATTTGAAAGATATAGCAAAATCTACAGACCAGATTATACCGCCGGCCATGTTGATCGAAGTATCTGGACGGCAGTAGACTAAACGTTATGTCGGCTGAGATGCTCGATGGCGCTTGACCTGCTTCTCTGGTGCGCG
>CAYPXY010000026.1:0-64502 GCA_964414815.1 uncultured Pirellulaceae bacterium | reverse complement strand
TCCCGACTCCCGACTCCCGACTCCCGACTCCCGAACCCCGAACCCCGACTCCTCGATTTGTTAATTGTTGCTTCAGTTCACCAACCGTCATGGATGATTCGTGGAAGATCGAGGCTGCGAGGACGGCGGAGGCGCCGGCGGCTACGGCTTCCACCAGATGTTCGGCTGTGGACGCGCCACCGGAGGCGATGATCGGGACGGTCACTGATCTTGAGACGGCACGAAGTAGCTCGAGATCGTATCCCGATTTTGTTCCATCGCGATCGACACTGGTCAACAGTATTTCACCCGCGCCGTGGCGAGCGCTCTGCTGCGCCCATTCGACGGCATCGAGTTCGGTTCGCGCCGTGCCCGAGCGGACGACGACGCGCCATTTCGGGGCATCGGCAGACGTTGGCGGAATGCGCTCGGCGTCGATGGCGATCACGATGCACTGACGACCAAAACGATCCGCAAGCATTCGCAGTAGCTCCGGGTTGTCGACGGCCGCTGTATTGACGGCCACTTTGTCCGCACCGGCGTCGAGCAGCGCACCGGCGTCTTCAATGCTTCGCACACCCCCACCGACCGTCAGCGGGATACTGAGTACTTGTCGCAGCTTTTTGATCGTATCGATGGCGGTTTGGCGGCCTTCGGGGGTCGCAGAAACATCGAGCATGACAATTTCATCGGCGCCTTGGGCCTCGTAGACGGCCGCTCGCTCGGCAGGATCGCCCATGTCGCGAAGGCCGGAAAACTGGACTCCTTTGACGATCCGCCCATCGCGAACGTCGAGGCATGGAATGATGCGGGTCGGGATGGAACGCGTGGATGGAGATTCCTGACCCGAGTCGATGGGCGCGTCGATCCAGCGTTTGATCAGATCGGCACCCCATGCACCGGATAACTCGGGGTGAAACTGACAGGCAACAATGGAAGGCGATTTCTGCATCGCCGAGATGAACGGGACACCGTAGTTGGTTGTAGCAATTGACCAGCCCGAAGGCGGATTCACGATTCGATACGAGTTTGCAAAAAACGCCCACCCTTCCTCGGCCGCCGTGAAAGTCTGGGTGTAGTCGAGGTCGGTATCACGGTCGCGGAGCATGGCTACCGGTACGACTTTGTTCCAGCCCATATGGGGAACCCGCAGCTGCGGACCGAGGTTCCTCGCGATGCCGGGCACGATACCCAACCCCTTCGCCCCGGGCGATTCTTCGCTTCGTTCGAGCAGCAATTGCATGCCTAGACAAATCGCGAGCAGCGGTCGGCCTTGATCAAAGCGGTCGATCAGGACCTGCTCCAATCCACAGCGGCGCAATCTTTCCATCGCTGGACCAAACGCACCGACGCCGGGCAGGACACACCGTTCGGCGCGTTCAATATCGAGCGCATCGTCGGTGATGATGGGCTGGCAACCCGTGCGTTCGATCGCGGCGGCCACCGATGCAAGGTTGGCGCTGCCAGTGCGGATAATGTGGACGGCCGATGGCATCACATCACTCCCTTGGTGCTGGGCGTCTGGCCGCGCGACGGAGCCACGGCGGCTCGCAAAGCAATGGCCAGCGACTTAAATGCCGCTTCTGCCTTGTGGTGATCGTTGTCTCCGTAAGCCACGTTGACGTGAAGCGTGAATTGCCCTGCCATCGCCAGCGAGTGCAGCACATGCGGGATGTTCTCGCACGACAGGCTTCCAAGACATTCGCGTTGCAATTTCAGGTTAATCACGGCATAGGGTCTTCGAACCAGATCGATGGCCGACGAGGCCAGTGCTTCGTCCATGGGAACGGTTGCATTTCCAAATCGAACGATTCCGGCCCGATCTCCCAATGCTTCGGCAAATGCGGTTCCCAAACAGATCGCACAATCTTCAGCCGTGTGGTGGTCGTCGATTTCCAGGTCGCCAACACAACGAAGCTTCAAATCGAACCCCGCGTGAAAGGCCAGCGCGGTCAACAAGTGGTCGAAGAAGCCAATTCCTGTTTGGATATCAACCTGACCGCTGCCGTCGAGGTTGAGTTCGAGCGAGATATTGGTTTCGCGAGTCTGGCGAGTGATATTTGCGGTGCGTGGCATTGGGTTCTTGGTTTTTAGGTTTTCGTTACGGTTCGCAGGGCTTTTTTCAGGCGATTGAAGGACGCTTCGTCGCCCGGGCAGCCGATGCGGAGGTAGTTCTGTAAATCGGACTTCAGCGGAAATCGCCGAACGAGGATTCCCAGTTCTTCCAGCAAATCAGCAATTCGATAGGCTTCATCAAACTTTGTAAGAACAAAATTGGCTTGGCCTGGGATAGGTTCGGCCCCTAGTGATCTCAGCAGATCGAGTAGTTCGTCACGTTCATCCTTGATGCGATCGACGGACTTGCGTACGGTGGCTTCAGCGCTGATGAGATGCAGTGCGATCTCGATCGACAAACCAGACACGGCATAAGGCTGGCCGGCGACTCGCAACCAGTCGATGACTTGCGGGTCGCCCATCGCATAGCCGACGCGAAGTCCTGCGGCTCCATACGCTTTACTGAACGTGCGTGTCACGATGGTTCGCGGCAGGGACAACGCAATCCGGGTCAGGTCTTGTTCTGCGAACTCTCCGTAGGCGGCGTCGAGTACCAGCAGTGCAAAAGGCAGCGCCTCTCGCAATCGTTCAAGGTCGTCAATCGAAGCAACCTTTCCGGTTGGGTTGTTGGGACTGACCACAAACAGGACATTCGCATCCTGGCCCGCATCGATCAGCGTCTCGACAGGATAGTCACCTGAAAGCCACGGAATTTCGATGCCTTCGGCACCGGTCGCCCGCACGTAGCGGTGGATCATTTCAAATGTGGGAGTGCAGTAAAGAGCACTGCGACCGGTCTCGAGTGTAGCGCGGCAGACACGTTCGAGCGCGTCGTCGGCTCCGGCGGTGACCACAACCTGGTCCTGATGGATCGACCATTGGTTGGCAATTTTTTGTTCCAGTTCCGACGCATCGGGGTAGCGACGTAGCGAGTCGGGATTGAGTTTCAGTTTCGCCAACAGTTCGCCTGCAAACGAGCTTCCTTCATTCGCGTCCAGCCGTAAGTCGACCGGAAACCGCGACACCGAACGGCGATAGGGCTTTTGGTCGCGGACGAGATGAGTAGGTGACAGGTTGGGCATTGGGGAAAGGATGAGGGATGAGGGATGAGGGATGAGGGATGAGGGATGAGGGATGAGGGATGAGTGTGGATTCAATCGGAACGCCCCCTGCCAGCTTGACTGGCAGGAGCGAAAGTTTGGATGGCTAGAGTATTTCCTATGTCCACTTCTGTCCCATCCGTCCTATTTGTCTCAAAACCAAAAACTAAAAACCAAAAACTAAGGCACGACTTGCGATAGTGGAGAGATAATAATATCGGTTCCTCCGAGCGATTTCAGTTTCGGGATCAGCGAGGGCAGATCATCGCGCGGGACTGCGGATTTGACGGCAAACAGTCCTTCTCCTGCCAGTGATGAGATCGTGGGACGCCTCATGCAGGGAAGTGCTTCGCAAACCCGCTCCAGGTTTTCGGCAGATACATTGACTTCCAGCATCACCCGCTTGCGTGCCTGCAGAACGGAGCTCAGCAGCATCGCAAGGTCTTCGATGCGTTGACGTTTGCTTGGGTCGTCCCAGGCTTTGCGCGAAGCGTACAAACGAGTACTGGAGGTCATCAAATCTTCGACGATTGTCAGAGCGTTGGCTTCCAGTGTTGAACCGGTTGCCGTGACGTCGATGATGCAGTCGGCATCTTCGGGCGGGAAAACTTCGGTCGCACCGTAAGAGCGAACGAACCGGTCGCCGCAATTTCGCTGCGAGATCCAGCGTTTTGCCAGAACTTCGTATTCGGCGGCAACGATCAGCGGACGTTTGGGGAGTTGCCCGTTTTCGAGAATGTTCGACGGGGCAGCCGCGACCACACGAACCGGATCGAGACCGGTATCAAGGATTTCGACCAAGTCGGCATTGAGCTCGGCGACCCAATCGGCTCCGGCAAATCCAACATCTCGAGTGCCCGCGTCAAGCATTTCGACGATATTTTGCGGCTTGAGGATCTTGGTTTCAACCTGATCGAGATTGATCCTTGGCCGGTAGCCTCGTGCGGTAGTGGAAAGCCGGATTCCCGAGGCTGACAGGAGTGAAATGATTCCTTCGTGCATTCGCCCCTTGGGCAGGGCTAAATGCAGGAACGAACTGGAAGGCGAAGCAGGTTCAGGGGATGGTGTCATGGCGTTGATGTTTTTGAAAACAGGTCTGGCGGCGACGACACAAAAAAAATCGACGCCGGTCAGAGTCGGCGTCGATTGGGATTTCAGTAATCTACAAACAAACCCATCTACCGGCTCGCGCGGTGTGCGTGATGATGATGGTGATAATGGAGTTTGGTTGACATAACGGCGCTATTCTTATCGCATCAAACAGTTTTGTCAAGCGTATCCGACTCGAATCTTCACCCTGGTTCTTGTTTTTATTGTTTTTCGATAGGTAGCCGGTCAGGTTAGCGAAACTATTTAGCATTTAGCCGCAGACCGAAGGCAACCTTGGTCGTTTGTAGTTTTCGCAGGAAGCCATCGTCATGGATCACCAAGCGGAGGCGAGTAATTCAACCCTCAAAGTCACCACCTGCTCCCCCCCCCTGGTTTGGCTGATTATTACTCGCTGGTTTCCAAACCGGGCATCCAGACGCGATCATTCGGGCATTGGCATCCGCAGAAATTGCACGGATGTTCCCATCAAAGCGATCTGCAATTTCGCGACGTATCTTGTGAATTTCGTCAACAACTGAATCAGTCTTCGGTTTGTAAATCATTGCCAATCAACTCCTCTGGAGTACAGATAATCGGAATTGGAACGCCAAGATCCGTCAGTACTTTGTGAACACGGGGAAGGATTTTTGCGTTCGCAATATGTTTGCAGTTCCATGTCAGCAGATATTGTATTCGATGGTGAGCAACTGAGGCAATGTGGAGAGCATCCACAACCGCTTTTGACGGCAGAATGGCTCGAGAGATAATTTCATAGGCAATACGATCAATCTCTGGATCACCCGGAAGTCGTGGGATATCCGTTAAAATGCTAAGTCGATCAGCGGCAAGCGAGGGATCACCAGCAGAGGCCTCATCAACAACGTATTGCGAAATCACCAGTTCATAGTTTTTTCGCTCTGTGTCCCACTATTGGTGAGTAATCAATTGATGTGCAGCTGCGACGACACCATTTGCAGGCTTTTGCCGCAGGTAGCTGATGACGGAAGTTTCGATGTATATCGTATCCATGTTGCCATTGTAATAGCTTCAATAGTTTCGTGCCACAGTCAGGCTAACCATATAGTTCTCGGCAAAACGGCCTATTTGACCTTGAATGATTAGACGATATTTTTTTCCAAGCAAAACCTGGAATCAACCAGGTACTTTCTTGCAACGTCTGTGGAGATCGGTAGAATCTGGGGAATTCGTGAACGCCAACCTTCCTGTGGAGTATTGTTTTAATGAAAGCTTTAGTTACTATCCGACTCACAAAGATGGCGGGACAGCGTCGTCCGATTGTGCCAACGTTCGGGTGGAAGGCGATCAATTCCTGGTTGAAGTAGGCCCCATTTTCAAACGGGATGAATCCCAACGACGTCATTCTCTTGAAATCAACCGCCAGGACTGACTTTTCGCTCATGAGCAACAGTTGAATCGCTGGAGGAATTCTAAAGGAGGAGTGCAGATCAACAATTATCCATACTCATCCAGACAGTTTAGTGTCTAAGCAGAGTGCAGTAAAGTTATCGTGGGTGGAGAGTCCTGCGGTGATCCACTTTGGAAGGATGTCACTGGAATTTCGGCTTTTGCAGATAGATTCCCAGACAACTTCCGGCGACTGAGAATATCGCGAGGAATAAATGCCGAACGGCGGGGGCGATATTCGAGAAGTCATAGTCCATGAAAATTGCTATGGCGACATACCCTAGGGAAATCGTGGCCA
Organism: uncultured Pirellulaceae bacterium; assembly: GCA_964414815.1. Classification (GTDB taxonomy): domain Bacteria; phylum Planctomycetota; class Planctomycetia; order Pirellulales; family Pirellulaceae; genus Mariniblastus. The sequence continues at coordinate 58,556 of CAYPXY010000026.1, read as the reverse complement.
TTCCGCCTAAGAGTGCGATGGTCATGGGATGGTTGGAGTCCGATATCCCGGTCAGGAAACCAGCGATAAAGAATGGTAAGCAAAAAGCTACCACGAAATGGAGGAAGACAGTCGCCGTATTGATTGGGATATCCAAAAGACCCAAAAACGCCATGCTGGCGTTCCAGCACAAGCCAATGGCAACGGTATGCCTGAGAATCGATACGCAAAGTTCAGCAACGAATTTAATCAGTTTGCGGCCCATCGAATGATTGGTTAGTTTCCGTTTGTTACGTAGTCCTTGGGTCTATTTGGAGTGTGGGGATGGAATCACCGCTTTGGTTCTTTGGTTTACGGTGACTTACTACAATTGGGCAGAGATGCATTTCCTGAATTCGGGTGACGTGATAGACCTTATCACGGGACGATAGTGGGTCGGTGTATAGTGCTGAACCATAGCGGTGATTTCATCCCCGCACTCCATGAAGCCATAGCGGTGATTCCATCCCCGCACTCCATGAGGCCATGAAGCCATAGCGGTGATTTCATCCCCGCACTCCAAAAAACCATATATCCCACCCAAAGAAAATTACAGTAAAAATCTGCATAATTCGGACATTTTTACTATCTAAAATCGTTATTGTCGGAACAAAGCCATCAAGATTTTGTTATTCTTAAAGGTTGGGTTGGGATAATCAAATCAATCTTGATGTATTTGGCTGATAAATTTTTGCAGGGACGATGAAAGCCGCGATTTTGTAGTCAGGACGGCTTTGGCCAGTTCCCGTTTATCATTTTCCCGATTGAATGTTCGGTTTTTATGCGACCCATGCGATCACTACGCTCTGGATTAACACTGCTGGAATTGCTCGTCGTCTTGACGATCTTGATTGCGCTCGGCGGGATCGTCGTGGCGTCGCTGCCCGGTTTGCTGGTTCGAACTCAAGTGGCGACCGGAGCGACGAATGTTACTGAAATTGATGCCGCCCTGCGGCGCAACATGTTGTCCAGCCAGGGCATGATCGGCAATCGGTTTGATTCACTGATCGTCGGCAGCTCGGGTTTGAACGGGGACATCGCCTCCTATGTCGGAGGGCGAGAAAATTTTCAGGCGGCCTCAGTCAGCGGTCGCGAATTGCGGGCGCTGGCGACCCTGGGGATCACGCAACTGATCCCTGCTGTCGACAATGTCCAAAATGCGACTTTTGATTCGCATGATCAAATGCCGGTGACACTTGAAAATGAAGTCAAGGTTTGTCAGCTTCGGTCGGACTACGCCAGTCGTGTGGCTCAGCGTCTGTGGAATATCGAATCGGTAGAGAACAAACGCTTTCTGATCTTTGGGCTTGGCCAACGCTGCAGTCTGGTCGGAGCCAGCGAGACCGCCATTTTCAAGGAAGCTCCGGTTCATTTTTCCGACAACAGTTTGTCAAGTCCCAATCGGATGTATGCCCGGTATCTGATCGTGGTTGAATTGAACAGTTCCGGAGAGCTTGAGGCGAAGGCCAGATACGTGGGGACGGTGATCCCGCATCAGCTTGGCATCGTAGGACTCAACGATCAGTTGTCGGATTTTTACAATAGTCAGAATTCGGGCCAGAAATAACTCAGGCCCGCCAAGGATCGGTACCCGTAGGTATATTTTTCAAGAGTTGAATCAAGGATGTATTGGATGGACCTGGAAACAGGGACCATTGCTCAACATGAATATCAAGTTATTTCGCAAGAAAGTTAGCAGCGATCCCAATGGATACTCGCTGATCGAGCTGTTGATTGTGTTGGTGATTCTCGTGTCAACGACCGTGCTGGCCATGCCGCTGTTCAATCCAGTGATTGCGCTCAGCGATGGCAGTGACCACAAGCGATCCCCCCAGGAAGTCGCCACCTTTGCCAGCATGCGGGCGATCCGGGAGGCGATCATGGGCGAGCATGGCTTGCTGATGAATCTGGGAAACCGAACCGAGTTGTTGCCCCACGATGTCGCCCAGCTCGTACAGGAAGAGCCACCCCAACGAATTCGAACCCGCTTTCCGGAATTGACCAGGTTCAACCCGCGATCCGGTCTGGGATGGCGCGGACTATATTTGCAGGCGACCGGCAAGAATCAGGATGGAAAGCCGACGCTGATCGACGGATGGGGGAGAGAATTTCAATTGCAAGCCGATTTCGATCTCAATGGCGAAATCGACAAAACGGAATTCAAGTATGCCAGAATTGTGTCAGCAGGAAGCAATGGGGTGTTTGAAACACCACTAAACTCAAAGAAGATGGTGCCCGGTATTACAAAGGCGAGTCTTGGATTGGCCGATTGCGGTGACGATCTGGTATTATTCATTTCCGTGCCGGACACTCGTCAATAACCGAATGACGACCGAAAGACCGCCGAAGAGTCGTTGAATTGGACCACCATGAACTTACTGATAACAACGTTTGGATCAAAATTGTCGAACCGCGGCAACCGCCGCGCGATGACGTTGCTCGAACTGCTCGTTGTTCTGGTGATTCTGACGGTGGTTGCGACGATCGCGGTCAGCAATTTGCAGCCCCGGGTGGATGTGGTCCGCTTTGAGCAAACCCAGAAGCTGCTACGGGAGTTGTCGGACGCGACCTTGGGGCCGACCTATTCGAGGCAGGCCGACGGGACGCCTTTATTGTCGGGTTTCGTGGCCGATGTTGGACGCAGTGTGATGCTTTCGAGGCCGGTGGCTTCTTCACCGCTGGAGCGGGACCGATCGGGGACTTCGGATCAGTCCGCTTTTCAACCGGGCAGTGAATTGCGGGAGTTATGGGACCCTCAATCGAGGTTGGCTCGGGAGTTTCCGTACCAGTTTCGATCCGGGCCTGCTTCGCCGGTCAATTATTCGGATGTAAAAATCCCGTGCGGCTGGCGAGTTCCTTACTTGCAGTTGGCTGGTCAGGCTCCCAAGCTGCACGATGGCTGGGGCAAGCCGCTTGAATATCATGCGGGCACAGGAGGCGAGGTTGAGTTTGTGGTGGCCAATGTCGAAAGTGAAACGCCGGGCAGTGTCGTTTGCGACCTGACCAGCGGTAAAGTTAATGTGAGCGGGACGATCAATTTCGATCAGACCTTGCCGACCGATTTGCAGGTGACCTTGCTGTTACCAGACCCAGAATTTTCCAAAACCGAGCTGGCGATTCGCGTGAATGAGAGTTTGGCGGTCGGCGCATTTCATTTTTCAGGAGTCCCCGTGGGGCTGCGGGCAATCTGCGTGGTTGTCAACCGACAGCGGCTGGTGACGAAATATATTCAGGTCCCGCACCAAGGGGTGAGTCTGGTGATCGACTTGAATGGAAAGCTGGAGACTACCCATGAGCAAGATTGATGTCTCGATCATCCTGATTTCCGAAAACCAGGTTGTCCGCGCGGACTTCGAAGGCCGTCATGCGTCCCGGTTAATCGATTTGGTGCGTGAGAAGCGAAATAGTAATCTGTCGGCACAACAAGTACTGGAATCCGTCGTACAGAATAAAAAATCGATTGGCCGCAAGACGCTCGTTCTCGACACCTCGATCTGGAGTCAGATTGTCAGCGTGCCGCGTTTGAGTGTGGCGGATGTTGCTCCCGAGGAACTGGGCGGTGCGCTCAAGTTCGAAGTCGAAACGTTGTCGGGAGTGGAGGCTGAACGAGCTGTGTTGGGGATTCGCGAGATCGAATCCGCCGGTTCCTCAGGTTCGGAACTTTTTCCCGGCCAACCTGCAACTGGCCAGCAGGATTACTGGGTCAATGTCGCCACGCTCGAATCCGTCAAATCCGTGACGAAGCTGGCTAAGGCTCGCGGCGCGTGGTGGGTGGGATTGGCGCATCCGGCTGGATCGTACGCCTTGAGGAATCGGGATCAGAACCGCCACATCGAGATCTGGGACAATCTGGTATTTTTGTTTAACCGGTATAACCTTCAGTCGATTTCCTCGCGATCCGGCAACTGGCCGGTTCAATGGGGGGTGGATACGCCAACGGATCAAAGCGATACGTTGGGAATGGTTGCCGAGCATGCCGGCTTGCTGCCGGAATCGCTCGCGGGTCGCGATGTGACCGTGCTTGATGGAGAGGCCTTGCTGACGAAGTGGTTGCACAATGTTGCCCGCTGCGTGGCCAAGCAGGAGCTGGATGATTTCTTGCCGATTGTCGTTGAAACGCGCGAGCCAGCCAATTTTTCACAGCGAACTATTTTGGCGAGAGTCGCACTGGCGGCGCTGACGATCGCGTTCTGCTTGGGGCACTATGGATTCTTGAATCACCGCCAAAACAACATCGAGCAGCGGATCTTCGATTTAAAACAACCGGGGATTGCCAAGCAGGGTTACGATAACGAAATCACCGAAATTCTCAATGAACGTTCCAAACTCGAGCCAGAGGCCGCCAAAATCAAGCAGCAACTGATGCAGATTGAATTCCTGTTCAATCATCAGACGGGGCGGCTGGAACAGTTTCTGGGATTGTTGATGGCATCGCGCACTTCGGATCTGGTGATCGAGAATATTTCCACCCATGAAAAGGGGTTGGTCGTCAAGGGAACTTCATTGGGGGGAAGGTCGGCGCCGTTGATGGCCAGTCGCTTGCGCGAACAAGTCCTCTCGCTCGGATGGAGAGTGACGGCTCCGACGCAGATCGGCGAGCAGAAGATGGTCAGTGGCGGCCCGTGGCGGTTTACCATTTTGTTCGAAGATGTTGGTCCAGGGGTGACCTTGTCGGAACTCGATCCCCCGGCCAGCAAGATCAATGTCGTCAGCATGGGAGTTATTCCCCGTGGTTAGTGAGAAGAAATTAACGAAACGTGAGCAGCGTCTACTGGGCTTGCTGCCGGCCGCGCTGATCCTGATGGTCTACTCGTTTCTGATTGCGCTGCCCAAGCAGCGCCGGCTTGAGGTCATGATGGTGGAGCTGACGAACACGCAGGCCAGTTCGGTCAATGAGCAGGCCACTGAAAACACTTTGAAGCATTTGCAATCCACCAAGGCGAGCTTCACTCAGTTGTCCGAACAGATGGAGATTGATCGCGGAAAGATTCAGCAGCTCAGTCAGTCGTGGAGAAGCCCCGATGCGCGGCTCGATACGATTCGAGAGATTACTGAAATAATGGGCAATTTCAATCTGTCCATCGTGTCTCAGGATTATGCGATCGAGCCAGAGATCCCAGAATATTTTTTGCGACTGACGAAAAGTATCAATCAGCAATCCCCCGACGCTCCCCCGATTGAATATTGGAAGATCGAACTGGAAGGGAGTTATGCAGACGTTCAAGCGTTCCTGATGTCAATTGATATTGGGCGTATGAAAACCTTTCCGTTGACCTTCAGTCTGGTTGCGTCCAATGCCAATGACGGCTTGCACAAGTGGACGATTCTGTTTGCTGTTTGACTTTGCCAGACCATGTCGATTGACTTGAACTTCTCCGACCGTTTTTGCCAGTTGGCTCAGCTTGCCGTTCGCCTGGGCGCCAGCGATATTCATCTGGCGTCGAACGAGCCGGCGTGGTTCCGTATCGGAGGTGAAATCTGCCCTGCGACGACCGAGGGTTCGCCCGAGCAGAAACTCTGGAGCGATGTCGATACGCGTCAATTACTGGAAGCACTGATCGGTGAAAGTGGCCTCAAGTCGTTTCAGTCTCGCGGCTCGATGGATGGCGCCTTTGCGATGCCGATGGATGGCTCCGTGGCTCGGTTTCGGTTTAATATTTTCAGAACCCGCTCGAGTACGTCGATTGCATTGCGGCTGCTCGACGAGCGGTTTCGTTCCTTGGCGGAACTGGGGCTGTCGGATCAGCTGTACGAGTTGGGCCAATTGAAAGACGGGCTGGTGTTGATTGCGGGGCCTACCGGATCGGGCAAGAGTACGACGCTGGCCGCATTGATCGACCGCGTCAATCGAAGCCGCGCGGCGCATATCATCACGATCGAAGATCCGGTCGAGTATGTCCATACACCTCAGAGGTCCATTATCAGTCAGCGTCAGGTGGGGCTGGATACCCCCGATTTCGACCTCGCACTGGTGGATGCGCTGCGTCAGGATCCCGATGTAATCCTCGTCGGTGAGCTGCGCGCGTTGCAGACGATTCGGACAGCAATTGCTGCGGCGGAGACCGGGCATCTGGTGTTCGCCACCGTTCACGCGGGTGATGCGGTGGGAGCGATTGAGCGACTGGTGAGCGTCTTTCCCGGGGATGAACAGGTATTGATGCACCGGATGCTGTCGGGTTCGTTGCGCGCGGTGATTGCTCAGCATTTGCTGCCTCGGCGGGTGACGGCGGATGGAAACGATTCGAAGGCACGGGTTTTGGCCAGTGAAGTATTGCTCTCCAATCCAGCCATTACGAATCTTATTGCAGGAGGAAACCTGAATCAGATTCGTTCCATCCTTGAGACATCGTCGGCGGCGGGAATGTACACGCTCGATACCTGCCTTGCTCGTCTGTACCGGAACGGGTTGATCGATCAATCGACGGCGATGGCCTTGGCCCGCAATCCGCGATTGTTGCTCGATCGATCCCGTGCCATTTAGCGAGGCAGCCATGAATGAATCGAACCCGGTTGTCGAGGTGCAGCAGGCTGCGGAGTTGCTCGATATGGATCAAGTCAAAATTGATCCGGTTTGGGCGTTGAGCATTCCAGGGAATCTGGCCATTCGTCGCCAACTGCTTCCGTTCACGGTTGAGCAGGGACAGGTTCTGGTCGCTTGCGCTGACGTTTCCGATGAACAGGGAATCAAGGCGATCGAGCGCTATGTGGAGGCGCCGGCTACACCCCAGCGCGCTGAGCCGGAGTCGTTGCGCCGAGCGATCAACCGCATCTTTGTCGATTCCGCCTATGGTACGTCCAATCAGGCGTTGCCGTCGCGAACGGCGTTTGCCGCCGGAGACGAGTCAGAACCGGATGGCCAGTTGGTCGTCAATCTTTGCGATGAAATTTTTCATGCGGCCATTATTCGCCAGGCCACCGATATCCACATCGAACCGGGGGTAAGTCAGTTGCGTCTGCGTTTGCGAGTCGACGGTCAGTTGGAGGACTATCGCAGCGTGCCCAGCCGCGTTCATCATGCACTGGTGTCACGGATCAAGGTGCTCAGTGGGATGGATATTGCCGAACGCAGAGCCCCTCAAGACGGACGATTCACGTTGGGCAACGAATCGTCAGGTCTGATGGATGTTCGTGCCGCGACGATTCCCACGAAGCAGGGTGAGCGGATGACGTTGCGACTGTTGGCGGTCCAGACGCGCCGGTTAACGCTTGAAAATCTGGGGATGCTGGAGACCGACAACCGGACTTTTGAATCCTGCATTGCGCAGCCGAACGGGTTAGTGCTGTTGACCGGACCGACGGGCTGTGGGAAGAGTACGACGCTCTATGCCGCGATTCAAAAGCTGATCGGTCAGCGATCGCTCAATGTGATTACGATTGAAGATCCCGTCGAGCAGGTGATTGACGGGATTTCTCAGGTCGAAGTCGATTCGGCGGACAAGGTCAGTTTCCACAAGGCGCTGCGAAGCTCCCTACGGCACGATCCCGATGTGTTGATGATTGGCGAAATCAGGGATGCGGTGACGGCAGAAATCGCAATCAAGGCGGCGCTGACGGGCCATCTGGTTTTTTCGACGCTGCACACCAATTCAGCCGCGAGTTCCATCACGCGTTTGAAGTACATGGACGTTGAAGCCTACTTGATTGGAGCCGTCTCGAGGGTCTTTGTCGCTCAGCGGCTCGTTCGAAAACTCTGTGTGCATTGTCGACAAGAGATTGAGTTGCAGGATTTTGAAGCGGCGATATTAGGGCGTCCCGAACTAGCGGGCACGCGTGTGTATCAGAAGAAAGGCTGCCGATATTGTGCGGGACAGGGCTACATGGGACGAACGGGGTTGTTTGAACTGTTGCCGTTTGGTCCATCGCTCAATCAACAGGTGGTGGCCGGCGCCAGTGAGGTCGAAATCCAAAAGTGTCTGTACGAGCAGAAGATGCCCCTGTTAGTGGATGATGCCATTCGAAAAATGGAACTGGGGATCACCTCCTTCGAAGAAATCGTTGGCGTCGTCAATCTGGGTTAGTGATTTGCCTGAATTTCAGTACAAAGCAAAAGACACACAGGGTGTTGCTCACTCCGGCACGCTTACGGCACCGTCGAGAAGCCACGCCACGAATCAGCTTCGTGAGCGAGGCTGGATCGTCTTTTCGATGGAGTCGGAAGCCGGCTCGCAGTCGCCCATGCGTTCTATTTCGAAGTGGTCTGACCGACTGCCTCCCCGCGCCGTCGCCGTCGAGATGTCGCTGCTGCAACTTGCGATGATGGTGCGCAGTGGGATGACTTTATTGACGGCTTTGGAAAGCGTCATTGATCAGACGCCGAGTCGTGGGATGAAGCGCGTCTGGCGACAGGTCAGCGATCAGCTTCAATCGGGAAAGGGATTGGCGGACGCCATGTCGGAACATAGGTGCTTTCCAGAGTTTGTGTTGCGACTGGTCAAGGTGGGTGAGCAGTCTGGAAATCTGGCAACCGTTTTGACACGAGCGGCACAAACCATGCGTGACCGCCGCGATTCGCGCGAGTCGGTTGTTTCGGCCACGATCTATCCTGTATTGATTTTGTTGATGGCTGCGGGCGTGACGGCCTACATGATCATTTATCTGATCCCCCGGCTCGAGACGTATCTGCAAAGCTTGGGAAAAGAATTGCCCGCCATGACGGAATCGCTGATTGCGGGTTCGCTGTGGCTGCGGACCTACTATCCGTTTTTAATTGTAGGGCTGACTGCGTTGATTGCGTTGATCTGGATACTGTATTCGGCTGCAGAGACGCGAGTGGTGATCGATCAGTGGTTGCTGCGCGTCCCGGTGTTGAATAAACTGATTCAGTATGGTGAAACTGCGATCTTTGCGCGGAGTTTAAGCATGATGCTCAAAAGTGGGGTTACTCTGACGGAAGGGCTGACAGCAATCGAGAAAATCGTCGCCAACCATTTTTTGAGGCGGACGATCGTCAATGCCCGCGAAAACCTCATTCGGGGGGGGAGTCTCGCCGATGCATTTAGTCAAAAGGGAGCCTTTCATCCCATGCTCTATCGGATGGCGGCGGTGGGGCAGGAAACGGGCGAGCTTCATCAAGCGATGGATGAGGTCGCCGAATTTCAGGACGCCCAACTGAAGTCGCTGACGAAGCGGTTGAATGCGATCCTGACGCCCGTGCTGACGGTCCTGATCGGAGGCATTGTGGGGTACGTGTACATCGCATTTTTTATGGCACTCATATCCGCTGGCTCTTGATCGACGCCGGCCTTGTGGAAAGTAAAACCATGAAACGTCAAAACTCAGCCCCGATCTGGACAGGTGGAAATCCTAACCCGAAGCGTAAGCGAGGGATGAAGCGAGGTTTCTCGCTTACGCTTCGGGTTATGGTCGGCCCGATTCCAACTGCGGTACAACTGATTTTTGAAAGTCTACCCCGCTCCTTTTGCTGGAGTCGAGCTTGGCTGGTGCTATTAGCCGCCGTGGTAACAGCCGGATGGGGAGACACGGCCGTTGCACAGGATCCCCCCCCCGCCGCAGCTGAAAAACAGGACCCTGCCACGCCTTCGGACATCATCACGCAGACGCTTCTGACGATTCGAGGGGTGGATAATCTCAATCGATATATCGAAGAAAACAAGAGTTTGGTAACGGAAAACCAGACGCTTAAGCAGCAACTTGCTAGCTTGAACGCCGAAGTCGCCAAGTTGACCAAGATGGTGCAGGCTCAAACCGAGCAGTTGAAGACGCCCTTGCTGACATTGCCGGAGTTTAAGATCAAATCAAAGGTTGTGGGCAATGGCGGAGGGCAGGCGATTCTGGAAATTGATGGTAAGTCAATTCGCATTCGAGAGAATGTTAAAATGTCACTGCCGCTACCAAATGGCGTTTGGGCCTTGATCCAAGTCCAGAAAATCTCTAAAGACATGGTAGAAATCAACTTTTTGGAATTAAATCGTGTGGTAACGATTTACGATTGAGTTGATTTGTGATCGGCAAACCAAGGACAGGTTTGCTTAACCCGTCAACTTCAATGATCAAAACCGGTACTCAGAAATGGATTTTCGGTGAGACCTTAAGGGCGTTCTCGCTGCGACGGTTCTTGAGTGCTTGCTCGATGGGGGTGGTTATTTTCTGCGGGGCATCGTTGCTGGCTCAGGAAACGCTGCAACCGATTACCGATCCTGCCGCTGCATCGTCGGACGTTCCCACGCCGGTTGCCGATGGAACGCAGCAACCCGAAACGACTCAATCGCCCGATCTGCAGGAACTTTTGTCCCCTCCGGAATTGATTCCGATTGGACCGATCAATATTTCAGATCGACCCGGTTTTCGCGACGGGGCTCAGCGCCGGTTGTTGATGCATGGTACACCGCTGGTTCTGGTCGATTTTCGCGACCAGATGCTCGACGAAGCGATCCGAATCTTTTCCGAGCAATCCGGCCTCAATATTGTGGCCTCCGTTCAGGCGAGTCAGAAAAAAGTCAATCTGTTCCTGCGCAATGTCATGCCCATCGATGTACTCGACAGCCTGACAAAGACTCACGATTTGTACTATCGGGTCGATGAAAATTCTGGAATTGTTAGAATTTATACAACTGATGAGTACGAACGCAATTTGGCGAGTTTTCGTGAAGAGCAAACCGATGTGTTTACTTTGCTGTATCCCAATCCGATCGAGGTGGCGGTTGCAATTCGCGATTTGTTTGGGGATCGGGTTCGCCTGAATTTCGGAATTGGCGATGAGGATTCGATTCTGGATCTGGTTCATCGTTTGAACCGCTTTGATTTGATTGACGGCCGCAGTTTGGGGCTGGGGCAATTCGGCAGTCTGCAATATGGAGGCCGCTCTTCATCGGGACTGAGCGGGCTGGGCGGATTCTCCAATCAGTATTTCCAACGGCAGTTCCCCAATCAGGCGCTGTCGAGTCTTCAGAATGAATTTGCGCCGCTGCGCGATCTAAATTCTGAAACGATCCAGCGATTGGTTGAGCAGATTGAACAGAAACGACAACTCAATACCATTCCGGTTCCTCAGGTGGTGGAAGGCGCGGATGAAAATGCGATCTCGCAGTTGATGCGCGAACGGCAGGCCGTGATTTACGTGACCGTGGTGCGCCGCAACAATCAGATCATCGTTCGCACCGGCGATGAGAACACGATGCATCAAGTGCAAGAGTTGATTCATCGACTCGATGTGCCGACGCCGCTGGTATTGCTGGAAGTGAAAGTGATGTCGATCTTGCTGGCGGATGATTTTCGCAGCGTCTTCGACTATCAGTTTTCCGATGGAGGAACTTCTGCGGGAGGTTTTACGACGGGAGACGTGCTGCCGACGCCGAGTGATGGTCTGCTGGGAGAAGCACGTCGAACGGCATCCATGTTGCCCGGCGGCAGCCTCATCAATCAGGGAGATATGACGTTTCAAGTCGTCAGCAACAGTTTTCGAGTACGGATGCAGATGCTCGAAGATGACAATCGCGTCACGATTCTCAATACGCCGCTGTTGCTGACCGCGAACAATGAAGTCAGTCGGATTTTCATCGGAGATACGATTCCATTTACCGTCGGATTCAACTCCCCCCAAGTCATTGCCAGCGGGAACAACAATACGACCGTTGCCGGAACGCCGATTACCGAACTGCGCGATGTCGGACAGTCGCTGCTCATCACGCCCAGCATCAATGCCGACCGAACGGTCACCTTGAGAGTCGTTCAGGAGAATGCTCGGCGGGTGATCAATGGCGGGCGCATTCCCGTGCTCAATGTGGCGGGTGGGATCACGAATCAGGAAGTGGATACCGTCAATCGCAGTACCATCAGTGGAACAATCGTGGCCAAGGACGGTTTGGCTGTCATTCTCGGCGGATTGATTGAGGATGAAGTTTCAGATCGCCGCGCTCAGGTTCCGGTGTTGGGTAAAATTCCGGGCTTGGGAATTTTCTTCCGGCGGCAGGAAACGGGACGTCAGCGGCGGGAGCTGGTAGTGATGATTCGTCCGTTTATCTTCAATACGCCCGTCGAGTCAGCGGCCCTGAGCAAGGATTTGCTGCAGACACTGAGCGTTCATCCCAATGCGTTTTCCGGAGCCGGAACGATGGATACATTTTCACCGGAAGATGCGGTTCAGGTGGACATCGATCCCTGCGATCTCCATCGTGAGTTCCGTTTTCACAATGTGGTGCCGAGGACTTATTGATGGCAAACCGTGATTTCAATCTCGTTCGGCCGGACGAAACGGTTCGGCCAGTCAATCAACCTCTCGATGCTCGTGGGGGTCCGTGGGATAGACGTCCACGTCTGTCACCCACGAGTTGTGGTGTCAATCGGTCACTTTCCGGTCGAAGGGGCGTGGCTGCCTCTGTCTTTCTGGTCACGATTTTTGTTTTGTCGAATCTGGCCTGTTCGCCCATCCATACGGATTCGAAACCGATTCCATCGGGAATCAAGGACAATCATCGTGTCGGAAAAATGGACACAACCAAGTCGGTGCAAACCCAAGAAACTCCGGCGGTCAACCCGAAGCTGCGTTGGGATGGCGGCGGCGTGCTGCTCGGTGAAACCGATAGTTCGGTCTATTCGGTGCAGACCTTTGTCGAAACGGTATCGGGGCTTGCGAAAGAGCAACGGTTCAGGTCCATACAGCATCTGGTTCACAAATATCCGGACGTTGCTCTGAAATCGCTACAGGAATATCAGCCGGATCCCCAACACCGTCAAGTATTCGCATTGATTGCGGAAACGTTTCAAGAGCAATGGGGACGTTCTGATCTGAAAGATAACGCTGCCGGGTGGCCAGGCTATATTGCCTTGGCGGAATCGCAGCCAGCCGTGTTTGCGGCGAAGAATCAATTTCGCACCCATCTGGAACTGCATGAGATTGCGCAGGGGCTGAAGCTGAGTTTGCCGAAACATGCGGCGAACAGCTCCAATCCAGCGATGGTTGTGGAGCTTCATCGACTCCAGTCGCTCGCGTTGATGTTGGACGATCAGATGGAACCCGCGATTGCCCAGCTCCAACGTGCGATCGATGCTTCGGACGCCTGGCCCTATCAGACGCTGCAAATGCAGTTGTTGCTGGGCGAGTTTTACCGTCACGGAGGCCAACTGGAGAAATGGAAGTCGACATGGCAGCAAACGGTCACGGATCAAAGTCATCTGCTGGTCAGTCATTCGCTGATCGATCCATCGTTCTGGAATCGAGCCGCATTTTTGCGGCCTGCCGATGTCGCTTGGCCGGATTCGGTGATCGAAAACATGCGGCATTATCTGGTTTCGGCGGGCTATTTTACGGAGGAGGCGCTGCGGAGTGTTCCAGAGGATGAAGCCATCGTCTGGATGACGACCGGATTGCAGTGCCTGACAAGACTGGAAGGTCAAGATGCGCTACTGGCATTAAAAAAATCAGAGGCGGCAACGGCCAATGGAAAGATCATCGATCAGTTGCGGTTGCATCAGGCTCAGGCGCTTGTGCTGGCCGGGCAGCCCGGGGCTGCGTCTGCGATTCTGATTCGAATGATCTCGACGCAAGAGGGGCAGGACATCGCCGACCGGGCGAAGGCCATTCTGGGTGCGATGAAACTGCAAAATGGAGCCGTTCGCCAAGGCGTCAATCTGATTCAGACGTCGTTGCGTTCGGTCGAGCGTTGGCCTGAAGAAGAGCGTCTGCGCGTGCAAGCCGATCATGCGCTGGCGCAACTGATGCTGGGGCGTGAAGCCGAGGCGCTGGAACAATTGAACGGCGTTCAAGGCGAATTTGTCCAGCACGGAGAAATTGATCAGGCGTTTCAGTGTCTTTTGAACAAGGCCAAGTACTTCGAGAAAACCAATCAGTCGAAGCTCCATCAAGAAACGCTGGCCGAACTTCGCGATTTCGAAAATCAGGTCTTCAAAGTCGTTTCCGTCGGTTCTTATTGACGAGTGCAGCTAAATAGTTGGGTGGCCCATTTCGGTTATGCGGTGGTCAGCTTGCCAAATCGGGGCAAGTCGTGTTTTAATGACAGGTTCTTGAGTCACTCTATTTGGCGAGAACCGGGATGAATACGACATCTGAAAGTCTGCTGGCGAAACTTGGGAATCGAGATGACTTCGATGCGTGGAGCCGGTTTGTCTCGATGTATACGCCGCTCATTGTCTATTGGGCCAGACAAGTCGGAATGAATTTTCAGGACGCTTGCGATCTGGCTCAGGATGTGTTGGGGATCGTCAGTCAGAAAATTGGTCAGTTCAACTATGATCGCGAGAGATCCTTTCGGGGCTGGCTGCGAGCGATCACGTTGAACCGGTTTCGATTGTTGTGGCGACGGCGGAATCGTCTGGACGTTCAGTCAGCGGGCTCGTGGGTCGGAGAATTGCCGGACCGCCATTCGCTCGAATCGACTTGGGATCAGAGCTATCGCATGGAATTGATCAAGCGGGCGATTGCGACCATGCGGCCTGATTTTGCGCCCAAAACTTGGGAAGCGCTGCTGGAACTTCTGCGCGGCGAATCGACCGCCGAATCCATCGCTCACCAGCACGAAGTGAGCGTCTGGACGCTGTATTCCGCCAAAAGCAGGCTGATCAAACGAATTCGCGAAGAGCTGGACGGGCTACTGGATTGATGTTGGTGGGCATGAAGGTTGTTTAGCTTTAAGACGTAGGGTGTGTGCAGCGGTCGTGCCGGCCCCTGTAATTCATATGGCAATTCGAACCATGTAGAAACCCGCCAATGAGTCAAAAACGATCGAACGACCGCGTAACACACCACGCGCTGGTGTGTTACGCGGTCAATGAACTCGATGGGAGACTGGGGCGCTATGAAGCTGTTTTCCTTTGGCAATCTCTCTTGGTAATATCGACCGCTCCACACACCCTACTTTTTTCGATTTTTTAAGCTGCGATTCCAGTTTTCATTGAAAGGTTCCAAATTTTTTAATTTTCGATACAAAGTGTACTCCCAATGCGCATAGTCTTGGATGTCAATTACACATTTGGGAGAAAAAAATGGCTGCCGCTGAAACTCGATGTCCGCAACATACTCGACTCGATCACTACTTGAAGGGGGCGCTGCGCGATCAGGAAGCCGTGGATTTGGAGCGTCATCTCGATGATTGCTCGGTTTGCGAAGAGACGTTTCGCGGAATGATCGGGGAGGAGGGCGACACGATCGAAGGAGCCATTCGACAGGCGGCTTCTCTCCACTTGGAAAATGAGTTGCCGGATGCTGAACGGGCCGATATCGAACGATTGGTCGCTCGCATTGAGGCTAACAGCCGCAATCCGCAGAGCGAAGCGGTTGTTCTGGCGGAAGATCGGGCTGCCGAAGTCTTGCGATTGCTGGCCCAAGGCAGCGAAGAAGATTCGCTTGGTTCGCTGGCTCATTATGAGATTGTGGAGTTGCTGGGCGCGGGCAGCACGGGCGTTGTATTCGCGGCCACTGACCATCGGCTCCATCGTGAGTTGGCGATCAAGATATTGCGGCCGTCGCTCGGTGCCGCTGCGAAGGCTCGGTTCCTGCGTGAGGCTCAGGCCGTTGCGGCGATCGACCACAAAGGGATCATCACGATCTTTGATGTGGGCGAGGCGAGAGGACTGGCGTTTATGACGATGCAGTTACTGCCGGGTGAAACGCTGGAATCGCGACTGGGGCAGGTAGCCTTTTTGCCGGAGGAAAAAGTTCGCGACTTTGCGCTGCAGATTTGTGATGCTCTGGAGGCGGCTCATCGAAAAGGCATTGTTCATCGGGATATCAAACCGGCCAATGTGTGGGTGGATCAGGATGATCAGATCAAGTTGCTGGATTTTGGTCTGGCCCGAGTCTCGGATCTCAATCCGCAACTGACGGCCAGTGGATTTCTGGCGGGTACGCCGAGCTATATGTCGCCCGAGCAGACTCGCGGTCTGGAGCTGGACGGAAGAAGTGATTTGTTTAGCCTCGGGTGTTTGCTTTATCGCTGCATTGCTGGCCGATTGCCGTTTGGTGCCAATGGAATACTGGCGACGCTACAGTCCATTCAACACGATTCACCTCCGCCCCCGATCCAGCTCAATCCGGGTTGCAGTCCGGATTTTTCGGATCTGGTGATGGCACTGTTGGAAAAACAGGCCGATAGCCGTCCCGCTTCTGCGCGGGAGGTCGCTCAAGCATTGGGTTCGACGAGAGACCGCTGGCCGTTCCGTGCTGATTCGCGGGCTGATTCGGTAGGGCCGGTTGGCAGCCCAGCACCACTGCCGCGAACGGATCGCGGAATGGGTCGCGGACATTCAAGCCGATTCTGGCGCAACTTGGTGGCAACGGCTTGCGGCGGGGCGTTGCTGGCGGCAGGTTTTCTCTTTGGCGGCGATATCATTCGCATCCTGACGAATCAGGGCGAGATTGTGATCGAGTCGAGCGACCCGAATGTGAAGGTCGAGATACTGCAAAACGGAAACCTGGTTCAAGTGATCGATCCGGAAACTCAGAGTCGAATCGAGATCACCGCCGGACATTATTCCGTTCAAGCCGGCCAAGGGAAAACAGACTTTGTGGTTTCACCCGACACACTGACGCTATCGCGCGGCGGAAAGCAGGTTGTCAAAGTCGAACGACGGCCCCCCTCATCGGTAGCGGCGTCGGATGCCCACACGACGACACCGGCTCTAGCGGACCAGGACCTGCCCAAGGAAGTCACTCAACCAGAACCTGAGCCAAGGTATGATGGTTTGACGTTCGGTCAGTGGTTGATGGTTCTGGAAACAGAACAGAAGCCGGAAACCTTGTGTAATGCGATCCGGGCTATCGGCCGACTCTCAGTGGACAAGCCGGGGAGGGGGACAGTCGCGCAAAGAACTATTGCCAAGGTGGTCAGACGATATGGTTCCTTCCATGTGGGGCCAAGTCAAGAGAACGAGAACTTTCACGAAGCTCTACTTGTTTTCTTCAGTCACCAGGAACCTGACTACCTGATTGATTTTGTCATCCAGGAGTTGGGAGAAGGCACGACTCAGAGCCGGCAGTTTCTGTTTTGGATCAGTTTTCATGGGACCGTGTACACTGAACAGTACGGATCGTTTCCGAACCGCAGGAATGAGTACCGCGAGACGCTTCGCGCACGCCATGTCGAGGTGAACAGGGCGTTTATCGAGGCGGTCAGCCAGTATGTTGCACGAGGCGACGCGGACAGGACGCGAGTTCTGTGCGACACTGCCACTCAGTGCAATTTTTGGACACCTATGGCGATTGACTTCGACTCGACGAGTGGGGAGAGGATAGTTTCGCCCGCGGAAGAGTTTGTTGCTGAATCGGTTGTATTATTTACAGAGACTTATCAACAAAGCACCAGTGTGGAACTAAAGTTGGTTCTTTCGAATTTTTTCAGCCAGTTTAAAATTCGGAATGACCTGCTTTTCCAGGACCTCGAGAAGTGGCTTGTTGACGCGGATACCCATTACAACAATCGTGTAGAGACACTTCGGCAAATTTGGCGGTTCGGAGGGGCAAATGACGAGTCAATGGTCCCGGTGCTTGTGCAGTTTGCTGAACGTGCAAAAGAGTGGTTGACTGCATCAAGGAGGGACGGTGGGCTCCCGTCAAGGCAGGCAGGTACAGGCATCGGCGGCGTCAGTGGAGGGAGTGGAGGCCCGGGAGGCTCGGCAGGCGGGATAGTGGGAGCTGGAGATGCATCCGATTCAGGAGGAAGCACTACAGGCGCAGGAAGAGCGGGAGGCACTTCAATTGGAGGTATCTCCAGTTCCCAAGGCCGATATGAGCAACCTGTTGTTCTACACCAGGAAAAGTTGCTTTTGGCGGATGGCAATGAGGTTACAGAACAGTATATTGCAGTATCATTGCTTTCAAGCGGTTGGTTCTACCGAGCTGACATCAGCGGCGATGACTATGCTTTCGCGGCCTTGCCAGGCCATCAATTTAGGGTCCATCTTTCTGATATTGAGGAAGTTCAGGTTTGCGTTGCTTTGATTCTTGGGCAGTTTTCAAAAGTGGACGCTGCAATCGCTGAGAAAGCGAACGAATGGTTGCTGAAAACCTTCAGTGGTGCGAGCCAGCAAGAGTTGGCCGAGTTGCATTGGGTTCGGAACGGCGACAATTATCTTTATTCCGACAGCGAACTTCGGGAGTCTCGAAGAAAACGTCTTAAGAATATAATATTGGGTAACATCGCACTCAAGACAATCAAAGCATTGAGTGGCGACCAGAAGTAAAACCACCCAGCAACCTACAATCTCGGGATCTCGCGTCGTGGTCGGGGCATTTCGTTTTCTCGAGGTTGCTCGGGACGTCGAACGTTGTTGTTATTGTTTGGGTTGGGGCGTTCGGGTTCAGGTGGGCGGGTGTAGGTTTCTTCCCACCTCCAGCCCATTGGAATCGACAACTCACGTTGAGCCAACATCGCCCAAGGCGTATCGGGATGTTCTTCCACTACTCGTGTCAAATAGGACTTGCCTTTTTCCATCAGCTTTTGAGCCTGACTGCCGGTTTCGATCGAATCGGCCGGACGGAGAACCCAAGTGTTGTTTTGCGGCGTGTTCTCATCGCGCGGCGGGGAGAATTTCAATCTGGTTTTGGCCATTGCCAACATGGCGTTGTACGATTCGGCCCTGAGTTTGGCTGCGATTGCCTGCCCCATCGCCAGATCATAGCCTGCTTTCCAGCGCCGCGAGATTTCTTTCGGGCGAGCCTGTTCGCCGGTCCGCAATATTTCGTAAACGCGATTGATTTGTGGCTCGATGATCGCAGCGGTACGCTGAGCCGTTGTGATTTGGTTGACGAAGGAGGCTTCATCAAATTTCGGAAATCGGAGTTGGGGAGAGTCCAGCGTTCCTGTCGTCGTAAAAACGGAAGCCTGAACCAGTGCCTGACGGCAGGGATTGGTCTGGGCGCTTTTGGTATAGTGGTCTTGCGACACATAGTCCGGTTTGTAGTGCCGCATCACTTCGGGATCGAAGAAATGCCGTAGCAGCGACGAATAGGCATCGACTTCCCTGCGGGAGACTTGACGACCCACTCGCCGGTTGGGATGGACAGCAAAATAGATCCCGCCCGTCTCGTAGCACAGCCGAGTCAAGTGAAACGGACCGAAGCCGGAATCAATCAGGTCGAGATCGTCAAACGCACCGGTCAAATCCATTCTTAGTCGTTCCGGCAGAGCGGTTTCCGGGCCTTGGGACACGCGGGCAATTTGCTCGGATTGATCATAGGCTGGATCGGGATCGACCCATTTCACCAGCGTTTCGGCTCGGCCAAAGGGAGCCGGGATTCCGATCACGTAGACGGGCATCTGATGTTTTTGGCAGATGCGGAGTGTCTCGTCGAGTCGATTCGTGTCATCGCCTGCTTCGTCGGTGACAACGATCAGCATGACGTTTCGTTCAAAACCTGCTCTGGATTTCTTGACGCGATATTTTGCATGTTCGGTTGCCGCTGTGGCGACCGCCTGCATCACGTTCTCGATTCCGCTTTCGTCGCGGGTGATGTTGGCGATTTTTTCAGCGATCATCGCGATGTCTTCGCTCGGTTCAGGAAGCAGTCGCTGGACATTGGCACCAAATGCGTAGACCTGAGTCAGCAAAGCAATGGCGTCGCCGTGGTCCTGACGCGAGATGTGACCGGCGTCCTTGAGGATGTTGACTTCTTCGTAAATGCGCTCGAAGCGATCTTGAATCTCTTGCCGCTGCTTGACCATGCTGGCCGACTGGTCAAACAACCAGACGACGGTGGTTGGCCGCTCTTTCAGCGACTCCACGATTCGGATCGTGATGGCGTCGACGGCCCCGCTGGCAGCGCTGGCGACGACTCCAACGGAACCTTTGATGGTCATGTCGCTGATCGTTTCAGCACCGCCTTCGATGAACTCGTTGCTAGACATCAACTCGCCGAAGTCATGGAGGGTCAGATCCATTTGGGGAGGCTGGTAGTCGACGATCTGAATCATGGGCGCCTGGCTGGCGGCGGCATCGAAGCCGATGTCACCCTCCATGCCGATCTCGTCGGTCAGCAGGTCGCTGAATTCGACTTCGGGGATGTCATCGATCAGTTCGATTTCCTGAACAGGCTCGTCGAGGCTCAGTCGCATGATTTTGTCGATCTGACCTGGCAGGATGAATTTCGCCATGAGGATCAAGAGTGCGAGGTGGAACAGCAGGCTCACCAGCCAGTAGGGGACATCCGTATCAAGCGGCGTCTCGAACCGGCCTGTTCGGATCTGGTAACGTGTTTTGAGGTCCCGAAGATTCATGGCAGATGCTGAATCGTTGAAGGTTGAATGCGTTTAAACTCATTGTCTTACCGGGTCGCAAAAATAGCAACCGAATTTTACGGACTTTATTCGATAAAAATGGGACGGGTTCGATGTTTGTGCCGGTAATTGATTGACTCTGGCGGTTTCAGATTTTAGGATTGTAAAGTAATGTTTCGGAGGGGAATTAAGGAATTGTCCCGAAATAAATTTCTGATTCTTCTAATATCGATCGTAACCCGAAGCGTAAGCGAGGGACGGCCTAACCAAGCTGGAGTAGTCCCTCGCTTACGCTTCGGGTTATGATGAAATACGGAAGCTATTTCGGGACAATTCCTAAAACTTTGCTAATTTGCCATGTACTTGAATTATTCAACGCTTTGTCGTCAGTGGGTCTTGGGAATTCTGATAGTGGGAGTGACCTGGGGAGGTTGGTCGGCAGGCGGCGCGATTGCGCAGCAGCCTGAGGCGCCCAAGGAACCTGCCCGGAGAAAGGCTCCGGTGATTGACAAGCCGGAAGAAGTTGCGCTGAGAACCAAGGACGGTTTCAACCTGCAATGCACTTACTTCAGGCCGCCCCAGCATGAGGATTTACCCGACAACGGCAAGAATGTTCTGCCCTTTATTTTGCTGCACGATTGGGAGGGAAGTCGGGTAGATCTGCTGATGTTTGCCGGGCAGCTTCAAAAAGCGGGATGCGCCGTGATCGTGCCGGATATGCGTGGTCATGGTGAGAGTGTGGGTCAGGAGGGGGCTCTTGTGGATTTGAAGAAGTTTCGCAAAGCCGAAATGGCTGCGATGGTCAATGACATTGAAGCCTGCAAAAAATTTCTGGTTCAAAAAAACAACGATGGGGAGTTGAATATCGATTGCCTGAGTGTGGTTGCGCTGGGGGAAACGTCGGTACTGGCGATGATGTGGGTCGTTCAGGACTGGTACAGCTTTCCTCCCTACAGCGGCGAGATCAAACAGGGCCAGGATGTCAAGTCACTGACCCTGGTTAGCCCCTCAAAGAAGATGGGCCAGTTATCGATGGCAAGTGAGTTGAAGCACCCGATGTTTGCCGGAAGTGATCCGCGAATGCCCAATTTGCCAACACTGATTATCTGGGCGGAGAACGATCAGAAATCCCAGAAGGACAGCGTTTCTATCTTTGACACAATGGTGAAAGGCCGACCCGATATCTCGTCCATCGCTGATGATGCCGAGTATGCGGAGAAGAAAACGGTATTCGATTTTCTCGTGCGACAATCAGATTACACGGGCACCGAGTTGATTCTGCAAAGCAATCCAGTGCGCTCGGCGATTATGGAGTTCGTGGCTGGAAAAGTGGGTGCCAAGCGAGAGGGGTATCCCTGGAAGTCGAGAGTACGGAAGTGATTATTCATAGACTGGAATCTTCAGCGCTATTCCGGCGGGGACTTGGGCTGGGTTGCGGAGCTTGTCGCGGTTGGCAAGGTAGATGTCCAGGTAGTAGTCGGGCGTTCCGTAGAAGTGTTTTGAAATCGCGGGCAACGTGTCGCCGAATCGCGTGACATACTCCGTAAATTTGCCCTCCTCACGATTGGGAGCAGGCCGCACGTCGCCCATGTTTGAAGCGGGTGTCCAGGCTTGCGGTGGGTTCTGGCTTTGAAAGGGAGTCATCGAAACCGGATTGGCATCGCGTGCTTGATCCATCCAATGTCCTGACGTGGGCACTGAGGTGGGCACCAAGGTCTGCAGTCCAGCATGATGATTGGACGAATCCACAGGAACACTTTGGCGATTGTGGTCGCGTGGCATCCAGCGATCTGCGGCAGGTGCCAAGGTTGGCTGATTGGGTTGGCTGGTTTCGTAGCGATCTCGCTGGGGATCCAGTCGAGGCGTCGCCAAGGTCGGATTTGCCTGAGATTGAGGCGCAGGATCGACGGGGAATGGGTCGTTGTACGAGATGATTGCGTTGGGATGCCGACGGACGACGGGTTCGCGTTCCAGAATGGATGAGCCAGTCGATCCTGCAGAAAGTGGTTGCAGTGCAGGTTCAATCATGGGCTGAGGTTGCGTCATGATGGAAGGCGGTGCTTGTGCCAGTCCATTTCCGGCTAGCCCATTTCCGGTTCGCAACTTTGGCTCAAAATCTTCTGCTCGAAAGGACGAATTAAAGTCGTGATTGGCAACGGACTCGAGCGAAACGGTTGGTTCCGCGTGGCCGGCTGCCTTCGCGTGGTCTTGAGTGCGCGGATTCGGCTCCGTGCCGGACGCGAGACTTACGGACGGAGGATCGGTGTGTGGCCGAGTCATGCCCGACCCGATTGCGGCCGTTGTTGGGTTGCTACTCCGGTTGCCGTCCATCGCGGGCAGTTCCAGAGCGGTTCCCTTGAATCGAGCGGCCAAGGCCGAGAAATCAGGGACTTCGATTTCCAATTCGTCGTACTGGGCGACGGCTTTCGGGTTCCGCTTGCTTGGCATGGAGGGGGAGTCAAACTCAAGCTGGCTTGGCGGCGGCAAAGCGGCTTCGTGGTTTGAGTGTACAGAGTCGGCTGATTCCGCTGAGTCAGCTGAGTCAAATCCCAGTGAGGATTCTTTGCGGAAATTGGGCAGGGTTGCTTTTCGAGTACCCGAATCGTTTGATCCCGCGCTGGGAGCTTCATCCGCCGTTTCCGTGGAACTGGAACTCAAGGGATGCTGGGGGGGCGTTTGGTGATTCAAGTAGTGTCCCAGCAGGAACGCTCCACCCACACAAATAACACCAATGAAAATCTGCTGAAGGTTACCCATTGCCATGGCCTGTCAAATTGCGTTTCCAATCGTCGGCACCTTGCCGAAGTCGAAAGCCAGTCCATGGCAACGAACTAAAATTTTGTGATCCTTCGTTGAGCCAGGTTCTCCGCACAACGGAATCAATCCGTTATGCCGTTGGAGAAACGGGCTCTGGGGAAGTATTACACTTTCTTCAGCAAAAGTACGACGCTCAGTCCATTTTGGATCGCGCCAAGCCAATTTTGTCAGGATTATGAGGATTAGCTAAAGATTTCAGTCTTCATCCTTCCCGACTTCTTCTTTCCAGGCGTGGACCATTTGCAAGGCACCCATCGGGGTCAACTGATTGGCATCGAGCGCTTTGATCTTCTCTACCAGCGGATGGGTGTGATGGCCGAACAGGGTTAGCTGGATGGCACCTCCCTGATCCTGTCGGGAGGTTTTGAGTTGTTCGCGGCTGGATTCCTGTTCTCCTGAAGATTCAAGTTTCTGCAGGATTTGTTGGGCTCGTTGATTGACCCAATGGGGAACCCCCGCCAGTTTGGCGACGTGGATTCCGTAGCTTTGGTCCGCACTGCCGGGAACGATCTTGTGCAGGAACACGATTTTGTCGTCCCATTCCTTGACGGAAACGTTGTAGTTGCGAACACCCACAAAGTCGTTTTCGAGCTCAGTCAGCTCATGATAGTGAGTCGCGAAAAGGGTGCGGCATCCGATCTGATCGTGGAGATATTCCGCGATGGCCCAGGCCAGTGAAACGCCATCATAGGTGCTGGTTCCACGCCCGATTTCATCCAGGATGACCAGACTTCGGGGGGTGGCCGTATTGAGGATACGAGCCGTTTCCGTCATTTCGACCATAAACGTCGATTGGCCACGAGACAGTTCATCGCTGGCGCCGACGCGGGCAAAGATTTTGTCGATCAGGCCGATCTCGGCGGATTTTGCAGGGACGAAACTTCCGATCTGGGCCATCAGGGAGATCAGCGCGACCTGCCGAATGTAGGTGCTTTTCCCGGCCATGTTCGGGCCCGTAATCAGATGCAAAAATCCGGCCTGTTCTTCCATCGTTGTCGAGTTGGGAACAAAGGTTCCCAGCGGCTCAACAATGTCCAGCACGGGATGTTTGCCATCGACGATGTTGATGGTGTTGCCGGAAACCAATTTCGGTCGGCAGTAGCCCCGCTCGACCGCCAGTTGTGCCAGCCCGCAAAGGCAATCCAGGATGGCAATGATCTCCGCATTGGATTTCAGTCGCGGCGTCGCAGCGCGGGTCAGGTTTCGCAATTGTTCGAATAGCTGCAGTTCGAGTTCTTCGGCTTGAGAGTCCGCCGAGAGAACTTTTTCTTCGTACTCTTTCAGTTCGGGCGTAATAAATCGCTCAGCGTTTTTGAGCGTTTGTTTTCGGATGTACTCGGGAGGAAGTTTATCACGATGGGCGTTGGTGGTTTCCAGATAATAGCCGAAAACCTTGTTGTAACCGACTTTCAGATGGGGAATTCCGGTTTCGTCGATGACCTTCTGTTGATATTTGGCAATCCACTGTTTGCCGCCCGCCGCAAGCGAACGGAATTCGTCGAGCTGGGGGTTGTATCCCAGACGAATGAACAGGCCATCTTTGGTGGAGTTCGGACAGGCATCCACTAATGCGGCGGCAAGTTCCTTTCGCAGGTCATCGCAAGCGTCGAGATCGAGCCCCAGTTGCGTCAGCAATCGGCTGCTGTTTCCCTGAAGGAGTTGGTGGATGATCGGAACGACGTTCAGTGTTCGTTCAACACATTGCAGGTCACGGGGCGAGGATCGTCCCACGGAGACACGGGCCAGCAGCCGCTGAAGATCAAAGACATCTTTTAGGCCATCGCGAAGACCATGTCGAAGTTTCTGGTTTTCGACCAGCGACTGCACCGCATCGAGACGCTCTTCCAGGGCGTTGGCTTGTGTGAGCGGGCTGGACAGCCAGTCGGTCAGCAATCGGCTTCCCATCGGTGTTGCGCAGCGGTCGATGACGCCGACCAGGCTGCCGCTGCGATGGGCGTTGCGAATCGTTTGAGTGATTTCCAGGCTTCGCCAGCTGGCGGCATCAATATCGAGGAACTGGGTGGGGCGCCACGGCTGGATTCGGTCGAAGTGGGCTAGTGATGACTTCTGGGTTTCTTTCAGATAGTCCACCAATGCCCCGGCTGCCGAGATTGCAGCGGGACCGAATTCGTTCAATCCGAAGCCGTCGAGCGAGGCGATGTTGAATTGCTTCTTGATGGCCTCGGTCGCAGTAGCATCCGAGAAAGCCCAACGCGGACGCACCGTCGTCATGGCGGGGCGTATCGGCAAGCTGTCGAGTGCGTCTTCCTGGCCTTGGGGGACAATCATTTCGCTGGCGTTCAATCGAGCCAACAGATCCAGCAAGTTCGATTCATCAATTTCGGTGGTGAAAAAACGTCCGGTCGAGGAATCTGCCCACGCGACACCGCAGAGAGGAGGACTTTGTTTGGCTGGGTTGGTTGCGCGGCCGCGAAAAAGTGCAACCAGATAATTGTTGGTGGTGGGATCGAGTAGTTCGTGATCCGTGATGGTTCCCGGAGAAACGACTTGGGTCACTTCTCGCTTGACCAGTCCTTTGGCCGTTTGCGGATTTTCGACTTGTTCGCAAACGGCCACGCGAAGTCCCTGCTTGATCAGTTTGGCGAGATAGGACTCAAGCTGATGGTGGGGAAAGCCGGCCATGGGGACACCGTTTTCCGAGCGGTCCCGTGAGGTGAGTGCCAGCCCCAGGATTTTCGATGCCGTGCGGGCATCTTCGTAAAACAGTTCGTAGAAATCTCCCATGCGGAAGAGCAACAGCGCGTCGCCACAAGCCTCTTTGGCTTCGTGGTACTGGCGCATCATCGGAGTGGTTGACATGCCCGAAAATGTTAGCATTCATGCGATGCTGTTGGGAGGGGTGAATCAGGGGCCCGAACCCATTGGTCTCTCCGGTCGTAACAGCTTGACCTGGGTTCATTCGGCAGAGCTGTTACCCAAGGAACAGCCCGAATATTCGTTTAATATTGCACAACCAAAAAAGTCGAATACGCCCATGGTGTCCCCCATGAATTATCGGAAATCGGATCACAATCACAATTTGAACCGTTGAGATCGATGAAACGGGTGGTATATTAAAGTTCTCGTATTTCTTCATTGACGCAATTGGAGGTCTTTCGTGGATTCCCTCAGCCAGCAAGTTTCTAATCACTCAGGTCCCGCATTTGTTTTTGCGGCTCCGCAGCAAAACAACACTTTTGATATCTGGGGTGTGTTGAGCCGTCGCAAGTGGCTGGTGTTTCTCGGCTTGGTGGCAGGCTTGGCGTTGGGCGGTTTATTCAATGCGCAATGTGAGCCCACCTATCGAAGCGAAGCGAAAGTAAAAATCGAACCTCGCAAGTCGACGGTCGTGCATATCACAAACACCTCTCCGGTGGCACCGTTGCAGGAAGATTTTGAGATGCGTCATGATCGTTTGATTGGCGAGTACAATATTGTCAACAAGTGTCTCGATGAGAACAACCTGATGAACTATCGCTCATTCAACGATATGTCAAAGGAGGAGGTGATCGAGTATGTAAGGGACAATCTGGTGGCTCGCCCTGACCGAGACGAGCCATCTCTGTATTCGTTGAAGTTCTACAGTCGTGACCGAAATGAAGTTTCGACGATTCTGAACAAGCTGATTCATACTTATCGGACCGAGCTTGACCACGAATACAAGCAGGAGTCGAGTCGCTACAGAGAATTGTTGAGTGATGTTGATGCCAAGTTCAACAAAGGGCTTGCGGAACTTCAAGAACAACTTCGCACGGTGCAACAGGAATATGATGCTCCCACACTGGGACCCAATCTCAATCTTCACGAGCATTCACTGGTTCGGATAGGGGCGGTTATGGAAGAGTCGCAAAAGCGGGTTAATGAATGGGAAGGAATTGTTCACAACACACTCAACGCGCTTGCCGTAGGGCCAGATGCGGCCAATAGTTTCTATTATTCTTTGGTCCAGAGTGGCTATATCAAGGATTATAGTGGAACGTCCAGAGAGGGCGGCCAGATGCAACTCGAACTGCAACTGATCAGCTTGTTGGCCCAGAAGGCAAATCTTGAGACGCAATTTGGTGCGGGACACTCAAGTATGATCGCCATCGATAACCAGATCAAGCGAACGCAGCAATTGCAAAGAGATATGCAGAAAGAAAACCCGCTGGTGGCTTCCGATCCTATGGTGGCACTTCAGCGGGTTCTGTCGATGTATCAGCAAAAAATAGAAATCGAGCAGGAAACCTTGGCCCGCGCAGCTGAACAGTGGGCCGAGCACCACAAGGAAGCGACCCGTTTGACCCAGGTTCAGCAAAGGATTGATACGATCAAACAAGCAATCGAGCGGACCGAAGGACTCGTTCGGGATATTGCCCGGAAAGTAATCGAGTCGGATCCGCAGATGCAGATTTCGAGTACTCGTCATGATGAAGGATTCAACTTCAAGATTATCGAACCTGCCCGGCCTGGCAAACAATCGTGGCCCATCCTGCCGCTGATTCTCAGTATCGGAGGCTTGTTAGGGCTGCTGAGTGGATTCGGTTTGGGATGCCTGGTGGAACTGGCCGACAAGACCTTCCACAACCCGGACGAAATCGTCAAACAACTCAATGTTCCGCTGATCGGGCATATTCCGGTCATTGGACAGAACAAACGTTTCCTGGTCGAGAACTCCTTGATCGAACCGGTTGTTTGTACTTATCACCGACCGAAGTCGCAGGTGGCCGAGGCCTTCCGTGCGGTGCGGACATCGCTGTTCTTCAATACTCAGGGGAAACAGCACTCCGTCATTCAAATCACCAGTCCGACCCCCGGTGACGGTAAATCAACGTTGGCCGCGAACTTGGCGGTGTCGATTGCCCAAGCTGGCAAGCGGGTGTTGCTGGTCGATGCGGACATGCGTCGTCCTCGACAGGCCACGACCTTTGGCATTACGTCGAAAACCGGATTTGCGACCGTCCTAAACGGTGAATCGGATTGGCACGACGTTCTCTATGATTGCACGGAGATTGAAGGGTTGACCGTGATGCCTTGCGGTGCGAAGCCCTACAACCCAGCCGAGTTGAGTTCGTCTCCCCAGGTCAAGGAATTGATCGAGGAAATGCGAGTGGAGTTTGACTTTGTGATCATCGACACCCCGCCGCTGTTGGCGGTGACCGATGCGTGCCCGATTGCCGCCCGTGTCGATGGCGTGATCTTGTGTATCCGGATCAAGAAAAACGTTCGTGTCAGTGCTGACCGGGCAACCGAGATGTTGCAAAATCTCGGAGCAAACTGTATTGGCCTGGTGGTCAATGGTGTGGGAGCCCAGTCGGGTTATGGCAGCCAATACACTTATGGTGCCTACCGCGCTGGTTACTCGTACAATGGATACGGTTATGGCTATGGATACGGTTACGGTGCCGGCAAGTACTACGAAGATGACAAGCCGACTGCAACTCCGCCCACCAAGGCGCCCAGGCGGCTTGAAGATCAGACGACCAGTACGCCGCCGAGCTAATCGCGGCTAGGGTCAGGCCAAAAGTCGATCTTAGTTTAAATTGCTTTTCTTCAAACGCCTCCGTGAAAACGGGGGCGTTTTGCTTGCTAGCTCCCCGGATTGGGTTTTGATCGGGCTGGGGGTTCTGCTAAAGTTCCTCGCCAGAATGGCTGGCCAGGACCTATTCTATGAAGCATACCTTTGTACTGTTGTTCATTTCGATTTCGTTGATCGTGGTAAGCGGTTGCGCTGAAGGAATGTTCTGGAAGACAGGGCGTTACTCCCCTTGGGCGCGCGATCGCTGGGCGGAGGAGGAGCGGATTGCGGATACGCTGTTTACGAAAAAGAAACGCATGGAAGAGACGGTTCAGGCGGCCAAGGGCGGAGGCTTTGACGAAAAGCAACGCGCCGGGGAGATGCTGGGCCAGACGGCCAGTCGCGATTCGGTTTTGCTGATGCGTCTTCACGCAGTCCAGTTGCTGGGCGAACTCGATTGCCCCGCGGCTCAGGATGCACTGGAAAATGCGTCTCGGGACTACAATTCGGACGTTCGCATTGCGGCGATTGATGCTTGGCAGCGAAAGACTCCGGATCTGGCGATTCCCCAGCTTCAGGAACTGGTCGCCAATGACACTCACATTGATGTCCGATTGGCAGCGACCCGGGCCTTGGGGAATTTTTCAGGCGGATCCGCCATGCGGGCACTCGAGATTGCGTTGAATGATCCTGATCCTGCCTTGCAGTTGCGTGCGGCCGAGTCGCTACGGGCTTCGACAGGTCAGCCGTTTGGTCACGATGTGGTTGCCTGGCAGCACTATGTGGAACAGCAAAAGGGATCGGCCGGATTGGAATCGCAGCCCGTCCGCTCGGCTCTTAAGCTTCCCTCGATCAATTCGGCTTTCAATCGTTAATTGCATTGGCTCACATTGGCGTCGATGGATATTTTCCGGGTTCTTGGTTGTCTCTGTCTGCAATTTGGTTAGATTATAGGCTTCGCCTTCAAATTTCGCCCTTTGCTGCCCATGAATCCGCCTGCGAATGCCTCCCAATTCTTTTCGTTTCTCGACGGAGCGATTCGTCTTGCCAAAACCAATGACGCCGAAGCAATCGTCCTGCTCCTGGAGGAGCCTGTCGATTGGAAGAAACTGATGCAGAAAACGGCTTCGATCGATGCGACCGTCGTTGCATCGAACGAAAAATCTGTTCTGGAGGGGGCGGAAAAAAACGGGCTGAAAACAGTGTTGATCGACCGGCCAGGGACTTCGATCCACAATCAGCTCACGTTATCGCTGCTCTCGAGCGTGGCCCAGGAGTATATTTCGCCCAGTTCGACGGTGGTCGCGGTGTATGGCTGGTTTGACCAGGACGACATCGATTCGATCAGTTTGCTGCGGCTCAACGAGCGTTTGGGACGACTTTCGGCGGCCGACCTGCGGAAACTGAAAACCGAAGTTCCCCTGGAAACGTTGAGAACGGTGGTCGATCTTTCGGTTGAAATCGGACGTGAAGGGCGCGAGGGAAAGCCGATTGGAACGATGTTTGTCGTCGGAGACCATCGCAAGGTTTTGAAACACTCTCGAGCCGCCGGTTTCGAAATTATCAAAGGTTATGCTCGCCATGAGCGGGATCTGCTGGACTCCAAAATCCATGACAGTATCAAGGAACTGGCACAAATGGACGGTTGCTTTGTCGTCTCATCCGAGGGCGTGGTCGAAGGCTGCTGCCGTATTATCGACACACTGCCGGTGGATGTCACCATGACGCGCGGACTCGGGGCCAGGCACTTTGCGGCGGCGGCAATCAGCAAAAATACGAAGGCGATTGCGGTGGTGGTCAGCCAGTCAGGTGGTACCGTCCGCATCTATCAGGATGGCGAAGTCGTTTTGCGAATCGAGACCTTGCCGCGACCCATGAAGTGGAAGGCCGGCGATGCAGAACCGGGGACGGACTGACGCCCCGGCTTAAGAATTGTCCTTAAATAACTTCCGTATTTCATCATAACCCGAAGCGTAAGCGAGGGACCACTCCGGCCTAGTTATGCCTTCCCTCGCTACGCTTCGGGTGATGATCGACCTTGATAAAACCGGGAAGCTATTTCGGGACAACTCCTTGGATAGGTTCGGACCTCACTCGTAAACGGTATACGAAAAAGGCCGCAGGGTGTTTCACCTGCGGCCAGCCAATCGCCCTCAGCACGTGTTCATGTCTGTGGGGTGTTTTATTGTAGAACGATTGTCCTCAATCGTTCAGGTGTCGGCAGTGGAGCCTGATGTGGTTTATCGAATCAATCCATGCGCCTGGCCAGTGGTGACCAAGGCCTGACGACTCAATCCGCTCAGGCTGATCGGAATGGGATCTTTGAGCCAGGGAGCACAATCTCCCGGTCGGTAAAGTCCAAGAGCGTACTGACACTCGTTGGCCGGATGAATCGCTGTGTGGTACGGCAGTGTCGCCAGACTGACAAAGAAGTGGGCCACCGATCGGATCGGTTGCATGACGGGACCGTGAGTGTGTCCGTAGCGTTCAAGCTGGATATTCTCAAAATAGAGTGGCTTATGGCAGAGCGACGAGGCGGTCCAAGTGTAGGTTTGCGGTACCCAGTTTCGTTGTATCGTTCCGTGAGCCACCAGCGTGCAGACCCGAGGGATATTCCAGTGATCGTTGACCGCCAGTAGATCCGCATCACTCAGTCGTGCGTGGGCAATTTTCTGGCCGTTGTCGAGAATCACATACCCGCGGCTCAGGTCTACCAGAGTGCCGACCGCAATTGTATTGCCATGTCGATCCGTCCAGTTGCGGGATTGCGACATGGCACGGGTTTGCGTATTGATCGGCGGTGGGCTGATGTCGAGCGAAATATCCCGAATGCTGGTGTTGAGCAGTTCTCGCTGGAACTCGTCACAGGATTTGTTAAACGTATGGGATGAGGCTCCTGAATCGCCGTCCTGGCGTCGATCGGAGGAAAACAGACCTCCCGTTCCCCGTTCGTCGTCAAGCAATGATCGAGTACTGTCCGTTTGCGGTCGATTCCGTTTCTCGAATCCCGGATCGAGAAGCTCCAGGTCTTGCTGAAACTGATTGTCCTGGGGATGAGCTGGCATGGGCCGGAAATCGTGGCCGTCATCCTGACGATTCAGGACTGAAATCGGGCGAGCTTTCGGGCCATCCTGGTTGGCAACGTGCGAAGGGAATTCGTGTTCCGCGATCGGAGGCAGCGAATCGGACCATTCGAGCGATGGTTCCGCATGAACCTCACGACGTTCCCAGGAGTCTTGAAGCAGGGCATGGCGAACTGGCGGTTCGGTGGGGATCGGATCCTGGGCGGCGGTTTGGAGGATACTGTGGGCGGCCGGCTCGCCTCCGCGCGGAGCTTGCTGCATCGAACGATGCCCCATCGGATGGCCTGAAGGCGGTGAGTAAGTTTCCTGGCGGCTCGTGGATTCCCGTTCTACTTTCGAGTTCGATGTGACCAGTTGATGTTCGTAGGTTGAGGCCACCGGATGGGGCTGGGGCGCCGTCAGTTGTCTGACCTGGCCTGCAGTCTCAAGACCGCTGCCGACCGAACGTCCGGCTTGAAAGGACGATTGCCCCGTTTGGCTGGATGCTTGCGGTTGATCGTGATGGTCTTTCGTAAAGGCGCGTTCGAGGCGATCTTGCAGCCCGATTTGTTGCTGAGGATGGTGGGGCATACCGCCGAGATCAGGCCCCGGAGCTGATTTTCGGACGTGACGATTCGGGGGCATAGCCGTCGCAGAACCCGGTGTAATATGAACGGGCGGGGCGAAACGCTGGACAGTGGGTGCCGGTCGATTGGAATCTGGCCGATGGGAATCGTCGATCTGCTGTGCGGCCAGCGGAGAAGAAGCCGAGGTCAGGCAAGCCACCACCAGCGAGAGGCTCAGCCAACGTTTACCCGCACGGCGTTTGCCCTGCGAGCGTTCTGCGGCCTGAAGGCTGCCGAGGCAGGGCGAGTACACTACCGGGAGCATGCTATCCCGGTGAGTCAAACGGCTCCTCAGTGCTGTAGTTGGGTGACTCTTGAGTAATGGCAATGTCATGTGGGTGGCTCTCTCTAACGCTTGCTGCCGAAACCTTGATGAATCGGGCTTCGGCTCTTAGTTGTTCGATGGTCCATGCGCCGCAATAGCCCATTCCGGCGCGCAAACCTCCGACCAATTGATAAACGAAATCACTTAACGCCCCCTTGAACGGCACACGGCCCTCGACACCTTCCGGAACCAGTTTCCCGGCTCCCGTCGACTGCCTGTATCGCTCGCTGGATCCTCTGGCCATCGCGCCCAGTGATCCCATCCCACGGTACGCCTTGAAGGTGCGACCCTGGTATAAAATGGTCTCTCCGGGGCTTTCTGCCAAACCGGCAAAAAGCCCTCCGATCATCACGCAGCTCGCTCCCGCAGCAATCGCTTTGGTTACGTCGCCCGAATAGCGGATTCCGCCATCGGCAATGATCGGTATGTTATGTTTGTCGGCAACTTTCGCTGCCTCGTAAATCGCCGTGACCTGCGGAACTCCAACTCCGCTGACCACTCGCGTCGTGCAGATCGACCCCGGCCCGATACCGACTTTCACGGCATCCGCTCCGGCATCAATCAATGCCTGACACCCTTCGCCCGTCGCGATGTTGCCGGCGATCACGTCGATGTTCCACCGACGTTTGACCTCCTGC
Source organism: uncultured Pirellulaceae bacterium (assembly GCA_964414815.1). Taxonomy (GTDB): domain Bacteria; phylum Planctomycetota; class Planctomycetia; order Pirellulales; family Pirellulaceae; genus Mariniblastus. The sequence continues at coordinate 25,387 of CAYPXY010000026.1, read as the reverse complement.
ACGGTTTGAATCACGTTGAGCGAATGGCCGTGGGCACTGTCCACGATCAACACATCGACTCCTTTTTCGATCAGCAGTTCGGCTCTCGCGAGATCGTGAACGCCGATGGCGGCTCCGACTCGCAAGCGTCCCTGGATGTCTCGGCAGGCATCCGGAAACCGCTGCATCATGTCGATGTCTTTAATCGTTATAAGTCCCCTTAGTTTCCTTTCTTCGTCAACCAGTAAAAGTTTCTCCACTTTTTTAGCCGTTAAAATTTTCTCAGCTTCCTCAAGCGTTACATTTCCCGTAGCTGTTACCAACGGTTCGCTCGTCATCACCTCGGAAACCTCAATCTCGCCGGTTTCCAGGAACCGGAGATCGCGGCGGGTCAGTATTCCCACCAGCTTGCCATCAGCTAGCACAATTGGCACGCCGGAGACATTGTGTTGTCGCATCAGGGTTTGAGCCTCCAACACGGTCGCCGTGGGCGGCAGCGTGATCGGGTCGAGAATAATACCGTTGGCCGAGCGTTTGACTTTGTAGACTTCGTCGGCCTGGTCGGCGGGAAGCATGTTTTTATGGATGACACCCAATCCGCCTACCTTGGCCAAGCCGATCGCCATGGCATGTTCGGTGACGGTGTCCATCGGCGAACTGAGAATCGGGATATTGATGGGGATGTTCCTGGTCAGTCGAGTAGAGACGTTGACTTGGGACGGAACCGCTTCGCTATAGCGGGGTTCTAGTAGGACATCATCGAAAGTAATTGCGGTATGACGAATTTTTTCGTCCATAAAATGCCTCATCCGGCCGTTGGGGGGTGAATTGATGAAGCAACATATTATGGACGGCAGAAAATGAGTTGGCAATTGGGGGATGCCCCCGAGTGACCGGGATCGCCATCATTTCTGGAAGCCGAACACGAACCAGACGGCGGCGACCAGACAACCTCCGGCGGCCAAGTGATTCCAGCGGAAGTGTTCTTTTTCAAAAAAGATCAGCATGAACCCCACGAATACGACCAGGGTTATGACTTCCTGCATCACCTTGAGTTGAAACAGGCTGTAGGGTCCACCATTTTCAATGTACCCCAGCCGATTGGCTGGAACCTGGAAAATATATTCGAAGAAAGCCAGCCCCCAACTAACGAGAATGAACGTGATCATTGCCGATTTCTGAAACCAGCCCCATTCGTGAAATTTCAAATGGCCATACCAGGCCAGTGTCATAAATACATTGGCAATGATCAACAGAACGACAGGCGTCAGATAGGTTCGCAACATCGCGACGCTAACCTCTTCTTCGCTCCAGGAGCGCCATCATCAACACGGCCATAATCGCGCGAAGCTCTTCGACATCGTCGAGGTCGGCAAGTTTTTCCATGCTAAAGGTGCTTTCGAGAAAGGATCTGCGTTTGTGCAGTCGCAGGACGGGCTGGTCCTGGATGTTCGTGATCACGTAACGAGGCTGAAAGAAAAAGCCCGTCAGAATGCCCAGGACCGGTACTTCCCCAAGCAGCGAGTCGAAAACCTTGGCCATCGGATTCTCCTCGCGAATCGTCATGTCATGTTTTCCATTTTCGTCGGCGATTTCATAATGCGAGCGCCAGAGCGATTTCATGCCACGCCGTTTGACGGATCCGAACTTCTCGCCGCTGGCGTCTGTGAATCCATAGGCCGCTGAAAAATCGATCATGCGGTCGGCGCTGATCTGACACAGCAGGTTTTTCTGAGAGTCATCCGTATAGACGTCGACTTTTTCCTTGAGTCGGAACATTTTTTGGCGGACGTAACATACCATCGCGTCCGCTGCGTCCTTGACATAAACTTGCTTGGCAATCGCGAATAACTTGAATCGAAGTGTCAGAGGATATTTCATATTGGGTTCCGATCGTAGAAATGGAAGGTTATGAAACGGAGGATAGGCGGTTCGTGAAATATTGTAGCGCAATGGCCCTCAATGATTGAGCATTGCGTTCAGCGTTTTGGCAAAGGTTGGCTATTGGAGGGCCTCGATAGGATCGCTATTATGGAAGCGGATAGGATTGCCATTATGGAAGCGTTTGGTTGATCTTGCAATTACCATTGTGAGTATATGGAAGTTGCTGTTCCGAAGTTGATCCTGTGCCATCCCAGAGACTCAGACTATGAAAAACATCAGAACCACTCCCATTTCAATGCAATTCACATGGCTTCTTCGAGTTCGACTGGCGGCAATGCTGGCGGTCACGGTTATTGCCGCAGCCGGCAGAGGACTGGTCGCTGACGAACCAGTGCAGCCCAATATCGTCTTCATTTTCGTCGATGATCATGCGTTTCAGGCCATCAGTGCCTTCGGTTCGCGGATCAACGAAACGCCTCATATTGATCGTTTAGCTCACGAAGGAATGTTGATGCGGAAATCGTTTTGCGCCAATTCGATTTGCGGACCATCCCGAGCAACGGTTCAAACCGGCAAGCATAGCCATCGGAACGGAGTGATCCGCAATGATGTCAAATTCGACACGACGCAGGTTCTGTTCTCCAGGTTGCTTCAGGATGCGGGTTATCAAACGGCCCTGATTGGAAAATGGCATCTGCAGGCCAAACCAACGGGATTCGACTATTGGGAAACGCTTCCCGATCAGGGACACTACTACAATCCCGACTTTATTCAAATGGATGGAAGCACTCGTCGCTTTGAAGGATACTGCACCGACATCATCACCGACAAATCCATCGAGTGGCTGGAATCAGGACGTGATTCTTCAAAGCCGTTCATGTTGATGTGCCAGCACAAGGCACCTCACCGCAACTGGTCACCCGCCGAACGCCATTTCAAGCGGTACCAGGATCAGGACATTCCCCTGCCAGAAACTTTCAATGACGACTACAGTGGCCGCAGCGGGTTGCTTGCCGAGAATGAAATGACCATCGAACGCCACTTTTTCTGGGGGCATGACATGAAGTTTCACGGAAAGAATTTGTTTCCAGAGCATTTTCTTGATGGGCTGCCCAACGGTGAATACGCACGCATGACCGATGCCCAGCGCGAAGCCTGGGATGCGCACTACGAGCCGGAGAATGCCGCGTTCATCGAGCAGATGAAACGGGGGGAACTGACCGCTGAGCAGGTGACGCAGTGGAAGTATCAGCGTTACATCAAGGACTATTTACGATGTGTGGCCGCCGTTGACGAAAACGTCGGACGGATGCTCGACTACCTCGACCAGTCTGGGTTGGCGGACAACACGGTTGTATTTTACGTCTCGGATCAAGGGTTTTATCTGGGCGAGCACGGCTGGTACGACAAGCGGTGGATGTTCGAAGAGTCGCTGCGGATGCCGTTGATCGTGCGGTGGCCTGGAAAAATTCCCGCCGGTTCCGCCAGCGACGCGCTGGTGCAGAACATTGACTACGCGCCGACATTTCTGGAGATCGCTGGCTTGCCGGTTCCCGACGAGATGCAAGGTCGCAGTATGCTGCCGGTGCTGACGACTGGACAGACTCCCGAGGGCTGGCGGGATGCGATCTACTATGCTTATTATGAAAACGCAGCATCGCATCGAGTCGCAGTCCACGACGGCATTCGCACCGATCGCTATAAGCTGATGCGGTACTCACGGACCGGTGAGTGGAATTTATTCGACCTCGAATCCGATCCGCAGGAGTTGACCAGCCGCCATGCGGATCCTCAATACGCTGCGGTGTTGAACGGGATGCGCCGGCGATACCATGATTTGAGAAAGTATTACCAAGTGAACTCAGCAGTCATTCCCGAAACTCGCAACGACGAAGGTTGGTGGCGGGAGCGAAACGCCAAAGCCAATGCGGAGGCTCGTCGGGGAGACGTGGATTTGGTATTCATCGGCGATTCGATCACCCAGGGCTGGGAGGGCGGCGGTGCAGAAGCCTGGAAGGAATACTATGCCAATCGCCGCGCACTGAACCTTGGTTTTAGCGGCGACCGCACGCAGCATGTGATCTGGCGGCTCGAAAACGGCAATTTGGAGGGGATAGAACCTAAGGCGTTTGTGGTGATGATCGGGACAAACAACACAGGGCACTTGATGCAACCTGCGGAAGAAGTGGCGGCAGGCATCGAACGGATTGTCGGTATTCTGCGGGAACGATTTCCCGAGGCCAAGGTAATGTTGCTGGGTGTCTTCCCTCGCGGGCAACAGCCACTTGACGAAGCCCGGTTGAACAACATGGCGATCAACCAGCGCATCCGCCATCTGGATGATGGGCAGCACGTCATTTATCGCGATATCGGTGCAACTTTCCTGGAGCCGGACGGAACCATCTCGAAAGAGGTGATGCCAGATGCATTGCACCTGACCCCGCAAGCCTATCAACGCTGGGCCGCCGCGATAGAACCGACTTTGAAGGCTTGGGGGCTATGAAACAATAATGGGCTAATCTATGGCAGCATAATCAGGCTCACCGGTCGCTTACTCGGCACGCAATCACCTACTAGGAAAAAAGCACTCGATCGAAACAAAGGGATTGGCAAAAAAGTAATAGTGTGTCAGCGGGAAGTTGGTTGAGTCGGTGAGGATAAACCAAGCTTCTGCAGATTCTTGGAACGAGAGGTGAGTTTTGTGCAAATTCTTGAAAACTATTTCGATCCTGATGGACCTGGAGCTGCTTTGGTAGTTGCTTGCGAGGGCGCATCGCCGGTTGTTGAATGTCTCGGATTTGCAAACGTAGAAGAGAGAACGCCGATTACTCCCGATACGCCGTTTGAATTGGCCAGTGTTTCAAAATGGTTCACTGCGACTGCAATCATGCTTTTGGTTGAACGAGAGAAACTGGATATTGGATCGGCGATTTATGAGCATCTTCCCGAGGTAGAGAGAACGAAATCAACTCGTCCGATCACGGTTCGAGACTTGTTATGGCACACGTCTGGCTTGGCTGACTACCTTTATGCCGGTATGTATACACCTGTTGACGAGATGACCGGGAAGTACATCATGGGGCAACTTCGACAGTGGGCATCGACGGCAATACCTGGGCAGGAACACAGTTACTCGAATACCAACTATTTTGTGCTTGCGAGAATTGTAGAATCGGTTACCGGGTTGGGATTTGCGGACTTCGTTGAGGCAAACTTGATTGAACCATTTGGATTGTGTTCGACTGCATTGGCTCCACGGAAGCAACGCAGACTTCAGATTGCAAGAGGATATCAAAATGTCGGGTACGGCGTGCCGTTTATTAAGTCAGTTTCCGAGATAACAATCGACACCGACGGCGACGGAGGAATTGTCAGTTCGTTAAATGATCTGATGCGATGGCAGTCTCTATTTTGGAACTGCGAGATACTCAATGCGAAATCATTAAAGTTGATGCAAACACCTGGGACGCTGGATTCAGGAGAATCTTTTTCTTACGGATTCGGACTCCAGATCGAGGGACATGGAAGCAACCGCTGTTGGAATGGACATGGCGGTAGTTGGGTAAACTCGACAACACTTGTCGGTCATTATGCGAATTCAAAGATAACAGTGATTGTTCTTTCCAACGAATTCATGGCTCCCGTTGAGCGCATCTATCAGCGAGCATTCGCGATGAGCGGATACAAACAAAGGAGATGATGAAGGTCGGTCGATGAACATGTTAATCGCACTTGTATTGACTTTGACAGGAGTATGGATTTCGAAGGCCATTTTCGAATGCCGAACCCCTGGCATTGCCTTAATCATCGTCTACTTATTGCTGTACTTCATCATGGAACGAATCCGTAGGCCAGCATCCATGGCACGGTATGTCGATGAACCGAAGCCCGATTATTCAAGCTGGCCGACATCAGGGCCAATCGGGCGTTTAGGGCAGTCCGGCTTGATTGCCATGTGGACCTGGACGAATACGCTAGCAATCCTGAACCCATTTCAAGCCAGGCAAATTGTGCAGCAGATCGTCGGTAATTCAACGCTTAAGGCCCGTGAGCGCCGTAATAACGATGATGGTAGCAGCTACAAGACTCAGATTGAATATTCGCTTCCATTTGAAGGCGAATGGTTTGTTTACAACGGTGGTATGACCCCAAAGACTTCTCATTCCTGGCATGTGCTGGGTCAGCGTTACGCACTGGATTTTGTAGTGATTGATGGTCGTAAACGCCGTCATGCCGGTCGAGGCACTCGCGCAGAGGAGTACTTCTGCTATGGACAGAAGATTCTTGCAGCAGCCGACGGAGAGGTCATCGGTGTTGAGGACGGAATCGGGCTTGCTCCATTGCTTGGGTGGGGGATTTGTGATTTTACCGCACGCAGCTTCATCGGCAACTACGTGTTAATTCGACATTCTACAAACGAATACGCACTCTACGCTCACCTCATTAAAGAAAAAGTTGCCGTCCGGCCTGGCGATCAGGTGATCCGAAGGCAGACGATAGGGTATTGTGGACACACAGGGCACAGTAGCGAACCACACTTGCATTTTCACGTTCAGGATTCTCCAGATATTTTCAAGGGAATGGGGCGACCGGTGAGATTTGCATCTCTAATGATCAATGACAAAGTCGTCTTGGGGGATGTCTGTTTGACTGCGGGCAATCGTGTTCGTTTTATTTCTGATAATTGATTTGATGAGAATTTTCATGCAAATTGGAGTTTGCTGACCGTTACTGATGAAAAGCGAGAACAGAGACATGAATATCATCGCAGCACTACGGCAATTTGACGGCAAGCACACCGAACCTCTGGTGCCGCTTGCCGATGATTTTATTTCAAGCAACTGCAATTTTGATGAACTTCTGGCAATCGCCGAGCATGACGACGTCAAACTGCAAGTTGCGGCTACATGGGTTTTGAGACGCTGTTGTGACAATGGGGTTTCATTCGACGAGCAAACCACGAAAGCTCTGATTGAACTTCTCTCTCGGGTTTCTCATTGGGAAGCACGGTTGCACTTGTTGCAAATACTTCCTTCTTTGACGATTCATTCCGGCAAGGTTTCGAAACTGTGGAAAATATTAGTTGAGTTGACAGGTGACTCAAACAATTTTGTTCGCGCGTGGTCGTATAACCTGCTGGCCGAGATCGGAAACCAGTATCCCAAACGCCAAAAGGAAGTCTTGGGGTTGCTGGAAACCGCAGATCAAGACAAAGCCGCATCGGTCCGTGCGAGAATCCGCCAAATCCGAAAGCGGTTATTGTGGACCCGAACGGTCGAATAAGGCAATAATCCGAAATCGCAGAAACCGATGATGAGTGGACGGAGTACAGTTATTGCGATTTTTGCTTGCAACGTTCGTCCCGGTTCATTAAAGGAAATTCAGGATGTCTTCGCAGCCTATTTCAAATGTCAACTTGTTTCTTTTTGGGTTGCTGACCTGGATCATTCCCTTTGCCGCTTCGATTCCGCTGATCGGTAAAGATGGTCAGCCCATCGTGCCTCAAGGGGTATTTAAGAGCCTGATGATCGTCATTGGTTCAGCAGTCGGTGCATGGTTGCTCGTCCTCGTATTCCGGCAGCGGCCAACCTGTCGATATCCGAGCCTTGTCGTCGGTTTACTTTGGCTGGCAATCAATATTGGCTTTGATTTGCTGATTCTGGTACCACTGACCGGAATGAATCTGACGGATTACGCTGGTGAAATTGCTCTTCGCTATCTCGCGATCCCAATCATGGCAATCGCCATTTCAGTCGCATCCGAAGAGTCAAACTCGAGATAATGTATCGTTATGTTAGAGAGACATATTGAGGCGGGCCGGACTTGACAATCGAGAGCCAGCCGAATAGATTCACCCTGTTGGATGAATAATATGGTGACGGCCCTTGAAAAACGACTCGATCGTACGTTGACGGCTCTCGCCGATCCGACGCGGCGGGCCATTCTTCGGCGGCTGTCGCGCGGTGAGACGCGGGTGACGGACATCGCCAGGCCGTTTTCCATCTCGCTGAATTCCGTCTCGAAGCACATCCGCGTCCTGGAACAGGCGAGGTTGGTAACGCGACGGCGCTGCGGGCGCGAGCATTGGTTGTCCTTCAACCGGCAGCCGCTCGACGAAGCAGCGGAGTGGATCGAGGCGCAGCGAACGTTCTGGAATGAACGGCTGGACGCCTTGGAATCGTTGCTGCGCGAGGAGGATCAGCTGGCCACAAAGACATCGAACAAAAGCTAAGTAATGGAGCAAATCTAATGTATCGAAAATGTTTGTTGATTACTGGAATGATTGTCCTTTGGAGTGTGAATATGTCGTCTGCACAAGAACCGAATCTCTATACTCCGCAACCTGAGCACGAGATCTTGAAGCAGCTTGAAGGCGAATGGCGGTTCGAGAAACTCTCTGCGGCGGATGACGGACCACCACCCGCCAAACTTGGCACCGGCGAGATCAAGGCTGAACTGCTAGGCGGATTCTTCGTCGTCAGCAAATGGTCCGGGAATGTCTATGACATGGATTACACCGCCGTTCAAACGCTGGGATACGACATTGACAAGAAAGCCTATAAGGGTCTCTGGATCGACAATACCATGAGCTACCAATGGCAGCTTGACGGTTCTCTGGAGGCTGACAGCAAGGAGCTTGTTATTGCAGCAAGTGGCCCCGGCCCAGACGGCGGCACGTGCAAGTTTCGAGAACGTTACCAATTCAAGTCCGCCGATTCCATTGTGATCGTCGCTGAGATGTTGCAAGAAGAAAAATGGGTTACGTTCATGACGACCCAGCTAACGCGGAAGTAGAAGAACCTGCCAAGATCAGCCCGCACTGTCGAACGCCTGGCGGATCCAGTCAATGAGTTCTGTATCGACTGCATCCACACTCGCAATGCGGACCTTGTACTGACACATCCCGCCTGCAGGCACAGCAATCAAACGTGCCGTTGGTTTGAGACCTTTCACGTTCAATCCAATTTCGATCTGCGTTTGAGTCGCCGGGCCGATCATCGCAAATTGCTTGTTCCGTCGCAGACTGACATAGCTTTTCTTAGGCGCGATCTCAAAAGAGCCAAATTGATTGATTGCCGACATCAACTTGTCATGAATGGGACGGAGATGAGCCTTCTTGTCAGAGTAGATACCGTCCAGCACATCGACCGAGGCAGAAGCAGTGGTGGGTGAGGTCGCTTCTTGTTCAGACTTGAAGTAAACATGCACCAGCGTATTGGCGTCGCCGTGTCCCATGCCCAGCTCGCGCTTGAGCATGTTCCGGATCTCGCCGTGCCTGGTCAGGCCACTCGTCCGGATGAACTTGTAAAGTTCTTTCAGCGACTTGCCAGTTCGTGTCTCAATATTTTTCAGTTGCGTTTCGACTGCTTTTTCAGTGTTGGCCATGCGACCTAATCTCCACTGTTCCGTTAAACGTCAAAGGATACTCGGCGACGAACCAAACCAGATATCCAATGCTTTCCATCAGTTTAATATCAAATTGCAGGAAATGCATCAGATATTCATTCCGGGGAACCGCTGACCTGTCACTTGAGTTCATCCGTTTGTTCGCCCGTTAGTTCAAACCTCCACGTTTCGGCCATGGCATCCACCTGCTTTATAAAGTCGTTCTTGCCATCGACGTATGCTTCAATGGAGTTTGGGTGCTTGGCAACCAGCTCGCATTTCAAATCGGAATACCGGCCGGCCCAGTCTGGGTGAGCATTCATGAAGTCACGGAACGCGAGATGACGGTCAACCTGTTTGCTTCCCTGTGCAAAAACATGGACGTGGTATGTGCGTTTTCCGGTATCATTGTCTTTACGGAAATACCGTCGCGATGGAATTCCGAATTCACCCATCGCCTCATATCCGAGTTTCTCCATTTCGACGTTGCAAGCGTCAACTACTTCAATGTCGTTCACGACAATCAACATGTCGACCACCGGTTTTGCCACGATCGCCGGTATGGCGGTGCTGCCAATGTGATGAGCGGCAATCGCGTTTGCGCCGAAAGCACTCAGGATGAGACGTGATTCGATACTGAACATATCTACCCAAGAGGGATCGTGTGGTAGAACGATGACTTCCATGGGTATAGGGCTAAGTTGAAATGTTATCGCCATGAATGACCAGCTGGCGCTTATCGCGGCAATTTCCCTGACCATTTCAGGAGTTACGGTAGGAACAAAACTACGGAGTTCGCCATGGGGTACCAAATGAACGGAGGTTGTCAGATTCAATTGGCCTACGGATTGGACTAACTGGCTTTTCTTGGGAGAAAACAAATCGAAAAGTTGCTGTAATGCTTTGGAGTATTCGCAGGTTGCAATATTCTCCATTTCGTAAACCCAGGAAACTCGATCCAGCTCCGGGTGGGATGCCGCAATGTTGGGTCGGCAGCGCCATATTCTTGTCGGTTCAATTTTGATTTGAGAAGTAAATTTCGTCGGATCAAAGTCCCTGGCTCCGGTGACCCACAAGGCGACTGAAATGGATTGGGTTACTTTGCCAGTCATCCGTCGTTCTCTTCGTCCAAGTATTGGATCACAGTTGAAATCATCCATCGCATACAAGCAAACCACTTTTTTACCATGGACGTATCCCATTGCAAACTCTGAATTACAATCGAAGTTTGTTCTGGCATAAAAAGAAAACCAGCTTGCTTTTTTTCACTTGGGACTCAACCTGAGTGAAAGTGTTTGAATCATCGAGATTCCAGTCTCGCCGACAATATATCCGAGTACCTGAGCCCTGATGCAAGTGTCTGCAGGATGGTACAATGGCTGAGAAATAAGGCAAAGCACACAACAACGGGAGCTGCCGTGCATCAACCGGACGAACTTAAGACGAATGATTATCTGCCGTGGTCACGCGGTCGTGGGGAGGACGTTTGGCAAGTGCTGTTGACGTCCTGTACCGGGGATATCAAGACGCTCCAAACGCCTGTCGATCAAGAGCCTTCACTGGTTGACTGTGAATTCGAGTATTACCGACCGTTGCATTTTGCCGTTCGCGAGAATCAGCTTGAAGTCGTCAAGTTTTTGCTCGATCGCGGTGCCGATCCGATGTGCGGAGGCTTGGGATACCAGCCTGCCTGGCGGCCACACAATCCGCGAAACCACCAGTGGGTCGTGACGATGGCTCGCGAGAGGGGTTATCAGGAAGTCACCGAACTGCTTGAACAAGCACTTCGCGAGCGTTTCCAGATTCGGCCCGAAGGAGAAGTAATCGCCGAAGCCGTTCGCAACCGCGACAGCGCCAAGGTGTTGCAATTGCTTGATGAACATGCCGACTGGCGCGAAGCGGCGGATGGTTTTGGAAGTCGTCCGTTGCATTGGGCGGCGCTGACGCGGCAGAACGAGCTGATCGAAGAGCTACTATCACGAGGGGCAGATATCAACGCGGCAAGGCCGGACGGAGCGAGACCAATCGATTTGGCGCGAGGCGACTATCACTACCGCGCCTACCGCGATTTGCCGAAAGACGCACCGCAGTCGCCGGATGCCACCGTTGATTTGTTGCTCGCGCGCGGCGCCGACTACGATATCAGTTTGGCGGCGCGGCGAGGAGACATCGATCGCGTGCGGCGGTTGCTGGATGAAAACCCTGATCTCGTCAATGCAATTCCTTCGTCGTCGGGTTACTACAACGGGGTGCCGCTGCGAAATGCTGCCGAAGGTGGGTATCTGGAAATCGTGAACCTGTTGCTCGAACGAGGAGCCGATCCCAATTTGCCAGAAATGGTTGCACCGCAGGGTGGAGCGTTGTACGAAGCGATCGCAAGAAAGCATTGGGAGATCGTTCGTTTGCTGCTTGTCCATGGGGCCGATGCCAATGCGATTGTGGAATCTTCAGGCAGTTGCTTCTGGCGTGCGAAGCGTGATGCCGCGCCGCCGGAGATCATCAGGCTTCTGGCATCGCACGGGGGAGCGCTGAGTCCAGAACTCGCGATGTACAACGGCGATGTAGAGACATTGGCGACGTTGCTGTCAGTCAATTCGAAACTGACGATCGCTCCTTATCTTGATGTCAATAACGACGCCCTGCTTGCGCTGGCGCTACATCACCAGAGCGATGTGCTCAAGCAAAAATTCTTCACAGGTGCAGCGACCATCGAGAAGGCCCGAGAGCTAGCCGCGAAAGGTCTCGACCCCACACGGCCCAACTGGCTGGAAATCACGCCTCTGCATCGCTTTGCCATGGACGGCAACATCGAGATGGCTCAGTTCTGTCTCGAAATGGGGGCCGACATCCATACAGTCGACGACGAATACGGTGAAACACCCTTGGGCTGGGCCAAGCGCGGCGGCCAGACGGAGATGGTTCAGTGGTTGGCGAAAATGGTACAATAGTTGGTGATGGTTTGAAATCGTTTGTCAGGTTGCAAGTAATGAGGTGAATATATGAACGAACAGAAAACGAAGATGGCCAGTTCAAGCTTGGTGAACTTCGATTCGCTGGTTCAGGCTATCCATGCGATTCATCAACACTTGACGGCGCACGCTCAACGTGCCGTGAACGCATCGCTCACACTGCGAAATTGGTTGATCGGTTTTTATATTGTGGAATATGAGCAACGGGGTGAAGATCGCGCCGTGTATGCGGAACGGTTGATTGATAAACTCTCGACAGAGCTTGAGGACCAGGGCGTCACGCGAGCCGACGCCCGCGAACTTCGACGGTATCGAACCTTCTACCAATGTTATCCGCAAATTCGGGATTCACTGACTCCCGAATTTCACAAGTTGTTGCCATTACACGACTTCGGTGAATTGATCGAGATCCGGGAGGCGCTGACTCCCATTTCCGGCTCACAATTGTTGTCACAACTTTCTTTTACCCACATCACCGAGTTGCTACGCTGCGATTCTGTTGAAAAGCGAACCTTCTATGAAACCGAGTGCATTCGCGGCTGTTGGTCAGTTCGAGAGTTAAAACGCCAGATCAACAGCCTGCTTTACGAGCGCAGCGAACTATCGCTCGACAAGCAAAAGCTACTTGCTCAAACGAACGTCAAGTCGGAAACCAACGTTCCCCGACTCACGATCCGTGATCCGTACGTCTTCGAGTTTCTTGGCCTGAAGCCAGATGAAGTCATGAGCGAATCACAACTTGAAGACCAGTTGCTGGACAGGATACAGGAATTCTTACTCGAGCTCGGCAACGGATTCTGTTTTGAAGCCCGCCAGCGACGTATCCTGATCGGCGACAAATACTACTTCGTGGACCTCGTTTTCTATCATCGCATTCTCAAGTGCCATGTGCTGATCGACTTGAAGCTCGAAGAGTTCACTCACGAGAACTTCGGCCAGCTCAATACCTACGTCACCTGGTACGACAAGAATATTCGCACACCGGGCGACAATCCGCCGATCGGCATTCTGTTATGCACAGACCACGACCAGACGTTAGTCGAATACGCTTTGGCCGCCATGACGAGTGAGTTGTTCGTGTCGAAGTATCAACTCCAACTACCCGATCCAGAACTACTCCGTCAACAAATTGCGGCCGAACGCAGTCGCATTGAGACCGGCGGATGAAGAGTGGTGGACCAATGAAAGGAATTCAGTAATATCAGGTGGAATTGCAGCAATTCCAACACTACAATGACAACTGTCGTGATTCTCTCGACACGGTGGGACTGATTGCGTTGTGGCTCAACACATATTCGAAATGGACCGATCATCCTTTACGCTTTCGTTGCGGTACTTGTTAGCGGCACTCGCTGCCCTGTTTGCTATCGGCATGACGTTGCCCGTTTCGATGGCAGCCGCACAACCAACAGATCGTGTCGATTTCCGGCGCGAAGTGATGCCGATATTGTCGGATCGCTGCTTCAGTTGCCACGGGCCGGATGCTGGCTCGCGCGCTGCCGATTTGCGGCTCGATGATCGCGACTGGGCAGTGGAAAAAAGCGGTGTGGTTGTGCCCGGTGATCCGGAGGCGAGTGAGCTGATTCGACGCGTGCGGTCGGATGACGAATCCGAAATGATGCCGCCGCCCGACTCGCATAAGAAAACTCTCAATGAAGCCGAACGCGAAATTTTTGTTCGCTGGATTCGCGAAGGAGCAGAGTATCAAACGCATTGGTCGTTTGTTCCACCGGCTCGGGCCGAGTTGCCCACCGTTGAACATGCCGAGTGGTGCCGACAACCGCTTGATCGTTTCGTTTTTGCTCGGCTGACTGCCGAAGGCTTGCAACCGTCCCCGGAAGCCGATCGACGTACCTTGATTCGGAGGCTTTCATTGGATTTGACGGGACTCCCTCCGAGCGCCGAAGAGGTTGAAGCGTTTGTCAATGACCCCAACGAGGACAGCTACGAACGTCTGGTAGATCGCTTGCTTGCAAGTTCGCACTTTGGCGAGCGGATGGGGCTTGTTTGGCTCGATGCAGCGCGATATGCAGATACCAATGGTTACTCGATCGATGGTGGTCGCCATGCGTGGCTCTGGCGCGATTGGGTGATTCATGCTTTCAACCAAAACATGCCTTATAACCAGTTCCTGCTGGAACAACTGGCGGGCGATCTTTTGCCTGAATCGTCCGAAGCCCAGCTTACCGCCACTGGATTTCAGCGCAATAACATGGTGACGCATGAAGGGGGCACCATCCCAGAAGAGAACCTTGTGAACTACAACGCGGATCGTGTCAAAACGTTCGGTGAAGCAATATTAGGGCTGACAATGAGCTGTGCCCAATGCCACGATCACAAATACGATCCGATTTCGCAGCGCGAATACTATCAGTTGTATGCTTACTTTAATACCCTGGGGGATCGGGCGTTGGACGGCGACCAAGGCATCAACCCGTTGCCCGTACTTCAGACGCGAACGGTATTGCCTGCCGACGAACTGCCTGAAATCGAACGACAGATCGAATCGTTGAAGGCTCTGCTTGCAAATCCCAGCCGCGGCGAATTGAATCGATGGGAAGCCACCGAACTCGACGCGCTCCAAATGCGCGGTCGCGAATTCAAGATTCAATCGACCGAGTTGCTCAAGATCAGCACGCCCAATACAGGCGAAGGTTTCGATATCGCGGAAGGACGAATCGCCAGCATCACCCGTCCCGCATCCTTTCTGGCGTATGATTTGTCGATGCGGATGCCCGAGATGACGGAACCGATCACCGGACTGCGCGTCAAGTTTTACCCAAGTCAAGACTTGCCGGGTGGCGGGCTGGGATATGGCTATTTGGGCGAGCCAGCGCCTGATTCGGCCAGTCCTCCACCCGCAACGTTTGTATTGACGGCGTTTTCAGCGAGCGCAGACGTTGTGCCGGGCGATCAAGTCAACCTCAGCAAGATGATTGGTATACGACAAGTCACCGCCAGTTCGTGGCGGGATGGGTATCGGCCTGAGCAGGTACTCGATCCGCGGAATGGAAGTGGTTGGTCTCCAAAAATCAGCCAGTCCCAGGAAATAGATTCCAAGGAATTGGATTCAGAGTGTCTCACAGTCACCTTTGACGAGCCGATTCAGTCGTGCCAGTTTCCCTATCTGACGGTTCAACTCAATTTCGGTCATGGTCGTCGACTCGTGGCAGGTCGGTTTGAAGTTTTCGTCATGTCGGGCATCGACGACGGTAGCTCATTGCCTCCGGAAATCATTGCCGCCCTCCAAGTGCCGGTGGATGATCGGTCAGCCGAGCAACAAGCTGAATTGCATGAATACTATTCCAACTTCGCTGAAGGTAGTTGGCCATTGCGAGTGGCTCTGGCGAATCTGGAAGAGCGAAAACGAGTGCTGACCGAATCCTTCCCCACCTTGGTGATGAACGTTGCCGAGAGGCCGCGCGAGACGTTCGTACTCAGCCGGGGCGACTATTCTCAACCTACCGAAAGAGTCGAGCCAAGTACGCCTTCGGTGCTGCCGCCGATGCCCGATGATGCTCCGCCGAATCGGCTGGGGTTGGCGCAGTGGGTGACAGCGGACGATCATCCGCTGACATCCCGCGTTGCGGTCAACCGAATTTGGCAGATGCTGTTCGGTCAGGGACTCGTTCGGACGCCTGCGGATTTCGGGGTTCAAGGCGAGTATCCCACGCATCCGGAACTGCTCGACTGGTTGGCAATCGAGTTTGTCGAGAGCGGCTGGGACACCAAGTCGCTCGTTCGAAAGATTGTCTGTTCGGCAACGTATCGCCAAAGTTCCATTGCCAGCGACTTTTTATTGGAGCTTGATCCCTCCAATCGTTTGCTCGCTCGCGGCCCGCGTTTTCGGCTGCCAGCGGAGTTCGTGCGCGATTCAGCATTAAAGGTGAGTGGTTTGCTGGTTTCGCGCATCGGCGGCCCGAGCGTCAATCCGTACGCCCCGGGAGATTTGTGGCGTGAGGTGAGCCACTACGGCAGCACGCCTGCAACCGCTCAAACGTTTGTGCAGGACCACGGTGAAAAGCTCTATCGGCGATCACTTTATACCTACTGGAAGCGGACCATGCCGCCGCCAAACATGGCCGCGTTCGATGCGCCGAATCGGGAGGTCTGTGTCGTGGATCGGACCAGCACCAATACGCCGCTTCAGGCGCTCGTGCTGCTCAACGACGTGCAGTTTGTGGAAGCCGCTCGTGTTTTCGCAGAGCGAATATGGCGGCAATCGACGGACGATACCGAGCGACTTCAGTGGGCATGGTACGAATGCCTGTCGCGATTACCTTCGGATGAAGAGATTGCCATTTTGTCTCGTGCGCTCCATCGCGAACGTGCGTACTATGCTGCCAACGAGCCGGCGGCGATGGAGTATCTTGCCAGCGGCGAGGCGCCACGCGATGATCGGATTGAGGCAGTCGAGCATGCGGCTTGGGCACAGATCGCGGCGATGATTTTGAATTTGAGTGAAACGATCACGAGGAATTAGATACCAAATAAATTTTGTATAAAATATTACAAAACAGATTCTGTCATGAACATTGGAAAATACTTCAACACGATCACACGCCGCACCTTCCTTGGCCAAAGTGCTTCGGGCATTGGCGGAATGGCGTTGGGATCGCTGCTGGCTGATTCGTTCGGAACGATTTCCAGAAATGGTGCGGCCCAGAAAGTGGTTGATGATCTTCCGCATTTTGCGCCCAAGGCCAAACGTGTGCTTTGTTTGTTTCAGTCCGGTGGTTTGTCGCATGTCGATCTGTTTGATCACAAGCCGACGCTTACGAAACATCATGGGCAGGAACTTCCCGCGATCATCAAGGGAGATCAGCGAATCACCGGGATGACTTCCGGCCAAGCCAGTTTTCTGGTGCTTCAGCCCATTGCCGGAGGCAAACGTTGCGGCGATCATGGCACGTGGATCAGCAACCTGCTGCCTCATATGCAGTCCATTGCCGACGACATCGCCATCGTCAAGACAGCTCATAGCCAGGCGATCAATCACGACCCCGGCATTACGCTTTTGAACACGGGTGATCAGCAACCGGGACACGCCAGTATGGGCGCGTGGATCAGTTACGGACTGGGGAGCGAAAATCAGAACCTGCCGACCTTTATCACGATGACGTCGCAGGGGTCGGGCAAGAATCCTGATCAGCCTATTTTTTCTCGTTTGTGGGGAAGCGGATATTTGCCGGCGTCGAATCAGGGCGTTGGGTTGCGCGCCGGTGCGAACCCGGTTTTATATTTGGGCGACCCTCGGGGCGTCAGTCGCAACCAGCGCCGCGCGATGCTCGATGACCTGGCTCAGCTCAATCAGCTTCGCGCCGCCGAGCTGGGTGATCCGGAAACGCTGGCGCGCATTGAAGCGTATGAGATGGCATTTCGAATGCAGACTTCCGTGCCGGCCCTGACCGACTTGAGCGATGAGCCTGCGTCGGTGATGGAAGCCTACGGACCGGAAGTGTATAAGCCCGGTAGTTATGCGGCGAACTGTTTGCTCGCCCGGCGTCTGCTGGAAAAGGACGTTCGTTTTGTGCAACTATTTCATCGTGGATGGGATCAGCACATCGCCATCGAGCGTCAATTGCCGAATCAATGCCGCGACATCGATCAACCTACGGCCGCACTCATCAAAGATCTCAAACAGCGTGGGCTACTCGAAGATACACTCGTGTTTTTTGCCACGGAGTTTGGCCGCACGGTATTTACTCAGGGAACGTTTGGCCATCCGGGCATGGGCCGCGATCATCATGGGCGGTGTTTTACCGTTTGGTTTGCGGGCGGAGGGATTCGCGGGGGAATGGAGTTCGGCAAGACCGACGATTTCTGTTATAACATTGTCGAGAATCCCGCCCATGTTCGAGACCTGCACGCAACGATTTTGCATTGTTTGGGAATCGACCACGCCCGTTTCACTTTCCGCCACCGCGGCCTCGACGCGCGGCTGACCGGCGTGGAAGAGGCTCATGTGGTGAACGAGATTCTTGCGTGAGTGGTTTACAGTTTCAGCAGGATAGCTTATGGGCCTGAATATGAACTGATTCTTCGAAAGGAAGGAACACTAATCAACTCTAATCAACGCTAATTTCTGAATCGATTATTAGTTCTGATTAGTTTTGATTAGTGTTCCCCTTTTTGTCCATGAACTCTCTTTTTTCGTAACCCACTCTCCAATTGAATGTCAAACTCCATTCCCGTTTTAACCGTTTCCGAGTTGACCAGCGAAATTCAGTATTCGCTGACGAATCAGTTCCCGAGAGTCTTTGTACTCGGCGAGGTCTCGGGGCTGTCGCATCCCAAGTCGGGGCACTGGTATTTCAATCTGAAAGATGCCAACGCGCAGATTCGAGCGGTTATCTGGCAAAGTGATGCGGCTCGCATTTTTCGCAAAGAGAAATTTGAACTGCAGAATGGATTGCAAGTCGTTTGCGGCGGCAACATCGACGTCTATGCCGCGCGAGGAGAGTATCAGATTGCGGTTCGTCATGTTCAGCCTTACGGCGAAGGACCGCTGGAGTTGGCGTTTCGGCAACTGCGGGAGAAGCTGGAACGTCAGGGGCTGTTTGCGATCGAGCGCAAACGTCGCCTGCCGGAGATTCCCAAACGTATCGCGGTGATCACCAGTCCCACGGGGGCGGCGATCCGGGATTTTCTTCAAGTCTTGTTGCGGCGCTGGCCGAATGCGGAAGTCTTGATTTTGCCGGTTCGTGTTCAGGGCGAGGGATCGGTATTTCAGATCAAGTACGCGTTCGATTCGATCTCCAGATTCGATCAACGGCCGGATGTCGTCGTGTTGACCCGGGGGGGCGGTAGTCTGGAGGATTTGTGGAGTTTCAATGAGGAGCCAGTCTGCCGGGCGATTTATGATTGTCCCGTGCCCGTGGTTTGTGGCGTCGGACATGAGAACGATGTGACGCTCGCGGATATGGTGGCCGATGTTCGCGCGTTGACGCCGAGCGATGCGGCACTGAGGCTGGTTCCGGACAAGCGGGAGTTGCTTCGAAAACTTGGCGAAGCCAAGCAACGGCTGGTCAACACGTTGCAGTTCCGCTATCAACAGGCGTCACAACAGCTGGTATCAATGGCAACCCGCCCTGCCCTGACCCGACCGCTCGAGCGGCTTCGTCATGAGGCGATTGAAATCGATCGACTCGGCGAGAATCTCGATCGCGGCGTGCAACGACAGTTGGCCGATAGCCAACACCTGATAAAACAATTGGCCGGACGTCTTGAATCGATCAACCCACTATCGGTTCTGGCGCGAGGTTATAGTGTGACCACCGACAAGCAAGGAAAGCTGGTTTCAAGCGTTGCAAATGTCCAGAACGGCGATCTGATCCAAACTCGATTGGTGGATGGGATGATTGTGAGTCGGGTAGAAGACGTTGAAACGTCCGGTTAGGGATAAAATATGAGTTCCTTGGAAGTCCCTAACGGGACAGTTTTACTACAGTCACAACGATAAAATCTGATGAATCGCTATTCAAAACTTCTTTTGATTTTTGTCGGATTCATCGTAGTAGCGTTTGCCGTCGACTACTACAACGTCACGCGGAAGGAGCGGTTGCTTTCCCACGCAGTGGCGCAATGCGGAGGGCAGTTGGGTTCGATACCGGTTTGGCCCATAGGAGCTGAGTATCGAATTACGCTTACGTCAGTTCCCGATACTGAAAGATTGGAGGCGCTCTCCGTTGCGAATCATATGCGTGGCTGGGTTGGAATTGCATTTAAAGACTGCATCGTCAGTCACCAAGAGAGCCAGCGAATCATGAATAAATTACCTCAATGCCACCTGTTCATCGTTCGAGACGGTGAAATGGTGCCGCTAAATCATCTACTACTTGTAGAGGATATTGGAGAAAGCAAATCAAAACCATGAAATTCATATCCCCAGACCCTGACTTTGCTTCCCGCGTTCGTTCGAGTTTCTCCCGTCAAGGATTGATGAGTCTGATGGGCGCGTCGCTGGTGAGGGTGGAGGCGGGGGCGGTGGATATTTCGCTGCCGTTTCGCTCTGACCTCACCCAGCAAAATGGCTATCACCATGCTGCTGCTACAACCGCAATCGCCGACAGCGCCTGTGGCTATGCCGCGTTTACGTTAGTGCCTGCCGGAAGCGAAGTGCTGACCGTTGAATTCAAGGTCAATCTGTTGAGGCCAGCGACGGGCACGTCCTTTCTCGCTCAAGGACGAGTGATAAAACCCGGAAAAACGCTGCTCGTAACGCAAGGCGATGTTTTCGCACAGACCGATACAGGTTCGATTTTGGTTGCTACAATGATGGCGACGATGATCCGGCAAGATTTGTCGTGATAAGGAATTGTCCTCCTGAAGTAAATTTCGTAATTTCATCATAACCCTAAGCGTAAGCGAGGGACCGATCCAGCTTGGCAATGCCGTCCCTTGCTTACGCTTCGGGTTGTGATGGGCATTGATAAAAAGGGAAATTTATTTCAGGGCAATTCCTGGCATAGCGAGAACCCATGTTGAAGTTTTTATGGCACGCAAGAAAGCAAAATCTGATACTCCGACTTTCGAAGAATCGCTGGAAGAACTCAAGTCGATTGTCAGTGAACTTGAGAATGGCAAACTGACGCTCAGCGACTCGCTCGAGCGATACGAGCTCGGTGTGAAACGGCTGAGCGAATGTTATCACGCTCTCAATGAGGCCCAGCGGAAGATCGAGCAACTGGTTCGTATCGATGATCAGGGGCGACTGATCACCAAGCCCTTTGACGACTCGGCAACTTTTTCCGTACAATCCGCGAGTCATCAAGGTGAAGATGACGAAGAGAGCGAAGAAGCGGGTTCGCTATTTTGAATGGCTGTGACAGATTGTCCCATGAGGGTTTGCCGATAGACCGATAGAATGATGAATGACGGTATCCGTTTGTGAGACGGGTAGGGTGTGCAACACACTAACCACGAGCCACAAAAGGACGCAGAGTTCGCAAGGCTTAGGTGCTCCCCGCCGAATTTATTCGGTGGGAGTGAGGATCGGTTACTAAAAAAGCTTTACCAAAAAAAGGCTCCCCGCCGAATTTATTCGGTGGGAGCAATGATCAGCTACTATCTGCTCGAAAGTGTCTGATCCTGCTTTCTACCGAGATAAACTCGGTAGGGAGCCACTGGCGATTTGGATCGCCGTTAGTCCGCTGATCCTTGTTTCCACCGAATGAATTCGGTGGGGAACGATATTTTAGTCACCCTACCAAACTTAAACGCACCCCGATGTCACTTTCCGCCACGACCGATTTGCCAAACGAAATCGATGAGCTTCGGCCATTGATCGAACAGGATCTGGATCGGTACACGCAGTTCGACGAGGGATGTCCGTCCAATCTCCGGGAAGCCATTCGCTATTGTCTGCTGGCGCCCGGCAAACGTATTCGACCGGCTTTGGTGTTGCTGGCGGCCAAAATCTGTGGCGGCCAGATTCAGAATGCGATGCCATCGGCATGTGCGGTCGAAATGATCCACAACTACTCGCTGATCCACGATGATCTCCCTGCGATGGACGACGATGACGTGCGCCGCGGACGGCCGACTTGCCACGTTCAGTTCGATGAAGCGACCGCCATCCTTGCCGGCGATGCGTTGATTCCGCTGGCGTTTGAAGTGATCGCAAAACACACGCAACCCGCGAACATTGCTGCGGAGTGCGTTGCGGCACTGGCCCATGCCGCTGGAGCAACGGCGCTCGTCGGTGGGCAGGCCGATGATTTGGGCTTGCAGTTCACGGAGTCGGACATTGAAGTACTCGAAAAAATCCATCATCGAAAAACGGGGGCTCTGTTGTCCGTCTCGCTCGAATTGGGTGCGATCACGGCGGGGGCGAGCACGGTTTTCCGCCAAAGTCTGAAGAATTATGGAAAACATCTTGGTTTAGCCTTCCAAATCACGGATGATCTGTTGGATTTAAGGGGCTTACAAGCGAAAATGGGTAAGCGGGGTGGAAAAGATATCGAGCGGGGCAAGTTGACTTATCCCGGTGTCCTCGGCGAGCTGGCCAGCGAGCGGCGAGCAGTCGAAATGACCGAGGCCGCCATCGCGTCGCTTGAGCCGTTCGGTGCAGCGGCCGCACCGCTCGTTCAATTAGCACAATTTGTTTTGAATCGGACTTACTAGTTTAACGATATGGAAAAGATTCTCTCCACGATCAAGTCGCCGATGCAACTGCATGGCATGACGCTCAACGAGCTGAAACAAGTCGCCGACGAGATTCGGGAGACGTTGTGCAACTTGCTCAGTTTGCGAGCCGCTCACTTTGCGTCGAACCTCGGCGTCGTGGAGCTGACGTTGGCTCTCCACAGCACCTACGACTTCCGAGAAGACCATTTGATCTGGGACACCGGCCATCAAATCTATCCGCAGAAGCTGATCACCGGTCGTTACGATGAATTTCAGACGATTCGGACGAAGGGGGGCTTGATGGGCTACCCCAATCCGGCGGAGAGCGAATACGATCTGTTCATGACGGGGCACGCCGGATGCAGCGTCTCGACCGTGGTCGGCCTGCGAAGCGGAGCGGACCTACAGAACAAGAATAACTATTCCGTGGCCGTGATCGGCGATGGTGCGTTCCCGTCCGGGATCGTGATGGAGGCGATCAACAACGCATCGTGGCTCAAGTCAAAGATGTTGGTCATTCTCAACGACAACGAGATGTCCATTTGCCCGCGAGTCGGTGGCATTGCGACGTATCTGGATCGGCTTCGCTCGAACCGTTTCTATTCAGGCGTCAAAGCCGAGGTGGTGAACATGCTTCAGCGCGTTCCCGTGCTTGGCGATCCGACAGAGAAACTGTTGTTCCAGATCAAAGAAGGCGTCAAAGCCGGTTTGCACGGCGGAATGATGTTTGAAGAGTTTGGCTTCAAATATTTTGGGCCGATCGACGGACATGACATCGGTGTATTGAAAAAATACCTGAAGATGGTGCGCGAGATCGACGGGCCGGTATTGCTGCATGTGATGACAAACAAAGGTCACGGTTTCAAACCTGCGGCGGAAGACCCGGTTTATTTCCATACGCCGCCTGCCTTTGAAACAGCCGAAGATGGCACGCCCGTTCCGAAATCGAATTCAGAACAGAAGGCGTACACCAATCATGCCGCCGACGCGATTGCCGATCAAATGCGTCATAATCCGAAAGTAACCGTAATCACGGCGGCGATGTGTCAGGGAAACAAGCTTGAAAAAGTTCGCGACGAGTTTCCCGAGCGGTTCTTTGATGTTGGAATCTGCGAATCGCATGCGGTGGCGTTTGCGGCGGGGCAAGCCAAAGAGGGCTTGCGGCCGATCGTGGATATTTACAGCACGTTCCTGCAACGCAGCTTTGATCAGGTCTTTCAGGAAGTCGCGCTACAGAATCTGCCCGTCACGTTCATGATGGATCGCGGCGGTTTGACGGCAGACGATGGTCCGACGCATCATGGCACGTTTGATTTTGCGTACATGCGAATTTTCCCGAACATGGTGGTGATGGCGCCGGCCGATGCCAGCGATGTGGGTGCGATGCTCGATTTCTCGCTCAGCCACGACTCGCCCTGCTCGATTCGCTATCCGAAAACCAATGCCGCCGATATTCCACGCGAGTTCAAACCGATCGAACTGGGGAGGTCGGAAGTTTTCCGAAGTGGAGATGACGGAACGATTATCGCTTGCGGCACGGTACTTGACGATTGCCTTAAAGCGGCGGAAGTGCTGGCCGGCGAAGGGGTTGAGCTGAGCGTGATCAGTGCCCGGTTTGTCAAGCCAATGGATCGCGAGATGGTGCGAACGGCGTTGACGAAAACTCCGTTTGTGGTGACGGTCGAAGAAGCGATGTTGATGGGTGGTTTCGGTAGCGCGTTTCTTGAAGTCGCCAACGAAATGCGGCTCGATACGAGGAATGTATATCGAAACGGCATTCCCGATCTGTTCGTTGAACATCAGTCGCGTTCCGAAGTGCTTGCGGAGTTGAAATTGGATGTGGCGGGGATCGTCCAAACATGTCGCGAAGCGCTGAAGCAAACCGCTCGAACGGCGGTAGAAACCACGACGTAATTGGTTGCAGTACTTTAGCCGAATGGAACGTGGGATAGACCTCACGGTCTGTCATGTGTGTTTTCGACAGACCGGGAGGTCTATCCCACAACGGTTGGCGTCAGCAACTTCAATTGACAATTTGTTTAGCTGAGCCGCTACACGATGCGGCTACTTTGATCAACAGATTTTGACGTAGGACCACGAGGAATCCATGGGGCGACTGAAAGCTGCACTGCTCGGATCGGGAGACCGTAAATCGGAAATTGCTTCGACGGCGCGGCGATTGAAACCTGAAATCGAAAAGCGACTTGAAATCGTTTTTGAGGATTTCAAGTACGCTCAATCGGCCAGCCGTTGCAAAGCCGATCTTGCAATTGTGTTTGGTGGTGATGGTTCCATCCTGCGGGCGGCCACGTGGATGGGAAGCCACCAACTGCCCGTGCTGGCCGTCAATCTCGGCAGGCTGGGCTTTCTCGCGGACGTTCACCCCGATCAACTGCCAGCCGCACTTGACGATATTGTCAACCAGCGCCACCGGCTGGTCGATCATCTGATGATGCGCTGCCAAGTGATTCGCGATGGCAATGTCATCGTCGATCAGATCGGTCTGAACGAGACAGCCATCCTTGGCGGACCGCCATTTGATATCCAAACAATTGAGCTGTATGTGGATGGTGAGCTGGCAACGACGTATCGATGCGATGGTCTGATTGTCAGCACGCCGGTAGGCTCGACGGCCCACAGTCTTTCAACCGGCGGCCCGATTCTGAGAAAGACGCTTGACGCGTTTGTGATTTCGCCCATCAGTCCGCATACGCTGACGGTGCGTCCGGTGGTCGATCGCTCGGATCGCAAGTACGAACTGATTGCCCGAAAGCCGAATCAATCGACCTGTGCGGTGATGGACGGTCAGGTCTTGACCCCGCTGCTGGAGGATGACCGGATTCTGATCGAGCGAGCGGAACCGGTATTTCAGCTGATCGAGATTCCGGGAAACAGTTACTACCAGACGCTGCGAACCAAGCTCGGTTGGGGCGGATCGTTTTAGGAATTGTCCCGAAATTACTTCTGTATTTCATCATAACCCGACGCGTAAGTTTTGAAGTTGCGCTATTTTAGAGCTAGCAAAGAAAATGATCTTGCGT
>CAYPXY010000025.1:39669-65213 GCA_964414815.1 uncultured Pirellulaceae bacterium | reverse complement strand
TCTGACTTCTGACTTCTGACTTCTGACTTCTGACCTCTGACCTCTGACCTCTGACTTCTGACTTCTGACCTCTGACCTCCTTCCCCCCAAGGAGCAAATGAGATAACTTAAAACGGTGGCCTGCCACAGCGCAGGGCACCGTTTTTTCTTTTGATGGCCAACCAATAACCGTGAGGATAAAAATATGGCTTACCAGTTACCCGATCTCCCCTATGGATTCGACGCGCTCGAACCCCACATTGATACCAGAACCATGGAAATCCATCATGGAAAGCATCATGCTGCTTACATCGCCAAGGTCAACGCAGCGATCGAAGGTACGCCGCTCGAGTCGAAATCCGTCGAAGACCTGATTTCCAATCTGGCCGATGTCCCCGAGGACAAACGGGCCGTTGTTAGAAACCATGGTGGCGGTCATGCCAACCATTCGTTGTTCTGGACCATTCTGAAGCCTCAAGGTGGCGGCGCACCGGCTGGCGATTTGGCCGCTGCGATCGACTCGGCGTTCGGCAGCTTCGATCAATTCAAGTCAAAATTTTCGGATGCGGCGGCCAACCGATTTGGCAGTGGCTGGGCGTGGCTGTCGGTCGATGGCGGCAAACTGATCGTCGAGAGCACGGCCAATCAGGACAGCCCATTGATGGAAGGGCGAACTCCGATCCTTGGACTCGATGTCTGGGAACATGCCTACTATTTGAATTACCAAAATCGGCGTCCCGATTATGTCAGTGCGTTTTTTAATGTCGTCAACTGGGATGAAGTTGCACGGCGATACACCGCTGCGTTGTAAATAAATCTGAATTGCTAGCACCATTTAGCCATCAAAGGCCACCAATTTCGGTGGCCTTTTTGGTTTCTAGATCCTAATATCCCGCGTTGCGGCGTTCGGCCATGAAGCCACCCCCGCATTTGTACACAAGAATCTGTCCGGATTTTGCCGATTGTAACGATAACGGAAACTTGCAAGTCAATTTTTTGAAACCAACTGCCAAATGGGTAACGGAACATGAGACTCCCTGTCCAACGTGAATGGATTGCGTTGATGTGCCTGGCCGCAATCGCGATGTTCAGTGTCAGTGGCTGCCGATCCGGATTGCAAAGCGGTAGTTCAGCCTGGAAGCGTCCTGACTTGGGCAGCATGGCGTTCTGGAAAAAAGACGAACAAACGGTTCCCAAACCACCCGCATTCCATTTTGATCCAACGCCTGCCGAAGGTGAGCGTGCCTTGGCTCAATCAAAACCAACACACAATACCAACGAAGACCTCAAGGCCTCGATGGACAAAATCCAAGGCTATGCGGCTGCGGATAAAATAACGGAGTCGGACACGGATTCGTTTACCGAATCCGACACAGAACAGCTCGCCGACTTTTCAGGATCACTGAAGGATAAACCTTTACGAGCGCCCTATCAGCTTTCATTATCGAACCAGAATTCTGTTTCTCAACCTGCGCCGTTTTCTCCGCAAGCTGCTCCGGGGAGTACCAACGACGTTGCAGGATTCAATTCTACAGAGCGAAGTACGAACTCGCAGACGTTCAACTCTAGACCGGCCTCCCCATCCGCGAGTGCCGATTTTCTGGCAGCGATGCAGAACAATCAACCGCCATCGCCGCAAGGAAACGGATTCGCATTCCAGGAGAACCCGATTTTGCCGCCATCCAATCAAGCACCGGGTTCCTTTGCGCCCATCCATCCATTCAATCAAAACGTGAATCAAGCCGTATCGGCCAGTCAACAACCGTATGAAACCGAAATGGCCAAAGCCAAACAGGAAATCGCCGACCTGAAAGCACAGCTTGCCGGTGGTGTTCAGCCGTTGGCACCGATTTCGGGTGGTGGTGCGGGCGGAGGATTTCAGCCCATCGGTGGAAGCAGTGACCGGTTCGCCAGCACAACCAACGATTTTATGGCCGGTCGCTCCACCGGTTCGAACAGTTTGACGCCGATTGATGGTGGAGCGCAAGCCAGCAATAGTGGAGCAACGTTTAATCCATTCACACCGCAGCCAACTCCCGGTATAGGACTGGTGCCGCTGCATCCGAATGAATCGGCAAATTCAGGGGCCGCCGGTCGGCAGTATCCATCGACCTCATTTGATGGATTTTCAGCGACGAACCCGGGTGCCACATCATTCGATGCGGCTGAGCGTGGCGCCGTGCAGCCAGCAGGTCTGCAGTCGCCCGTCTCAGGCTGGGATGAACCACGCTCTCAAGCAACTGCACCGGCAACTGCACCGGCAGCCGCACCGCGAAATCAGGTTTCCGAAGTTGCCATTCCCGACGCCGTACTGCGCGGCCAAGGTAGCTACGCTCCCGGCAGTGTGAATCGCTTGCGAAATCAGTAACGGGTTATGAGCGATTTCAATCTCGCCCGACTCCAATCGAGTCTGGAAATCGCTGAACTTGACTATCATGCTGAAATTGGTTCAACCAGCGACCGAGCAATTGAACTCCTCAAACGACGATCTCATACTCGGCTTCCGGCGCTGCCACTGCTGATTCTTGCGGATCGGCAAACCGCCGGACGAGGGCAACACGACCGGAACTGGATCTCCACAGACGGCAGTTTGACGTTGACGCTGTGCGTTTGGTCTCATAGCGGTGGAACTGATTCACTGTTCCCGCTGGTAGTCGGCTTGGCGGCCTGCCTGGGAATCGAACGGGCGGTGTCAGGAGTTTCGCTGGAACTTAAATGGCCGAATGATGTTTTGCTAAACAACCGAAAGCTGGGAGGGATTCTGGTCGAGCAGATCACAGTGAGCCTCCCAGCTAAAACGGCCGAAACCGATCCCCCCGATGCGCCGCTCGTTCAGCAAACAGCCTTGGTCATCGGAATCGGCATCAATGCAAACAATCCCATTTCGGTTGCGAGTCTGCAAAGCCAAATTGAACCGCAAAATCGATTTGCAGAGCCGACCAGCTTGGCGCAAGAACTGGGACAGCGAGTCGACCGTCAGCAACTGGTTATCGAGATTGTCAAGAGTGTTTTGCAATCTGCGGAGCGATTGGACAACGAGCGTGAGCGTATGGTACTCGAATGCGCACAACGAATGCCTTTTGGAGATCGCGAAATTGAAGTTGCCTTGCCGGGTGGAGAATCCATCGTGGGCCGTTTCGCAGGCATTGGCTCCAAGGGGGAACTCATGGTCCGCCGTGGCGGAAACACGGAGCAAATTGTGAGTGGATCCGTGATTCGCTGGTAGTCAGAGGGCAATATCCCGCAAACTGCAACGAAATATCTTCATGGCGTCTGGAAAAACAGCCGGAACCTTGTCACAATAAAACCTGTCCACTTTATCTTTTCGTTGTTTTACAAAAGGGGAATCGAATATGCCACTTTTTGAAGTTGAAACCGAGGCGCACATCATTATTACCTGGGCTGACAATGAGGCGTTGGCGGCGGATGTCGCGAACGACTCTTATCCCGGGGAAAAGGTCGTGCGGTTGACGAAACGTCCACGGGATAGCTGGGTGATCTCCAAAGGCGTGCTGGGATTGACGGAAAAGCGTGAACCATGCACGGTGGCTCGCGATTGTCTTGCCAAGGCCGCAGGTGACAAGGTCCACGCCATTCGGCTGTATATGAAAGAGACCGGAAATGATCTCGAACAGTCTCGCAAGGCGATCGAGTCAAACATGGTCATGGGCTGGTAGGTTTCGGGGTTTGGGATTGGGGATTGGGGGCAGAGAGTTGCAAAGAATTTGTGCTGAAGTCTGAATCCTGAAGTCTGGCTCCTGAGTCCTGAAGTCTGGCTCCTGAGCCCTGAAGTCTGGCTCCTGAGCCCTGAAGTCTGAACAGAAATTCAGATCATCGGAGCAACAATCGTTGCTCCGTTTTCTTTAGGTATTTTCCTACCAAAATCTATCTCCAAAATATTTTTCTGCGTTCGATCTTTCTGCCGCCGTTTTTTCATCCCTCATCCCTTCCCGAATGATTTCGCTCTCCAACATCACGAAAATGTATCGCCAGTTTCGGGCGCTCGATGACATTTCGCTGGAGATCAAGCCGGGGATTACGGGATTGCTCGGGCCCAATGGAGCGGGAAAATCGACGCTCATCAAACTGATCCTTGGCCTGGTCAAAATTACGTCAGGCAGCGGAACCATTCTCGGACATCGCCTCGGTCGCGCTGGGAGAAAGATCCGAAGCAAGATCGGTTACATGCCGGAGGATGATTGCTATATTCCTGGGCTCTCCGGCGTGGAAGTCGTTCAGTTTTCAGCGTGTCTGGCGGGACTTCCCACAATCGAGGCACTGCGGCGAGCTCACGAGATCCTGGATTTCTGTGGCATGAAACAGGAACGTTATCGTAAAATCGATACGTATTCCACGGGGATGCGGCAAAAAACAAAATTCGCTGCCTCGATTGTTCACGATCCGGAATTTCTGATTCTCGACGAGCCGACCTCAGGGCTTGATCCGGAAGAACGCGAAGGATTGCTTGATCGTGTTCGAATGTTAAGCCAGCAGGCCGGCAAGTCCGTTCTGATATCGACTCACATTCTTCCCGACGTGCAAGCGATTTGCGACGATGTTCTGATTATTTCTAACGGACGGCTACTCCTTTCCGATTCGCTGACCAACCTGAACCGAACCAACTCACCGACAATCAGTTTCAAGGTCATGGGCGATCATTTGCCGATCATGAACCATCTTCAGTCTCGCGGATTGACGGCCAGCTTCACGTTTGATCGACAGGTGATTGTTGAAAGCCAGAACGCCAACCTGAGCGAGGAAGTACTACAAGCCGCGATGCATACCGAAACCAGTATTCAATCACTGTTGCCAGCAAAAAATTCACTCGAAGAGATTTTTATGGCGACGGTTCGGGAGGCTGCCCATGCCACTGCATAGTATCGGCTATCGAAGCTGGGAAGGGCGGCCCACATCCTGGATCACCCGGATTGGAGTCATCGCCATGTTTGGTGTAAGGCTGGCATCCCAATCGAGTTGGGTGCGCCGCATGGTGCTCTTTGCCTGGCTGCCAGTCATCTGGTGGGGCGTGGGTTTTTTCGTCTTCGAGCGGGTGATGGGGCCGGGCGAAACGAATCAAGCCATCGACCGATGGATCCCTTCGCCTCGTGTCAGCGCTCGGGTCAAGCAACGGGTCACCGAGGAGCAGCTAAACCAGCTTTCCCAAAAACTTCGCATCCCGCAGGTCGATCGCTTGACTCAGCGATTGAAAGACCCGGACGGAAAGGCAGACGTGGATCGCACGCGGAATGTGTACTGGGGCTGGTTCTTGATGACCTTCTTTCGCTATCCACAAGCACTGCTGCTTCTGTTCCTGATGGGTGCGATTACGCCTCCCCTGATTTCCCGCGATATCCGTTCACGGGCATTCCTGATGTATTTCTCCAGGCCGATCGGCCGGTTTGAGTATTTGGTGGGCAAACTGCTGATCCCGATGGCATTTATTATCTCTGTCACGACGTTACCGGCACTGGCGCTCTACATTTTTGCAATCGGCATGTCGCCCGATATGAGCGTGGTCTGGAGTACCTGGGATTTACCGCTGAAGATACTTGTGGCAACCGTGGCACTGATTATCCCAACGTCATTGGTGGCGTTGATGCTATCCTCGCTCACGCAGGAAACCAAATTTGTGGGCTTCAGTTGGTTCGCGTTCTGGACCTTGGGGCACGGGGCATGGCTGGCGGTATTGATGGTGACCGCACAGCGGCTTGATCTTGAGCCGTTGAATCCGTTGGTTCGCAACCACCCCACGGTACTCAACTGGTCGGTGTTGTCGCTGTACAACAATCTGGGCGACATTCAGTCCTGGATTTTTGGTTTCAGCTCGTTCAGGGAAGTCTGGCGGGGCGTTGCGGCACTGACAGCCATTTCGGTGGTGTCGTCGGTCGTTTTATATCGGCGTGTTTCCGCCCCGATTCGGGTATGACATGATCAAAATTGAACAGGCAACCAAGCTCTACAAAACGGTGATCGGGATCAACGACGTAACGTTGGACCTTGAGCCAGGAACGTACGGTTTGCTAGGCCCTAACGGCTCAGGAAAGACGACCTTGATCAACTTGGTGTTGGGACAGATCAAGCCGACGCTCGGGTCGGTGCGACTGTTCGGTGAGAATCCATGGCGCCGGAGCAAGTTGCTTCGCCGGGTCGGCTTGTGTCCGGCGACCGATGTGGTGTTTCCGCTGGTGTCGGCACTTGAATGGGTTACCTATCTGACCCAACTGTACGGCTTCAGTTTTTCGGAAAGCACTCGCCGTGCCAAAGAATCACTGGATCGCGTGAAACTGACCTATGCCATGAACCGTCCGATGCGCGAGTATTCGCTGGGGATGCGACAGCGTGCCAAAATTGCTCAGGCGGTCGCGCACGATCCCGACTTGTTGATTCTCGACGAGCCGTTCAATGGGCTCGATCCGATCGGTCGCTATGAAATGACGGATTTCCTCCGCGGCTGGCGAGCCGAAGGAAAGAGCCTGATCATGGCCAGCCATATCCTGTACGAAGTCGAATCGGTGCAGCCTTCATTCTTGCTGATTTCTGGCGGACGATTGCTGGCGTCGGGATCCCCGAACGAAGTGCGGGAGATTCTGGCAGACGCTCCGTATACACTGCATATTCGAACCTCCAATCCGGCGAAATTGGCTCAGCTGTTGATCGAACATGGTGAAGTCAATTCGTTGCAGTTTGAATCCGATCAACAACTGACGGTCTCGACGCTTTCCGCAGGCAAGGTTTATCAAATGCTGCCACGGTTTGCGGTCGAACAAGACATCGCGATATTTGAAATTCGTTCGACCGATGATTCACTCAAGGCGTTGTTCGCGATGTTGCTGAGGATGCATCGGGGAGAGATTACCCGGGGGGTACGTGAATGATGTCGAGTCTTGACGCAAAGTGGAATGCCCCCCCCCACCGGTTTAACCGGGGAGGGATGCCCCAATGATCAACTGGTTCATGGGAGCGATTGGCACGTTACGATTTGAGTTGATACGCTCATTTACGATACAGCGCGTCGCAAGCTCCGTCGTGTTGGTACTGTTTCCGCCGTCGATTATCGGGCTGGTACTCGGTTCGAGTTACTGGATTCAAAACCGTAGCTCGGATCAGAATATGCTCGAAGGGATCACTCAGATGCAGGCCAGCACTCCCTTTGCGATTATCTTTCTGGTTTCGCTGGTGTGCTTGCTGGCCTTGCTGCTGTGGGCACCCACGAATGTCTCTTCAGAACTGGAAGGAAAGAGTTGGGGGTTCGTCGCAAGTCGACCGGGTGGCCGGATGGCGGTTTACCTGGGCAAATATTTCA
The DNA here is from genome assembly GCA_964414815.1 of uncultured Pirellulaceae bacterium. GTDB lineage: Bacteria > Planctomycetota > Planctomycetia > Pirellulales > Pirellulaceae > Mariniblastus. The sequence goes on along the minus strand of CAYPXY010000025.1, from coordinate 57,931 downwards.
CCGCGGTCCTGGCGTCGTTTCTGATTTCGCTGACCGCCATGTCGTTGTCGGTTTTTCTGGCACACCGGCTTGACTTTCTGGTGGATGCAAGGCAGCTGTGGATATCGCTGGCGGGCATTTATCTGCTGGCCAGTATCGCCTATGGCGCCGTGTTTTCCATGCTGGGAACGATTTTTTTCAAGCGAGCGATGGTGGTTGCCGCCGGCTATTTGATTGGGTCGGAGGTTTTTCTGGCTTCCGTACCGGCGCTCATTGGCAAGCTCACGCTGCGGTACCATTTGCAGGAACTGGGAATCCGCTGGATCGGATTTTTTCTCCCAACCGATACAGAGTCCGAATACCGTGCACTGTTCGGCTTGATGATGCCCCAGTGGGTCCATTTTTTGGCGATTGGAATCGGAACGCTGGTTACACTGGTAATCGGGGCGATCGTGATTACGAACCGCCAGTACATCACCTCGGAAGAGGAGTAGGTTGGGGTTGTTAGTACGCACATGATCAACGTTTTATTTCTGCCTGAATTGCGCGAGATGCTGGCGTCGAACGATGTCGAGGAAATGCGACAGTTTGTAACGGCCATGAACCCCGCGCGAACCGCCGAGTTCATGAACGGGCTGACGGACTCGGAGTCGTGGGCCGTGTTGCGGACCGCCGATATCACGCGACGTGGCGAAATCTTTCAGTATTTCGACCACGACCGGCAGATCGCGATCCTCAGTGAAGAAGATCCCAACGAAGTTGCGGAACTGATTGCCGAGCTCTATGCCGACGACCGAGTGGACTTGCTTCAGGAAATGGAGGAGGAGCGGGTCAATCAACTGCTGGCGCTGCTGACCAAGGACGATCGTCGCGAAATTCAACGACTGACCTCGTATGCCGAAGGGACTGCCGGTTCGTTGATGACGACGGAAATGGCTCAGTTGTCCGAAGAGCTGACCGTCCGCGAAGCCCTCGAAGAACTGGCTCGTCTGGAAGAAAATCTGGAAACGATCTACTACATCTATGTGGTCAATCAGGATGGCCAGTTGCGCGGGATTGTTTCGTGTCGCCAATTGATCTCATCGCTCAGGAGGAGCCAGACCAAGCTTGCGGACTTGATGGAAACGGACTTGTCAACGGTCTCGGCCGATGAAGATCAGGAGTCCGTCGTTCGCAAAATCGAAAAGTATGACTTGCTGGCGATTCCTGTCATTGACGGATCGGGGAAGTTAATCGGAATCATCACGCATGACGACGCGATCGACGTCGTCCGCGAAGAGATGACCGAAGACGCCCAGCGTTTCGGTGCGGTGACGCCGTTGCGCGACGAGTATTTGAAGATCGGATTGCTGTTGCTGAGCTGGAAGCGGGGGATGTGGTTGACCATCCTGTTTTTTACCGCCCTGTTGACCGCGTGGGCGCTCAAGCAATACGAGTCGGCGCTCGACAGCTATGTATGGTTGGTTTTGTTTCTGCCGTTGGTCGTCAGTACCGGTGGCAACTCCGGAAATCAGGCCGCTTCGCTGATCATCACGGCACTCACCACGGGAGAGCTGACGGTCAAGCATTGGTTGCAAGTACTGCTGCGAGAGTGGATGGTTGGTATCCTGCTCGGATCGATTCTGGCTATTTTTGGGTTCTTTATTGCGTGTTGCTTTGCTCCCGATTGGCATCAGGCTTCGGTCATTCCGATCACCTTGCTGCTGGTGGTCACCATGGGCTGCACGGCGGGCTCGATGTTGCCCCTGATTTTTAGACGGCTTGGGCTGGACCCCGCCTTGATGGCCAATCCGTTTATCGCCGGAATCATGGATATTACCGGAATTCTGATTTATCTGAACGTAGCACTGCTTGTGATCGGCGTGCCCGAGTAACTTTTTTGAAGTTGCGTTCGGTTGTAGGCTGGAACAAGGTCGCGGGAAAAAGAGCCACAAAGCCGCTGCATTTGCCAACGCGACCGCAGTTCCGGCATCGCCACCAGGTTCTTGCCGGAACTGCGCAAACGCTCAAAAACTAACGGAATGGCTTGCTTTATTCGGCGTTTGCTTGTTCCGGCCTACTTGTTACTTGCAAGTTCCAAGTGCGGATGATTCAAGTACAATGAAAGTAGACGCGAACCTCATCGCCAACCTCATCATTCTTGAATTGCTACAGTGGCTCACACCATGCTGGACACCTTTAAAAAACTGGACGCCCTGCTGCGGGGCGATCTCGCTCAGGGATCGGATCGGGCATCGGCCGAAATTCGCTTTCCGATCTTTGGCATTATTCTGTTGTCGATCCTGCTCGCGATGATCTTTGGCGCCTGCATCGGAACCTTTACGGCCGTCAGTGCAGAAAACCGAAGCGACGGATGGATGCAATTGCTGGCATCGTGTGTGAAAGCTCCATTGCTGTTTTATCTGACGCTGCTGGTGACGTTTCCGTCGCTGTATGTGTTCAACGCCCTGATGGGATCTCGATTGAATGTGGCTGCAGCTTTATATTTGTTGGTCGCGGCAATCGCCGTGATGGTGACGATTCTGGCTTCGCTCGGGCCGATCATTGTTTTCTTCGCCTTCAGCACGCCAACGGGATACGTCGGCTATCGGTTCATTTTGCTGCTGGTGGTGGTACTCAGCGCCGGTGCAGGATTTCTCGGATTGAACTATTTGTTGCGGATGCTCAATCGCTATGCGGACGTCAGTAGTGAGATTGTGGTTCCGGAAGTTGTCGAGCCGAGCGAACATCCGATGCCGCTCAATGATCCTGAATCGGGCCGCGATTTTTCCGAACATCGTCCCTCGGGTTTGGAAGAGCGGTACGAACCATTGTACCAATCGGCCCAGCTAGGGAGATCAAAGGCAAAACGGGAATCCAATTCAGCCGGTGCCATTTTCCGAGTATGGGTGGTCGTTTTCTCGATTGTGGGGGCTCAGATGAGCTGGGTTTTGCGGCCGTTCGTGGGTTCGCCGAACTTGCCTTTCTCGTGGTTTCGAGACCGAGAAGGCAACTTTTTCCAGACCGTGTTCCGATTGATTCGGCAAATGCTGCTGGGCGATTGAAACGAGATGGGAGTGGATACCTTAAAGTCAATAAAAGTAGGGTGTGTGCAGCGGTCAGAATGACTGTGAAAGTTGGCCAGAAGTGAATCGCACCATGGGAGGCCAGTCCCCCACTGAGTTCATTGACCGCATATCACACCAACCCGTGCTATGAGATGACTCCGACCGAACAAAAACAAAAACTATCCCGCCGAGCATTGCAGGTGTTTGACGACCTGTTGCGTGGCCACGTCGAACACTGGCGGGCCACTCAAAAGCGATTCGTGATCGGACGAATCCTGGCCGTAATGGTATTGTGCGGCGGGCTGTACGGGGCGGCCATGGGCTCGTATGCGCCGAGTTGGCTTGAGGCTCGCGGGTTGCAGATGCTTTACTCGGCGCTGAAAGTACCGCTCTTGTTGCTGGTGACGTTCGGCTTGAGCCTTCCCAGCTTCTATGTGGCCAACACCATGCTTGGATTGCAGGCCGATTTTGGGCAGGCGTTGCGTGCGCTGATGGCGACCCAAGCCGCATTGACCATCGTGCTGGCTGGCTTGGCGCCGTTCACACTGTTTGTCTACGCATCGGGATGCAGCTACGATCAGGCGCTTGCGTTCAATACCGCCATGTTTGGTCTGGCGAGTATCTCGGTTCAGGTTTCATTACGACGTCTGTATCTCCCGCTCATCGCCAGAGACGTCCGGCATCGATGGATGGTGGCCGCATGGCTTGTCATTTACAGCTTTGTCGGTATTCAAATGGGTTGGGTACTCCGACCGTTTATCGGATCGCTCGGCCAGCCAACCAGCTTCTTCCGCGAAGGCGCCTGGAGCAACGCGTACCTGGTTGTGTTTGAGTTGATTCAGCGACTATTGGCGTTCATGGTGGATTTCTGAATGCCCAACTTTCCACTGATTCCGATCCCACGTTTCGATGCGTTGCTCTTCGGCCGATACGGTCAAGCGAATGGCTCCGTGGCGGTCGGTGCGGTACACGGCCCGGTTGTTTTGTTCGTAGATGTCCGTCGATTGTTGCTTGATTCGCTGGGTGGCTCCGCTGATGACCACCACTTCCGGATCACACCATTTGACAAACTCGCTCGGATCGCTGCTGAAACTGCCGTGATGCGGTGCCATCACCAGATCGCATTTCATCGGCGGCTGAGCCAGTAGTTTGCTCAAACCGATCTGCTCAACATCGCCCGTTAACAGCACTCGGTATCCGCGATGCTCGACCAGAATCACCAGACTGTTGGAATTGTCGTTTCCTCCCGTGCCTTCCTGCGGCGGACTGAGAATTTTCATTTGTGGGTGAAGGAAATTGATCCTGCTTTCTGGATCATTTGAATGCTGATTGCTGGCAGCCCAACGTGAATCAAACTCATCTGCACACACGGTTCGAACCGGGATCGACTTCTGACTCAGTTGCTTCAGGAACCCCTGGACGACCGGCGATGTATGAAAGCGTGTCTGTCGCGTGACCACGACTTCGCCGATACTGAACCGATTGGCAATCTCGGGCAAAGCATTGTAGTGGTCGATATCGGCATGCGAAACAATGACGGTGTCCAGATGACGCACTCGCGAGTTCCACAAGACCGCCGAGACGTTTCGCGATCCCATCGCCGCCGATGAAAACGAACCCGCATCATACAGGATCCATTTGCCGTCCGGCATGTGCAGCAGTACGCTTGAACCGTGTCCGACGTCGATCACCGTGCAGGTCATTTCGTTTCGATGAATGTGCTGCCATTGCTGACATCGATCCGGCAGCCACCAGGCGCCCATCCACCACACGACCGACAGCACCAAAATGGGTTTCAAACGTTGCCGCGTCAATGGAAAGACCGCGACGAAAAACAATCCGACATAAAACAGAATCTGAGCCGTTGCAGGTGGCCCGCAAGTGTAAAAATAGGCGCCTGGGAAGGATTCAAAACAGGTGACGGTGGCTTCGGTCAGGTACAGACTGGTTTGACAAAGCCAGCCGGCGACCGATGCCAGCGGCGGAAACACCATTCCACAGACCATCATCACCAGCCCGCTGTACATCGCCACCGAGACGGGAATCAGCAAGATCGGATTCACCAACACACCAATCGGTGAAACGACATTGAAGTGATACGCGACCAACGGAAACGTGGTAAAGGAGATGGCACAGCTTCCCAAAAAAGCCGTTCTGATTATCCGCCCCAACCCGAACCAGGCTCTTGCAGGCAACGAACGTGTATTCGCAATCAACCGGGAAAGCGGGTCGTGGGGCGGCTGCAGAAAAATCCACTCTCGGGCAAAGTGCAATGTAGCGACGGCAAGGAACGAAAGTTGGGCGCCCAGATTAAAAAGATCGTGCGGATTGATCACCAATACAACCAGTGCGGCGAGCGCGAGCGTGCTGTAGTTGAAACCGGATTTACCAAACAGCCTTCCCATGCAGTAAACCACCACGATGATGGTCGAGCGGGATACGGGTGGCTCGAACTCAACCAGCCAGCAATAGAAAATGACAAACCCGGTCGTCAACAACAGCGTCTTGCGGCGACTCAATAGTCCCAACCGGATGAGACAGTAAAAAGTTCCCGCCAAAATTCCAACATGCAGACCTGAGATCGACAAAATATGTGCCGTTCCGGTTCTGACGAACGAGTTCTTCCGCGTGAAAGACAACTGTTCGCGATTGCCCAACAGAATCGCGGATGCAAATCCGGCTTCGTCAGGCGACATGTACCTCCAGGCGACTTCGTTCAATTGGGATCGCAACCACGACAACGGTCGAATACGGCTGGCCGAGGCCAGCTTGACCACCGAGGCCGCGTCCTGGGTATGCAGGATCGCCCGTTTGGACTGGGAGCGAAAATAACGCTTGAAATCGAATTCTCCAGGGTTGGTCGGTGAAGCAATTTCAATCAGTCGCCCGTAGACCCTCAGTTGATCTCCCGACTGAAATTCAAACGTGGGTCCTTCAATGATCAGGTCAACGCAGCCAGAAACCAGCAGCCATTGCTCGCCGTCCCGAATACGTTCGGCGGAAAAAGCCAATCGAGTTCGAGTCGTCCCGGCGCGATAGTCCAGGCCATCTTCTGAATCACTGGGCGCGATCCAGCGCGGTTCGCTGACGGCGGTTCCCTCAATGCAAACCGGAGTCGGTGTATCGATCGCGTAGAGGCCAATCTCGTGTTCACCAAACCCGTTCCAGCGACCGTGATGCCAAAGAGCGGCCAAGGCGCTGACGCCCAGTAAAATGAACATGGATCCCAGCGTTTCGGCAAGCGGAATCCATTTCCAGCGCCAGTGATCGGCCGGGGGCACCGAAGCGCTTGAAGATTTTACAAGCCGATCGATCCCCAACCAGCCCAGTAGAAAAAAGACGGCTGCTCCGGCATAAACCCGATAATGGATGTCCGCGAAATAATCCAACAGAATCCCGCCACACGCGGCCAGCGTTATCAAGACAACCAACTGATAGCGGGGTGCATCGCGTTCGGTCGGCGACTCAGGCAGAAAAGCAGAAAAGAGTGCGTTGAACATCCGTATTCAGCCAACCGAAAAGTGTGAATGGATAAACGCAAACGATTATAGCAGTATCACCAAGGGGTCGGGAGTAACCGCTCGTGACAAATCCGTTCAGCCGCAGTACTACCGCTCAGGTATTCGTTTACCCGCGCCGCAGAGCAAATTGGGCGGGATTTATGCAGTTTGTCCTTCTGTTGATGCAAACCGCCCAATTTGCGCCGCCAAGCGGTTGCCACTGGGTGGCCTGGTGGAAATCATAACCCGAAGCGTAAGCGAGGGAAGAACCGCAGTCCCTCGCTTACGCTGCGGGTTATGATTCAAATATTATCAACAATGATGGCAGAGAAATCCACCAGCCCAGCCACTCGGTGAGGTCCCCAGGACTTTAATAGCATGGCGTTTAGCCGCAAGCCGGAGCCGGCCACCCATCGTTGGTTGCCTCCGCAAGAAACCGATCAATCAATGGTTAAAGCCGGAAGTTCGATTCATGGTCGGCGCAGGCGCGTCGGCCGGGGCAGTCTCCTAACTCTAGCCGCCAACCCATAAAATACCTGCAACCCGATTTTCCGGCGCGCCTTTGGGGGGCCGGTTGAGTGTTTCGGTGTCGCCATTCGTTTTTGGCGCCCCCCCGACGGCTTGCGGCTAAACGGCCCAGCGTACCAGGGCCGCCTTACGGCCCCGGCAATCCTACTGCTTCAACAAAGGAAAGAAATTTTTTGAAAGAATTTAATCTTTTGTCGTTTGACAAGTCGATAACAAGAATGCAGTTAAGCTGCCGAAGAGGTCAGGACATGGATGCTCCTGAATCAGGGTAGAAGTCACAACATGACGATGGAGCGACATGTTGTGACTTTTTTATTGCCTCATCCCTTCAATCACCGCGTCTCCCATCTGCGACGTTGACACCATCGGTTCGCCCTTCTGGGCGATATCTCCTGTTCGGTAGCCTTGCTGAAGCGCACTGCGCACACCGGACTCAATCAACTGCGCCAGCTCCGGCATCTGGAACGTATTTCTCAGCATCATCGCGACGGAAAGAATGGTCGCCAGCGGATTGGCCTTGTTCTGGCCTGCGATATCGGGTGCTGATCCGTGAACGGGTTCGTACATGCCCTTGTTGTTGGCATCGAGTGACGCCGATGGCAGCATCCCGATCGAACCGGTCAGCATCGAGGCTTCATCCGACAGGATGTCGCCGAATAGATTGGTGGTCACCATCACGTCGAACTGTTTTGGGTTGCGCACCAACTGCATGGCCGCATTGTCGATATACATGTGCGAGAGCGTCACATCGGGGTACTCGTTTCCAACATCGGTAACGACCTCGCGCCACAGTTCCGAAACTTCCAGAACGTTGGCTTTATCGACGGAGCATAGTTTCCGGTTTCGAGTACGAGCCACCTGAAAAGCACTGTGGGCAATTCGCCGGATTTCGTCTTCGCGATACACCAGCGTATTGAAGCCCCTTCGCAGGCCATCTTCCGTGACTTCGATGCCTCGGGGTTGACCGAAATAAATCCCGCCTGTCAACTCACGGACGATCATCAGGTCCAGCCCGGATACGATTTCCGGCTTGAGCGTGGACGCCGCCGCTAGTTCCGGAAACAGGATCGCGGGCCGAAGATTGGCAAACAATCCCAGCGCGCTTCGCAACCCCAGCAACGCCCGTTCAGGGCGAAGCTGACGTTCCAGCGATTCCCACTTCGGCCCGCCCACCGCGCCGAGCAACACCGCATCCGCCTTGCGAGCTAGTTCCAGCGTCGCATCCGGAAGCGGATGGCCGAACTTGTCGAAAGCCGTTCCTCCGACATCGGTAATCCCGTAGTCCAAGTTAGCTTGATGGGATTCGTTGAGCAAATCAATGATACGAAGTGCCTGTGCGGTCACTTCCTGGCCGATGCCGTCTCCGGGCAGAACGGCGATGAATCTGGAAGTTGTCATGGGAGGTTTGGCGGGGTTGTTGGGTGAGGGCTGTTTTTTTTGTTTTGAATGGCCCTCTTTATACCCCTTTTATTTCCTTGCTTTCAACCCGAAGGCAGAAATCCGGAATCCTGCGTCCACATCCCATACGGCGCCTCCGATCGGGCCTGATTCGGCGCCGAGATCATTCAGGTCACGCCAATCCAATTTCCGATCCAGCCATACTTGCTTGAATGATCGGGAAAAAGCGGACCATTTTCCGAGGTCCCTTTTAGGCTCGTGCTGTGGCAGCGTCGATTGTGCCCCGGTGAGTTCTGCCCTCCACACCGCTTTACGGGTTTCATTTTCCGGCCCACAAAGGTTCCACATCGGTGCTTTCCACAGTTCGCTATTTCTGCAAAACAGCAGAAGACTTGGGTGGCCGGGAAAGCGGCTGTTCTCGAGCGTTTCCTTGACACGAAGGAAGTCTGAATCTTCTGATAAACTTTTCTGCGGCGAACTCGTCGCTTCGATGGATTTGGACAGGGTCGATTCATCTGAAAACCGAATGAGGCGTCCGTTTTCACAGATGATTGCCACTCTTCCAAAGTGATGCACTGGGGAATCCGGCCCGGTGCCATCCAGTTCTTCAATCCGGTACATAGTCTCTTGGTAGCTGCGGTCGCCCTGCACATACCAATGGTTTCCGTTCTCCGATCTTCTTAGTAAGGGGTCGTCCGGCGGAGCGAATCCCATCATGAACTGCTCCGTTTGGGTTTCCGTTCCGGGAACGAGCGACAGACCAACGTGCAACCGATTGGCCCAAAATCGGTTTGTATATTGCTGGGTGCCAAACATGAAAAACTTTCCATCGAACAGCTCACTGGTTTTCTCTCCAAACATCAGAGGCAATACGAGAGGTGCTGCATACCGAACCAACAGGCTCATGAACTCATTCTGCTCGATTCCGTATTCCGATTGGGCCAAGGTTTTCCATTGATCGAGCGATTCAATCAGCTTTCTCAGGTCGCTATTTCCCACCAGGGCGTAGCCAACATCGGCCGGACAATGGGGAACGATCAACTCGCCCAGTTCTTTCAATGTCAGCGCCGACCAGATACCCTTGCGAGGCACGCCACACAGCAAGAAGGCATCCAATTGCCAGTCTCGGTCTCGTTCGGGCAACTCGATGGTCCAGCCAGCGGCCAGTGCTTCCAGGATTCCGGTATCTCCCAATACGGCTCGCAGCTTTTTGGAGTCGGGACTTGTGGCCAAGACGGATTCGAGAATTTTACCCGTGTCGATAAATCCATAGGCATTGGCCTGTTTCGGTTCCAGATAATGAAAAACGCGGTTGTATTTTCGGCTTGATCCGAGCGAAGTCCGGGATTCGTCCACGAGCGATTCCTTGCGGATCAATCGCTTCATGCTGTCCAGTTTCGTGGAGAAGAGCAAACGTCCGTCGTCGTAATGCAGGAACAGCCAATCGTTCAACTCAAGTTCGATGGTCCGTGTGGGTGGGTCTGACGTGTCGCCATGCTTCCGAACAGACAGCTTTTTGTTGAACCGCCAGCAATTCGGTGCCTCTTCGGAATTGAGCGGTTCGAGTCCATACTCGGTACTTTTGTCCAGCAGTTCGCGGCTGAAAGCTTCTGCAAGCGGATGGGCGGTGTTGATGGACGTTTCGACCATCCATACCACATCGGACGGCCTGGCCTGCCCTTCAAAATAGGCCGCCACCACCAGCGGGCCGCTGAAAATCCTGGACAATTCGTCAAACAAACGTGGTTCATCATCGAGGGATCCTGACTCCAGCAGTTTCTCTTTGTGGAGAGCGGAGATGACGGGTTGGGGGAGCGAAAAGCGATCGAGACTGCTTGCAAGTTCCGTCTGTTGCAATGCTTGAAAGAGCGTCGAGCAATTTTGAATCTCTGCGTAGAAAAAAGTTTCAGCAGGCAGTTGATCCAGCAGTTCGCGACCTCGCTCCGATTGCGCATAAGCCGTAGTAGAGATGGAAAAAACGATCCAGAAGCCCAGCATGAAACCCACGAGCGATTGTATCTTGATCATTGTTACTACTACCTATTTGATTGTTTAATTAATTTTTATTTTCAACTGATTTTGGGAATTCCTTGTAGATCAGTTTCTTCACTTGCCGTAAGACCGAGTTCTGGCGAGATGATTCCGTTTCACTTCTTGGGTGTTTCTTCGGTAACGGTGTTGCTGTACCGAACTCCCGGCGGACATTCAGGACGAAACTCTTTTCCCGAATCCGAAGACCAGTCCTTGACAGAGATCACTTCCAGCGATTTCTGCCAGGAAGGATACTTTTCTTCCTGGAGCCGCCCATGCTTTCGCTCATTATGCAGATATTTAAACCACGTACCTGCATGCAAAAACTCCTTTCGCGCCTCCACAGGTGTTACAACGCCAAAACCTATCCACATCAACTTGCTGGTGTAATAGATCCCCTCGTGTTCTGCAATTTCGCAATCCGCAAATTGAAACTGGCCCAAGTCACTCAGAACCAATTCCTCACCGTCCTCATCAATACGATAGGCAGATCCAAACTCGATGCGTGTCGGCAAGCAGCCTTTCGAAACATCGATTATCGCTTTTACGGTTTGTGTTTTTGACATCCCGCTGTGCATGGGGTGCCAGTTCAGTCGGATTAAAATTTCCGCTTTTTCGTCATCCAGCATTTTCACGGATCGAGTTTCAAATCCGGCGGGACAATCCCAGTCATAAATAAGTGCGCCGATCGGCGTCAATGGACTGCTGCCAGCGGTATGATTCGGCATCTCGATCGGAATGTTTGGACTCATTGCCTCAGCGACAGTATCTTTCAGCGATGAACTGCCCGCGAACCAGGGCAGAAAACCTCTGTCAATTTTCCCCTTTCCCTCGCCAAAACTTTTTACTCCAGCGAGCGTTGATTCGTGGCAAATTCGGTCATCGACTGCGGACCAATAGATTCCATTGACAACATGCTCAACCAATGATTCGTCGAAGGCGGTTGTCTGGCTCGACTTGGCAAGTAGAGCCATCGGTGGACCGTCAGAAGGTCGGTCGCCCCGGAATTCGATGACCCTCATGCCGGCTCCAAAGCGATCGGCAAACAGGTCAGCGGTGAAATTCTGATTAGTCGTATTCTCAACGCTCCGTTGCGAAAAGCCTTCCATCTTTGATTTTGCCAATGCGAGTTCCTCCGCGTTCAACTTCCCTTGATCAATCAGTGCCTGGATTCTTGCTATGTTATTTTTTTTGGGTATTTCGCTCCCCTCTCTATGTCGAATGCTTTGATACCGATAGACGATCCGTTTACCATTTTCCCAGAACCTGGTCTGATTTTCGTGATAGCCAGTCCGTAAATCTTCAAATGTAACTTGGGCAGACACGGTGCTGGCGACAACGAATGTGATAACGCCGGCCAAAGCTGACTCCCACAAGTAACTTTGGAAGTTTTTTTGATTTCTTACTCTTACCGATGACATGGTCCATTCAGCACGATGGCTGTTACGTTGGGTGGAAAGCGACACCTCTCGATTGTAAGCTTCTTCGTTGGACTGTCAATCAAATTCCCGGATTGAACCTGCTCTCGGAAAAAGATCATGAATACCACGGAGAGACAAGCCCATTTGGAAAAGAAGATGTCCGGATCCCCAACGGAACGACTGCCTGAACCCGGCCCATGCTCGTTTCAGAATCCATTCCGTGATAGATTCTTGTCATGAGTGAATTACAAACGAACTGGCACCGAAAACTGCTGTGGGGCATGGCGATCCTGTTTGCCGTGTTCATGTTCCTGATTCCGCTTGTCTCACACGTGTGGGAGATATACCGGACAGGAAGCGGAGGGGCCGGACTGGGCGGCATCACGATTCAGTCGCTGACTCAGTTTTTTTCACTGCAGTTGGTGGAGTCGCTGTTTGTGTTGCTTGCGCTCGGATTTGGTTCCTCGATTGGCAGTTTTCTCAATGTCGTGGCCTATCGGATGCCGCGAAAACTCTCGGTGATTTTCAACCCGTCGCACTGCCCGAATTGCAGTCATCCCATCAAGGCCAGAGATAATCTGCCGATCCTGGGATGGATTCTGTTGCAGGGAAAGTGCAGGAACTGCGGCGAACCCATTTCACCGCGCTATCCCATCGTGGAAGCCATCGCAGGTGCCATTTTTTTGTTTCTGTTTCTAGTGCAACTGACAAGCGGTGGAGCCAACCTCCCGTTACGCGAGTCAAATATTGGGACCGGAGTCCTCTGGACCGTAATGGACACCCGATGGGATTTGATGGCCATCTGCTTGTATCATGCCGCCCTGTTCATGTTGCTGCTGACATTGGCTTTATTTGATTTCGATCGCCAAGCAGTTCCGAGACGATTTCTGTTGTTCGCACTCGTTGCCGCGGCATTGCCGCCGTTTTGGGTGAAGGGTTTGCTGCTGGTACCGAATGTTCGAAAACCTGGAACCCTTGAGCTACCTACGGTAATGTTCGAGACGATGATGGTGGGAGGCGCGGCCGGATTGTTTCTGAGCTTGATTCATCCCAAGGTCAGAGAGTATGGCAGGAAAGGACTGCTTCATCCATTTGCGATTGGTTTGATCCTGATCGGGATCGCACTCGGCTGGCAAGCAATGGTCGTCATCACGGCTCTATGGCTGGTCAGTTACTTAATTGGCCGAGTTCCGGCGATGAGTCATCACGTACAGAAAGTTCCCGCAACGGGCTGTCTATTGATCGCAACGATAGTCCATCACAGTTTTTGGAAGTGGTTCACTTAAAAAATATCTCGATCGTGTCATCGATGTCAGGATCGGCGTCGTCTTAGCATCTCGATGCTGGACAGAGCCACCAAGATGATCAGGCTCGATGGCTCTGGAACCGCAGCAGAGCCGCGGAGCTGCAGCTCGGAGATGCCGTAGAAGCCATCGCCGCCCACATTTGTCACTTGGATGGTCGTTGTTTCGATGGGTGAAAGCGTCGCCCAGGTGGTCTGGTCGACGTTGGGTCGCGTTCTAAACCCGAAACCCACCGAAACATTTCCCACGTTATAGAGCGGCTGGAATGTATTGAACTGGTCGAGGTAAGACACGAGCAGCGAGTCGTTATCGTCGGCCTGCACCATAATCCCGTCAATCACGTAGAGACCACCAAGCTGAATTTCGAAAACGCTATTGCCACCAACACCCGTATTCCAGCGAATCGCACCTTGTTCCGCAGCCGTAGACCCATAGGCAGTTATCTCCGCCAGGAATGTACCATCGGTGATGACATTAAGTGACGTTTCCGGAGAGAGCAGACTCCCCCCCGATACCTGTGTAACAGGCTTGCCTAGCGCCACATTGGTTTGGGCCAGAGTAGGTTTAGCAAAAAGAACTACTAGAAGCGCCGGGATCGTGAAATACAGGTAACGTGTCATTCGGATTCTCTATCACAGAAAGGAGGTGAAAATTGGTAGACTTCAAGCGTTTAGATCCCATAAAGGAAAAGTGGTCTTGCAGCGACGACGTCGCACAGCCGCCAGTCCGCTGAAGGCGAACAGGAACAGGACGCTGCTCGGCTCGGGAACGGCTTGAATTGTGATCCCGGCCACGAATGGGTTGCCTTGAATCCCGGTATTGTTGTTCATTACCAGCCGAATCTCGGTCAAGAATTCCGATTCAAAGACACTCGGTAGTACAAATGTTTGTCGGTCAAGTCGAGCGTTCCCGAAATTCGCGGTCACAATGGTTGGGTCAGTAACCACATTGTTGTAGTTGCCCTGCCGATGGTCACGGATGTTGAACCCTTGCAACAAATCAAAAGTGGCAAACGCGCCGTTTGTACCATAAAACTCAACTTGACCATTGGTTACATCAATTTGACCAAAACCTGAATTGATAAGGGTATATGCAGTGGTCACTCCAAAGACATTGTTAACCGCAATGGTCGTCGTACTTCCGCTGTCCGGACCAAAAATACCCAAACTGTTCGGAGTGAGTTCCAGAGCGACCAAACCAAAATCAACTCCGCCCACTGTGAGTGTTTCGGGGGCCACTGGATAACTACCTCCATCTACGTAATCCCGCAGATTTTGGTTTACCAGGTGATCGATCTGTACCTGAATGAAATCCGCCGAGAGGGGATTGACGACTGCGGTGAATGCTAAAATAAGCGAACAAATAGCGGTTTTCATGATGAATGGCTCCTGATTGGATTGCGGTCCGCTGATCGTGTTTTGATAAGGTGTCAAAACACTGCTCATCAACGAATCCAGTGAAAAACTGAATGGGAAGTGGTAAAAAGTAATTTTTTGCTACCCAGTTACCCACGAAACTCATCAATCTCTCAGCAAATAGAAAAAAAAAATCTAAAAATAAAGACGACAGAGGGTGTCACAGGTTTGAAAGTTCTTTGTTTTGAATGAAAATAGGCAGAAATTGAGACTTGTTCCAAATAAAAAGTAAGAACGCATTGCGGCCATGTTGAAACGACTGGAACTGACTGACCAGACCTCATCGAGTTTGCTGTTGCGGATTCGAAATCCGAACGATACTCCCTCCTGGCAGACCTTTCAGGATATCTACGAGCCCATTATCCGCTCTTATTGCTTTCGGCAGCGACTCCAGGATGCCGATGTGGATGATGTTGTTCAGGAGGTTCTGGCCGTCGTTGCCCGTTCCATTCAGACATTCGTTTATCAACCGGAGAAAGGGCGTTTTCGATCCTGGCTGGGAACGGTGACGGACAACGAAATCAAATCGTTGGCCGGCAAAAAGGCCAACCGACCGTTCGCTCCCTATTCGACCGACGCCCTGACCATTGCCGATCCTGATTCGGATTGGGTGGCCATTTTTTCGGAGCGAGTATTTCGTGTGGCCTGTGAAAATATTCAAGGACTATTCGAACCCAAAACCTGGCAGGTATTTGAATGGACCTGGATCGATCAAAGAGCGGTTTCCGAAGTTGCCGAAGAATTGCAAATGACGGTCCATTCTGTTTACGTCAATAAATCACGAGTGTTGAAACGACTTCAGGAAGAAGTCCGATTGTTAGCCGACGATGTTTCGGTTAGCTTTTCGGGAAAACTGTAACCCCCTCGATCGCCGATGGCTACTGTCAATCAGGAAAGTAAAAAAGATTCTGATTCTGGTGACCGATGTCTTTCGCCGATGGAGTTGGCAACTCTATTAATCGAACCGCAAACCATCGATTCAGCGGTGGTTACCCATCTTCAATCTTGCTCGCAGTGCCAGTCAGTACTCGACACGTTGACAGACGGCCATTCGCTTAACGAACTGCGTCCCTGGATCCTACGAGACGAACCGTGTCCAGGTTTGTTGGGTGCCCCTGTACGAGACGGAGATATGGGAACGTTAGGTGATCTGGCAATGGAAGCCATCATCGGCATCGGTGGGATGGGAGTCGTCTACCGGGGTCGCGACGAGCGGCTGGGACGTCGAGTCGCAGTAAAAGTCATCAAACACCAGGAGAACCGCCAGGTTCGCGCCCGCTTTGATCGCGAAACGAAGGCATTGGCAAAGCTGAGCCATGATCACATTGTGCCTCTCTATTCGGCAGGCTGGAGCAACGAGGGTCGCCCCTATCTCGTGATGCCGTTGATCGAAGGCGTTTCGCTGAAGGATCGCATCGTTGAAGGTACTCTGGGAGTACGGGAGGTGGCCGAATTGATTCGGCAGATTGCTACCGGTTTGTCGGCGGCTCACGCGATGGGGTTGATTCACCGCGATGTTAAGCCGGCCAATATCCTGCTCGACAAGGTGGATGACCGGGCCAAGTTGACTGATTTCGGTCTGGCCCGATCGATGGAGGATGGAACCTTGACGCAGGCCGACGTGCTATGCGGAACGCCAGAATACATGAGTCCCGAACAGGCCGATCATCCCGACCGCCTGGATGGTCGAAGCGATATTTATAGCCTGGGCGTTACTCTGTACGAATGTCTGACCGGCGCGCCACCCTATCACGGGAGACCGCTGGAAGTGCTTGATCAGCATCGGGCCGGACATGTGCCCCCCCCGACGAAACGGAATCGCTTGATCCCGCGCGACCTTGAGACGATCTGCCTGAAAGCGATCGCCAACGAACCTGAACGACGCTATGCGACGGCTCAAACGATGGCAGACGATTTGTCGAGATTTCTGGAAGGACGGCCGATCCTGGCACGACCTGTGTCCCGGTTGACGCAAATGAGACTTTGGTGCAAACGAAACCGAAGTCTGGCCGCAATGATAGGGCTGTTCGTTCTGTCACTGCTGGCCGGAACGCTCATCAGCACGACCATGTGGCTTCGCAGTGAACGAAACGCGGTCGCCGCCCATCGGCTGGCGAATGATCTGCAGGCCAATCGTGACCGCCTCAAAGATTCGGTCCGGCGTTTCCAAAGCCGCATTTTTTCCGTCGAGTCATTGCATTGGGAAATGAGCAGTCAGTTCCGCGCAAGCATGTTTCGCGACGTGATTGAGTATCTGGACGAGTTCGCCCGCTATGAAAAAACGGATTCCAATGACCGTTCAACAACCGGCGATAGGGTGGCACAAGACTATCTGAAAGTCGCCGAAGCCGCGTTCCAGGTCGGCCAGTTCGAAGAAGCCACGCTGGCCGCCCATCGAGCCTGGTCACGATTGCTGGATGTAGTTAAAACGCCGGATCACAACGTGGTGGAAGACTGGATGACTCGAAACAGCACCGCCCGGTTGCTTCAAGAACTGTCGGGCAACAAGGAATCCGGGTTGGCCGAAGAGCAGACATACGATTGGGTTGCCGACGCGGTTCGTAGTGCCGAACGCGTATTGGAGTTGCGGTCTGATGATCCGTTGAGTCAACTCATTCGGATTCAAACCTCGTTTCAGCAAACGATGAACGCTGCGGATCGTTCCAGCGAATCGACCTTGGCTGATCTGGAAAATCTGTTTCGCGACCTTGACCGTTTTCGGGAAAAATTAGAACGAGAAGGTTTCGAGCCAGCGGCACTTGCATCGTTGTTTTCATCGATTGGCTGGGAACTGGCCAGCCTGAACGAGGAGGATGGAGCCAATCGCTGGTTTGATGAAGTGATGGCAAGGATGAAATGGTGTCGGGAGGGACTACGCAGAAGAGGGCTTCCCATGCCCCTGACGGATCGGTTGATCGCTGAAAATGAGCTTCGCAGGGCCATCCGAGCCAGGAAACGCGGCGATGATCAGGCGGCTTTTGAGGCTCTGGCGATTGCCGATCAACATTATCACGAGGCCGTTGAACTGTATCCACAGAATCGAATCTGGCGCCGGGATCTTGCTGAATTTCAGTCTTTGTTTGGCGACTTTCTGATCGCGGATGGTCAATCGGAAGAGGGCGCCAAGCGACTGAGAACGGTACTGACACACTACGTCAAGTTGCTGGAGACGGATCCGGAGAATCGTGAACTTCGAATGAGGACGATCGAACATTTCAATCGCTTTGGCCAGGCCATTCAATCCGTGGGGGACTTTGAGTTGGCATGGAAAGCCTACTGGACCGCAGCAGAGGATTGCATGTTGTTTGGGGATGCCCCAGACGACATCATGACCTGGTCAGTACAGACTCGCATCTGGTCCTATCAGCAAGCGATTCAAGTAAGCGAGCAGGGAAGCTTGACGGAACAACAAGCCGAAAAGGAGATCTATTTCGGGCATTGGCTGGACCGTTTGGAGAAATCGCATCCTGCGCATTTCGAATTTGCACAAAAACTGCTTGCCCGTGAAACGCCTATCACCCTGCCGGAGTCACTGGTCAAGCGAAAAATGTTCGCCTGGTAGAATCGTTGGTGTGTCCAACACACGTTGGTGTGTCCAACACACGTTGGTGTGTCCAACACACGTTGGTGTGTCCAACA
>CAYPXY010000025.1:5420-39569 GCA_964414815.1 uncultured Pirellulaceae bacterium | reverse complement strand
CACCAACGATGCGGTTCAGGTTCTTCGTCTGCGCAGCCCCAAACCGAGAAGCCCTGCACAGGTAAAAGCGAGTGAATTTGGTTCAGGGACTGCCGAGGTCCACAAACGGATATTGTCGTACGCTGGGGTTTCAGCACCACTACGGAAGTCCACGTGGAGATGAATCGCAGTTAGATTTGCCAAAACGGATTGCATTTCCAACGTTGTTGGGGCTACGCTTGTGTTGCCCACGAACCAACCTGTTTCAACCAGATCAATCGTATGACTGGTCCAGGAACCCACCGAAGGGTCAGGTAAGTTGTATCGCAATGTCATACCATTGCCGAAGAAAAGAACGTCGTTGTCTCGACCCAAACTGTTGCTAATCACATTCGTCCTCCTGTCAAAACTGAAAATCCCGCCGTAGAAGAGCGATTTATCTCCCAGAAATTTATTCGGAGCCGAGATAAAATCTTCGAATCCTGCTCCTACTTCGTTGTACCGCAAATAACCTCCTGGATTTCCACCTGTTGAAATCCAGTTGACGGAGCTGGCTGGGTCTGATCCCGAAAGTTTTTGCCATCCATCCACATTGGTATCGAAGGTACTCTCAACAATGATGTCGGCTTCTGCCTGAGCCTCAAAAACAGCCAGAGAAAATAAAACAAGAGTTGCTAAAATAATTCGCATGGTAGTTTTCTATTTTGATGTAAGTGACATGGCAGGCTCAGTATCCAAGCCCATACCGATAAATACAGCCCATTCGCACCATTCTCTCACTTAAAAAAAGAAATTGCAGAAAATCCAGGTACTTGCAATCTCGCCCGTTTGAAATTCCTGATATTTCAATGAAAATAGGTTGGTCCACTGAGAGAATGGGGCTTGAATCTTGTAAATAAAGGACCATGCAGCATGTTGAGATCGCCAGACGCGACCGATCAAACCTCGTCGAGTTTACTGCAGAGAATCCGCAACCCGGATGACATGGATTCTTGGCTGACTTTTGAAATGGTCTATGCCCCGGTCATTCGGTCGTATTGTTATCGTCAACGATTTCAGGAAGCCGACGTTGAAGATGTGGTTCAGGAAGTGATGTTGATGGTTGCCAGATACATCCCGACATTTGACTACCATCGTGAGCGGGGCCGTTTTCGGGCGTGGCTCGGAGTCGTTACGGCTAATGTGATGAAAAACTACTCCAGCAAGCGGTCCAATCGCCCTATGGCTCCGTTGAGCTGCGACACAACGGATGTGGCTGATCCCGATTCCGATTGGGTGGCCATTTTTTCAGAAAGAATTTTTCGCGTCGCCTGTGATCGGGTGCGGGACCGGTTCGATTTGAAAACCTGGCAGACATTTGAGTTGAACTGGCTTGAACACGTTCCCGTCCAGGAGGTTGCCGAACGTTTGGAAATTCCGGTTCATTCGGTGTACGTGAACAAATCACGCGTGCTCAAGAAACTGGAGGAAGAAGTGAGATTGTTGGCCGACGATGTTTCGGTGATGCATCAGGAATGAATGATCAACCCACCTCTGAACATTTCAGTCATTGTCCGCCCATGGACGAGCTGGCGATTCTGTTGAGCGATCCTCAGTCCCTACGCCCGGAACTGGCCAGGCACGTTGATCGTTGCTCCAAGTGCCAGACCGTTCTCGAACAAATCTCGGATAGCGGCGCTCTCTGCGAGTTGCGACAAATCGCTGAAAACAGCAATCAACGAATCGCTTCGCTTGGCCCCCCAATGCGCGATACCGACTTGGGATCGTTGGGGAATCTGGCGATTGAGGCCGTTATCGGAGAGGGGGGCATGGGCGTTGTCTATCGAGGCCGCGATGATCAGGTTGGACGCCGCGTCGCAGTGAAGATACTCAAGCATGACGATCACCCACGCTCACGAGCTCGATTCAATCGCGAAGCCAAGGCGCTCGCCAAGCTGAATCACGATCATGTCGTACCGCTTTACAGTGTCGGATGGGCCAGCGACGAACGACCGTATCTGGTCATGCCACTGATCGAAGGGATTTCGCTCAAGGATAGAATTTCGCAAGGCAATCTGGATGTCCGCGAAGCCGTCGAATTGATTCGGCAAGCGGCGTTGGGACTGGAAGCCGCTCATGCAGTCAGTCTGGTACATCGCGACGTCAAACCGGCAAACATTTTGCTTGATCTATCCGATGGTCGGGCAAAGCTTTCTGATTTTGGCCTGGTGCAATCAACCGAAGACGGTACGTTGACACAGGCCAATGTGCTGTGTGGCACTCCCGAATACATGAGTCCCGAACAGGCCGACGCCCCAGATCATCTGGATGGTCGTAGCGACGTTTACAGCTTGGGGGTTACATTGTACGAATGTCTGACGGGTACAACACCTTTTCGCGGGCGTGTGCTGGAAGTGATCGAACAACACCGCGCCGGCAACCTGACGTATCCGACAAAATTGAACCGGCTGATCCCGCCAGACCTCGAAACGATCTGCCTAAAAGCGATGGCAGTCGAACGTGATCGTCGCTATTGGACTGCGTCGGCGATGGCGGATGATCTGGCTCGATTTCTCGATGGACGTCCCATTTCAGCTCGCCCTGTTTCTCGGTTGACGCATGCCAGGTTGTGGAGCAAGCGAAATCCAGCCCTGGCCGCAACACTTGGGCTGCTGATCGTGTCTTTGACGGCAGGTACGGTTGTCAGTTCAGCCATGTGGTTGCGCAGCAAGCGGCACGCGGAAGTTGCGGAACGAAACGCTCAGGACGCCCAAAATCTGGCAAATGACCTGCAAGCCAGTCGCGATCGGCTGGAGGATTCTGTGCGCCGCTTTCAAAGCCGCATCTTCTCCGAAGAAGCGATGCATTGGGAAATGAGCCAGGACTTCCGAAAGGAGATGTTTCGCGATGTGCTGGAGTATCTCGACGAGTTTGCTCGTTACGAAAGAACCGACTCCGGCAACCATCCGGCGAAAAGTGATAGGCTGGCGCAGGATTACCTGAAAGTTGCTGAAGCCGCGTTCCAGGTCGGCCAACACGAAGAAGCAACTTTGGCTGCCCGACGAGCCTGGTCACGATTGCAGGATGTCATGGGAACATCGAATCACGCCGTCGTGGAAGATTGGGTGACCCGTAACAAGACCGCAAGGTTGCTGTTGGACATGTCGGCGAACAGGAAATCCGGTTTTGACAAGGACCCGATATCGGAATGGGTCGCCGATGCCGTTCATAGCGCCGAGCGGGTGACTGAATTGCGTCCCGATGATCCGTTGAGTCAACTCATTCAGATTCAAACTTCTTGGCAGCGAGCAAGAAACACTTCGCATCATTCAGACGAATCGAGCGCTACTGAACTGGAAAATCTGTTTCAGGATCTTGCCGGCTTCAAGAAGAAAATAACGTCGGAGGGTTTCGAGCCAGCGGCATTTGCGTCGTTGTTTTCAGCCATTGGCTGGGAACTCGCCAGCTTGAGCAAGGAAGATGAATCCAATCGGTGGTTTGATGAAGTGACGGCAAAGATGCACTGGTGTCGAGAGGGATTGCGCCACAGAAAGCTTCCCATGCCCCTAACCGATCGGTTGATGGCTGAAAATGAACTTCGCAGGGCGATGAGGGCTCGAAAACGTGGCGATCACCAGGCAGCATTTGCCGCTCTGGAGATTGCCGATCAACATTATCATGAGGCAGTGGATCTGTCTCCGCAGAATCGAATCTGGCGTCGGGACCTTGCCGAGTTTCAGGCATGGTATGGCGAATATCTGATTGCGGATGACCCGTCAAAAGAAGAAGGCGTCAAGCGACTGAAGACGGTGCTGACGCACTATGTAAAATTGCTGGAGACTGACGCGGCCGATCATGAACTTCGAATCAGAGCCATCGAACATTTCGTTCGCTTTGGTGAGGTCGTTCAGTCCCAAGGAGATTTTGCATTGGCCTGGAAGGCTTACTGGACGGCGGCCCAGGATTGTATGTTGTTGGAGGATGCTTCAGACGAAATCATCACCTGGTCAATCCAAACACGTATCTGGGCCTATCAACGAGCACTCGAAGCGAGCAAGCCAGCCAGCTTGGCGGAACAACAAGCTGAAATGGAGAAGTATTTCAGCCATTGGCTGAAGCGTTTGGAAAGATCACATCCCGCACATTTTGAGTTTGCACAGAAACTCCTCGCAAGCGAAACGCCGATTGTCCTGCCGGAACCCCTGTTCGACCGAGAGTCAGCCCCGTGGTAGTTTGCCAACGATCGTTTAACCACGCCCCACAGTCATTCGCCGGATTTACAATTTGATATTATTTTTCGCTGACCATCGACGAATGACGGCGGCAAGCGGTTTGCACGCTTCACCCTGGGTAGCGTGGTCAAGTTGATGGTCTGCCATGAACTTGCACAACCGCTTGGCGGCGCAAATTGGGTGACTGAATTCAACTCAGGGTTTGACTGAAAAACAACGCCCAATTTGCTCTGCGGTGCGGTTAAGGAATTGTCCTGAAATAACTTCCCGGTTTTATCTAGGTCCATCATAACTCGAAGCGTAAGCGAGGGACCACTCCAGCTTGGTGATACCGTCCCTCGCTTACGCTTCGGGTTATGATTAAATACGGAAGTTATTTCAGGACAACCCCTAAACGAATGACGGGGGGGTACGACTCCTATTCTCGATCCCTCAAAAAATGTCTCATCAAATCCCATCCTTGGGGAAAAACAAAATCACTCCTTGCAGCACTTCCCTCATGATAATGTTCGAATCCGTCTGCCTCGATGCCCTCGCCGCAGATCGCAAAAGGCACGTCTCCGTGAGTGTGAGTTTTTGTACACAAATAAGTCGGATGGTCGGGTGAAACGAGGATGCGGAACGGTTCGCCACTTTGTTCCAAATGGCTGAGGATCGGAGCGACAATGTGTTGATCGATCTCTTCGAGTGATCGAACCTTCTTTTCGAGATCGCCCTCGTGCGATGACTCGTCGGTGGCTTCGATGTGAACGCAAACCAAGTCGTACTTTGCCAACGCATCGATCGCGTATCGACCTTTGGCAGCGTAGTCCGTGTCGGTGTAGCCGGTTGCACCGGGGACTTCGACCCGATCCCAACCAATGAGTGCCGCGATGCCCCTCAACAAATCGACGGCTGTGATCATCGCTCCACGAATGCCGTGCAGTTTTTCAAACGATTCGAGTTTCGGACGCTTCCCAAGCCCCCACAACCAGATGTTGGTCGCGGGTAGTTTTCCGGCCTGAATTCTCGCTTGATTGACGGGATGACTGTCAAACCACTCGACACTTGCCTGCATCAGATTGGTCAAGAGACTGCTGCCGGGACCGCGGGGGAAGTCGTTTTCGATCGGCTTGTCGGTCAAATCGTGCGGCGGGGTCGTTCGCGTATCATCCGTGAAAGGAGCTGGTGATGTTTCCGAGCCGCGCAACATCAGCAGATTGCGGTAGCTCACTCCCGGATAGAACTGCATCCCTTCACAAACCGTTGCAACCTGATTTTGGGCCGACTCCAGAAGCTGTTTTGCTTCTTCACTCGAGATGTGCCCCGCCGTGAAGCTCTTCATCATTTGATCTTCAACGGTAACGAGGTTGCAGCGAATGCACCAGTCGTTTTCGCCCAGCTCAATCCCCTGAGCGGCCGCTTCCATCGGAGCGCGACCGGTGTAATTGGCAATCGGATCGTAGCCCAACAGGCTCATGTTCGCGACCGCACTGCCTGCCTCGAACTGAGTGGGTGTATGATTGGCCCGACCGACCATTCCTCGCCGGGCAATCGCATCCATGGCCGGAGTGTTCGCCGCTTCAAGAGGTGTTTTTCCGTTGAGCGCCGATTGGGGTTCGTCCGCACAGCCGTCGGGAATGATGATCACGTATTTCATTTTTTAATCCAGAATTCTAAACCGTACCGGCTCACCAGCCACCGTCGGCATCTCGGAAATTTGCTTCGCGGCGTTGCGAGCGGTGGCTTCCGTTGTTTGATGCGTCATCACCACCACCGGGACGACTTGATGAACGTTCGATTGCGATTCATGTTGATAGACTGACGCAATCGAAACGCCATGTTGTCCCAACCGACCGGCGATCTGTCCCAGCACACCGGGTTGATCAAGCACATTGAACCGCATGTAGTAGCGGCCTTCAAGGTGGTCCATCGGTGAGAGTCCGACTCGCTGATTTTCGTCCGACCATAGTTCGAGTGTCTTGAACGTGATGCCCGTCCGGCCGACGGCGGTGTCGATCATGTCGGCAACGACTGCGGATGCGGTTGGCATTTGACCCGCTCCCTGCCCGTGAAAAAAGACCGGACCGACGGCATCACCGATGACCTGAATCGCGTTGTAGTTGGCTTGTACTTCAGCCAGCGGCTGGCCGGACTTGACCAACATCGGTGCGACCATCAATTGCACACCCGACTCGACCAGGTTCGCGTAGGCGATCAGCTTCATACGATAGCCCAGATGCTTGGCAAACTGAAGATCGGACAGATCGATGCGATCAATGCCACGTCGCGGAATATCCGACCAATGTACCCGAGCACCAAACCCTAAATGAGCCAGAATCGCGAGTTTCTGCGTCGCATCGGTGCCATCGATGTCCATCGTGGGATCGGCTTCGGCAAATCCCAGTCGTTGTGCGTCGCGAAGGGCTTCTTGAAAGCTGACGCCGCTGTCCATTTTGCAAAGGATGTAATTGCTGGTGCCGTTGAGGATCCCCTCAAGCGACTGAATCTGATTCGCCGACAAGCACTGACTGATGTTGGCTACAATTGGAATCCCGCCCGCAACGGAAGCTTCGAAGGCAATCGATCGTCCGAGTTGCCGAGCGCGATCAAAAAGCTCGGGGCCATGTTCGGCCAGCAGGGCTTTGTTCGCCGTCACCACGTCTTTTCCGCTTTCGAGCAGTTTCAACAGAATGGTTCGAGCGGGTTCAATGCCGCCGACGAGATGAGCCACCACATGGACGCTTTTGTCCTTGAGCACTCGGTCCAGGTCGCCCGTCAATAAGCCGGACGGCAGGTCAATCGAAACCGGTTTGCTCGGATCGCGTACCACCACATGCGTCAACCACAGCACTCGTCCGGCATGTCGCCCCGTCCGATCTCCGTGATCGAGCAGCAACTTGGCCACACCGGTCCCGACCGTTCCAAGGCCGACAATCGCAACTCCTGTTTTTTGCATCTGAGGGAGGATGGTTTGAGTCTACGATTCCGATGATGGGCGGGAGCGTTTTTTGGTTTCAGATTTTGGTTTATCGGATGTGCCCGAACTGCTCGAACTGCTCGAACTGGATTTGTCTGATTTCGAAGTCGATTCCGATGACTTGGAAGAGGAGTCAGACGATTTTGATGTGGCGTCCGACGATTTGGATGCGGATTCGGATGATTTAGATTCCGCCTGAGCCGATTTCTTGTACGATTCGCTGCGATAATCGGTTTCGTAGAAGCCGGATCCTTTAAACATCAACGCGGCTCCGGTTCCAAACAATCGGCGAGCTTTTTTCTTGCCGCAAGCAGGACATTTTTTGATCGGATCTTCGGTGATGTTCTGAAACAACTCCCACGTATGGTCGCAAGCGTCACATTGGTAGTCGTAAGTTGGCATTGTTTTCGAGTTTCGGGGGTAGGGTTTGGGGGGTAGGGTTTGGGGTTTCTGTGGAGTGGATGTCCACGTTTGTCAGAAGTTGATTTTTGGTTTTTCAGCGGCGCGGTTAAACGAACTTAAACGGTATTGCGTTTAGCCGCAAGCCGTCGGGAGTTGCCGTCAAAACACAATGCCACACCGAAATCGTTCCATCGGCAACTCCCAAAGGCGCGTGGAGCCACAGGTTGCAGGTATTTTTATTGGCGGGCGGGTTGATTACGGATGCTGCACCCTAGCCGGCGCGCCTGCGCCGACCGTCACTCGCATTTCAATGTTTCAATCATTGGTTGATCGGATTCTTCCAGTTGCTGCAACCGATTGGCGGTCGGCTTCGGCTTGCGGCTAAACATTTCATCCATCATCCCTCATCCCTTCTCGAAACGGAAACTTGAGCGGGGCGGAGGACGCGGTCGTGCAGCATGAATCCGGGGCGAAGTTCGGCAATCACCGTGTTCGGAGGGAACTCGCTGCTCAACTGCATGTGAACGGCTTGATGGTGGGCTGGATCAAAAGGTTGTCCGACGGCTTCGATTTTCCGGCAGCCATGATTCTGCAGCGTTTGCGAAAGCTGCTGAGCCACCATGCGGGTCCCTTCAATCAGTGCTTGGCCATTGACATCCTGTTCCTGAGATTCAATCGCCCGATTCAGGTTATCAACGGAATCCAATATTTCAGTGATCAGCGGCATTGAGGCATACTTGATCTGGTCCTGAGTTTCTTTCCGCATTCGGCGGCGAAAATTCTCCAGATCGGCCTGCGCCAACAAGACCCGTTTTTCGGCTTCGGCCAAATCGGATTTCAGCTTTTCAAGCTGATGACTGTTGGCGGGCGGTCTTGTAACCAGATCGTTGGGATCAAGTTCCAGATTTAAATCCATCTCATCGAGTACGTTCTTGCGAAGTTGTTCTTCGTCGAGGGGGGATGAATCGGAGTCAGGTTTTTTGCTCATGGCATTTATTTCTGTGACGATGCAAAATACTCGGTTAGTCGCGAAAGGAAGTTTTTGCGGGCGGGCAAGACTTCCACTTGTTCCAGCTCCGCAAGTTTCCGCAACAGCGCTTCCTGTTCCGCAGAAACTTTCTTGGGAGTTTCGATAAATGTCTGAACCAGCAAATCACCGCGATGGTTACTTTGCGGATGGGGCATGCCCTGACCCGCGAGCCGGAAGACTTCTCCAGATTGAGTGCCCCGGGCAATTTTCAGTTTTTCGGGACCGTTGAGTGTTGGGACTTCGATCTCGCCTCCCAAGGCCGCCTGCGTATATGAAATGGGCATCTCGACGATCAAGTTCTGTCCATCGCGGCGGAAAATTTTGTGCCGCTTGATCGAAATAAACACGTAGCAATCACCGCTCGGACCACCCTCGAGGCTCGGTTCACCCTCACCTGCGAGTCGAACACGCATTCCGTCGTCGACGCCGGCAGGAATTTTGACATCCAGATCGACCATCGTCCGTTCGAGACCGTGTCCCTTGCATTTCTTGCAGGGCTTGACGATTCGTCGACCTTGTCCTCGACAGACCGGACAAGTCGTCTGCACACGTAGAATGCCCGCCGATTGCAAAATTTGGCCCCGACCGCCGCACGGCTGACAGGCAACGATCTCACTTTCGGAGGCAGCTCCCGTCCCTTCGCAGTCGTCGCAAGGCACCATACGGGGGAACCGGATGGTGGTTGAAATACCTTTCGCCGCCTCTTCGAGCGTCAGCGTCAAGTCAGCTCGCAGGTCAGCACCTTTTCGGACTCGATCGGCACCTGCTCGGCCGAAAATATCGCCAAACATCGAGCCACCGAAAAATTCTCCGAACGCAGCAAAGATGTCTTCTGCGGAGCTGAAATGGGAGCCGTTGCCTTCCAGACCTGCGTGCCCAAACCGGTCGTATTGATTTCGTTTTTGGGAATCGCTGAGGACTTCATAGGCTTCAGCAGCCTCCTTGAACTTACGACCGGCTTCTTCATCACCCGGATTGCTGTCGGGATGATATCTGACCGCAAGTTTTCGATATGCCTTGGCGATCTCCCTTTCAGGAGCATCTCGCGACACGCCCAGAACTTCATAATAGTCGCGTTTAGACATTGAGAAACTCACTTCAAAAATTCGGAGCAGGGAAGACCGCGTCTGCCCTGCTCCAATGGTCAACTCACTATTTTAATGCCGGAACTAGACAACGACGCCTTCGCTCAGACGTTTCTTTTTGTCTTCATCTTCCAGATTTGACACCATGGCATCCGTGGTCAACAGCAGACCGGCGATACTGGCCGCATTGGCCAAGGCGGTGCGAACGACTTTTACCGGGTCGATGACGCCTGCCTTATACATATCGACATATTCGCCAGTAAATGCGTTGTAACCCGTGTTGACCGGCTTGTCATTGACAATATCCGCAACCACCGAACCATCGATACCACCGTTATCGGCGATTTGACGAAGGGGAGCTTCAAGCGCGCCCAGGACGATGTCGACGCCCACGCGTTCATCGCCTTTGGCGGATTTTCGAGCGGCTTCAACGGCTTCGCGGCATCGCAGCAAAGCCACTCCACCACCGGGCAGAATGCCTTCTTCGATGGCGGCCCGGGTGGCGTGAAGAGCATCTTCCACGCGAGCCTTCTTTTGCTTCATGTCGGCTTCGGTTTCTGCACCGACGCTGATCACAGCCACTCCACCGGCCAGTTTGGCCAGTCGTTCCTGAAGTTTTTCCTTGTCGTAGTCGCTGTCGGTTTGTTCGATCTGCTTTCGAATCTGGGCGATACGACCTTCGACATCTTTACGAGCTCCGCCTCCCTCGACAATCGTCGTGTTGCTCTTGTCGACAGTGATTTTCTTGGCGGTTCCAAGATGGGACAGTTCGATATTTTCCAACTGAATGCCCAAATCTTCACTGATCAGCGTGCCGCCCGTGAGCGTTGCAATATCGCCCAACATCGCTTTGCGGCGGTCGCCAAAGCCGGGGGCTTTGACGGCACAAACATTGAGCGTACCACGCAGTTTGTTGACGACCAGCAGAGTCAACGCTTCGGCGTCAACGTCTTCGGCGATGATCAACAGCGACTTGCCGGTCTGACCGATTTTTTCCAGAACCGGTACGATCGAACGAATGTTGCTGATCTTCTTTTCGTAGATCAAGATCTTGGCGTTCTCGAACTCGGTACTCATCGTGTTCGGGTTGGTCAAGAAATAGGGCGAGATGTATCCCTTGTCGAACTGCATCCCGTCCACATATTCCACGGTCGTTTCTGCGGTCTTGCCTTCCTCGACCGTGATGACACCGTCTTGTCCTACGCGATGAAGGGCTTCGGCCAGCAGTTCGCCGATGACCATGTCATTATTGGCACTGATGGCACCGACGTTGGCCACTTCTTCCTTCTTCGAAACTTTTTTCGACATGCTGACCAGCTTTTCAACGGCCGCTTCGACCGCTTTGTCGATACCGCGACGGACGGCGGTTGCATTCGAGCCCGCGACGATGTTCCGCAAGCCTTCTTTGAAAATTGCCCGTGCCAACACGGTTGCCGTGGTGGTGCCATCCCCTGCAAGATCGGAAGTTTTTTGAGCCACCTCACGAACGAGTTTGGCGCCCATGTTTTCGAACCGATCTTCCAGTTCGACTTCCTTGGCGACCGTCACGCCGTCCTTCGTCACCGTTGGACCACCGAACGATTTATTAATGATCACGTTGCGACCGGTTGGCCCCATGGTGATCGCCACGGCGTTGGCCAGCTTGTCGATGCCTCGCATCATTTTGGCACGCGCGTGGTCTTCGAATAGTAGTTGTTTAGCCACGTTTATTCCTTGGTTTTTAGTTTTTGAATTTTAGTTACAGGCTCAAATGCTGTTGAAAACAAGAACGCCGATGAGGGAAACCTACAGCACTTTCTACAACACTTTTGCAAGGATGTCGGATTCGCGCAGAATCTTCACTTCCGTTCCATTGATTTCAATTTCCGTTCCGCCGTATTTGCCGTAGATGACTTCATCGCCAACAGCAACCGACAGCTCGCCTCGCTGGCCGCTGTCAAGCAGCTTACCGGGGCCGACGGCAATCACGGTACCTCGCTGGGGCTTTTCGCGTGCGCTGTCAGGGAGAACGATTCCCCCTGCGGTCACTTCTTCGGCTTCAACAGGCTCGACAACAACACGATCATCGAGCGGACGGAGTTTTACTTTGGCCATGATGGATTTCCTTTTTTTCTATTGGGTTGTGTTTTTTGGTAGTTGTTTAATTTAAGAATTCACTAATAGGGTGAAGAAGAGACTAATAGGACGGAAAGGACTGAAGGGACGGAAAGGACTATTCATCCCTCATCCCTCATCCTTCATCCCTTTCTACATCATCCCGGGCATTCCCATGCCACCCATGCCGCCCATTCCACCCATGCCGCCCATGCCTCCCATGCCCATATCGCCATGGTCATGATGGTGGTGGCCTTCGGGTTCTTTTTCCGTCGGAATTTCAGTGACCAGCGATTCAGTGGTCAACAACAGCGATGCAACGCTGGCTGCGTTTTGCAAAGCGGTCTTGACCACCATGGCTGGATCAATCACTCCGGCTTCGACGAGATCGCCATATTGATTGGTGTCTGCATTGAAGCCGTCATTCTTGCCTTTCATTTGACGCACGCGATTAACCACAACGGCGCCGTCAAAGCCTGCATTTTCAGCGATATAGCGAAGCGGATACTCAAGCACTTTGCGGATGATATTCAGACCGCCCACTTCGTCTTCCGACAGGTCTTTCAGCTTGTCGAGTGCCTTGCCGGCTCGCAACAACGCGACTCCACCCCCTGCAACGATCCCCTCCTTCAGTGCGGCTGCGGTAGCGCTCTTGGCGTCCTCAAGCAAGTCCTTGCGTTCTTTCATTTCAGTTTCCGTCACGGCACCGACATGAATTTGAGCCACACCACCGGCCAGCTTTGCCAATCGCTCTTGCAGTTTTTCGCGATCGTAGTCACTGGTCGTCGTTTCAATCTCGCGACGAATTTGGGCAACGCGATCCTGAATCGCTTGCTGGTTGCCTCCTCCACCGATAAAGACGGTTTCTTCTGAAGTCACTCGAACTTTCTTGACACGACCGAGATCTTTTAGCTGGACGCTTTCAAGTTCGATCCCCAAGTCTTTAAAAATCACTTGACCACCGGTCAGCGCACCCAAGTCGCCCATGATGGCCTTGCGTCGGTCGCCATAGCCGGGAGCTTTCACGGCACAGACTTGCAGGATCCCGCGAATCTTGTTGACCACCAAGGTTGCCAAGGCCTCGCCATCGACATCTTCGGCGATGATCAACAATGGCTTTTTAGCTTTGCTGACGGCTTCGAGCAGCGGAATCAGCGGCTTGTTCGAGGAGATTTTTTCCTCGAAGATCAGCACATACGGATTATCCAACTCAACGCTGACATCATCCTGATGGGTGACGAAGTGGGGCGACAGGAAGCCGCGGTCGAACTGCATTCCCTCAACCACATCGACATACGTTTCTGAGCCGCGGCCTTCTTCTACGGTAATCACACCATCTTTACCGACTTTCAGAAACGCATCCGCCAACACCGTGCCGATCGAGGGATCATTGTTTCCAGCGATGGTGGCGACTTGTTGAATTTCCTTTTTGCTTTTGTCGTTGATGGGCTGGGCGAACTTGTCGATCTCTTCACGAATCGCAGCCGTTGCCTTGGCGATTCCACGGGAAAGCGCCATCGGATCGAATCCAGCAGCGATCAACTTCAGACCTTCGCGGAATATGGCTTCTGCCAAAACCGTTGCGGTAGTCGTCCCGTCACCGGCGACATCGTTGGTTTTGCTGGCGGCTTCCTTGACGAGCTGGACACCGAGGTTCTCGAAGGGATCATCGAGTTCGATATCTTCCGCGACGGTCACGCCGTCCTTGGTGATTTTGGGGCTGCCCCAGCCCTTATCCAAAACTGCGTTGCGACCTCGCGGGCCAAGGGTACTGCGAACGGCCCGCGCAAGTTTCGATACGCCATCAAGCAGCGGCTTTCTCGCGGCGTCATCAAAAACCATCTGTTTTGCCACAGGTATTCTCCATTAATTGGGGTGTGTGATAATTCAAAGAGGCTCCCCTGCCAAATCTGACAGCATGGGGGCTTGTTCCACCCCGAATAGGCAACCCTCGTGCCAAGCGATTTACAGGCCCGGGTTTAGAAAAAATCGTTTGAAATCTTCGAAATTGAAGTCGATTTTTACGAGCGACTGGCGATCAGCCCCTGCCGCGACATTGAGCCGCAGAGCGGGCGTCTCAATTGATCGTGCCAAATTGACAGACCCGCAGACTGGGCGGGTGGAAATCCCAAGCCGAAGCGTAAGCGAGGGATATGTCGCGGTCCCTCGCTTACACTCCGGGTTAGGATTGGAATGTCACCGGCTGATACCCAAGGTTCCCATCAGCCCCGCCGCAGGCTCAGTTGTCGCTGAATCGGGGCGGGAACACGACCGGAGTCGCTTTCATCTGCTTTTCAGGCGACTGCAGCATTTCCAAAACCTTGCCCGCCCGCTTGGTCACATTGAATTCGTCGAGAAATTTCTGCTGTTCAACAGGATTGGGCTGACAAGCATACACAATGAAATCACAAATCGCGCTCAGGGACAGATTTTCATCGATCCAGTTCTGAGCCGACTCGTTCATCGAAGGGGGCTGCGTTTCAAGATACTTGCGAAACGCTGATAAAACCTGATCCCGCAGTTTTCCGTAGTGGCCGGCAAACCCGACCGAATACTCCTCAGGAACTTCCACTCGGGCAACCCGATAAGGGTGGACCGTTTCCACTTCTGCCACCACCCGGGCGCGGCAAACTCCGCCCAGCTTGAGAAAGTAGCGGCCGTCGTCGAGCAGATGGTACGTCAACACCTTGCCGATACAGAGGGTCGGAAAAATTGGCTCGATCGCCTGAAACGCGGGAGCGGGCTGCAACAACGCCACGGCGATCAAGTGATCCGTCGCCAATGCATCCGCCATCAGGGTGCGGTATCGCGGCTCAAAGATATGCAACGTCTGCACCAACCCCGGAAACAAAACGACGTTGGGCAACGGAAAAAGCCGGACGATATTCGAAAAATCGTCCGGCAGATTGGGGTTGGCTTTCGCCAAGTCTATTCCTCCGAGAAATACATCAGCAATCGAATCGCATACCAGAAGATCGTGGCGACCGATGCGAACAAGGCCAACGATGCGGCCACATACTGCTCCGTATTGTAGTGGTGCAGGACATTCGATGTTTGATACAGCATCGAACCAGACGCCAGAATGATCATCGCCACGGAAAACCACATCCCCAAACCGAATCCCACGAAGATCGAGCAGGCAATCAAGCCGATGGCCGCAAATCCGCCGATGGTAATGGCCGAGCGAAGGAATGAGAAATCCGCTTTCGTCAACAGCACCGTCACGGTCAGTCCCCCGGCAATAATCGCCGTCAGAAGCCCTGCCGATAAGATCAGGCCATCACCAAAGTACTTTTGAGCGATAAAGAGCAAGGGAATAAAGATGATTGCTTCCGCCACCACAAACAGCCCCAGGCCAAAATATTGCGTCGACCGCGACGTATTGCTGATCGCCCAGCGTTGAGCAACATAGCTGGCCGCCATCCACGCTCCCATCACAAACAGCCATGCATACCCTTGGGTCATTTTGTTGACAAGCGGTTCGATTTGGGCTCCAAACACGGTCAGCGCGAACGCGCAGATCGCGGCGAAGGCCAGAATGGCACCCAAGAGATGGAGATACGTTTTTTGCAGAAACGTCGCACGAGCGTCTGCATTGGCGACGTCGGCAACCGAGGGGGCATACGAACTAAAATTTTGGTAGGGATTTTGGCTCATGGAGGTTTTCCTTTCAGTTCAAATAGAACGTCCGTCACCCGACGGAAGCGGCTGATTTAGAGTTTAGTCCATTATCGATGCGGAGGCAACTTGACACATCGGCAATCGCCTATCAAAATTCGATGGTAGCTGCTCAAAATTTACGGGAGCTGGAGTTTCGGGTGGGAGTTGTTCCTGCCGATCAAATGACACGGACCGTTCGGTTTTTTCCGTCTCGGCCATAAAAAACGCCTCCTTCCAGTTGCCAACCGACCGACGACGACCGACGACAAGGGCCTGAAAATGATTCTCTCCGGCGAAGAAATTAATAGACGTCTGGGAACGGACATCTGGATTGACCCCTACGATCCGGAACGCCTCAATCCGAACAGTTACAACCTGACGCTGCATCACGAGTTGATGACTTACGAAGAAGTCGTGCTGGACATGAAGAAAAGCAATCGCATCCGCCGGATGACGATTCCCGAATCTGGATTGGTACTTGAGCCGAATCGGCTTTATTTGGGCCGCACCGTCGAGCGAACGGAAACCCACAATCTGGTGCCGATGATCGAAGGGCGATCATCGATCGGGAGACTGGGACTGTTTGTTCACGTCACCGCCGGTTTCGGCGACGTAGGTTTCAAAGGGTTTTGGACGCTTGAGATGTTTGCCATCCAGCCGATTCGAATTTATCCCGGAACTTCAATCTGTCAGATTTTCTATCACCAGATTGTCGGCGACATTCGCGAATACGTAAGCGACAAGTATCAAAACAACCAAGACATCCAGCCAAGCTTGTTGTACAAAGAACTGAATCCGGACGATTCAGAGCGAGATCCACAGATGGCGTTTGAGTTTTAAAATCGGCGGGGTGGTAGAACGTTTAGCCGCAAGCCGAAGCCGACCGCCATTGGTTTGCAACGATCATAAAAAGCAGGCCGGCTCATGGTTAAAGCTGGAAAGTCGAGAAATGGTCGGCGCAGGCGCGTCGGCAGGGTGCAGTCTCTGTATTCGAACTGCCTACCAATGAAATACCTGCATCCCGATGTACCACGCGCCTTTGGGGGTTGCCCGATAGAGCGATTTCGGTATGGCAGTATTTTTTGGCGGCAACCCCCGACGGCTTGCGGCTATTTATGGAGTGCGGGACTCGGTACCGCTTTGGATATTTGGATTTCATCGGTGGTCGAAACCGTCCGAAGCCATAGAAACGATAGCGGTACTGAGTACCGCACTCCATAGAGGCTAAACATTTTGGCTCGTCGTGAACGACGATAAATTCCAGAACCCCTACGCCGGCAACATGCGTGGGAACGGAACGTTTTCCTTGGGCGGAAGCCGCAGGCCTGTCTCGAGCGACCAGGAAATCCGCTCGTCCTCGCTGGCGTAGAATCGCAGCCAGGATTCCTCATCTTCGACGATGTCCAGACATTGCCATCTCAAATACTTGCCAGGCAGGATCACTTTCTTTTCCTGGGCGGACAAAATATCCCTGACGATCAGGCAGTAGAGCTGGCGATCGGAAAGATGATCCGTATGGAACAGAATAATATTCTTTTCATACAGACGACCAATCAACTGATGCAATTGCTGGTGCAGTTCCGCATCATTGAGGAACGGGTGATGCGGTGCCTGAAGTTCCGGCTCGAACCACTGACTGATGGGCAGAACCGGAGCCTTCTCCCAAGCCAGAATCGAACTCAAGTACTCGTTTTCCTTGACCACCGTCATCTTATCGGTATCAACGCAGTACAGGGACTCGTCGAGAAAGGGCTCCAATTCATCGCGTAAACGCGCATTGTCCAAAATGAGATCGATGTCAGACATGGGTTGAAAGTTGCTGAGCAACCAAAAGGTGAATTCAGTGCTAAAAATGCGCCGCTCAAACGGGTGGGAGCCATCGAGCGGTCAGGAAACGACGATCAAAACAACTTCGTCGCTCCACCCCCAAAAGGGGTAATCAAATTTAGCCATGAAAAGTCACTCGACAAGCACTTTCTTTACATCGATCACCAAAATTATGAATAAGAAATGATCGACGGATCGCACGATCGGCACGTAAGTTACAGATTAACAGCCTGCCTGAAAGCTACTTCTCGTTTGCCAGCGACCAAGCCTGCAGCCAGGTTCGTCCAGCGCGTTTCATTCCGAAATCATTGAGCAGTCGCTGCTCCATGTCTTCCAGATGACCTGCACCATAAAAGATGGCCAAATTTCGTTTCCCGGCTTCAATTTCCCGTTGCAGTACTTTCATGCACTTGGCATTTCGATGATCAATAATGGTCGAGCCGTCTTTTCCCTCGAACATGACCAGCCCGCCTTCCATCTGAAGCATTTGTTTGGCAAAGTTGCGACGGAGCTTGACCTCCTTGTTGCTGGAGAACAACGCCATCATCATCCCCAAGCCATCTGCATTACTTTTGCCCGCTGCCTGCATCGCCATGGATTGACCAATCGCCTTGAGTGCGTATCCACCGACACTCTCCTCGTTCTCCTTCATGCTTTCCGCAAACTCCTGCGGCGTCATGTCGGCGTGGATGAAATTGCTCTTGGTATAGTCAATATGATCAAGCTGGAACTCCAAGCCCAATACACTTTTCATACCGACCTGCATGGCTGCAATCGGATTGGCCATATCCTGCTCACGCCCACCTTGGGGGATCACGGTACCTTCGGGCGCCACCAGTTCGTACAGCAAACCGTCGTATTGCTCGAACTGATGATTCAACTGCTGGTAGTATTCTTGTTCTCCGATATGGACTACACCGATCAAGTCAACCGTGACGCGATTTCCCTGCTGAGTGAACATTTCATAACGGGTAATCGACGTTTGCAGAGCTTTGGGTTTGCCAGCAGTATCCTTGGCAATCCGCATGAAGCCATCGCCAAGTCCTTTTTTCTGCTTGACAGTAGCTTGGGGCGATTGGGTTTCATTGGTTCCGGGATCGGTTTGGGCAAAGCTACAATTGTTGGCAAAACAGGCGGCGATGAAACCCAACAGGGCAATGGTTCGCTGAGTCATTGTGACAGTTCCAGAATGGTCAAAAATGGGGATAGGGTCGGTAAGGATTCCGGTTAAGTATAAAGGGAATGAAGCCCGTCGGCAAATTGTCGTCGACAATTTATTTGGGTATATTCAGGGACTCCAGGCAACGGCGCCTGATCGACCAGCAACTTTCACTTACAAAAAAACACAGATACGATATGCCGGATAACGATTCAGCCCATTCATGTAATTCTCCCATGTCGCCCGAACGATTCGAGCTGATGAAACGGATTCTGGCCGCTCCGAGCCCGATTGGGCTGGAGTCAGCGATGACTCGCGGAGTTCTCGAGCCCCATTTTCGTCAGTTCATGAAACCGAGCTGGAAAATCCATGCCTTCAAGGGAAATGCGGGAATCATCCTCGATACGGCGCCGGATGCAGCCGACGCGTTTTCGGTCATGATCATCGGCCACGCCGACAAAATTCGCATGCAGGTGCGCAGCATCGGCGAGGATGGCAAAATTTGGGTCAACTGTGATTCAATGCTTCCCGCGACACTGCTTGGCCACAAAGTGGCTCTTTTCAGTGAAGACCCGCAAAATCCGAATCAATGGAGAGTCCTGAAAGGTGGAACGATCGAGGCCCTCGGAGCGATCCACTTTGCCGATCCCAAACTTCGCTCAGGTGAAGCTGGCATCAAGGAGAACATGTTGTACCTGGAATTACACATTCATGGAGAGGAAAAGAAAAAGCAAATCGAGCAGTTGGGAATTCGGGCAGGCGATCCGATTCTGTTTGATCGTCCGATAGAACACGGATTTTCGCCGTCCACATTTACGGGAGCATACCTGGACAATGGTTTGGGATGCTTTGTGGTTGCTGAAATCGCGCGACTGGTCGCCGAATCAGGCGGACTGAAAAATGTTCGGTTGCTCGGAGCGATCGCAACTCATGAAGAGATCGGCCGATTCGGCAGCCGTGTCATGGCGGAGGCCTTTCGTCCCGATGTAACCATTGCGGTCGATGTCGCTCATGATTTTGTCGCGGCACCCGGTATTGGCGACCGGCGTTATGAGCCGGTTGAAATGGGAAAAGGATTTACACTGACCCACGGTGCGGTCACCAGTGCTTCATTGAATTCGATCATCACACAAGTTGCACTGGAAAACGGGATACCGATCCAGCATGAACTGGCCGGGCGCGATACCGGCACCGATGCCATGGCCGCCGTATTGGCCGCGATCGATTCGGCGGCAGCATCGATTGGCTTTCCAATCCGCAATATGCACACGATCTCGGAATCAGGTCACACCGGCGATGTCGATGCCGCTATTTACGGACTGTTCAAGACATTGCAGCACATGGATGCCATGAATGGAGGCAGCGGAATGACTGCCAACGATCTGCGCAATGGACATCCTGATCTGGAAAAATCGGCCAGCATCCAACACCGCCTCGTCAGCCACGATGAAGCCGATTAAGCTCTATGGAGTGCGGGACTCTGTACCGCTATCGTTTCTATGGCTTCGGACGGTTTCTTCCACCGATGAAATCCAAATATCGAAAGCGGTACAGAGTCCCGGACTCCATCAATAACCGCATCTTTGTTTAATCCCGCCGCAGAGCAAATTGGGCATTATCCAGTTGGAGGTTTGCTGGTCATGAACGGCTACGAAAAAGAGAGGGGAGAAAACTCCCCTCTCTTTGTAATAATCTTGGAAATCACACACCACTATTGCGGTGGCGGTGGTAGATCCGGTGCAGCCATGGTTCGAGCGCCTTGCCCACCACCACTGCCGCCAGCAGAAGCGCTTCCGACGCCGCCCCGCGAACTCGGATCAGGCACGTCCAGCAATTTTCCGCCTTCCGCACCTGCGGGTGGAGAAGCTACAGGATCCTTACATCCTCCCAGACATAGAACTCCCAAAAGCGCACCTAAGACAAATAACTTTCGCATTAGCAAACTTTCCTATTGAGATTGGATGTTAAAATTTAGTCGAGTACTGCAACGCGGCCATCTTCACGCCCTGATATGAAAATCATGGGATCGCGAGCAGTATTCTTGTCCACCGTAGAAACCGAGGCATCGCCACGGGCAAAGGCGATTACACCGGGATGGAACGACTTGAATTGAAAATATCCTTCATCTCCCGGAATTCCCCATGGGTCAACGACCCCCCACCAAGCCATTGGTATGCAAACCCCGCCCATCCAGCAGTATTGCACATAGGGAGTACCGTAGTTGTTGCCAAACCATGAGTCATGGAAAGTCGCAACTTCGCCATGAGCGAATGTATTCGAGGTTCCGTCAATGATTTCGCCAAATTTCAGCGGACGACGATTCGTATAAATCCCTTTGTACACGTCCCATCCGCTGTTTTCGGCGGAACCATCGTGACCTTGCTGACCGGGAAGAACACGGTCTCCAACCCCGCCCGAGCATCCAGCATAGTTGGTGCGTCCCAACAGTTGGCCATCAGGATCTGGCCAGAAAGTTCCACCGACAGTGTTGTTCCGCCCATAAATGATATCCAGACAATTCGTTGAAATCGGCTGAGTATCCGAGGGGCACAGATAGGGAGCGATCGTATAGGTCGCAGCCGTCCAAGTCGAAGCGGTAGTCCAATAGCTAAGATGGAAAGTTTTTGCATCGTGCTTTGTCACGACCATGGAAGCAACATTATTTGCTTCAATTTGATTCAAAATCGCGGCCAACAAACCAGTGTCCTGTTGCTCGTTGTTGGGAGCAGCCGGGATGAGGGTTTCCGGCAAGGCTACGTGGTTTTGCCCAGAGGGCAGTCGCATAAAGGCACTTTCAAAATTGTGGGTTGCCAGCGCAATCTGACGCAGATTGTTCATGCAGGTCGTGCGGCGCGCCGCCTCCCGAACTTGTTGGACTGCTGGCAATAGCATCGCAATCAAAATACCGATGATTGCGATCACAACCAACAGTTCCACCAATGTGAAACCAGAGTGTTTTCGTGTCATTCAAGACTCTCCTTATGTATCAAAACAATAAATAAAAGCGCAATTTCTTGCGCACACATGTAGGAAATGGCAGGTCAAGGGATACCTCAAAAAAATAGCCAATTCAAATCACCATAAGGTATTCTATAGTCAATGTCAACAAAATCGAGACAAATTTCGAAGATTTATGAAACAAAACAGGCACCGTATTTGCAGGCAAAGGCACTCACTCCAGAAATGTACATAAAACAACCATTCTGCGAAATCTCGCCTAAAAGCCAAATGATCAGCAAGTCACTTTTTTCCATATCACTCAATCCCATTTGCGCAGGCTCCAGGATCTCGATAAAAAAACACCTTGATCAAACCGTCGGCTGGACCTAGACTTTCAGGCCACATCCTGCCATTATCGATGAGAAGATGCTTCGGACGGATGGCTGAGTCTGGTTTAAGGCACCGGTTTTGAAAACCGGCGTAGGGGTAACTCTACCGGGGGTTCGAATCCCTCTCCGTCCGCCTTGTCAAAATGCAATGTCTCGCAACCAATCGCGGGGCGTTGCATTTTTTTGTTTTTGTCGGTGTTTTGCCGATTCATTTTCGATTCACTGCGATTCGTCGCGAAACTGTGCTGCGCTCGATTTTGCGCCAAATTTGCATCAAGTGCGCTCGATTCTGCGCCGCTTTTTTTGCTCAATTCGATGACCGCTTTTGGCTCCGAATGGGATGACTCGATGACGGTCTCAATGGCTCGCTGGAAATGCTCCTCAGTGGTCATCAAATAATGCTTCATGGCGATGGACGGAGTATTGCCCAGCCAGTCCGTGACCACTTGAATCGGGTAGCACTCGATCAGTTCCGTTTCGCGGGATGCCCGCAGATTGTGGAATGGTCGCGGCCATGCAGCCAATCCAGCTCGCTTGATGATCTTGGTAAACGTGGTTCGCAAATTGGAATTCTTCCAGCCGGTTCGTTTCATCGCCGATTTCCGGTACACCGAATCGACAACGAATTCCGCACCATCTTCCGCCTGTTCAAACGATTGATCCAAGTAGGGTTTCAACTCCGGGAACAGGGGAATCGTCCGGGTCGCTTTGTCCGGGTGGTGTTCGGTCTTGGGACTGGTGACAATGATTTTGTTCACATCCCACAAAACATCTTGCCAACGAAGCGAAAGAACTTCCGACGGGCAACGTAGGCCACCAAATCGGCACAATGCGACGATCATTTGCCAGTGGTGGTTCGGGCAAACCTCGATCAGCTTTTGCGTTTCTGCAACGGTTACGAAGCGTTGTTTGGCGGCCATTCCGCTGGCTTGCTGGCTCACATCTTGAAAAGGATTCTCTGCAATCAGTTTTTGGCGTTGCATCGAACGGAATAGGGCTTTGGCAATCTCCAGCCGTTTACGAACGGTGGATGAAGCCAGGTTCTCACGTTTCAGGAACCGCTTGAATTCGTCCGCATCGCCCGGCGTGATCTTGTCGATAGCCCGATCCGCTCCAAAATGGTCGATCAGGTTGCGGACGGTATGTCCGTAGACTTCCAGTGACGCCGGTTTCAGGTCGGTTCGGCTCGCCATGTAGTCGTCCAGCACC
Organism: uncultured Pirellulaceae bacterium; assembly: GCA_964414815.1. Classification (GTDB taxonomy): domain Bacteria; phylum Planctomycetota; class Planctomycetia; order Pirellulales; family Pirellulaceae; genus Mariniblastus. Next base: position 16,625 of record CAYPXY010000025.1, on the reverse strand, counting down.
GATTGAAGCCCGATAGCATCTTTAGCGTTGCGCGATTCGATCAATCCCACTTTCGCGAGTTTGTCGGCAAGAGTAATGGGAATCTCAGCCAGCCAGCTCGACGTATCCCGGCCAATCGCCTGATTCGTGATCCTGGATTGCAGAATTTCCTCCACCCGATACTTGACTGCCTCCGCGTTCCTTAACGAGACCTTGCCCAGCCGAATTGATTTTCGGTTGCCGCCTTGATCGACGAATAGAATCCGTTTTGTACCGTTGGGGTCTTTGCAGATACTTGCCATGATTGAATCCTTGCCTTGAAAGTTAACTTGCCGTGTTGATTGTTAATTGTCGTTTACTGTCGGTCAATTCCAGTCTCCGGAATCAACTGTGTTACAATTGCCTCATGCTTGGAACTGTCACGAGGGCTTTCGGGTGCAACCGCGAGCGTTTCGGACGTTTCCCCAAGGGTGGTTTCAGGCTGCTTGTCTCGATAAGGTTGTTGCCTTTCGGCGTTACTCTTAGCGTTCAGGTTTGAACTCTCAGCGTTGCGTTTCTGTTTCATTGAACCGCTTTCCTGCATCCTGAACACTTGCCACAAAGAAAGCATTCGAAGTTTTCGTCGCCGTCAAAAGTCCGGATCGGGATTGTCACCCCGGAACAGAACCGACAGTCTGGCGAACTTGCAGAACGCTCCAGTGAAGCCTTGATAGCTCCCTTGTGTTCCCGAATCCTGTCAACCAGATCATCGGTGATTCGTTCAGCAGGGTACGCAACCAGCTTGTCGTTCTCAATCGCCAACGTGACGTTTGCCAGCTCGCAATCAATGAGTACTCGCTGTAGGTTTGGGTAGTTTTCCGTCATTAAATTGTGCCCATTTACTTCCTTTAGTTCTCCAATTCTTATTCAGGCCATACTGGTTCAGAACAAGGCATACTGTTCTGGCTTATTCATAGCCAGAACGGTATCCATGTGTTCTGGCTGAATTATCCAGAATCGTTTCCAGAATCGTTTCCAGAATCGTCTCTACCTTTTGAATACAAGACGAACTTCTGCCTACCACCCTTCTTCCGGCGTCTCTCCTCCTTTATCTTCCCTTCCTCTATCAACGTGCCAATCAGGCGCAGCATTCGATCAGCTCCAAACCCAACCCGCTTTCGCAGGTCTGATTGCTGGATGCGTTTTCCTTCGGGGATGGCGTTCAGAATCGCTTGTTTGGCGTTGGCGTCTGCCTTCTCCTGTTTTGCCTTATCTTGCCGTCCGATCCGCCGAACCTCTGGACTCAGTGTCGTCGCGGTCCATACTGGCCAGTCGAATCGGATCGATACGGGATCAGGGCTTTTGAATGAGCGAGTAACAGCCTCCAGAACAAAATGCCCGTCGGTCTCGTGCTCCCGGATCGCCAGATGGCTATCAGCGGCTCGTGAGATGGCACCGGCACCCGCTCCAATATCAGTCAACGCCTTGTCACCTTGTGCGCCCTTGCTGGTGTGGTGGATGACGGCGATGGCAGTTCCTGTGCGTTCGGCCAGTGCGTCGATGTGGTTGTAGACGGCCATCATCGCCGCGTTATCGTTCTCGCTCGTTCCCTGTGGCAATGTCCTGTAGAGGGCGTCCAGGATGATGAGACGATACAGACCAGACTCAGCCTCGAGCATTGCGGATATCTGGACGATGCTGGCTAGTTGGCCGCGCAGGCTCACGATGTCGATACCGTCCCGCTCGTCGTGCGGGATCTCCATTGAGTCGGCTATCCGTCCCAGCCGATGGACCAACGTTTCGCGGTGCAGCTCGTTATCGACGATTAGCACTTTGCCTTGACGAACGCCGTGAGACAACCAATGTCTACCGGTCGCAACCGACCATGCGAGTCCACCGGCAAGAAAACTCTTTCCTGTCTTGGGGGGCGCGATGACATTTAGCGTTTCCCCTGTCCGCAAGATGCCGTCGATGACTGGGTCTCGCAGTCGGGAATGACTGGTCTCCAGTCTTGCGAATGGGATTGGCCGGAATCCGGGAGATTGATTCTCGTTCGGGTCGGCTTGTGATCGCTGGGGTAGGCAGTAGTGGCCGTTGCGCTCGTTCATCGCGCCACCTCACAATCTGCTGTGTCCTGATCGGCTTGGGATGCTCTCAGCCAATCATCCAGATCGGCGACTCGATACAGCACGATGCCACCACGCCCCCCAACGCGAGTACATGGGATCGGCCCGCGCGGGGCTGTCAGTGCCCACAATGTGCGCTCACTGATCGACAGCATGGTCGCCGCCTGACGGGGACGTAGGGCTAGGGGACTACTGGTCATGGCTGCCCTCCTGTCTCGCCGCAAGTTCCGCGATTCGGCGCTCCGTCGCCGCTACATTGAATATCAGCCTATTACCGGCTCGCAATGCCGCAATATCTCCGCGCTCTACGGCTCCGCGTAGCCATGCCTGAGTGACGCCTAGTCGCCGCGCCATGCGGGGTAGCGTCATCGTATCGTGGATCTGCATTGGGTCTCCTCCATAGGGGTGGTCTGCGTGATCATCATGCAGGTATCCTACGGGGTGGCCAGTGTGCTACCGGTGTCGTAGCGGTGTATTTCCGTTTCGCAGATTTTTTCTGAAATTTATTCAGGAGCTACAAGTCGGTAGCTGCCCTTCGTTCCGGCCTTGATAATCGAACTCCACGCTAGATGATTCCGGAATAAGTCCAGCATCCTTGCCGGGGGGCTTTCAGGATCGACGGCGGCCAGTAGAGTTTCCTGCCCAACCTCCGGAGTTCCATTTTCAAAATTCTCAAACAACAACTTGATGACGCAAGCCTGATTAGCGGTGAAGGTATAGGTTTCGCCGTACCAATGGATCGACCGATAATCTGTTGAAGCTCGGCGCTGGCGTGGTTCGTCAGTTACCACTTCGGTTTCGCTTCCTTTGGCGCCTACGTCACGCTTCACCACCTCTACCAGTGCGAGTAGTTCCGTCGCTTGCTCTCGCAACTCTTTCAGTTTGCTCTCAGCCTCGGCTTTATCGTCATCCGTTGGGTTTTCGACGAACCTAGCCTTGCGGGGCAGCTCGTCGATGGCGTCACCCGTGGGTTGCTCCCCAAACATCGCCCTGTTCGCGCTGCCTTGAAGTTCCGTTATGACATTGACCAGCCGATCCGCATCAACAGAATGCCCTTTCTCTACAAGGTCGTTGGCTACTGTGTCCCAACTTTGAGTATCCAGCAGGATGATTTCAGCTGCCAGCGTTCCGAGTGACATGGACTCATCGTCGCGCATCGATTGCAGTAACGCTTCCAGTCCCCTCAATATCGTATAGGGGTTCTGCCTAAGTTCAGGCTCGTTCATTAGATACCTTGCCGGTTTTTCCTTGCCGTAGAAAAAGAGAAAAGCGGAATCCGAAAATCGGCAAGGATTTTGTTTCGGTGTTCAGGCCGTCGCCCTATCCGCTGTGCAATTTAGATTCTAACAGATTTTCTCCGTTTTGAAGTCTCGGTAGCTGGCAACTGTTGCCACCGAAATAGGGTATACCCTAAATGAATCGCGATCTCCCTTTTTGACAAACTGCGAAAGCAATTCCTCGATGCCTTCGTTGCGATCAATAATCGGCTGCAACGCTATGGCGACTCTTTCTTCACGATCTCGTTCGTACGCTTCTGCCATATCGGGAGGAAGCGAGCCAATCCGTGTCCTAACAAGGCCGCTTGCTTTTGCGGCGGCAGCGTGTCGAATTTCTTCCGAAATGTTTCTAGCAATATCTGTGACCGCTTCCGTGGGGTCTCTTGCGAAGAAGTATCCGAATTTTGTTCGTCGTCCTTTTCTGTCTTCTCTGATTTCATCTCCGCGATCCTTTGGCAAACCCGTGACCGACCAGCCTTTACTGGTTCAGATGGGATGAATCATTCACTTCAAACCCAGTCCCTCGCGCGCGTGCGCGGGAGTGTCATTCTACAGTTCGCATCGACTGACGCCTATTGTGCCGTCCCCCAGTACATCTCAATACGCCCCCCACCCATCTATCCTCTGACTTCATAGACCCGACAACGCAATTCAAAACCATTCCTCCGGGCAGGAAGATAATTCATAGGAGTCCCGTATCCCCGGTATGGGGTCTGGATCGATTTCCGGTGGCCACTCGGTCAGACGTTCGCCCGCTCGTTTACCAGCGCCAGAATTGCTTCTCTGGTTGTTTGGGTCAACGTTCCCCAAGCTTCCACCAACTGCTTGAGTTCAGGGTCAACCAATGGGTCAGGATGACGGTTTGGTGCGCCAACTGCGCTCGATTTTGCGCCGCCTCCTTCCGAAACCTGCGAATTTCCCGAAGAATCCTGCAAAGGTTCGAATCCCTCTCCGTCCGCATGACCAAAATGCAACGTTTCGCAATCTATCGCGAAACGTTGCATTTTTTGTTGATACGCTTGGGAATTGCGGTGCCAAGCCACTATTTGCAAGCGTCTTTCATGGCAAAACAGAAAAAGCCGATTGCACCTGAAGTACAACCGGCTTTCCTGATGGTTCACAGATAGGGTCGAAGACAGACCTTGTCGCGCCCACTCCGCCCCTGATCACTTGATAGGTGGTTGGAATTTATTGCTCCGTTTTTTCCTCAGTCTTATCATTTCGTTTCTCGATCACCGATCCGATGAACTCGCTCAATTTCGCACCTCGCAATTGTCTGGCATCGGCCAGAATCTCTCCCGTGGTGCCGTCGACGAGCAACACAAAGGGAATCCCACTGACGTCGTACATTTCTCCGAGCGTCGTATTCCAGAATTTTCCTTCGTAGATTTGCGACCACGGCAATCCCTTTTCTTCCAGGAAGCTGGTTACTTTTTCTTCCATGTTTTCCTGGTCAAAGCTGATTCCGAGGATCTCGAAACCGTGCTCGTGCCATTTTTCGTAAGCTTCCTTCATGTGAGGAACTTCAGCAACGCACGGACCGCACCAGGTCGCCCAGAAATCAAGCATCACGATTTTGCCTTCGTAGCTTTCAGGAAACCGTATCTCCGTTTCGCTCATCGTGGTTGCCGTAAACGGCAGGGCCAGTTGACCGACGGCCAGATTGGGCGGCAACGGAGCCACCGGAAGTTCTTCGTCCGCTTTTGACAAACCCAGCTTTCCGTCTTCCAGTGAAACCACATAAGTCGTTCCCGTGTAATTGAACGGTTGCCCAACCCGGACGACCTCTCGCTTGGAACTGATCCTACCGTTGCCATCGCGGTCGACTGACAGACGACTGGTTTCCGTCGGAGCGCCACCGATGAACGACTTGTATTCCTTGCCATCGAGGGTCAGGGTGACTTCGTATCCGTAGTCAGCGTAATAGAACAACTTACTGGCCGTTGCCGCACGAGCTTGAGGGTCGAAGCGATATAAATTCAATGCGCCGAGTTGGTTATCGCCCAAATCAACCTGTGCCGTTCCTTCGTAAGAGGTCTGGCCTCGCGTTTCTTTCGCTTCCCAAGTGGCTTCCGGATCGTTGGTCAGATCGCCATCGCCGTTGGTATCGACGAATAGTCGGGCCTTGCCTTCCTCGGGTTCATCCAGAATGAACAACCAGCTCTTTTCTCCCATTTCCAGCTTGCCGTATTTAGGAGCCTCCAGACCTTCGGGAGCGACTTTAACCTCCTCCAGCACTTCTCCCATTTCCGCCGAACTTGGACGGTAGCCACCGGCCTTTCCCGTCGCACCGCTGGCCATGAATTCGACGTTGATGCCGTCGTTCATCAGGCCGGTTAACACCAATGCAGCCCATGTTGTGATCATTTGTCTTTCTCCAAACTTAAAATTAAGGCATGTGCCGATAGAAAGTGCGGCGAACGTTTCGCTCGATGCGATCTATCATTGAACCCTCGGAGTGTAAGGTGGCCGTAAGAAACAGTCAATAAGCTGAATTCCAGCCCCCCCCAAAAAAACGGGGGATACCGACAGTCAGTAGTTGCGCACAAACTAAAAGCCAGCAGTCCGTTTGATAAGCAACAGAAAACCGCAAGCTTAAGCCGTTTAATGGCTCCCCGCCGAATTTATCTCGAATGGCGTGGACTTTAGGTTTTTTGGCCGTCAAACTTCCGCTCCTGCCAGGCTAGGAGGTCGTGCGGCGTTTGTGTTGCGGTTTTTGCGAGTTTTTGGGAGTAGGCGATTTGAGCAAGCAGCCTCAAAGGCTTGGGCAGGGTAGCCCAGGGCAAGTTCGCGAAGCGGACGCCGCCCTGGGAAAGTGATCCCTTGCCAACAAGCACGCTGAAGGCGTGCGGCAGGCTGGGTTGCACGCCTTCAGCGTGCATAGCGTTTCAACATCTCTAACCTGGGGCGGTACTCGCTGCGCGAGCTTGCCCCAGGCTGTCCTGCCATGCACCTTCGGTGCGTTTCCCCGCGAATCAAAGCCGCACGACCTCCAAGTTGGCAGGAGGCGTTCAGCTTAAGTCCACGCCATTCGAGCTTATCTCAGTGGAAGCAAGGATCAACGATGCGGCACTCAAAAGTGACTTTCAAACGGCATCCATGATACCCTTGAACATCCAGCGGCTGGCGATGGAGCACCCAATGACAAAGAGTGCATTTCCTGAAGCGCTCCATCCATCAATCGATGGTCTTTCCTTGAAGAATGCGAATGATCACGTTTCGACCTCTTTTGCCTGACATTGGATGGAACTCGATCAAGCCGGAAGCCGGACTTTTTCGGGCCATTGAGGTTGGCTGGCGATATTGAACAGGTTGTCCAGTGAGGGCGTCAGAGACTCAGACTCTCGGGCCCCTTTTGAATCTGACTTGATCGGAAATCGTCGGATGTTGCTTCGGCTGGCGCGGAGAAAACACTGCTCACCTTCGACAGAAAGCCCTGAGTCGGCCCAGTTTTGTGCCTGATCAGAGAGGTCGTTAAGGAGTTTTTCGATACCTGACCGCCGCAACTCCATCAGGTCACGATCTTTGGAAGGCTCGAAATGGATTTTGGGCCCGGAAATCACACGAACTCGCGACGTTGGCTTGGGGATTGAGAATTGATCCCAGGTTTTCAACCTCCAGGGATTTGAAATTCCAACGCCCATGGTCACAATGGGCATTCGCAGCACGGATGCCAGGAAAATGGCCCCCATCGCCATTTCCCGGCGCGGGCCTCGCGGTCCATCCGGCGTGATGACGATGCTGGAAAACTGGGCATTCTTTTTTAGTTGCCGGATCGCTTGTGTTCCCCCATTGTTGGAGCTGCCGCGAACGATGTGCAGCCCCAGCGCCGTCGCCGTTTGATTGACGATTTCGCCGTCGCGGTGTTTCGAGCAGAGTACCGTAACCGGAGTGTGTCCCCATCTCGGCAAAATGGAGCTGATGAATTCGTGCCAGAAGACGAATATGCCATGTTCGTTGTACTCGGGTCGCGCAGGGTCGGCGGAACGGTCATAGTGGTAGATACGGTAATCAAGCGCATTGAGATACTGCGGAAACAACAACGCAGAAGCCTGGCCGCGCAGTCGCTGACGAAAGGTCGAGATTTCTTTTCGCGTGGGGTTTCGGTTTGGGTTCGGCATCCTGCATCGATCACGGAATGGCTTCCGTGTAATAAATTCCCTCTATGATTCCTGATTCCAGACTCCACTGAAAACTTCCACCGCTGGCCCTGTTTTAAAAACATGGTGGGTGGCCTGATCCCATTCCAGCATCAAGGTCCCACCCAGCAGATGATTGGTAATTTTGGGTTCCGTTCGTCCCGTCAAAACACCTGCCACGCACACCGCGCTCGCCCCCGTTCCGCAGGCCAGCGTTTCGCCAGACCCTCGCTCCCAGGTTCTTTGCCGCACTTCCGATGGAGAAACAACTTCGACAAACTCGACGTTCGTTCTGGCCGGAAATACAACATGCTTCTCAATCAGCGGTCCGTAATTCAAAACCAGTTCGTCCGTTAGTTGATCGACAAAAATCACACAGTGCGGATTGCCCATCGAAACGCAGGTGACGAGAAACTCTCGATCCCCGGCTCTGAGCGGCACGTTCACAATGTGATGATTTGACGATGAGGAGGCTGTCAACATCGTTGGTATTTCTTCGGGAGTGAGCCTGGGCTCGCCCATATCGACTCGAACTTGGTGGACTTTAGCGTTTTGCACCGTCAACTCCAATGCCAAGATGCCCGCATTGGTCTCTATTTTGACCTGATTTTTGGCGCAAATTCCGTGATCGTACAGATATTTAGCCACACAACGGATGCCGTTTCCGCACATTTCGGCTTCACTTCCATCGGCATTGAACATCTGCATACGGGCGTCGGCAACGGTCGAAGGCCGAATCAAAATCAGGCCGTCGCTGCCAATGCCCTTGTTTCGATCCGAAATCTTGATCGCAACCTGGGACGGGTTTTCAGGAGCCGGATGATGAAAGCAATCGACATAGATATAATCGTTGCCGATGCCGTGCATTTTGGTGAAGTTCATCGCGAGGAGGATTGGGATTCGATCTCTTTTTCAATGTCGGCGATTTCAAACTCGCCGTTCCATTCTTTTAGCAGGTCACCCTGATGGTTGTAAAGCCGACAGGTCGGAAGCGAATCCAGATCAAATGTAACGTTGGCTTCGTAAGCTCCCTTGGGAACAATCCACTGCGGAAACGGGGGTTGAACACGGTTCAGTACCTTCAGCACCGACTCGGTATCCGAAAGTTCATCGCTGCTGATGGCCAGAACCTGCAAGCCGTCCGAGCGATCCTTCGCAAGCTCTACCAGCTTCGGAAATTTCGCGACACAGGGCGGACACCAGGTCGCCCAGAAATCGACCAGCACCAACGGTTGCGATTGTTGCTTGATCCATTGGTCCAGAGCTTCAGGAGTCGCCGTTTCGAGATCGCCTTCGGTCAGTTCGCGCCAAGGCGTCTGGGCCGATTCGGACTTCTGCGCCGTTTGCTCGTCAAGTTGAACAGCGCTACCATCGTTAGGTTTGCCATCGCTGGGGTGGCCATTTTCATTTTCCGTACACCCCGTGAACAACAGCACGACGCAGACACAAAGTGTCGCCCAACCGCCAAAGAGTGCCTTAGATAGTTTCATGTTTGCCTACAGGATAAAACTTTCAAAGTTGCGTGAAAAAGTAGGCCGGAACAAGCAAAGGCCCAACAACGCAAACCACTTCGCAGGTCTTTCTGCGTTTGCGCAGTTCCGGCATTGCCCTGATGCAATGCCGGAACTGCGGTCGCGGTAGCAAACACTGCGGCATGGCAGCCTTTACTCCCGCGACCTTGTTCCGGCCTACAAACTGCCGACGCGCCTGCGCCGACTGCCTCTCGAACTTCCCGTACCAACCATTGGCGGATCCGGCTACTTAGGGCAACCTCAAATCACCTACAGTCGGCTTCGGCTTGCGGCTAAACAGTCTGGTCTGGCGTGAACGGTCACCAGATCTGATTGCAGTTCTCACGTAACCGCTACAAACTCTATTTCGTAGAAACGGCTTCGCGGAACTTGATGGTGCAGCCGAAAGCTTTACGATGATTGACTTCAATCGTATCGCCCTTGAGTGTCGAATCGAGAACGTCAGCAACAAAGTGCTCGGTGGGGTTTTTCTGATTGTTGTCCAGAGCGCCCTGATAGACCAGCTTACGTTCCTTGTCGAGAACGAAGACGTGAGGCGTTACCTTGGCGCCGTAGTCACGAGCACTTTCACCGTCACCTTCATAGGCGTAGGTAAACTTGAAGCCTTTCTTCTCGGCTCGTTCTTTCATTTGTTCCACATTTTCATTCTTCGAATTATTGATCGCGATCAATTCGACCTTTTGGTCCTTATACTTTTTGGCAAGGTCGTTGATCCGGTCTTCATAGGCAACGGCAACTGGACATTGATTGCAGGTAAAGACCAGCACAACAACTTCCGCATCTTTAACCGTTTCGAGAGACACTTCTTTTCCGTCGGTCGCGGTGGCCTTGAAGTCAGGGGCGTTGTCGCCTGCCTTGAGTTTCAACGAGTCGTCAGCCCGCAACTGGCCGCAAACCAATGCAAAGGCTGCCAACGCGATCATTGCAGCAGAGGATAGTTTCATTTGGATTCTCCTTTGAGAGGATGGGAGGAAAGGGGGTGAGCAGAAAACAATTCCAGTCAATACGAATTGCAACCTGACTTCGTTCATCGAAATTTGAAACGGCGTGCTGAATTACCTTCGGCAAAGATCGAGTTTGCTTTGGCTCGGTCAGCCATGCCGTTTCGATTTCCGTAAATCATTCTAAAGGATTGCAAGGGATTATTCCAACGGGTTTTGAAACGGATTTCTCATATTTTTCGGTCGCTCCGACGGGGCATTGTGATCTGCTTGGGTTGGTTATAATTGATGCTCAACAGGGAATAAAACTCCCCGGTTCGTTTCAAGATTCACGCTCACCTTACTCATTCAGGTTGCCGCCATGCCATTCGCCATACCATTCTCTAACCGACTGTTGATCCTGGCTTTCTTGCTGTTTTCAGGAAATACGTTAGTTGGCCAACAAGTTGTTCCTGAGGCTGACTTTCGTTTCGGTGCAGTAGCTTGGATGCAGAAGTCGGCGGAGTACCGTTTGATGACTCAACAAACTTACCGCTATGCGCTCACTCAGTTGACCAACGGCGTGCATGACCGCAAGTGGACGGCGGACGAATATCAAATTCTTCAGGGCGGCTACGAACACAAACCACCCGCTGTGATTCTGGATCTCGATGAGACCGTGCTCGACAACTCACCGTACAACGCACGCATGATCATGCACGGGACACCGTTTTCATTGGCAAGCTGGAATGCTTGGTGCAATGAAGAAAAGGCAGATGCGATTCCGGGAGCACTCGAGTTTGTCAAAGGTGCCGAAGGGATGGGCGTCAAAGTTTTCTACCTGTCCAATCGCGAAGATGAAGTTCGGGACGCCACGATACGAAATCTGAATCAGTTAGGTTTCACCGCCGATGAGAACAATGTTCTGACCAAGAACGACGAAGCCGGACGCGGCGATGACAAACTTTCGCGCCGCGCGAGTGTGGCCGAAAGTCACCGGGTCGTGTTGCTGATCGGGGACAGCATGAGTGATCTTTGCGAAGGCATGGATGTTCCCAACACAAAACGGCGAAATGAATTGGCGGCTCTCAAATCAGACATGCTGGGCACGCGATGGATCATGCTGCCCAATCCCGCCTATGGCAGTTGGCAGCGGGCACTGCCGAAAGGTGACAAGGCACTCGATACAAAGTAGTGAGATACAAAGTAGTGAGATACAAAGTAGTGAGATACAAAGTAGTGAGATACAAAGT
>CAYPXY010000025.1:0-5320 GCA_964414815.1 uncultured Pirellulaceae bacterium | reverse complement strand
AGTGAGATACGAAGTAGTGAGATACGAAGTAGTGAGATACGAAGCAGTCAGATACGAAGTCGTGAGATACAAGCAGTGAGATAGGGATTAGTGAAGGGGTAGCCAAAGGGAAAAAAGCTGTGCTACAATCCCCCACATAACCGTACGTACCCGCATTACCACCTCATCCCTCATCCCTCATCCCTCGCTCGCATGACCGTACGTACCCGCTTTGCCCCCAGTCCCACCGGCTACCTCCATATCGGAGGTGTCCGAACCGCGTTGTTTAATTGGCTGCTTGCTCGACAATCGGGCGGTCAATTCCTATTGAGAATCGATGATACCGATGCTCAGCGAAACGTCGAAGAAGCACTTCAGCCGATTCTCGACGGCTTTCGTTGGCTGGGAATGGATTGGGATGAAGGGCCTGAAATCGGCGGGCCGTACGAACCGTACTATCAATCCCAACGACTGCCCCAATATCAGGCAGCCGTCGCAAAATTGCTTGAGTCAGGAAAAGCCTATCGAGACTTTTCAACCCCTGCCGAGTTCGCCGCCGAACGCGAGCTGGCGGAAAAAGCAAAACGACCCTTCGTCTACAGCCGAAAATGGATGGCGGAAACCGATGAACAGGCTGCCACATTTGAATCCGAAGGAAGGAAATCCGTCGTTCGCCTGAAAATGCCCCGAGAAGGCACCTGTGAATTCCACGACCTGGTCCGCGGCGACCTTTCGTTCGAATGGATGCAGGAAACCGACCACGTGGTTCAGCGAACCGATGGCACGTGTCTTTATCACTTGGCCAGCGTGGTCGACGACCACGATTTTCAGATCACGCACGTTGTTCGAGCGGTCGAACATCTGCCCAATACACCGCGACAGGTCTTTATTGTCGATTCGTTGGGGTATCCGCGACCTCAATATGCTCACATTCCGTTTGTCGCCGAACCCGGCAGCAAAAACAAATTGAGCAAACGCAAAATTGCGCAGTATCTCAACAACAAAGAGTTCGGTCGGCTGTATCAGTCGGGAGCCGAAATCGCCTCCCGCATTGGCATCGAAGCCGACCCCAACTCATTCAACCCGGTGCTGATCGACTTTTATCGCGAAACCGGCTTTCTGCCCGATGCACTGCTCAACTATTTGCTGTTGTTGGGCTGGTCGCTCGATGACAAGACCGAATTTTTCAGCCGCGAGGAAATGATCAAACTGTTTTCGCTCGAACGAGTCGTCAAAAGTGAAGCCAGTTTCGATCCCCAAAAACTGACGGCGTTTCAAAGCCACTACATGAACGCGGTTTCCGTCAACGACAGAACTCAAATGTGCTGGGGCTGGTTGCAGCGAGCCGGCTTAGTGAGCGAGCCGGTTTCGGATGAAGCCCGAACACTTGTAAAGGAGATCGTGGAAGCCGCTGGCGACCGGATCGTGATGGCGGGCGACATTCTGAAGTTCGATTATTTTTTCCTGCCGGACAGCGATCTAAAGTACGACGAAAAAGGGTTCCAGAAACGCTTTCTCGCCAACGAAAAGGCTCCGCGACTGGTCAACGAATTTAACGTGGTCGTCGCCACGGCCCCTGAGTTTACGGCCGGTGTACTCGAAGCTGATTTAAAAGACTTCTGCGAGAAACATGAGGTCTCGCTCTCGGACCTGACCGCTCCGTTACGCATCGCGTTCACGGGCGGCACCAGCGGATTCGGGCTGTTCGAGACGATGGAAATTTTGGGTAGAGAAACCTGCATCCAACGCATCAATCGAGCGCTCGAGAAAGTGGAGTCCCACGGAATCAAGGTGTGGTAAGGCGAGCGGCAGAAAAAAACTTACCATGTAGCGGCGTCTCTCCGAGACGGCAACCTTGCGAGTCTCGGAGAGACTCGCCTACTTTTCGGGTAGATTCTTATCTGCCGCTCGCCTAATCGGAGGCTAAGGATCCGGTATTCCAAGATCCCTACATATTTTCCTCGCGATGAAATTATTTATTTCGCGATGGCGAGGCACTGTAGATACCTGATTGTTGACCGGATTGAAATAGACGCTATGCTTGCCGCCTTCACGCAGCAAACGACATCCGTGTGATTCAAGATGCCTGATTAATGTTTGCCGCTTCATTGAGAAGAAAAATGAAATGGCTCGCGTGAAACTTTTTGGCCAACGATTGATTGACCAGCCCGCTCACGATTTGCGTCGATTACAAGTTGCACTGCCTCCTGAAGATTTTCGCGTGCTTCTTCTAAAGTCGTCCCCTGAGTGTTTGCTCCGGGCAACTCCTCGATAAACGCAACATAACCTTCCTCAACGGGAATATAAACAGCCGTTAACTGCATCAATGGTCTCCTTTTTCTGAGCCTCCCCCACCTGCCCATTCATAGTATACGTTGTGTACATGGACTGGGGCAAATCTTTCTCAAACCTTAATCTTCAACTCTGAAACTCCCGCCACCGAAAACCCTACCGATTTCGCCCTCCGCCGCCAGCGTTTCTCGATCCGCGATCAGCCCCGCCGCCAGCGTTTCTCGATCCGCGATCGGCCCCGCCACCCTGAGCAGCGCCCCCTCTTCCCTGAGCCCCCCGCAGATCGCTACCACCACCCGACCGCTGCGAGAAGCCACCCGACGGACGGTTCTGTTGAAAATCGTTGCGGCGCGGCTGAGAATCCAACCCACTTCGCGATGATTGAGAGCTCATCCCTTGCGTGCCCAATCCGCCTCGCGATTGCGTGTTCAATCCACTGCGCGGTTGAGTACTCAATCCACCTCGTGGTTGCGTACTCAATCCTCCTCGCTGAGACGAATCAAGCCCGCTTCGAGGTTGGCGAAGCATGTTTTCTCCTGAACGCGGTTGCAACCCTGATGGGGGCTGCTGTAGGTTTCGTTGAGGTTGCTGCAAGTTTCTTTGCGGCTGCTGCAAATCCCTCTGGGGTTGCTGTAGATTTCTTTGCGGCTGCTGCAAGTTTCTCTGGGGTTGTTGCAGATTTCTCTCTGGTTGCGAAGGTGATTGGATTCGCGGCTGAGACGGCTGCACATTGCGTGGAGTTGATTGCAGCTGTTGCGGAAGGCGGGCATTTCGATCGCGATTGAGTTGATCGAGATCGGCCTGAACGCCGGGATGTTTTAACCGCGACGACGACCCGGCATTTCCTCCCTCAACACCGCCTACATTCGGCAAGCGGGTTTCTGTTCGGGCCGATGGTCTGGGACGCGATTGATTCTCTTGACCTGTGGCCCCTAATCCACCGGACGGAGTTCGTGTCGCTCGGTCAAAGTCCGGTCGCATTCTCAGTTCATCGCGATTCCCACGTCCAGCGTTGGCACGATCACCGCCGGGGACACGGTCAGCGACGGGGGAACGATCCGTAGCGGGAGCGCGATCGCGGGTGGTTCGACCGCTCGCCTGATCTGCCAGTTGACCGCTGAGACTTCGCGCTCCATCGTTTCGACGAGCCGAGGCCTGAGCCCGTGATTGGGCTTCGACTTGTTTCTGCTTGAGCTGATTGATGGCATCGGTTCGAGAACTTTGTCGTTGATCTCGCTGTATCCGATCAACGTCACGCACCGCGACACCCGCCTCGTTCTTCAATTCGATCTTTCGAGGCTGGAAACTGGCATTACCTTGCTGTCGATGGTTCTGCGCCAGCGTTTGCTCCATCCGGCGGCGATCAAACTGTCGCGATGATTCGAGCGAACCGCGTTCACGAGCTAACTCTTGCTCATTCAACCGAACCATTTTGGTCATGTGGCGATCCCGTTGACCTTCGGTCGATGCTCGGGCTCGACGTTCGAGCGTATCGGCAATGAAGGCTTGGTTCTGGGGCAGACCACCGCGATGATCGATTCGGTGCGAGCCAACCCGATCGCGATTACCATGCTGATTGATGATCGTCAAATTAAAGTTGACCGGTGGTCGCAGATGAACATTCTGCGCATAGTGCATGTGTTGCGTTCGCGCCCAGTGAACGGGCGACATGTTTTGATACCGGACCAGCGGAGATCGGTAGTAGCAATACAGGGGATCAAACTGACGATGATAGAACCCTCGGTTACCCATATTCGACCACGAGTGGAAACCGAAATTAATATAGCGATCCGCATACCAGTCCCCAAAGTAGTAGTGGCAACGATTTCTGCGAACGAACAAATGCGGAAGAATCGCGTAACTGGTGTCAATGACATATCGCGGACGATAGTAGTAGTTCGCAGCCAAGTAAATCGGCTGACGGTAATAGACCGGTGCAAACACGACCCCCCGACTTTCCAGCGGTCGATCCCAGTAGCCCGCACGGAAAACATATCCACACGGAGTCCAGATATAGGCGGGCGGAACCCAGACGAAACCTTCCAGATACGGAGTGTAATATCCCGGACGCCACACGTATCGGGCTTCGTTGTACGTCCACGTTCCGGGCACATAGAAATAGTCCTCGGAGGGAGCTTCATAATTTGGGCCGACTTCCACGGATTGGGGTGGGGCAGGGAGGTACGCAATGGTTTCGTCGGAATCTCCGATCCAGAATCCGTGTACCCAGCGGAACCCTTGCGGGTCGGGCTCTTCGTACCAGTAGCCCGCGATCCAGCGTTGTCCCACCGGTGCGTCACGCCAAACGCCACTGATCCAAATATACCCGTCGCGTTCGTCGTCCCAGTACCAATATCCGTTGATCCAGATTACATTGTCACCTTCCGGCTTGTATTCCGGCGGCATTTCTTCGATCGCAACCGGTGGCTTCTGAACGACCAGCAGCCCCGGCTCGGGATCACTTTGCGACATTTCGGCAAAGGCTTCGTGAAGCGGTGCTCGCATGAGAAAATCCATCGCTTCGTCGTCCTGCGGAACGGCCGCTGGTTCCGGAAGAACGTCCGCAATATTGAGAATGGAATGCTCCTGAACGCCCGCAGTTAAAAAGCAGGCGTGGGCCGCAACCACTGAGAATGTTATCATACTGAAACAGCTTGTTATCGATTTGATTTTCATGCGATTGGCTTTCAAAGGGCTGGAGCGAACTCCAGAAAATGAAAAGTGTCTTAAAAACACGTAAAATCCGGTTTGTGTGACAAACCAGCCAGTCAACGAGCCCGACATGTTGGTACGTTTTCTGATAGCTTTATAATGGTAGCAAGCAGTGCGCCAGAGTTTAGTTTTTGATTTTTGGTTTTTGGCTTTTGGTCTGGAACCCAAAGTCAGAAGTCAGAAGTCAGAAGTCAGAAGTCAGAAGTCAGAAGCCAGAAGTTGCGGGTTTGGAAATGAGATTAGTGAAGATTAGCGAAGATTAGCGTTCCTCTTCTCGCCCGCCCATCTCATCCCTCATCCCTCATCCCTCATCCCTCATCCCTCATCCCTCATCCCT
>CAYPXY010000024.1:0-65963 GCA_964414815.1 uncultured Pirellulaceae bacterium | reverse complement strand
GATCACTTTCCCAGGGCGGCGTCCGCTTCGCGAACTTGCCCTGGGCTACCCTGCCTAAGCCTTTCAGGCTGCTTGGATCAAATCGCCTACTTCCAAAAACTCGGGAAACCGTAGCACACGAACCGCACGACCTCTAAACCGGCAGAAGTAGGGTGTGTGAAGCGGTCGAAATTACCAGAAGAGATGACCAGAAGAAAATAGTGTCATAACATTTAAACCTCCCACTGAGATCATCGACCGCGTAACACACCAACCCGCGCGTGGTGTGTTACGCGGTCGTTCGATTATTGTTACCTAATTGAACGGCTTCGGCATGGATCGAATTGCACATGAATTGCCAGGGCCAGCACGACCGCTGCACACACCCTACTTCCTACAATGAATCAACTATCCGATCGTCTTCTTCTCCTTCTGCTTGCGTGGGGGATGGCCATTGTCTCCGGGCATACATCCCGTGGGGTGCAGCCTCCTGTTTCTGACGAAACAACAGCGGTCGATACCAACCAGCTCTCAACCCCGGAGAAAAGGCCACCCAATGTCGTAGTCATTTTTATTGACGACATGGGCTACGCCGACATCGGTCCTTTTGGAGCGACCCATCCGACTCCGAACCTGGACCGAATGGCGGCTCAAGGACGCAAGTTT
This sequence comes from uncultured Pirellulaceae bacterium, assembly GCA_964414815.1. GTDB lineage: Bacteria > Planctomycetota > Planctomycetia > Pirellulales > Pirellulaceae > Mariniblastus. The sequence goes on along the minus strand of CAYPXY010000024.1, from coordinate 65,318 downwards.
ACGGATTTCGTTGTGTCGTCGGCGGTCTGTTCTCCTTCGCGACTGGCCCTGATGACCGGTTGCTATCACCAGCGCCTTGGCATCTACAATGCACTGGTGCCCAACAGCGAAACAGGAATCTCTTCCGATGAAGTAACGCTGGCGGAAGTATGCAAATCACGGGGCTATGCCACAGCCTGTTTCGGAAAGTGGCATCTGGGACATCATCCAAGATTCCTGCCAACCCAGCATGGGTTTGATGTTTTTTATGGAATCCCCTACAGCAACGACATGTGGCCCCTGCATCCGGACGACCTCGCTCGCCGGGAGAAGAATCCACAATTGACGTCCCAATGGCCGCCATTGCCGATGCTGAAATCCTGTCACGATGGCCCGACGCAGGTGGTGATCGCCGACATGCAGCCTGCCGATCAACAGCAGATGACGCGCCAGTTTACCGAGCGTTCTGTTGAATTTATCCGGAATCATGTTGACAAGCCCTTCTTTCTGTACCTGCCCCATCCGATGGTCCATGTACCGCTGTACGTTTCGGAAGCCTTCGAAGGCAAGAGCGGTGCAGGTCTGTTTGCCGACGTGGTGATGGAAGTCGATTGGTCCGTCGGCCAGATTCTGGACACCATTGATGAATTGGGGCTGGGTGAGCAAACCCTGATTGTCTTTACCAGCGACAACGGCCCCTGGCTATCCTATGGTAACCACGCCGGCTCGGCGGGAGAGCTGCGCGAGGGCAAGGGAACGATGTTCGAAGGCGGCTATCGCGTCCCCACATTGATGCGGTGGACAGGAACCATTCCGGCGGGTACCGTTTGCGATCAGCTTAGTTCTACGATCGATTTGTTGCCGACCGTGGCGTCCTTGATCGGTGCCGACCTTCCGGAACATCCCATTGATGGCCGAGTGATGACACGATTACTAACGGACAACGATGCCGCTTCGCCGCACGATTATTTCTTTTGCTATTACGGTCAGGACAACCTCCACGCCGTTCGAACGCCCCGATGGAAACTGCATTTGCCGCACTCCTATCGAACCCTTGCCGGCGGGGCAGGGGGGCGCGATGGAAAGCCGGTCCCCTATAAGACTGGCACCACAGGATTAGAGCTGTATGATTTAATGAATGACTTTGGCGAAATTCGTGATGTATCCAATCAACATCCCGAAATCGTGGAAGAACTATTGGCCGCCGCCGCAAAAGCCAAAGCAGAACTGGGAGACCCTACCACAAGAACTCGCGGCACCGGCATCCGGTCTCCAGGACGCATGACCGCAGAAGACGAACGAGCCACCTGGTCCCGTATTTCTGAACCGTGAGATTGATAATCCGGATTAAAGATTCCTTTCCTGGCAAAGCTCGAACGTACCGTTCCCGCAAAGGCTAGATTTGACTGAGGGTTTGCGGAGTTCTGGCCATCACTTGCAATCTTATCCAATTCTTTCACGATTATGATTTATTTTATGTATAAAATTTAACATAGTTTGCCTGGCTGGATTGGGTTGCAATGCCGGCAACTGTTCACAGGAAATGGTGCCGTTTAGCCGCAAGCCGTCGGGGGTTGCTGCCAAAAAGGTACTGCAATACCAAAATCACTCCATCAGCAACCCCCAAAGGCGCGCGGGGCGCCGGGTTGCAGCTCTTTTATCGGGAGGCGGATTGATTGCGGAGACGGCACCCTGCCCGCGCGCCTGCGCCGACCACCTCTCGATCTTCCGGTATCCATCATTGGCGGATCGGCTACATAAATTAGATACAATCTACTTATAGTCGGCTTCGGCTTGCGGCTAAACTTAACGATTACCAATGTCTGGACACTGGCCGATCGACTGAAGAGGAAGTTTGATGATGAACGGTAACAAAATAGATCGACGTGAAGCGGGGGCTATTTCATTTGCTGCCGCTGCAACTTTGCTGACGGGAAACCTCAAGAGCAAACCGAATCCCCAATGGGACGCAAAACTTCCTCGACGGGTTTTGCGATTTGCCCACATGACCGACGTTCATGTTCAGACCGAACGAGCGGGTGATGAAGGTTTCGCGACGGCGTTGAAGCATGTTCAACAACAAGCGGACGCACCGGAGTTGGTCCTATTCGGTGGCGACTGTTTGATGAACGTCGACAACGAGGAGGGAGCCGAAAAAGCGGACGCCCAATTGGCGACCTGGAAACGCTGTCTCAAGAATGAACTGGGGTTGCCCTATCATGTATGCATGGGCAATCACGATATTCTGAAAAACGATCCTGGGGATGGAAAAAAATGGGCAGTCGATTCCTTGGGGATGGAGAACCGATACTATCATTTTGATCAGGCGGGGTGGCGACTGGTTGTGCTTGATAGTACCTCGCCTAACCAAGGAGGAGGAGGCTACAAAGGACGTCTCGACGAAGCCCAGTTTGATTGGCTGAAAAGCACACTGGCCGAGACCGACTTGCCGGTGATCGTGATCAGCCACATTCCCATATTGGCGGCGTGCACTTTTTTTGACGGCCAGCTTGAGAAGTCAGGAGATTGGGTGGTGCCTGGAGCCTGGATGCATATTGACGCTCGCGCAATCAAGGACCTGTTTAAAAAACACTCCCATACCAAGGCCGCCATCTCAGGTCACATTCACTTGGTCGACGAAGTGAAATACAACGATGTCACCTACTACTGTAATGGTGCTGTCTGCGCAGGCTGGTGGAAAGGCCCCGTCCAGGAATTCGACACGGGGTATGCCTTGATCGATCTGTTCAATGACGGCAGCGTTAAGCGAACGTTCGCCGAGTACCCGTGGACACCCAAGCCGTAGGGTCCACAGGTATCAACTGAAACGCTAATAAAATCGATTGCGGCCATACATGATCGCTGTCATGCATCTCAGGTATTTCGGTTTCGCATTCGGGCTTGGAGAGCTGCGAGTAAATCTGACAATTCCTGCATGGACATCTTTTTGAGGTCTTCATCCGTTGAGGGATGTTGGCCAAGCAATTCCTGCAGTAACTGAATTCGACCGGTAAGCTTGCCCTCTTCACGACCTTGCTCGCGACCTTGCTCGCGACCCTCTTCGCGACCCTCTTGACGGCCCTCTTCGCGACCCTCTTCGCGACCCTCTTCGCGACCCTCTTCGCGACCTATCTCGAACCCTTCCTCACGCCCCTGGGTAAGGGCTCCCGACAACAATCCCTCATAATCGCGGATTGCCTTTTCACGTTGATCGTACATCTCTTTGTCCTCTGTCTTTTGTGAAATGGTCTCGATCGCCTGGATTGCAGTTTGGTGTTCGATGCCCGGCAGCAACTCGCGAAGTTGCTTGGCGGAATACTCGTGCGATCTCAACAGGAAAAAAATCCACTGCTCCAGTTTGCCTGAGCGCGATATGGTCGCCTCATCCAGATTATACTTCGGCAACTCCACGGTGTGTACTTCGATTGCATTTTCCAGCTTACGACCACTCTCCCGATCCACCATCTCGAAACGATGATGAGCCTGATTAGTGTCCCGAAATAGCGGGTTCGACAGCAGACAAATCGAAATTGCGGGCCGCAGCGTCTCGTATTTTCCTCCCGTAGACAGTTGGTCCGCAAACATCTTGCTGACATAGTAAACCAACCTCCCCAGCAACCCTACCACCGGTGCGACCTGCATCTCGATATTGAACCAGCGCCCCAGTGAATCACGAGCCTTGATATCCAGCACGACCAGCTTCTCGGTCTCAAACTCCTTGTAGCTGAAGGGATTCAGGATCTCCACATGGACAATCGGATGCAGCAACCGCAGAATCGCATTGAGTAACCCGATCAACGCAACGACATTCTCCGGACTGCCAAATATCTTTTTAAAGGCAAAATCGACGATCGCTTTGATTCCCAATGGCATGACGCACTCCGTTCTGTGGTTGTCCCGATGAATTCACCCTACCCGCCTGAAACACAAATTCAAGGGGTTGCTAGCGATTGATTGTAGAAAAATCTTGCACTGCTTGCAGCAATTGTGAGCCGTCGTTCCGACCGATGGAGTGTGCGCCGCTCGATCACCCACTATAATCGTAGTGCAATACTCCCTCTCCCAGCGTAGCGAGACACGATCATGCTTTCCCAGCGTTCATTCTTTCAGATACCTGTTGCCGTATCATTCGTTCTGCTTTGTCAACTCGCATCGACTCCTCTACGGGCATTTCAAACCTTTGAGACGGTCGCTGCAATCGAAAATCCGGATGGAAGCGTCGTGAGCATCCAACATAAGGTGGACCGCTCGACCTACAGCCTGCTATGGGTCGTTGATCATGATCCATCTGCAAATACTGGTTCACCGGTGATTCACGAGCTCGTGTCGGCCCCCTGCATCTCTTCCATCCCTTCAACATACGGAAACTTTTTTGAGCAATACACCTATTGGCCCGAAATCAGATTGCAACCTTCTCAATCCGCTCGACTGGAAAGCCTGAAAAAGAATTACGAGAACCACCTGGAAGAGGCCCTTGAATCCACCATTGCTCAAATGGGTGAGACCAGCGATGGTGCATCTGGCACGAAGTCGCTTGAGATTCCTCAAGAGCACATCGAACGTATCCGGATGGAATTGATTGCTTGCCGGACTGCTGCAGAGAAGCATGCCATCGATGTCCTGACAACCGATCAGCATCGCACTTTGGCAAAGGGGCAAATCTCGCATAGAGGGCTATCAGCTTTTTCACTTTTTTCTGTCTGGTCCGTATTGGGGCTTGATGACCGCCAGGCGGCGGCCTTCAACAAGCTGATCCAGCAATTCGATGACCGCCATAAAAAAATTCTGGCTAAATCGACGAAGCAGGACGCAAGGAAGGTACTTTGGGAAGCCGCCCTATCCCACCTGACCGATTCGCAGAAAGAACAAGTTCAGCAAATCATCACCGATTATCGTGAACGAATCGCTCACCAGCCCAAAGCAAGAAGCATACAAGACCACTACGAAATCGGCGGTGGTAGTGCTCGTTCGTACATCAAATGGAAAGATGAAAAAGCATTGGTCAGCGACAGGATTTACTGCTTCCGTTTCGACGACAATTCGAAGGTAGTAGAACTGGAACTGTATGACGACTCTTCAAACGGACGTTTCGGTCTGGATCTTGATTGGCTTCCTCTCATTGGAGGGTCGTGGTATCTCTGGGGAATCGAGCTTACCGAAAGCCAGGAGGATGAACTGGACCAAATCAAGCAGGCGTTTCTCGAGAAAGCCTTTGATTTCCTCACACGAGATGAGAAATCCGGGACGGCTGGAAAGGTTCTTGGAATGGGGGCTCGCTCAAATTTGAAAAAGGACTTTTTTGAAAAATCCAAGGAAGCCCATGGGATCCTTAATAATAAACAACAACAAATTTTGCTGGAGAATCGGCTCGGCTACGAAATCACTACAAAAGGTGCCCGAGCGTTTTTGGCCAACCGCCTTTGCAAAGAACTGGGGCTCTCCGGACCCCAGACAACATCCATCGAAGAGGTGATTCAGCAAGCCGATCAGAAATTTGAAGTAGCCGAGCAGGACGCCAAGGACCGACTCGCGGAACTGGAAGCAGACACTGTCCACCAGATCCATGAACTGCTAAACAACGAACAACGAGAAACATTTGATGCCATCCGGTAGGGCTACCGCAGTAAAAACGTACGCAACCTTTCACGGGATCATTCATTCCTCGTTGCCGACAAAGCAGGCAATAAAACCTGATCCAGTTCACTGCGAATCAAGTTTCCCCACAGACGATAACCTTCTTCGTTCTGATGCAGCTTGTCGTCGGTAAATAGTTCAGGCCGCGGCTGATTGTCGAACGTCAAATAGCTCTCTGCGGTTTCGACGAAATGCAGATTGGGCTCTTGAAAGCAAAGCTCTCGCAATTGGGCATTGACCTCACGAATTTTCGGCCACACCGCAAACCTTGCCTCCGTCGGGGTAACCTCCACCAGAAAGATCGGCGCCTGATCGTTGTGGCGACGCACTGCTTGAACGATGTAGCGACACAATTCGCGGACTTGGTCCGGGGTACGATCGTCAGGCCCGCCGGTCACATCATTGGCGACAAAAATGATGACCGCTCGAAACGTATGAGGCAAAATCAGTCGCTCAGAAAAAATGGCAAGGTCCGAAAACCTTGAACCTCCAAAACCTCGCTCAATCACTGAATAGGGAGCCAAGTCTTCGGCCACTGATCGCCAGAGCCGAATACTGCTGCTGCCCAACAGCAGGATACCGTCCTCCGGATCCACCTCATCCCGATCTCGCTGTTCCAGTTTACGAATCTCGTTTTCCCAGCGAGCGATCGTGGCCTCGCGAATACTGTCCAGATGCTCCGAGAGCCATTCGTCGGCTTTTGCATTCGCATTTGCATTCTGCGGTAAAGCGGCGACTTGAGCATCGACCGGATCGACCGCTGAAATGGCGATGATCCATAGTCCAACCACGAGCGGCCAACTCATTCCATATTTCATTGTTGTCATTTCCATCATAAAATTCTACGGATCGAGGGGCCGTAGTGGATAGAGATCCGAAGCCGTTCGCCAACGCTTCATCAGCGATTCAAACTCGGCGACGCGCTCGGGGTGCTGGTCAGCCACATTGTGCTGCTCGGAGATATCGTCCCGGATGTTGTACAACTCGATCGCAAGGTTCCCTCGATTCATGTTCTGGCGTACGGCTTTCCAGTCCCCCATCCGGATCGACTGCTGTCCTCCGTACCCTGGAAACTCCCGATAGAGAAGTTTCCGTTCCGGTTGCGACTGGCCAAGTAGCGTGGGAAGCAGACTAATGCCGTTTGTTCCCTCGGGAACCGAGCCGCCAGCTTCGACGGCTTCCAGCAAGGTTGGCATCCAATCCTCGAAGCCACAAATGAAATCACTGGACGACCCGGGAGGGACTTTGCCCGGCCAGCGCACCACGGTCGGCACGCGGACACCGCCCTCGTAGACGGATCCCTTCATACCACGCAGCTCACCCGTGCTGTCGAAGAAAGCGTAATCGACACCTCCGGCTCCATGAGTCGTTCCATTGTCTGAAGTGAAAATAATCAGGGTGTTGTCCGTCAACTGCAACTCATCGAGCAACGCGAACAGCTCACCCATTTGGCGATCCATGTAGCTGATCATCGCCGCGTAAGCAGCACGAGGTGTATAGTGAGGCGTATAGCCGTGTGTGGCAGCCGTGAAGGGCGAATCGTTCCATCCCAACGCCAGATACGGTTTCAGTTCTTCATCGGGCACATGGAGGGCGACGTGCGGAAGAATGGTGGGATAGTAGAGAAAAAACGGACCATCGCGATGCTCGCGGACGAAACGCAGCGCCTGCTCATGATATCGCTGAGGCGCGTAGTCCTGGCCTTTGAAGATTTCATAGCTTTGTGGATCGGCTGGATCCGCTCCGACCGGCAATGGAGTGCGGGGGGGCACGGGCGGCCGATTGTTCAGTTCGATGCGTTCGTTATCATCCCACAAATAGGAGGGATAGAAACTGTGGGCGTGGCGCTGACAGTTATATCCGAAGAACCGCTGGAAACCTTGCCGAAGTGGCTCGCCCTCCGAGCCCGGTGCACCCAGGCCCCATTTTCCAAACGCACCCGTGGAATAACCTTCAGCCAACATCAATTCAGCCAGCGTCACTTCGGCGTCCGCGATGGGTTGTTGGCCCTCTGGTTGAACCTCGATGTTGTCTCTGACGAACGAGTGCCCGGAATCCTTGCCCGTCATCAGAACACAGCGCGACGGCGCACAGACCGGGCTGCCGCTATAGTGCTGAGTCAATCTCATACCCTGCTCAGCCAGTCGGTCCAGATGCGGCGTCTTGATTTTCTGCTGGCCAAAACAACCCAACTCCCGATAGCCCAGATCATCGGCCAAAATGAACACAATGTTCGGCTTTTTGGTAGGGACTGTGGTTGGCGTTTCCTGAGCTGCAACCAGACCGCTGGCGACAAAGCCACATGCGACCAGCAATAGTAGCCTGGAAAAAAAGTTCGCAAACAATATTCGCTTGATAATCTTGGTCATAAACAAATATGGATTCTAGCTCAGTGGAATTCAGGATCAACCGCTATTAAATGGAAAGAATCGCAACCGTTATTGAGATAGCACGTCTACTGGTTTCTCTATCTCAGCGAAGAGGATTGTACAATGAATTCGAACTCGACGATCCCTGGAGCGGCGCAAGTACAACCTGAAACTGCTTGATCGCATGCCTGTGACCCATTAAAATCCCAATTCCCGACCGAGTTCATTGCCCCAGTTGCGAGAATGGTTTGAACCATGAACGACTTGACCGAAGACCAAATGAGCGATGTACTCGATCATATTTTTGCGGGAAGCAAAATCGCTGCAATCAAAGTATACAAGGAAGCAACGGGGCTGGGTCTCAAAGAATCAAAAGCATTTATTGAGGAACTCACAAATCGGCTCAAGGAACAATCCCCCGAGAAATTCCAACTTGCCAATGAAAGCACAGGATGTGCTGGCCTTCTCCTGGTTGCACTGCTTCTGTTGGTCGCGTTGTGCAGGCTCTTTTAAATTATCAGGCCTTGGTCGATGCGGCCGCGCCGTTTCTCAATACGCTGGCGAAGTGTACTCCTCTCGCTCCGCGAGAGGACATTCATCACGCGGAGCGTGATGAATACACTCCTAAATGGAACAGCTTCGCACACTCGTATTCCAGAGCCAAAAACTCCGCGCCGTCGGTGAAGTGCTGTTGCTGCAGCTGATGAACGCAAAGATTTCGGTATTACTGTGTATGGGTGATAGAGTGTATGGGTGATAGAGTGTGCTTGTCATAAAGCGTAATCTTCATAAAGTGTAATCTTCACGCTCCGCGTGAAGAAGTTTGTCACGCGGAGCGTGACAACTACACTCAACTACACTCAACTACACTCAACTACACTCCTACCCTACTACACTCCAACTACACGACTCCTCGGAGACGCCCCAATGGAAATTCAGCCGTTTGATCCCCAGCAGGATTACTCCGTCATGTGGCGACGATTGCCTCATTGGTCACAGGCGGGCACTATCACATTCATCACCTGGCGCACCTGGGATTCGCTCCCCCGCGCTGTCGTGGAGTCCTGGCAGGGGGCTCGCGACGCATGGTTGATCCAGCACGGCATCAATCCAAACTCGGACTGGCGCGGGCAAGTGGAACAGCTGGGGCCGCCATTCGTCCGCGAATTGCAGTTGCTTCTCTCGGATCGCTGGAACGACCATCTCGATGAATGCCACGGAGCCTGTGTGCTGCGCCGACCCGAGCTGGCGGCCGAGGTCGCCAACAGCCTGCTACATTTCGACGGAGATCGCTACCAGTTGACCGACTTTGTTGTGATGCCCAATCACGTCCACATTCTGGTTGCGTTTCCCAACGACGAATGTATGCTGCGGCAGTGCGAATCGTGGAAGCACTTTATGGCGACCCAGATTAATCGACGTTTGGAACGGCGCGGCCGTTTCTGGCAACAAGATGGCTTCGATCATCTGGTACGCTCAACGGAGCAGTTCGATTGGCTGCGGGAGTATTGCGCCGACAACCCTCGTCGCGCTCACTTATCGCCTGGCGAGTTCATCCATTACAGTAAGATCCTACCCGAAAGCTGTTGACCGAATGTAGAAAGCCGTTGACCGAATGAATGTAGTCCTCTCGCTCCGAGTGTAGTCCTCTCGCTCCGCGAGAGGACATTTTCAACTCGCGGAGCAAGAGGACTACGTTTTCGGATGGGCTCGAAGGCTCCTTGTGGAGGTTCCTCACGCAGAGCGTGAGGAATACACTGGGTGCGATAATCAAGCACTGTGGCACCCACCAGGAAATGGCTATAGCCCAAACCGACATCGGTACGCCGATTTCTATACACCGACTTCTATACCGTTTGCACGTCTCGGATAGGCTCGGCTACATAAACCTGCCGGTCGCCTTAGCTGCCGTGCTTCGCGATCAGTTTATTCGCTTCTTGGGGCGCTTGTTTGCATTCCAGCAGGGCCGTCAGGATCAGCGGGGCGACGATCGTGGCGTCGGATTCGATCACGTACATCGGCGTTTTTTCGGTCAGCTTGTCCCAAGTGATTTTCTCGTTCGGCGTTGCACCCGAATAGGACCCAAATGAAGTCGTCGAATCGGAAATTTGACAGAAGTAAGCCCACGGTTTGACTTTCTTTTGCAGATCGTACTTGATCGAAGGCACGACACAGATCGGAAAGTCACCTGCGATGCCACCGCCGATCTGAAAGAAGCCGACTCCGGCCCCTTTGGAAAGCTCGTTGTACTGATCGTAGAACTCGGCCATGTACTCGATTCCCGATTTGATAATCAGGGCCGAGCATTCGCCCAGCTTCACATGCGATGCAAAGATGTTTCCAAACGTCGAATCTTCGTAACCGGGAACGACAATCGGCAAGTTTGCTTTCGCGGCCGCCAACAGCCACGACTCGTTGGCCGCACCTTCATGGAGCTTCGCCGGAAGCTTGAGTATCATGTCATAAAAGTACTCGTGCCAGAATTTTCGCGTGTCGTTCTTGGTCGCATTCTCCCACATTGGAACGATAAACTTTTCAACCGCTCGAAAAGCTTCGTCCTCGGGAATGCTGGTATCCGTCACCCGCCGCATACGGTCTTTCAGGATTTTCGTATCGTCCGATTTTTTGAAATAGCGATACTCGGGGAAGTCGACATAGCTGTCATTGGCGACCAGCCGAAACAGGGACTCTTCGAGATTTGCCCCCGTTGAAGAAATACCGTGAATGATTCCTTCGCGGATCGCGGGGGCGAGCGTGATGCCCAACTGCGCCGACGACATCGCTCCGGCCAGGGTCCAGAACATCTTGCCGCCGGCTTCAAGATGCTTCCAGTAGCTCAGCAGCGCGTCCCGCGTAACACGCGCATTAAAGTTCTTGTAGTTCTTGAGGATGAATTGCAGGACAGGAAACGACATGGAAACTCCGGATGGTTTTGAGTGACAGGTTGCAGGTTGGGTCTGGTTAGTTTGTTAAAATCCGGCCAAGTTCGCAAGCCATCGACAACGATACTGAACCATTCCTGAGCTCATTACGCACCCTAAGCTTTTCGGTTTCGCATGCGGGTTTGAAGCGTTGCGAGCAAATCTGACAATTCCTGCATGGACATCTTCCTGAGGTCCTCATCCGCTGAGGGATGTTCGCCAAGCAATTCCTGCAGCAATTGAATTCGACCGGTAAACTTGCCTTCCTCGCGACCTTCTACACGACCTATCTCGATACCCTCTTCACGCCCCTCTTCACGCCCTTCTTCACGCCCTTCTTCGCGACCTTCTTCGCGACCTTGCTCGCGACCTTGCTCGCGACCTTGGGTAAGGGCTCCCGACAGCAACCACTCGTAATCGCGAATTGCCTTTTCACGTTGATCGTACATCTCTTTGTCCTCTGTCTTTTGTGAAATGGTCTCGATCGCCTGGATTGCGGTTTGGTGTTCGATGCCCGGAAGTAGCTCTCGTAGCTGTTGGGCGGAATACTCGTGCGATCTCAATAGGAAAAAAATCCACTGCTCCAGTTTACTTGAAAGCGATATGGTCGCCTCATCCAGATTATACTTCGGCAACTCTACAGTGTGTACTTCGATTGCATTTTCCAGCTTGCGGCCACTCTCCCGATCCACCATCTCGAAACGATGGTGGGCCTGATCGGTGTCCGGAAACAGCGGATTCGAAAGCAGGCAAATCGAAATTGCAGGCCGTAGCGTCTCGTACTTTCCTCCCATAGACAGTTGGTCCGCAAACATCTTGCTGACATAGTAAACCAGCCTCCCCAGCAACCCTACCACCGGTGCGACCTGCATCTCGATATTGAACCAGCGCCCCAGTGAATCACGAGCCTTGATATCCAGCACGACCAGCTTCTCGGTCTCAAACTCCTTGTAGCTGAACGGATTCAGGATCTCCACATGGACAATCGGATGCAGCAATCGCAGAATCGCATTGAGCAACCCGATCAATGCAACGACATTCTCCGGGCTGCCAAATATCTTCTTAAAGGCAAAATCGACAATCGCTTTGATTCCCAATGGCATGGCTAACTCCACTCTGATGTTGTGTTGATGAAATCACCCTATCAGGCGGTGCAGCGAATTCAACGGGTTGCTAGCAACTGAATGATAGAAGAGCAATCCAGAGTCCAAGGAGTGCCCGAAATCCACGAAGCGCGCCCCCAAAAACGACTTCCCACTAATTGAATGAAAGAACCCAAATACAGGCCACCAGATGTGTGAAATATATTACACTTGAAGTCAGGCTAATTAAATGTAGCGTCGGTAACGGGATCAGGAATCGCTTCCGTTCTACGATTCAGGCAGTTTGAACCGGCCCCCTCCCGACACCCCCGCCTCCGCACCCTCCAAAACAGACTGGCCATTTACGAGAACCGTAAGGGTTATTCAGGCACTCAACGATGTGACTTTTGGGCGCAGATGGGAACGTCCGTTCCAAAAAGCCCCTTTATTTGATAATCTGTTTGAAGCTGCGAGTAACGTTTTCTTTCCAATGGACCGATGAAGACCCCGTTCTGCTGGCATTTGTCTGCCAGCAAACGGAGTGTGATGTAGTTGTCTTCGTATCTTCGTCGGCCCAGTCATGGGAGCGCCGTGCGTGCGCCTGAATCCGTCTCGCTCGATCACTGTCAAAGGGTTAGGCATGCAAGAGTTTCATTTTCCAACCTGGGTCAACAAGTTCACGGTATTGGTGATCCTTACCGCCGTGACCGTTGGCGGCTATCTGGCGACCTGCCTGTTTGCCGCTATCCATCCGACCATCATCAATGTGGGCCATCAGCCAAAGCAGCCCGTTCCGTTCAGTCACAAACTTCACGCCGGCCAGCTTGGCCTGGACTGTCGCTACTGCCACAACACCGTCGAACTCGCTGGCCACGCCGCGATCCCGGCCACCGCAACCTGCGGGAACTGCCACGGTGGCAACATGACCACGGCCCTCGAACCCGGCAAGCCCGGTCGCGATCTCGGAGTCGTGCATCCAACCAGTTCATCGCTTCAGCCAGTTCGCGATGCACTGGAAACCTGGGATCCCGTGATGTGGGTACGCGTGCATGACTTGCCTGACTTTGTTTACTTCAACCACAGCGTGCATATCAACAAAGGCGTCAGTTGTGTTTCCTGCCACGGTCGTGTCGACCAGATGGAAGTCGTCGAACAACGAGAAACGCTGTCGATGAAATGGTGTCTCGACTGCCATCGCAATCCCGAACCGCATATTCGCGACCCACAACTGGTGACCAACCTGGCGTTCGTTCCAGATGAAGCACACAACCAATACTGGATGAACGAACTGAAAATCAAACCGGACACGAGCTGTTCGGTATGCCATCGGTAAGCCCACTGTCAACGCAGATTAACGAACCCATGAATAAACCCAGAACTGACAAAATGGAAATCGCCGAGTTTCGGTCGCTGATTACAAATCAGTCCCAAATGGCGGATTCGTCCCAGATGGGCAACCCCGAATTTGAAGCGGCCATTGATCGGGACTTCGGCACGGCAGTCGAAGGACACACCGATGGCGTCTCCCGTCGCCGATGGTTGCAAATCATGGGCGCATCGTTGGCGCTCGGAAGTGCCGCCGGCTGCCGCTACCAGCAGGAAAATGTCGTCGAGTTTGCGTTTCGTCCGCAAGGTCGCGTTCCGGGTTTGCCGGAGTATTTTGCGACGATGCTGGATTTTGCCGGAACGGCTGAGCCGCTGCTGGCCACTTGCTACGATGGTCGCCCGACGAAGCTGGACGGAAACCCGACCCACCCCTGTTCGTCGCACGATACGGAGAACGCAAAATTCGGTGCCGCCAGTGCGTTCACCCAAGCCCGTATTCTGGAGTTCTATGACCCCGATCGATTGCGAGGATCGCTCAAGCGGGATGCCGCAAACAAAAACCTGTTTGTCGATACTCAGTTCGACGAAATCGTCAAACAGTTCCAGCCACTGCTTTCGGCCAGCGATCTCAGCAAGGTCGCCGTTCTTGCCGCCCCCCATTCATCGCCCACGCTCGAACGCATTCAGGAAGATTTTCGCGCCAAGGGCGGAACGTGGATTACCTACAGTTCCGTTTCAGACGACAATACTCGCGCAGGGATCAAACAGGCGTTCTCCAAACCGCTCAGAGCCCGCTACCATTTCGACAAAGCGGCGGTGATCGTGACGCTCGACGCCGACCCGTTCAAATGGGACGCCGGCGCAACGCCCAATAGTGCTTCATTCGCGCGGGGTCGCGACGCGGAAGCCAACGGCACAATGAGCCGACTCTACTCGATCGAAAGCCAGTTTTCCGTGACTGGTGCTGCCGCCGATCATCGTCTGTCCGTGCCCAGCTCCAAAATAGGCGGCTTCGTGGCGGCCTTGGCTGCGGCGGTGGATGCAAGTAGTGGCGACGTAGATAAAAGTCTGCCCTATCGCCAACGACTGATGGCTGCCATCGCCGATGATTTGGCAAAAAACAAAGGCAAGGGAATCATCATTGCCGGTGAAAAGCAGCCCCCTGAAGTCCACGCCTTCGTCCACGCACTCAATGAAAAACTGGGCAACCACGGATCAACGATTGAGTTTATGGATCAATCCGATTCAGGCCTCTCGCATCTCGAGGGCATTGAGCAGCTTGCATCTCAACTCGGTTCGAAGGCATTCGATACGCTCATCATTGTCGGAGGCAATCCCGTTTACGACGCACCTCGCGAATTGAAGATCGACGAGTTAATTCGCGGTGTCACCAACAGTCTGCATTTGACGCTGTACAAGAATGAAACCAGCTTGAACGTCAACTGGATCAGCCACGTCGCCCATCCGCTCGAGACATGGAAAGACGGCGTTGCATTCGATGGCTCCGTGTTGGTTGGCCAACCATTGATGGAACCCCTCTTTGGTGGCAAGTCAGAAATCGAAACGTTGGCAACACTACTCGGTGAACAAGAAACCGAAGGTCAGCAACTCGTTCGCAACGGGCTGAAGATCACCGACGACAAACAATGGCGAAAAACGGTTCACAACGGCTTTGTTGAAGGCTCGGCATTGCAGCCCGTCGCCGTGGCCGCAGCCGCCGCACCGGAGCTTGCCGCCAGTGATTCGTGGCAGCAAAAGTGGGACGGCGATTCGCTCGAACTGGTTTTCAATCCAAGTCCTTCGGTTTATGACGGCCAGTTTGCAAACAACAGCTGGCTGCTGGAACTGCCCAACTTCTTCACCAAGGTCTGCTGGGATAACGTGGCCAACGTCAGCCCGCGAACCGCTGAGAAGCTCGGACTGTGGCAAGGCGTGCTGGTGACACTCAAGGTCGATGGCAACGAACTCAAGATTCCGGTCAACGTTCAGCCCGGTCAAGCCGACGGTACCATCGGTCTGGATATCGGCTGGGGCCGTACCGCAGCGGGCCGGGTCGGCGGCGACAAGGCAGCCCGAATCTCATCCGTCGGTGTCGATGTGAATCCGCTGCGAAAGATTTCAGACTGGCATTTCAAAACCGTTTCGAAATCCGATGTCGTCGGAACCAGCACCAAGTACAAACTGGCCATCGTGCAGGAACCGTGGACGATTGACAAAACGGGCAAAGACGAAATCCAGGCCCGGATGTTCCGCGACAAAAACAAAAAGTCGGGCGATCGAAGTAGCCTGCTGCGAGAAGGCTCGCTCGCCAGTTATCTGGAATTTCTGGAACGACATCCGATCGATGATCACCATCATCACCACGACGATCACGACCATTCGCACTCCAGTCACATCCGTCACGCGGACCTGACACCCGGTCAACTGCCGGTCATCAATCCAGTGGCTTACACGCATGACGATGATCACGATCACGATCATGATCACGGCCATCACCATCACTGGCCTGAAGCCTTCCACTCGCACCACGAGCCGTTCGACATCACCAAGGGGGTTCGCGAAACGTACAAAGAAAGCAATCCGGCACACACGAACGTTTGGGGCAAGACGATTGACCTGAATAAGTGCTTGGGCTGCAATGCCTGTGTGATTGCCTGTCAGTCGGAAAACAATATTCCGGTGGTCGGTAAGGACGAAGCATGGCGCGGCCGCGAGTTGCACTGGATTCGGATCGACCGCTACTACGGCGACAATCTGTACACCGATGACGCAGAAGATGATGACGAAATTCTGGTGCATCAACCGATTGCGTGCCACCACTGCGAGAACGCTCCCTGCGAAACGGTTTGTCCGGTCGCAGCGACCACTCACAGTGCAGAAGGCCTCAACGACATGATTTATAACCGCTGCATCGGAACTCGATACTGCGGTAACAACTGTCCGTTCAAAGTTCGGCGGTTCAATTACCTGAACTACTCCGATGCGAAGACGTTCATCAAATATCCCAATGCCGACAAACTGCCGCCGGGCGATCTAGCGTTTCAGGGTTTGATGATGAATCCCGAAGTCACGGTCCGCAGCCGAGGGGTGATGGAGAAATGTACCTACTGCGTGCAGCGGATTCAGAACACAAAGATTCAGGCAAAGAACGAACGACGCCCCATCGGTCCGAACGAAATCACGGTGGCCTGTCAGGATGCCTGCCCGACGGGCGCGATCGAGTTCGGCGACTTGAACAACAAGGCCAGCCGCGTCGCGAAGAAAAAGGTGAATCCTCGCGCCTATGTGATGCTGGAGGATTTGAACATTTATCCACGCACAAAGTATCTGGCTCGTGTCCGGAATGTACATCCGGTGTTGCTGGATCGCGATGATCGTGACTCGGTGTGGAAAAGCAATGGAAAGAAGGCTTAAGATATGGCAACCGTCAATCATCCTCTGGACAACACATTTGAAGATCCCGGCGTTCGCGCACCCTTGGTGCTCGGCGGCATGGATTTCAACGACATCACCGAGAACGTCGCCGAGATGTGGGAGGCCGAGAAGCCGCCTCGAATCTGGTACATCGCATTCGCCATCTCCGTTGCCTTGGCGATCATGCTGGGCTTCAATATTCTGCACCTGTTGTTCAAGGGAGTCGGGGTCTGGGGGAATAACAATCCTATTTACTGGGCGTTTCCGATTGTCAACTTTGTGTTCTGGGTCGGGATCGGTCACGCGGGAACCCTGATTTCGGCGATTCTGTTTCTGTTCCGTCAGAACTGGCGGACCAGTATCAACCGCTCCGCCGAGGCGATGACGATTTTTGCTGTTATTTGCGCCGGCATGTTCCCGGGGATTCACATCGGTCGCGTTTGGGCCGCTTATTGGTTGCTCCCCATCCCAACCGAACACCTTGCCATGTGGCCCAACTTCCGCAGTCCGCTGCTGTGGGACGTGTTCGCCGTGTCCACTTATTTTTCGGTGTCGCTGTTGTTCTGGTACATGGGCATGGTTCCCGATATTGCCACCTTCCGCGATCGAGCAAAAACAAAAACCAGGAAATTGATCTACGGAATTCTATCGCTCGGCTGGACCGGCTCGGCCCGAAATTGGCACCGCTACGAAATCGCGTACACTATTTTGGCAGCCTTTGCGACGCCGTTGGTGCTCTCGGTTCACACGATCGTCAGTTTTGACTTTGCGGTCTCTCAGGTTCCCGGTTGGCACACCACGATTTTCCCACCGTACTTCGTCGCCGGTGCGATTTTCTCCGGATTCGCGATGGTAGTGACGCTGTTGGTGCCGCTGCGAAAAATTTTCAACCTTGAAAAAATTATTACGCTTCGCCATCTCGAAAACATGAACAAGATCATCATGGCGACCGGCTTGATGGTCGGTACCGCGTACGGAATCGAATTCTTTATCGCGTGGTACTCCGGAGTTCCGTGGGAAGGGTTTGCGTTTTACAACCGTGCATTCGGTGCGTTTTGGTGGGCCTACTGGATCATGATTACCTGCAACGTGGTGATTCCCCAGCTGTTCTGGTTCAAGTGGTGCCGGACAACCCCTTGGTTCATGGTGATCGTTTGCATTTTCGTCAACATTGGTATGTGGTTCGAGCGATACGTGATCACGATTACGTCGCTCGCCCGGGACTACCTTCCCTCGAGTTGGTCTTACTTTTACCCTTCGAAAATAGACGCCATGATGCTGCTCGGCAGTTTTGGGTTGTTCATGACGTTGTTCCTGCTGTTCTGTCGCTACCTGCCGGTGATTGCCATGGCAGAAGTAAAAATGTTTTCTCCGAAAAATCTTCATCACGGAGAAGATCACGATTTGGCCCATGATCATCATTAGTGAGAGATATTTATGACTGAACATACTCCAGCTCAGACGACGAAGCTGATCGGATTGGTCGCTCAATTCGATGAGTCCGATGCCTTGGTTCACGCGGCCGAAAAAGCCCGATTAGATGGTTACACCGCCATCGATGCTTACTCTCCGTTTCCGGTACACGGGATTGATCCGGCACTCGGTATCCGGCGGACGCGATTGCCATTTTTCGTGCTGACGGTTGCAATCATTGCTTGCGTGGTTGGTTTGGGAATGCAGTACTACACCAACAAACGTGATGACTCACCGCTGTTCCCCGGTTATGCCTTTCAGATCAGCGGCAAACCTCTGTTCAGTCTCCCGGCCAATATTCCGGTCACCTATGAGATCATCGTTCTCGGCAGCTGCCTGGCGACCTTTTTCGGAATGTGGATTCTCAATTCGCTGCCCCGTCTGTCCAACCCGCTACACCGAGTGGAACGTTTCAAACGGGCCACCAATGACAAGTTTTTCCTGGCCATAGAATCGAGAGACCCGAAGTTCAATCACGCACATACGGAATCCCAACTGAAAGGTTGGGGTGCCGTGGCGGTTGACGAAGTCCGACAGGATTTGACCGATGGAACCTTGCCATCCTGGGTGTCGATGGCGGCGGTGTTGCTGGCCCTTTTGCTGTTGATACCGCCGATTGCGATTTTCAGAGCGTCCGGTTTGAAGAGCCGTGTTCCGCGATTGCATTTCAATCTCGATATGGACTACCAAGCCAAGTACGGTCCACAAACGCTCTCGCCCAACCTCAATAACTTGCCCACCGGCAAACATCCTGACTATTTGTTCGGCGATAAACTGGCCGCTCGCCGTCCGGTTGCTGGATCGGTTGCCTGGGGACAACTGGATGATAATTCCGAACTTCATCGAGGTATCAAACTCGATTATGACGGTCCGGGAGGCGACGACGATTTGGCCCAGTACATTACCGGGTTCCCTGAAGATATCGAAGTGAACCAAGCGCTGCTTGAGCGCGGGCGTCAGCGGTTTGATATTTATTGCTCCGCGTGCCATGGATATGCGGGTGAGGGAGACGGCCGGATCAACGCGCGAGCCATCGCGCTCAACCTGGAGGGAAAGGCTGCCTGGACGGCCGCCAAGTCGCTGCATGAACCCGATGTCAAAAATCCTGGAAAGAATCCTACCGGACGGATTTTTGAAACGATTACTCAAGGCCGAAACACAATGGGGCCTTACGCGGCTCAAATTCCGGTCAAGGATCGCTGGGCGATTGTCGCCTATGTCAAGGCATTGCAGTCGATGGGAATCGAGTCGCCCGTTGCGGCGACTGCGGGAGGATCAACCGACGGGCCCGCCGCAGCCAATGAAGCGACGGCGGAACAATAACGAGAGAGCAGGGGAGAAGTGGCTGATGGATGATCGTCATCCAGTCGCTCTCTCCCATCGAAGATTCACTATCAACTATTACTAAACCATGCATCCAAGAAGAGAAGCCAAAGTCACCTCGCCGGTCTATTCGCTCAAAGACGGATATGTGCGAACCGTTCCGATTGCGTTGATCGTTGCCGCGATCGGGATCGGCTTGGCCGTTGCTCTTTCGCTCCCCCAAGGCGGCTTGGGACGGTTCTACAACTCCTATCTGGCGGGTTTTTGTTTCCTGTTTTCGATCTCCGTTGGCTGTCTGTTTTTTGTGACCATTGCTCACTTGGTGCGCGCGGGATGGATCGTGACGGTTCGAAGGTTGGCGGAATATTATGCCGCCTGTTTGACGCCTCTGTTCTTGTTGTTCCTGCCCATTCTGTTGACCGTTATTTCCGGTAGCGACACGGTCTATCCCTGGGTTAAGGGAGGGTATTCGGTGCATGATGTTTCCGAAGCAGCCCAAATCGCCAAAACCAATCTGGAAGATCGCCCCCCCCTGGAAGTGCTGAAAGGTTATTGGCTAAGCCCCAAGTGGTTCACCATTCGCGTGATCGCGTACTTCTCGATCTGGACGATCATGGCCTGGTTCTTTCTAAAAAACTCACTCAAGCAGGATGAAACTCGATCGAAGGATCTGACGCTGCGGATGCAGTATTTCGCGCCGATCTTCACGATTATTTTTGCAGCCACCCTGGTGTTCGCCTCGTTTGATTTCTCAATGTCCCGCTCGCCATTGTGGTTCAGCACGATGTTTCCTGTCTACATTTTTGCGGGCGGCGTCGGAGCAGCACTGGCAACCATTACACTGACCGCATTTTGGCTGCAAACCACGGGCCGGGTCACCGACGAAATCACCACCGAGCATTATCACGATCTGGGGAAACTGATGTTCGGCTTCACCGTGTTCTGGGGTTATATCGCGTTCAGTCAGTTCCTGTTGATCTGGTACGCGAACATTCCCGAGGAAACGTTCTGGTATGACATCCGAATGAACAAGGATTCGAGCTGGATGTGGTTCTCGATCTTGTTGTGCGGACGATTGTTCATCCCGTTCTTCATGATCATGGGGCGTACGGCTCGGCGAAACAAGAAATTCATGGCCTTTACGGCACTGGTGGTATTGTTCTTCCACTGGGCCGATCATTATTGGTTGATCATGCCGCTGTTTGATGCAGACAATCCGGTCGCCCACATTACGGGTGGAAAATTTGCATTCAGCGCGTTGATCGATATCCCGTTGATGGTCGGACTGATCGCGGTTTTCATTGCATTTTTCTGCTTGATCGCACGGGATCGATCCTTGGTGCCACAAGGAGACCCACGATTGGGTGAAGCACTGAACCATGTGGTTCACTAATGGGCCACCGAATCCCTGTAGAATACTTGACGTAATCCATGCGGCAAAAAGACGGGTTTAAACGAAATTGAATTTGAAAGACATTGAGAAATAATTAAACCGGTAAACCGCCATTTTCAAATAACAAAAAAATATAATTGATAGAACCCCATGGCTTCCCACGCTTCACATACCTCGCACGATACCCACACTGATCCCCATGACGATCGCCCGAGTTACGATGACATCAACACCCCGGTAGTGGTGATGGTCGGCGTGATCAGTGCCATTCTGACGTTGCTGTCGATGATGTTTTTTCAGGGGTTGTATTACCACTGGGATGAAAAATTCGGACGTCAATCCGGTGTCGTCAAGGTTCAAACCGACCCAACCGAGGCTCGCAAAGAGATTTTGAAAGGCGGCGACGGGATCAAGTCGATCGAAGAATCCATGAAAGACGTGATCAGCAAGTACGGAAAATAGCAGACTGCAACGAGCATAAATCGATGAACGTAAAATCAGAAAACCGGTGTCCTCCAGCTTTCTCGCGCGGTGTTGTCGCGGCGGGTGTGCTGGTGATGTTGTGTTTTTTGACCGCGCCGCTCACCGCAGTTCAGCAGGAAATCAAAACGCCGGTGACCACATCGGATACCGATCCTCTGGGACTTCGATCCGTACCTCCGCAGGCCGAAGGCATTGGCGTCAACTCTCGCGAGGGAACGTTTATTGATGGCGACATCACGTTCTACGATTCTGAAAACCGACTCGTTCGATTCGGCGACTTCTTCAAAGACAAAAAGAGGCCGGTGATGTTATCGTTCAACTACTCGCGGTGCCCCAAGCTGTGCGAGGTTCAGTTGGAAAACATTACGTTCGCGATGCGTGAAATCGACCTGGAAGTCGGCAAGGATTTCGATTACATCTCGGTCAGTATCGACCCCAAGGAAACCTCGGAAATCGCAAAGAAAACCAAGGAATTATACACCAGCTATTACAATCGCCCCCAAAGCAATGCAGGTTGGCATTTTTTGGTAGGCAAGAGACAGAACATTGAAAAACTGGCAGAAGAATGCGGTTTTTTGTATAAGTATATTCCTGAGCAGAATGAATACTCCCACGTTCCGGCACTGATTTTGATCTCACCCGAAGGTGAAATCGTCCGTTACATTGCAGGATTGAATTATGAACCTGCAACGATCCGTTTGGCGCTGATTGAAACGGCCGACGGCAAGATTGGTTCGCCGGTGGATTGGGCCATGTACAGTCTCGGTTGCTATTCGTTCGATTCGGCAATGGGTAAATACGGCTTTCAGGCCATGGCGCTGATGCGCATCGGTGGCCTGATCACCATCGCAGCCGTTTTGATTGGTTTGATTCCCTATTGGTTTTTCAGGAACTACTCGGCGGATCGACCAGACGAAATTTCTGCGAAAAATCCACCCCTGCCCAGTGGGCCCAGTGGGTAGACCAAGTAGATCGATCGAGTGGACCAACCGGGTGTGTAATGGCTCAGGGATCGTAACCGTCGGCAACGTGTTGCCAGCCTTGACAACCATTGCGTTTGCTGACGGGCAAGCGATTGTTTTTAACCTTCATTGAAACCATGAATTTTTTCAATCCAACATTACTGGCTTGCCTGGATGATCTGACACAGATCCGGGAACGGGTGCAGGCTCGTTCCCAGGACGGAACGACCGTCCCGGAATCGGTTTTGCAGAACGAAAGCGGCGCGGCCGCCTGGAGTTCAAGCTTCTGGATGCCCGAACAAGCCTCGTCTTATGCACCGCATGTTGATTTTGTCTACATGAGCATCTTCTGGATTTCCACGTTCTTTTTTGTGGGAATCATCGCAACGATGATTTACTTTGTTTTCAAGTACCGCCGGAAGGGAAAAGAAATCAATCCGCTGCCGAGCCCGGATCACAATACCGGCCTGGAAATTTTCTGGTCGGCGGTGCCAAGCTTGTTGATGCTGTGGATGTTCTACGAAGGTGCCCAAGGCTATTTCAACATGCGGGCACCGGGTGAAGTGGCCGAAGAAATTCAGGTCAAGGCTCAGAAATTTACCTGGGAGTTTACTTATCCGGACGGCGACAAGTCCGGTGAACTCCACTTGGTCATGGATCGTCCGACGATGCTGGTGATGCACTCGACGGACGTACTGCACAGCTTCTTCGTTCCGGCGTTCCGTCAAAAAATGGACGTAGTTCCAGGCCGGTTTACCTACGCTTACATCAACGCAAACAAAGTGGACACGTTCCGCTTGACCTGTGCCGAATATTGCGGCGACGAGCATTCCAAAATGAAGACCATTGCCAGGGTCCACAAAAATGATGCCGATCGAAAGGCCAGCACTGAATGGATCAAGGCCGAACACGCTCCTTGGCAATATGGTGAACGACTGTATCAAATCAATTGCTCCGGCTGTCACCGCGTCGACGGCACCAACTCAACCGGCCCGCCACTGGACAAAACCTGGGGGGCGGGAACGCGAAAATTCACCAGTGGGGCTGAGCGAAAGGTCGACCACAACTATATCAAGGACTCGCTGGAGCGTCCGGACACCGAAATTGTTGAAGGCTTCCAGAACAAGATGACTTCGTTCAAAGGTAAACTTAACGACGACGACATCAATGCCATTATTCAGTACCTGAAAAAGCTGAGTGGAGATGACTCGTATTCCAAAGATCCAATTGGAGACAAACCGATCGGAATCGGGGCCGATGAACAAATCGGGGCCGATGAAGGGGCGGGTGACGCAGCGCAGACTGAAGCCGCTCCGGAAGTCTCCGAGCCAGCGCAGGATGAGAAATCAGATGAATCCGTTCCCCCCGCAGCCGAAGAGCCAGCGGGCGAACCCACGGAATCATCATCCGACTCGAAGTAACCACCACCCAAAAACAACGTTCACCTTAATCATAAAAGACGGCAATGCCGCCCAACCCGCGACGAGGGATCGCCGCACCCCAAGAATGAGGCATCGAAATGGCTGACAGCGCATCAATCCGAAAGCAATTGTTTGGCACGCCGGACGTGAACTACCTGAATTGTTCCAGCGGCTGGAAATCGTGGGCTTTTACGCTTGACCACAAGCGGATCGGGATCATGTACACCATTGGGGTCACCGTAGCGCTGTTGCTCGCCGGTGCTTTCGCACTGGTTTTGCGAACGCATCTATGGAGCTTCGACGGCCAGTTGTTGTCCAACCCGATGTACAACCAGATGTTTACGTTGCACGGGGCCGTGATGGTGTTCTCGTTCATCATCCCCAGTATCCCTGCCGCACTTGGAAACATGGTGCTGCCCATGATGCTCGGTGCCAAAGACGTGGCCTTCCCGCGTTTAAATTTGAGTAGCTTCTATCTCTGGGTGGCCGGGACGGCTTTTTTGCTCATTGCAATTCTATCCGGCAAGGGTCTGGATACGGGTTGGACGTTCTACACGCCCTACAGTATCGATACAGAGACCGGTGTGGTCTACGCGACCTTCGGCGCGTTTCTGCTCGGGTTCAGCTCGATTTTCACCGGTCTAAACTTTATTGTTACGGTGAACACGATGCGGCTCAAAGGGCAATCCTGGTTCCGCCTGCCGCTGTTCGTCTGGGCATTGTACGCAACCGCCATTATTCAGATTCTGGCCACACCCGTGCTGGGGATTACCCTGTTGTTGTTGATCGCCGAAAAGACGATGCATGTGGGTATTTTCGATCCCAAGTATGGTGGTGACCCGGTTCTGTTCCAGCACTTTTTCTGGTTCTACTCTCACCCCGCGGTCTACATCATGATTTTGCCGGGGATGGGTGTTATCAGCGAGCTGATCGGTGTTTACGGTCAAAAGCGGATTTTCGGATATTCCTTCATCGCGTTCTCCAGCATCGCCATCGCGATCCTGGGCTTCCTCGTTTGGGGACACCACATGTTTACCAGCGGCCAGTCGGCTGCCATGACGATCATCTTCAGTGGAATCACATTCTCGGTCGCGGTTCCGTCGGCGGTGAAAGTGTTTAACTGGCTGTCAACGCTTTATAAAGGCTCGATTTTGTTGGTCACGCCGATGTGTTATGCCCTGTCATTCATCTTCCTGTTTGGGATCGGTGGTTTGACCGGTTTGTTCCTGGCCACCCTCAACGTCGATATTCACCTGCATGATACTTACTTCGTGGTGGCTCACTTTCACTTTGTGATGGTGGGTGGAACGTTGACCGCGTTTTTTGGCGGGCTGTTCCACTGGTGGCCCAAGATGTTTGGTCGGATGTATAACGACTTCCTCGGACGAGTTGGCTGTTTCCTGGTTTTCCTCGGATTCAATCTGACCTTTCTGCCTCAGTTCGTCATGGGTTCGCGCGGGATGCCACGCCGTTATGCAAGCTATGACCCCGAATTCCAGATTTTCCACCAGCTCTCGACGGTCGGTGCATTCGTGCTGGGAATTGGTATCGTGCTGAGTTTTGTCGTTTTGGTCTATGCCGTTTTCCGAGGCCCACGATGCGGCAGCAATCCCTTCCGGGCGGCGTCGGTCGAGTGGCAAAGTAGCTCGCCTCCTGATTTCCACAACTTCACCCACAAACCGGTGATGACCGACCCCTACGATTTTGAATCCCAGGTTTACGATGCGGAACTCGATAGCTGGGTTCATCGTGACTTCTTTGATCCGGCAGTGGTTCCTCCTCGAACCCAACCCGTTCACCATCACTAAATCAATCCACCACTAACACCATTGAAATTTGGAGCCACGAATGGCAACCGTTGATACCCATGCAACTCACGATCACGGTGATCACCACCACGATCATGGTGAGTTCATTGCCCATCACTTTGATACGCCTGAACAGCAATTCGATTCCGGGAAACTGGGAATTTGGCTGTTTCTGGTAACCGAAGTGCTGTTCTTCAGCGGGCTGTTCGTCGCCTATACCCTTTATCGAAACCATCACCCGGAAATTTTCGAACAGGCACACGTCTATCTAGACAAGATGCTCGGGGGGATCAACACCATCGTGCTGCTGTTCAGCAGTTTGACGATGGCATTGGGTGTTCGTGCCGCCCAGCTCGGTCGTAACAAGAACTGTGCGTTCTATGTATTGCTGACCATGATCTGTGCCGCGGTCTTTTTGGGCGTCAAAGCCGTCGAGTACAGCCACAAATGGGACATGGGTATTTTTGTCCGCGCCTATTTCAACTTGAATGAAGGCCATCATGCGGAGCCGGTCACAGCCATCGGTCAGGCACTCCATATTTCAGACTACCTGGTTTATCTGAGTGTGATTCCCGCTATTTTGCTCGGGGTGTTCAGCCTCGGATCGGTGGTTGCAAAGGTGAATGGAAAGAATCATTTTGCGTCACTGCTGATGGCGCTGGCAATCACGGTGGGCGGTTACTTCCTGGGCGCGATCGGTGGACAGGTTTACCAGCGCTGGGCCGATGGCAGAAATCATGCCAGTCATGGAGATCATGGCCATGATGGAGATCACGGACACAACCATGCACTCAACCAGTTGGCTCCTGCAGCGACCCCCACAACCCCCATCGTTCTGCATGCCGCGACGGCGATGACACCAGCTGCGGTGGCACCGGCCGATGAACCCGTCTCAAAGTCATCCGGAGAAAAACTGAATCGTGACATCGGCATCTTCTTCAGTATTTACTACTGCATGACCGGGCTGCACGCGACCCATATTCTGGCTGGGATTGGTTTCCTGGCCTGGATATATTATCGCTCGGTGCGTGGCGACTGGCGACCTGATTATTTTGGCCCCGTCGATTTTGTAGGGTTGTACTGGCACTTGGTTGACCTGATCTGGATTTATTTGTTCCCGCTTCTTTATCTGATTGATTAGTCCTATGTCCCATCATCACGACCATCTACCTCGCTTTTGCCACCCGGTATCGGTAAAGCTGCTGTTCACGGTTTTCGTTGCATTGGTTTCGTTGACGATCCTGACGGTTTTGGTATCCGTCTACTGGCCCTGGCTCGAGCTACCGAAAGACCTGGCATTCCCCGCCGCGATGTTCATTGCGACGATCAAGGCGTTCCTGGTCTGCGCGTTCTTCATGCACATGTGGTGGGACAAGAAGTTCAATATTTTTACATTCCTGAGTTCGCTGTTCTTTGTCGCCCTGTTCATCGGTTTGACCATGCTCGACACCAGCCATTACCAGAAAGACATCGATCAGTTCCCGCGAGAAGCAGAAACCTCGGCGCCCTAGCACGAGATTGTTTCGTGAACGGTTACGCTTTTTGAAGCCATGCTCAAGCACACGCTCCAGTACGCTACGGGTCGTCGCGAGTTGCACCAGGCCAAGTGGTTCTTCTACATCTTCATCGCGTCCCTGGGGATGTTTTTTGCGGGCAGCCTGGTCACCTACCTGAGAGTGCGGTATCACTCGTACTATCCGGCGACGGATGCCGTACCGGGCAGTACCTATGCGATGGGGCCAAAGTTCTACGCGCCCATGCAGGTTCCCATCGCGTTCTGGCTGAGTTCGTTGGTGCTGGTTCTGCATAGTTTTCTGATGCAGAGAGCGGTCAACAGTGTCCGCCGCGAACACCAGATCGAGTTCCGCAAGTACCTGTTGTTTTCCTGGTGGTCTGCGATGTTGTTTGCCCTCGTTCAGGCGATTGGCATGGGTTCGCTATGGGTAAAACATTTTGCCGAGAACTATGATGGTTCGACCAAGGTATTCGGCATGTCGTTCGTGCTTTCGTTTCTCCACGCGCTGCATGTGCTGGGCGGCCTGATTTTTCTGGCCTATGTCATCTACCGGGCCTTCCGCGGGCGTTATGATCACGAGCGCCACTGGGCGGTTGACAACTGTGCCGGGTACTGGCATTTCCTGGGTATCGTCTGGATGGCGATGCTGGTGACGTTCTATTTGAGTGGATAAGAAAGTCAGGTTGAAGGTAACGATCTACCGGTTAAAAACCGGCAGCATTCGATGGCCTCGCAACTCAGCTCAATGGCCATTACAGGGGTGATATCAATCGTGGTCTCCCTTATCCCAAAGCTACACCGGCAATTTTACGGTAACACACGTTCCCCGATCTATTTGCGATTGAATTTCAATGGAGCCGCCCAATCGGCGAATCACATTCTGGGCCAGAAAAACTCCCAACCCCATTCCCTTGCCAGGCGGCTTCGTGGTGAAGAACGGCTCGCTAACCCGCTTCAAGTGCTCTTCCGTCATCCCCTGTCCGTGATCCTGGATCTGCCAAACCCATTCCTCCATTTGACGATCCACGCGAACACGCACTGGCTGATCGGTTGGATCGGCATCGAGTGCATTCTGCACCAGCCCGCGCATCGCCTGACTCAGTCCGTCCAGCGGCACCTTGATCGTGCCTTGCCGAGCTTCCTGACTGAGCTCGATCTTGACTCGCTCGCGCCCCATCACTCCATCCACCAGGGTTTTCGTCAGTTGTTCAATCGAGATAGCCTGTAACGGCTCGCCAATCGTTTCACCCGCATGACCCGCCATCCGGTCGATGATCTTGCGACAGCGCTCCAGTTGACTACGGATCAGCTTGACATCATCCAGCACTTCATCCGCACCCGGAAAATCGGGCGGGTGAAGTTCAAACGCTTTCTCGACTTCTTTGGCGACGACTGCAATGGTGCTCAGTGGCGTCGCCAGCTCGTGCGCCGCACCGGCCGCAAGGGTCCCCAGCGCTTCAATTTTCTCGGCTCTCGCCTGAAGCGCTTCCGCGCGGCGAACGTGAATCTGGTGTTCTCGCAATTCATGGGTCAATCGAGTGATGAAGTAAGTGATGACGCTCGAGCAAGTACCGAAGGCGAGCATGAACCCGATATGCTGCAGGGTCAATCGGTCGCCGTGGATTTTCCTCAATCCGAAATCCAGCGGATACAGTTCGAAATGGCTGTACATCAATCCAGCGAAACAAGCGATCGTCAATCCGTTAATCGCCCACGCCCAGCGACGACTGAGAATCAGCGCGCTCAGACTGACGTTGACAAACAGGAACAGCGTAAACGGATTGTTCGGGCCACCTGTGACAAAAAGGAGCGTCGTCAGCGAAAGCAGATCCATCACCAACACCAGGCCCAGAACCAGATCCCACGGCAGCCGTTCCTGGCGGCGAATGTTTTGCCACTTGGCAAACCAGTATTTGATAAACAGATTCGAGCCTGCCGTAAGACTGATTACCACCAGAATCGTAAAGAGTACTGGAAAATCGATGTCGAACACGAACCACGCACTCAACACGGAAAGGAGCTGCCCAAAAACTGCAACCCACCGCAGCTTGATTAGCCACGATGCGTTCAACAGAAAACGGTTTTGCAAACGATTCAACATGTGTTCTAATAGAGATTGAATTGAGTACGATTAACCCTATGCCAGTAAAATGGTTACTGATACTTTTGACAACCCGTCTTCCAACCAGGAAACGCCTGGCCCTTTCCGGTCGAAGTACCAGAAGCTTTCGCCAACGATCGGTTCCAAGCACTTTTACATGGTTCTCGTGCTGCTGTGTTCGCTGCCGGTCGCGATCATTGCGGTGATCTGGCAGTACTTGCCGCCCACAGAGTCAGGAAAATTGCAGGCCAAGGTCCAGGCAGCCGGTCTCCCTGAACCCGACTACTATGTGATCGACTATCGCGAGCGGCTTCCGTGGACAGGCGGGGGCGAGCTGTTGGTCACCAACCTCAGTGATGAGGAATGGACGCATCTGACGATCACGATCAACAAGAATTATCAGATCATGGACACCAAGTCGATTCATCCGGGCGAAACCGTCAGTTTCCGACTGGACCGTTTCGTCAGCCGTTCCGGGGCGACCTTCAAGCTGCGATACAACGAACTAAAATCCGCCATGATCTACGCCCGCCGTCCTTCCAAGAAACGGGCGACGTATTATCACGAGTTTGATACGGTGGCGGAAGGAACGCGGAAGTAAAAGTCGTCGCGGTTACTCGATTATTGGTAACCGTTCACGACAAGCCAAAACGTTTAGCCGCAGTACCGTTCAAGTTCTCGTTTAACCGCGCCGCAGAGCAAATGGGGCATTTATCCAGCTTGCCATTCGTTTATACAAACCGCCCCATTTGCGCCGCCAAGCGGTTGCCACTCGGTGATGTCTCCAGAACTTTAGCGGCATTGCGTTTAGCCGCAAGCCGTCGGGGGTTGTCGCAAAAAAAATACTGCAATACCGAAATCGCTTTACCGGCAACCCCCAAAGGCGCGCGGTGCATCGGGTTGTGGGTATTTTATTGGCAGGCAGGTTGAATACGGAGACTGCACCCTGCCGTCGCGCCTGCGCCGACCATTTCTCGATCTTTCAGCTTCAACCATAAGTCGATGGGCTTTCTATGATCGTCGCAAACGAATGGCGGTCGGCTTCGGCTTGCGGCTAAACGTTCTATCGCTCCGTGACGGTTACGAAATCCTCTCCTTCCTCTTATTTCCATGCCAACCGGCTCCACTCCGAACGATTTCAATCCCCAAAATTTTTTCTGTAGGGTGTCACGGGGTCCGTTTCTGCGCGTATTGTCTGCAAACAACCACTCTTTAACGTGACCCTACGAAACAAGGAAAAAAACATGAAAACGACGTACAGATTGCTGGCGATCGCTGTTTTAGTTGCGATTTCTGCACAACAGGCCTCGGCTCAAATGATGGATCTCCAATGGATGATTCAGCAAAACCAGGCCGCACAATATAACACGGGAGTTCAATTACAGCAGCTTCATGCCCAGCAACTACAAAATACCGAAATGGCAACGAGAAAAGCCATCCAGGCCTACCGTCAGCAAACGGGCGACTACAGCACTTCCGATCAACAAGTCGTTGAGATTATCTGGGCGAAATACGGTCCGCGACAAACGCCCAATGACAACTTTTCGCGAAACCTAAGGGCTCGGGAAGACGCCTTCTATCAACAACAGGCAAAATACGCTGCTGATCGAAACGTCGCAATGGATGCGTCGCTCGCTCAATGGAAGGATCAATCCGCACAAAATAGTGCCGGACATCGACGATTCATTACCGAAGGGATTTATGAACAAGGAAACTATAGGAACCATCAGGGGGAAATTTTTCAGATGCCTAACTACCAACCCGGATCGGTTTGGAGCGGCGGACCTGGCAACACCATGATCCAGGATTCCTATGGCCAGTACCATCACTTCGATGGCAACGGAGCCCGAACCGACATGTTCTACGTCCCCTTCTAAACCCACCACCAATATCCATAGCCATAGCTGCCTGGAAACAGGCAGCTATTTTTTTAGGAAGCCACTGATCTCGCAGCTTGCAACGAGATCGTTGTTGGCAATGTCCGTCCCTGCTCCTCATACAACTCGGCGACTGCCTCGAAAGCATCGCGGACGTTCATTTGGGCTTCCTCCAATGTATCGCCTTCAGTCACCAATTCGGGTAACACTGGGGATGTCACAGTGTATCCCCCTTCGGGTTGAGGAGTAAATATCAAGGGCAAACGATAGATCACTGATCGGGCCTCCAGTTAAACAGGTCACTTACGTTGATTATACCCTGCTACCTACAATTTTTGTACTCGTTTTTACTACAAAGCAGTCATACCTTTCTGGTCGCTGTTGTGCTTGACGGCAATCGCCTACAATGAGGAGGTTTGGTGGGTAACACCTATTCCATCCCTCGACCCTGAATACACTCATTGTCAATGCTCATGAACGGATTTCGCTTTTTTTCGACACCTCGAATGATCTTTAGCCCGGTGCGTCTATTCGTATCCTCACTTCTGGCCTTGCCCGTCTTGCTTCATTCGCTTTCGGCGAGTGCTCAACTGGTTCCCCAGGACTATATTCCGAACCACTACACGAAAACGATGGTCCAGATCCCGATGCGGGATGGTGTCAAACTGCAAACGACCCTCTACATTCCACGGGATACTTCGCGAACGTATCCGTTCATGATCAACCGAACTCCGTACAGCACTCAGCCCTACGAAGCTAATCAGTACGACCGGTCTATCGCTCCGTCAAAAAAAATGCTGGAAGAAAAATACATCTTCGTCCATCAGGACGTTCGCGGGCGATGGATGTCCGAAGGCCAGTTCGACAACATGCGGCCGCACGTTCCGGGCGATGCGGAGATCGACGAAAGCTCCGATACCTACGACACGATTGAGTGGCTGCTCAAGAACGTTCCTGTCAACAATGGCAAAGTCGGCATTTGGGGAATTTCGTATCCGGGATTCTATACTGCTGCTGCGTTGGCCGAACAACATCCGGCCATTGCGGCTGCGTCCCCGCAAGCTCCGATTTCCGATTTCTTCTTTGATGACTTTCACCATCACGGAGCGTATTTGCAGTCCTACTTCCTTGCGAACTCTACATTCGGTCACCAACACAATGGGCCAACGTCCCAGCAATGGTATCAGAGCTACAATCCGCAAACCCCGGATGCGTGGCAGTTCCACATGAATTTGGGACCGCTCGGAGATGCTGGGGCTCGCATCTTTCCTGATAATTTTCTTTGGAATCAGATCGTCGAACACCCGAACTACGACGAGTTCTGGCAGAAACGAAATATCCTACCGCACCTCAACGATGTCAAAGCCGCTGTTCTGACGGTCGGCGGACTGTTTGACGCCGAGGATTTGTACGGGCCTTTCAACGTCTACAAAACACTGGAGAAAAACAACCCCAACATTTTCAACATGATCGTCATGGGACCGTGGAGCCACGGTGACTGGGCCCATGTTCGCGGTCCGCACCAGGTCGTGGGCAAAGTTTCCTTCGGTGCCAATGTGTCGCAATACTATCAGGAAAATATTGAAGCGCCTTTCTTCCGGCATTTCTTAAAGGGCGAGGGCCAGCCTCCTGAATACGAAGCGATCATGTTCGATACGGGCACGCGCAAGTGGCGAGGCTATGATAGCTGGCCACCCAAAACGGCTCAGACCGTCAAACTCTATTTACGAGGTGATCAAAAACTGAGCGCCGAACCACCGGTCGCTGGCGAAAAAACTTTCACCGAATATTTCAGCGATCCCATGGATCCCGTTCCCTACCGGGATCGAAAAGATATTCGGTTCCGGTTTACACCTCGTGAGTACATGTCCGACGACCAACGTTTCGCAGCCAGCCGGCCGGACGTTCTGGTTTTCCAGACCGAACCACTGACCAAGCCGCTGACCATTACGGGCGATATTCTGGCTCATCTCGCAGTTTCAACTTCGGAATCCGATGCGGACTGGGTCGTAAAAGTCATTGATGTATTGCCGGACGACCATCCCTTTATCTCTGGATCGGATCCGGATCTGAAATTTGGCGGTTCGCAGTTGATGATCCGCAGCGAAGTCATTCGCGGGCGATTCCGCAATAGCTACGAACATCCCGAACCGTTTACACCCAACGAAGTCGCTACCGTTCAGTTACCGCTTCAGGATATTTGCCACACGTTCAAACCGGGCCATCGCTTGATGATTCAGATTCAAAGCACTTGGTTCCCATTGATCGACCGCAACCCACAAAAATACGTCGACAACATCTTCAAAGCCAAGCCAGAAGATTTCACCAAAGCAACCCATCGAGTCTTCCATTCCCCCGACGCCGCAACCTGGATCGAAGTCAAAGTTGCAGAAGAGGAAAATCGATAGGCCAGGTTGCACTATCAAGTATGTTAAATAATTAACATATTGAGCCAATGTTCGTAGGGTGGCCTGGTGGAAATCATAACCCGAAGCGTAAGCGAGGGAAGAAACGCGGTCCCTCGCTTACGCGTCGGGTTTTGATTCGAATACTATCAACAGAGCACCTGGTGTGTTGCGCGGTCGTTCCATTACTTTTAGCTTTTTAAGTTTCATTATTTCTCGAGATGTTCAATGAATGGTAAGGACCAACACGACCGCTGCACACAACCAACTTATCGTACCCTTGCGTTGTCCCATCTCCTAACTGGGTGGTTGCTGATCGGAATCATCTTCACGGGGACCGGTCTTCCGGCATCCGCGCAAACATCCCATTCATTCGATCCATCGATTACAGAAACCGGATTGCGACTGCGGCTGTTTGAAATGGGAGAGCCAATCGCGGCTGCCCAACCCGTGGATCCGGGTCAGTCGCCCAATCTCGATCTCACCCTCAGCCACTGCCAACGTACAAAGGACGATTGGCCGCTGTTGGATCCAGATGGAAATGACATCGCGGCACCACTGGTCTACCATTTCTCTGGCTGGATCCAAGCTGCGGAACCCGGCAACTACTCGTTTCGGATTTCAACGAAGGGAGCGTACCGCCTGGCAATCAACGGTGAGCTTCTGACAGAATGCCATTTCAATTCGCCGAGCGCTGAACATGCTTTGGCGCTGACCCGCGAATGGAATCGGCTGGAGATCTGGCAATACGTCAACGAACCGGAACAAGCATTGCTGGCCCTGGAATGGAAACGACCGACAGCCGCCGACTATGAAATGCTTCCTCCAGACCTTTGTCGGGCGCCCGCGTTTTATTTTCGTCCGACTCAGCCTGGAAAAAAGCGATTGGTGGACGGGCGCGACCGACCCGGCCTGCGACAGAAACTTGCTGGGGTTCATCCCGGTTATCGCGTCACCAACATTCGCCCGAACGGAATGGAGATGCCGGTTGGAGGCTTGGGTAGGTTGTCCGATGGACGGCTGGTCGTTGCCCGCTTTGATGCGCGAACGTTGAAAGCCCCTCATCCGGTTGACCATCCCAATGGTCAGCTTTGGCTGATCTCGCTATCCGACGGAGAAGATGGAACTCAGGTTTCAGGAGAGATGATTGCCGACGGGCTCTATGAGCCCAGTGGTGTCTGCGTGATCGACGACGCCATTCTCGTTTCGCAGCGAAGTGAAGTCACTCGATACGATTTTGATGCGTCTACAACAGCCTGGAACCCGACAACGATCGCATCCGGTTGGAAGACCAATGACTTTCATCAAATTTCTGCCGGGCTATTGTTCCAGCCAAGCGATCCGCAGACTCACGGGCCGGACCATCCCGGCTTTCTGTACATGGCTCGTTCTCCCGGGTTGGGATTGATGCAGAACCCGCCCGACCACGGCTCCGTGTGGCGAATCGATTTATCGCGGGCGGCCGGAGAAAACGTGACCCCGATGACGGGCGGACATCGCACTCCGAACGGAATTGGTTTCGGCCCGCAACGCGAACTGTTTGTGATTGACAATCAGGGCGAGTGGACACCGGCCAATGAACTGAATCACGTTCAGGAAGGACATTTTTATGGATTCTATCAGCCACACCGCCCACCCAACGCTTATGCGTCACCATTTCAGCCGGCGGATCGCGACAGCCCGGACGCACGGGTAACGCTACCTGCCGTTCAATTGCCGCAAGATGAAATTGGCAATTCACCCACCCAGCCGTTGCTTTTTCCGACCGGTCATCGATTCGAAGGTCAACTGGCGCTTCCCGATATGCGATATGGAGGAATCAACCGTGTCTTCCTGGAGCAGGTCGGTGGCGTCTGGCAAGGTTGTGCCATGCGATTCACTCAAGGACTGGAAGCGGGGCCGAACCGGATTCTGTTTGGCCCGGAGGGTGAACTGTATGCCGGAGGGATCGGCGGCCATCACGCCTCGACCTGGTATTGGGTCAACGATCAGGAACAGCCCACCTATCAGGGACTGGAGCGATTGATGCCGACCGGAGAGGAAGTGTTTGAGATTGAGTCGCTGCGAGCAACCCCGGGCGGATTCGAGTTGACATTCACCGAACCGGTTGCAGAATCATTTTTGCAGGAGACGACTCATTACACGATGCAACAATGGACGTATCAGTCGACGCCGGCCTACGGAGGCCCCAAGCTTGATGAATCCAGCCTGCAAGTGACCCGCGCTGTTGCGGCGGCCGATGGACGAAGCGTTCGGCTATATGTGGACGGCCTGAAGCAGGGCTACGTAGTCTATCTCTGCACGGACCCAATCAGCAATTCCGGCCGCGCGCTATGGTCATGCGAAGTCTGGTATACGCTTAACCAGATTCCGAAGTAGTTACCAGCGAGCCGATGATCCTTGAGGCGGAATCGACCACTCGATAAACTCTCGCACGTGCTGGTTGGAAACGGGTAAATCTTCGGTTCGCAAATACATCATGTGTCCGCTGCGATAGCCTTGAAAGCGGAATCGGTCTTGTAATTGTCCCGATGGATCGATATTCCACATCGTATACTTGGCTGAAAAATAATCCGTTCCGCCGTCGTAATATCCAGCCTGGATCATGACCTTCAGCCACGGGTTTTCAGCCATACTTTGTCGCAACGCTTCGCCGGTTCGATCCCCCGTTCGATCCCAAGGATGAACCGGGCCGAAAATGTTGTAGCTCAAATCAGTCTTGTAACCCAAGTCATCCCGCAAGTACACGTTGATCGCGGGCGTAAATGCCTGATTCCAGGCTGACATGGCGGCATCGTAGTCATGTGAAATCCCACCGGCATCGCGATCGACTCCCCGGTATCGGGCGTCGAGCCGTCCCACCGTCAACCGCTGATCCCGCAACAATTCCTTTCGCCAGCGACTGATGGGAATTTCCAGATTGTTGTTGAGCACAAACGGTTCGGACACTCCGGCATACTTTGCTACCTTGGCCGCGATCTGGTTTCGCTTTTCAGTTTCGAGAAACCCCCCTTTTGCCAGCGCGGGTAAATACTCTTCAATGGCAAACGTTTCGACTTCCGGCAAAAATTCCTCCAACTCACGATCCTGAAATTCTGCTGCCAGTTGCCCGTGATGCCAGGCGGTGGCTGCGTAGTGCGGCAGCATCAGCGCCGCCGACATCGGGCCGGACCGTTCGATTCCCAACGACGTCGGTGAGACCAGAATCACTCCATCGACAAAGATGCGATGGGCCGTTTGCAGTTGCCGCGCCAATCCTGAAACTCGCGTCGTACCATAACTTTCACCCTTGAGGATCTTGGGCGAAGTCCATCGTTCGTTGCGATTGACAAACAGCTCAATCCACTTGGCAAGATACTGAATGTCCTGATTCACGCCAAAAAACTGGCTGGCGTCAACACCCTCCATTGGCCGCGAAAACCCTGTGTTGACCGGATCGATATAGACAACATCCGTAACATCTAGAATCGAATGCGGGTTCTCTTCCGAGCCATAAGGTTGAACCGGGAAACCTTCGTCATCAATCTTCAGTCGCCGAGGCCCCGTGTAACCAATGTGCATCCAGACGGATGACGAACCCGGTCCACCATTGAAAGAAAACGTCAAGGGGCGTCGGGATCGGTCCTCGACATCGGTTCGCTGATAGAAGACATAAAACAAGGATGCAATCGGTTTGCCCTGACTATCGACGACCGGCAGTGTTCCGGCAGTCGCTGTATAGGGAATCGCCTGGCCTTTAATCGTTACTTGATGCTCACTTACAAGGGGTGATGGCCAGTCGATTGAGCCTGGCATTTGCACCGCCGCCTGCTTGTCGGCCGGAGCCGCTGAAGAACCTTGATCTCTTTCCGGGGATGCCGCAACCGACTGGGCAGAGGCTTGATGGGTTAAGGCGGCTTCCGAATGAAGCAAGAGAAGACCGCTTGAGACCATCAACGCCCTGACCGTCCGTTTGAACATCAAACCATGTCCAAGGATGCCATTGGAGAAGCTCTGGAAGAAGTAAGAGGGGAACCGACAAGGCCGTACTGTATTTCTGCAAATCATGTTGAAACTCCGGTGTATCTATTGTCTGGATTTCTCCGAGTGGAGAAGTTCGACTTGTTCGTTTGACGTTCCCCAACCCCGAACCTCCATTGTACACTGAAACTTGGCCGTTTCATCAAGCTTCTCCTACTTCTTCATGGCATCCACCAAGCGTCCCGGCGAGCCCATGATGTTGTAGCCGGCGTCGATGTGGAGAATCTCTCCGGTGATACCATCGGACATGTCGGATAGCAGATAAGCGCCGGTGTTGCCAACTTCTTCGAGCGTCACGTTTCGACCCAGCGGAGCAACATGCTCGTACATATTCATCATCTCGCCCACTCCAGCGGCGCTTCCGGCAAGCGTTTTCAGCGGACCCGCACTTACGGCGTTGACACGGACTCCGGTGGGACCAAGATCGTAGGCCAGATACCGCGTCGTCGCGTCGAGAGCCGCTTTGCAAATTCCCATCACGTTATAACCTGGCACGCATTTCTCGCCGCCAAAGTAAGTCATGCAGGCAATCGCCGATCGTTCCGACAGAATGGATTTTGCTGCGTTGGCCACCGCGATCAAACTGTACACGCTGATGTCCATGGCCAGCTTGAATCCGCCTCGACTCGTTTCAACGGTGTCGCGTGTCAAATCCTCGCGATCCGCGAAAGCAATCGAGTGCAGCAGAAAATCGATTTTGCCAAATGCATCACCGGCGGTTTTGATGACGGATGCAATCTGTGCGTCGTCCTGCACGTCCAGCGGCACCAGAAATTTCGGCTGTGCGCCGGACTCCGATTTCTCAAAACATTTTTCGACACGGCGGCGATTCTTTTGCTTGTCGTCGTCCGGCCGGTCAGGCAGATGCGTGAACCCGCATTCACCTCCTTCGGACATGATTTTTTCTGCAATCGCCCAAGCAATCGACCGATCGTTTGCCACCCCCAGGATCAGACCTTTTTTTCCGCTAAACATGCCCATCGGTTTGGATTCCTCATTTTGTGTTATGATGTTTGAAACCCTCAATTTACCCGATAACCACCGATTTCCGAAGCCCCGTCATGGCAACTGTACCGGCCCGCATTCTCGCTGGAAAAACAAGTTCATCAATCCTTCCCGGCTTGATGGAGTTGTCGCTCAGCCGCGACGATCCCGCTTCGTTTCTCGACGCGAGCCTGAAATGGATCGCGTCCGCTATCAAAGCCGACACAGCCTTGGTCGTCAGCGGAATCAAAGGGCAGTGGCGAACGCTTCACCAATTCGGCCCTTCGTCCGGTTTGCCATCCGAACTGCTGGCGGAAGTACTGGACACGGAGACCGCCCAAAAAGCGGGTTCCTGGGCCGCAGCGCCGCTGAGCAAGCCCTGTCTCGATGGAGAATTGTTAGTGGCCCACTTTTCGTCCGCTGCGATTGAATCGGATGAACTGGATTCCATTGCCGCCGCATTGGGTTTGACGCTGGCCGCACTGGAACGTCAGGTTTACTCGACCCGCCGAGCTGAGCGATTGGCTGCGCTGCTGGAGATGACCGCAAGCTGGAATCTTTCGCGACAAACCGATCAGTTGCTGGAACAAATTGCAATCACCTCGACACGACTGCTCGGCACCGAGCGAGCAACCATCTTTCTTCCCGATTCAACAGGCACGATGTTGATCGGCAAACCGGCACTGGGAGTCGAAGAGGGCGAACTGCGCGTTCCGATCGATACTGGGGTCGTCGGATCTGTCATGAAGACCGGTCAACCGGCTCGCGTCGATGCGGACATCACCTCCGAACAGGCGCAAATCAGTCGCGACGTGGATAAGCAACTCGGATTTCAGACTCGCACCTTGCTTTGTGTTCCGATGATCAATCAGTCGGGTAAAACGATCGGTGCCTTCGAGCTGATCAACCGGCTTTCGGGGAATTTCACAAACGAGGATGAAGAAGAACTCAAAGAGCTGGCGGCCCATGCAGCGGTTGCGATTGACAATACTCAGCACGTTGAGCATCTGGTCACGTCACGACGTCAGGTGGTTGAACAAGTCGCCGGTCAGGTCGAACTGATCGGCAATAGTCCGGAAATCGAGAAACTGAAAAAGACCATTGAGCGGGTTGCCAACACCGATCTGGTGGTTTTGATCACGGGTGAAAACGGCACGGGCAAGGAGGTGGTCGCTCAAATGGTTCACTATCTGAGTGATCGCCGCGACGAAGTGATGGTGGCGGTCAATTGCGCTGCGATCAGCGAATCGCTGCTCGAAAGCGAACTGTTCGGGCACGAAAAAGGGGCTTTCACCGATGCCCACCAGGCTCGCGCCGGAAAATTCGAACTGGCCAATGGGGGGACTTTGTTTCTCGATGAAATCGGCGACATGAGTTTGAGCGGCCAATCAAAATTGCTGCGCGTTCTGGAGGATCGAACCGTGGTTCGGGTGGGTGGATCCATGCCGATTCCGACAACGGCCCGCATGGTCGCCGCAACCAATCAGAACCTGGCGGAACTGGTGCAGCAAAAGAAATTCCGGCAGGATTTGTTTTTCCGATTGAACGTGGTTCCAATCGAGCTGCCACCGCTGCGCGATCGTGGTGACGATGTGGTATTGCTGGCCGAGTATTTCCTGCACGGCTTTTGTTTAAAGGCTCGCCGCGAAACACCGACGTTGACAGCCAGTGCCAGGAAACAGTTGCTGGCTCATCGCTGGCCGGGCAACATCCGCGAACTGCGAAACCTGATGGAGCGACTGGCGTACCTGACAGAGGGAACGAAAATCGAAGCATCTGATCTGGCGTTTGTAAATTCGCCTCAATCGACGGAGCCATCGATCCCACTGGGGCTTCCCTTAACGGAGGCGACGCATCGATTTCAAACCGATTACATCGAGCGCCAC
This sequence comes from uncultured Pirellulaceae bacterium, assembly GCA_964414815.1. Classification (GTDB taxonomy): domain Bacteria; phylum Planctomycetota; class Planctomycetia; order Pirellulales; family Pirellulaceae; genus Mariniblastus. The sequence goes on along the minus strand of CAYPXY010000024.1, from coordinate 24,941 downwards.
ATCAAGCGGGCCAAAGGCAACATGACCGACGCCGCCGAGCGAATGGGGCTGCATCGGTCGAACCTCTATCGCAAAATGAAGCAGCTTGGAATGAAGGTCGTGGAGGAAGAAATTGGGTAACCGTTCACGACGAGCGAAAACGTTTAGCCGCAAGCCGTCGGGGGTTGCCGCCAAAAACATACTGCCACACCGAAATCATTCTTCGGCAACCCCCAAAGGCGCGCGGTGCATCGGGTTGCAGGTATTCTATTGGCAGGTAGGTTGAATAGGGAGATTGCACCCTACCGTCGCGCCTGCGCCGACTATTTTCCGATCTTTCAGCTCCAACCATAGTTCGACCTACTTTCCATGTTTGCTTCGAACGAATAGTGGTCGGCGTCGGCTTGCGGCTAAACGTTCCATCGCTCCGTGAACGGTTACGAAATTGGAGACTCAGAATCAAACAATGATGAATAAGCGATGTCATCCTCGTTTGTAAAAAGCGGCTCCACACGAGACACGATGTCTGGCGGGATGGGAACGGGCGGATACTTGGACTTTTTCTACGCAAAAGCTTACATGAAAGATCACAAATCGGCTCAAAACCTGCCAAATTCCGTGATTTTGACTCTCGACGGACGGGAATGAATCCGCTACAATGGGGGGCTTCAAATCTTGACTATCTTACTCTCTTTACCGATTCAGAATATGTACGCGATTATAGCCGACGGAGCACACCAATACAAAGTAGAGCCTGGACAGATGCTCGATATCGATTTGCGCGAAGTCACCGAAGGTGATACCATCACTTTTGACCGCGTGTTGGCGATTTCCAACGATGCGGGTTTCCGCTTGGGCCAGCCCACCGTTGCCGGTGCCACCGTGACTGCCAAAGTAGTCAAAGAGGAAGTCAAAGGCGAAAAACTGACCGTTCAAAAATTCCGACGCCGCAAGAATTCGAAACGCCGAACCGGCCATCGACAAAAGTATGTTCGAGTTGAAATCGAATCCATTACCTAGTTGAACCCCTATTTAATTTTGAAATCAAACGCCCAACTCTCCCGATTTTCCCGGGAGAGTTTTTTTGTAGTCTCCCCTCTAAGTTAGGAATTGTCCCGAAATAACTTCCGTATTTCATCATAACCCGAAGCGTAAGCGAGGGACTACTCCAGCTTGGTTAGACCGTCCCTCGCTTACGCTTCGGGTTATGATGGACATTAAAAGAACCAGAAATTTATTTCAGAGCAATTCCTTAATCGTGAACGGGTACAAAACTCCATTCAAACCCAATGACTGATCTCGCCGTACCAGAGCCCATCGGTAAATCTGCCGCGATGCAGGATGTGTTTCGGCTGATTGAAAAATCTGCAACCAGCGACTCGGCCGTTCTACTGCACGGAGAAATCGGTACGGGAAAAGACTGGGTCGCCCGCACACTTCACCAATCCAGTCGCCGAACTGGCCAGCCATGGAAAAAAATTCACTGCAGTTCGCTGACTGAAGAACAGCTTGAGACTGAGCTGCTTGGCAAACCATCGACTCAAAGCGGTGACGAAGCCCGTTTTGGCACCTTGTATCTCGATGAAATCCATGCCTTGCCGGGGCGGCTGCAATCGCGGCTGCTGAACTTCATCGACCAGCCACAACTGCCGTTTCGGCTGATTGCTTCCACCAACATTGATATTCAACAAGCCGTTGTCGATGGACTCTTTCGAGAAGATCTGTTGTGGCGATTAAATGTTTTACCGATCGTGCTGCCGCCGCTCCGCCGTCGCGAAAGGGATGCGGTGCTTTTTGTGGAGTATTTTGCAAAGCAGTTTGCGGAGATTCATGGCCTGCAGATTCCAACCATTCGGCCCGATGCGATGAAGGTGTTGTCCGAATACCCTTGGCCGGGAAACCTTCGCGAATTGCGAAACTATATCGAACGAGCGGTCATCTGGTCGGATGCTGGTCAAATTGAATTGAAAGACCTTCCTCCAGCGGTGGTCGGCGATTCGAAAGCAGCTCAAACAGCGGTCTTTCGGCCGACCGACGAGCAGTCGCTGATACGCGAGTATGTGGTTCACCGGATCAGCAAGGCTCAAGAAGATAGCGAAAGCCTGTATCGAGATATCCTTGATCCGCTCGAACGCGAACTACTCTGCCAAATCATGGAAGCCTGCGACCAGACTCAAACCCGAGCCGCAACCCGTTTGGGAATCAATCGCAATACCCTGTACAAGAAACTGGTCGATCACGGGTTGGTGAAAAACGTGCCGGAATCATAACGGAGCAGAAGCTGAATGAGGCTCTCCGTGGGATAGACCTCCCGGTCTGTCAAATACAGTTTCGACCGTTGTGCTTTCGACAGACCGGGAGGTCTGTCGCCACAAGTATCTTGAAACGAAAAAAATCCTCGATAGCCCATCGAGGATTTTGAAAAATGATTGTGAATGGACTGATATCCGACCCGCCACTGGGCTTATTGACTAATCCCAGTCCTCATCGTCTTCTTCGTCTTCATCTTCGTCCCAGTCGTCGTCATCGTCCAGGTCATCTTCGTCGTCGTCGAAGTCTTCGTCTTCCAGGTCATCGTCGTCTTCGACTTCTTCCCAGTCATCTTCTTCGTCATCTTCTTCGTCGAGATCGAATTCTTCGTCCTCTTCTTCGGACTCTTCCTCGGACTCTTCTTCTAAGTCCTCGACTTCATCCTCATCATCATCATCGTAGTCTTCATCTTCCTCGTCATCGTAGTCTTCGTCATCATCGTCGAAGGCTACGAGCGTTGAAGATCGCTCCTGTTCCCATTCGAAAGAATGGGGCCCGGAAGTTGGGTCTGTCAAATCAAATAGTTTTTCTAACGTCTCTTCGTTGAGCACGAGTGTACCTCTCTGTTCAAAATCGTAAACGGCGTGTCCAGGCATCAGTTTCACAGTTCAAGTCTCCTTAAATTGTCTCTTCATTGAGCGGCGTTGATGAGCCAAAATTCAGATCGGAAAGATTGTTGTCCAAAGTCGCCCAATCAGGCAACCCCGCACCCAACAATTGTTTCGCCTGAGGCAAGTCCTGAAGACTGTTCAGGCCAAAACATGTTAGAAATTCTTTTGTCGTAGTATACAAGAAGGGTCGGCCTAATTTTTCGCTTCGTCCAGCAATTTTTATCAAGTTGATTTCCAGCAGTTGGCGCAACATTTCGCCGCAGGCGACCCCCCGGATGGCTTCGATTTCGGCCTTGATGATCGGCTGGCGGTAAGCGACAACGGTCAGGGTCTCCATCGCGGGCGCCGACAGCCGCACGGGCTGTGGCAGGTAGTCCAGCCGCCGAATCCAGTCCGAAAATTGCGGCCGGGTCATCATTTGATACCCCCCAGCCACGTTCTTTACGTGAAATGACTGCCCCGACCGGTCATAACGGGTATTGAGCTGCCCGACCAGGGTACGGGCCTGCGTTCCGTCCTCCAGATGAGCCAGTTCGCTGATTTTTCGCGTCGTCAGCGGCTTGCGGGAAAGGAACAGCACCGCCTCTACCCGCTTCAGGCAATCCTGAGGGTCATCGCTCCAGTTCTTCACCGTACACACGGCTTGTTCCGCGTTCGGTTCGTCAAAGGAATCGGCTCGTTCCGGGTCGTTATTCAAAGGTCGGCAGGTAAAGTCTCTATGTCTGGCGTTTTGTCCCAAACGTGGCGTTTTGTCCAAACGGATAGCGGGATTATGGATTCCAGACCGGAAAAGGCAAGTCAAATTTTTTCAGTTTTTTCAGAATTCGTTTCTTCCAAACTTCGGCTTTTGAAAGACGTTTTGTAGAATAACGGGTTCGTATTTTTGGCATTTTGTTTGCAGTCGCCCATCGCATGTCGAATCCTGCTCCCACGAACCCCAAAACCCGAGGCTGTCTGGCCCCCATTTTCATCGTAGGGGGACTGCTGACGCTCAGCGGATTGGGAATCGGCTTTCTGGTGCTGATGGCCGCCGGAAATGTGGTCGGCGTTGAATTTTCACCCGATGATTTTTCCAAACGAAGGTTTCAATTTGTTCGTCTACCCGGTTTGAATTGGGTGGTACGTGGAATCTCCTACCGCGATGAAACTTCTGACTTCGAGCGGTCGCTCGGTCAGAAAGGCCTGATCACGACCACCTCTCCAAAAAACTGGCATCTTTGTTTCGAAGGGATCCCCGAACTCACCGACGCCACTCAGCCCGCCGAATGCGATGCCCGTTTTCTGGTCGACTACCTGAATCTCCCGCACGGAGAAAGCTCATTCAAGTTCTACTGGGAATTTTGGAATGATTCACACCCCGAACTGGCAAAAATCTACTGGCCAATGATTGCTCAACTGGCACGCGATGAAATGTATCTGGCCGTTCCAGAGATCATGGAATGGGCGATCCGCGTCTCGAGCCTCGATCCGGTCCCCGAAGAAACCCACTTCGAACAGGAATTGAAAGAACGTTTAGCCAAAGCCTATCAAACCTACGCAACCATCGATCAATCCATGGGACGCTCCGAGCGGGCAAAAGTCCGTTTTGACCGGGCAAACCAGATGGGTTTGGGAGCCTTCAAGAATCATAAAAAGTAGGGTGTGAGAACCGCAACACAGCAGCATGACCCAAACAGCTCCCATCTATCTCGATCATAATGCGACATCGCCCATCGACCCACTCGTTGCTCAGGCAATCACCGACTGCTACGCGAAAGGATTCTGCAATCCAGTCAGTCAGCACCAATTCGGACAAACTGCTCGCCGCGTCCTTGAAAAAAGCCGATCCACGATCCTGCAGATGCTGGGCGGAGTATCCAAAGGAATGGCGACGGACTCGCTGATTTTCACCAGTGGAGGAACGGAAAGCAACAATCTGGCATTGATCGGATTGACGTCCGCCGCGTTTGAGAAAATCGTCAGCGGAAATTCCCAAGCCAAACCGGGCGATTTTCAGGTGCTGATTTCGTCCATCGAACATCCCAGCATCATGGGTGCGGGAGAACAGCTTGCCCGACTCGGATTCGCCGTTCGCAAGATCGACGCCAACCCACAGGGAACGGTTCGGCTGGATCATTTGAATGAATTGCTGCAACAGCCGACTTTGCTGGTGAGCCTGATGATGGCTAATAACGAAACAGGGGTCATTCAGCCGGTCAGAGAAGCGGCCGAACGGTGCCATCGGCACAATGTTTCCATCCATGTCGATGCCGTTCAAGCGGTTGGAAAGATTCCGGTACACTTTCGGGAACTTCACATCGACGCGATGACGTTTACGGCCCATAAATTTTGCGGTCCACGCGGAATAGGAGCACTGATACTGAAACAGGGCGTTTCCATCGAACCCATTTTGTATGGTGGCTTTCAGCAAAAAGGAATGCGCCCGGGGACAGAAGATGTGGCCTTGGTCGTTGGGATGGAAGCCGCCGTCCGATTGTCTATCGATCAGCCGGAGAGAAGCGAAAAAATTCGATCGCTCAGGGACTGGCTGCAAAACGCTTTGACCACTGAATTCCCCGGTATTTACGTGGTGGGTGGCGAAGTCGAGCGACTGCCAAACACATTGAACATCGCGATTCCAGGAATTAACCGGCAAGCGTTTTTAATGGCCGCCGACCTTGCCGGTATTGCTATTTCCACCGGATCAGCCTGTGCCAGCGGATCAAGCGAATTATCGCCTGTTTTGGAGGCTATGGGGCTTGAAAAAAGGCTGATTGAGTCATCCATCCGGATTAGTTTGGGTATAACGAATAGCTTAGCGGAGATCGAAAATGGGTGTTGCCACATCTCCAGTATTTTAAGGCACTTGCAACAACACCCTACACGCGGAATATCTTGACCCAACCCTCCCGTTTGAGGCTGAAATCGGATAGAATCACGGGGCTGTAGTTCAGTTCCTTTTTTGCACCTGATTCTCAGGCAGACGATGATTTTGTCAGCGGACCATTCCGTATTTTCGATTCCATTTCGATTCCTTCAAAACTCCCTATTTTTGGGAAATGAAGGGGCGGTCGCCCATCGTCCCAACGGGCTGGCGCGATTTGTGGGCGATGACAACAATCGAGTTTTGCGAATGTTTGCTCAGCCGGAGATCGCTGCCGATTACTTGAAAACTCAATCTCATGTGTGGCCACTGACTCTTTTCGGACCGGCCGGTACTGGAAAAACCTCGCTGGGATTGATGTTGTTATCGGGACTGACTCAATGCCAAACGGTTCCCTATCCAGGCAATCAGAAATCGGCGTCTTCAAAAAAGAACCCCGCCAAGGGAATGGTTCCCAAGGGAATCGTTCTGGATGTGACTGATTTCGAACGGCGTTTTCGGTCTGCGTTAACCACCGATACCGTGGACGATTTTCGAAGCCAGTTTGATCATGCTGCAGGAATGATGCTGGACAATGCTCACCTACTGGCAGACAAATGGGCAACGCAGCAAGAATTGTTGGTCATTCTGGATCGAATGCTGGCCAATCGACAACCTATCATATTCACCATGGATCGTGAGCCTGTACTCCACGAACGCTTGATACCGAAACTGGTTTCACGGCTTTCCGGTGGTTTAACCTTGCCGGTCAACGAACCGGGACAGCCAGCACGAACCGCGATCATTCGTGAGCTGACTCAATTAAATGGTTTGAATATGGGGGACGCAATGGTCGAACAACTATCGAATCGACTGAGCGTCTCCGTGCCAAAAATCGTTCATTTCATTGGACAACTCAAGTTGGCTTGTTCAATTCAACCCGTTTCTAACGGCACCGTTTCTAACGGCGAACAGGGTACGATAGAAATTGATGACGCAATCATCAATCAGTTATTTCACCGGTCTGAAGAAAGTCAAGATCGTCTCGCCAAAGCGATTGTTCAGCACGTCGCTCGATCATTTCAGCTTAAACCAAAGGATCTGGCAAGCGACTCCAGAAAGCAGTCCATTGTTTTTGTTCGAGATGTGGCGATCTACCTGATTCGAAAACTGTTGGGACTCAGTTTCTTGAAAATCGGCGGCTATTTTGGAAATCGAGACCATTCAACCGTCATGCATGCGTATCGAAAAATCGAAAAATTGCTCCATCAAAACGAAAACGAAAAAGTGGTTTCTCGCGGTTCGTCGGGAAGCCTATCGGAGATCAAACTGATCGAACAACAACTAGCCAACCTGTTCGCCAGCGACGTTGCTTTTTGAGTATAAAAAGGAAGCATGAAAGGGAGTGTGGAAAACCTGTTAGCAGATTGTCACTGACCATTCGTCTTCAAAAAGTTATCGACAGCGCAACCCATAACCTGACTTATAAACAAATTTACGAACCGTTCAATAACACTTTAATAACAACCTATAAACACTTTATCCACCGGTATCCTGTATTTATAACTGACTAAATTAAAAAAACTTATATCAATCCCAGGGCACTTACTGACAAATTACTGTGCCCCATTATTAATACTGCTAAAAGAAAACTTAAATTCATTTAATAACCAAGGAAGTCCTGTGAAGATCAAAATCAATCGAGAAGCATTTCTGAATGTTTTTCAAATCGCCGCTGCAGTTGCTCCTGCTCGTAGCCCCAAAGCGATTCTTCAAAACGTAAAGATTGATGTGACCCATGAAGGTGGGGTGATGACAGCCACTGATACGGAAGTGGGAGTACGGCTGACGATTCCGATCGAGGAAGTCAAATCAGCAGGGCAGGCGGTGATCCCCGTGACTCGGCTGGCGATGATTTTGCGTGAGTCGCGAGATGAGTTTTTGCATATTGAAACGAATCAGGAAAAAACGGTCATCAAAGGTCAAAGCAGCCGGTTCGAACTTCAGTCGCAGAACCCGGATGAATTTCCGGAAGTCGCAGAGTTTACGGATGCCGATCATTTTCTGGTATCGCCGCGAGTGTTGCGCGAGCTGATTAAGCGAACGTTGTTTGCCACGGACTCGGAAAGCAGTCGTTATGCGTTGGGCGGAGTGCTGCTGGAAATGACAGACAACGTCATTACCGCCGTCGGTACGGATGGACGGCGACTGGCCAAAATGGAAGGGCCGATTGATGCGGTTGGCAATCCGGGGCAGGGGGGAGGAACCACCATTGTTCCCGCGAGATCGATGCAGTTGCTCGAGCGGATTCTTCCGGATCGTGATGAGCCAACGCAACTGATCGCTCGACCTAATGAACTATTGATTCGGGATTCGTTTGGAACGTTTTTTACGCGATTGGTCGAAGGTCGCTTTCCCAGATGGCGAGACGTTGTTCCAAGCCGAACGGATTCAAAGCATATCGATATTTCCGTTGGGCCGATGTATTCGGCCCTGCGACAAGCCGCGATCGTGGCCAGCGACGAAAGTCGGGGTATCGATTTTACGTTCGGTAACGGCTCGCTGGTGCTCAGCAGCAGTACGGCAGAAGTCGGTGAGTCGAGAGTTGAGATGCCGGTCGCCTACGAAGAGGAAGAGTTGACGATTGCATTGGATCACCGTTTCGTGGCGGATTTTCTGAAGGTTTTGCCGCTGGAAAAGACATTTACTTTCGATGTGCAAAATGGGGATGCGGCGGCGTATTGCTACACAGACGACCACTATGGCTACGTCATCATGCCGATGGCAAAGGAAAGACGTTTGTAGAGTGACCCCCTACGATGAACAGGATTTCGACGATGCTCGCCGGTTGATCGACCAGCGGCAGTTTTTTGAACGGCGGCCCAAAACATCGCGCAATGTGATTGCCAAGTGGCTCGCTCGTCATGGTTACCATCAACAAAATGCGGCCAATCAAATACAAACGGTTTGGCAATCATTGGTTGAGGCAACTTGGCCCAATGCAACTCAGGCCGGTCACCTTCGGCGGGGTGTGTTGGAGATCGTGGTTGCCAATGCCGCTTTGAGACAGCGGCTGGAATTTGAAAAAAGCAAATTGCTGGCAAAGTTACAAAAGCAACTGCCGGAAAGTTCAATTAAAGATATACGATTTCGAATAGGAAACGTGGAAAAGAATGGCTAAAGAACAACGAGCAGAAGACTACTCTGCTGAAAAAATAAAACTCTTGTCCGACCTTGAGCACGTTCGTAAACGTCCGGGGATGTACATCGGGGATACGACACCTCGCGGACTTCATCACCTCGTTTATGAAGTGGTGGACAATTCGATTGACGAAGCGATGGCAGGATTTGCAAAACGCGTGTCCACCGTCATCAACAATGATGGTTCAATCACTGTTACCGATGACGGGCGGGGAATTCCGATTGATCGCCACGAACAGTTAAGTGCTGAAGAAGGCCGCGATGTTTCGACGCTTGAAGGCGTCATGACCAAGCTGAAGTTCGGTGGCAAGTTCGGTAGCGAGGAACAGGAGGACGGCAGCGAAGAAGAAATCGCTTACAAGGTTTCAGGGGGGCTGCACGGTGTGGGTGTGACGGTCGTCAATTTTCTCTCGGAATGGTGTCAGGTCGAAGTTCATCGCGATGGTTTTGTCTATCAACAGGACTATGAACGCGGGATCGCGACCGGCGAAGTGGTCAAAGTCGGCAAATCGGACAAACGGGGAACCAAAACCACTTTCAAGCCCGATCCACAAATTTTTCCAGTGACCAAGTTCGAGTATTCCGTACTGCTGAAACGACTGCAGGAACTGGCGTTTCTCAATAGTGGTGTTCGAATCCATTTTCGCGACGAACGGATTTCAGAAGAGGACGAGTTTTACTACGAACGAGGGATCATTGAGTATGTTGAAAACTTGAATCGCGCGACCGATCCTATTCATTCGGATGTGATTTATCTGAAAGGGGAAGAATCTGAATCAGGGATCGGATACGAGATCGCTCTGCAGTACACAACCGAACTGACCGAGAATGTTCATTCCTACGCGAACAATATCAATACGAATGAAGGAGGAACTCATGTTTCCGGTTTCCGTGCTGCGTTGACGCGATCATTGAACAACTACGCCAAGAAGGAAAACCTCTATCCCAAGAATCTGAACGTTTCCGGAGAGGATTTTCGCGAGGGATTAACGGCGATCATCTCGGTCAAAGTTCCGTCGCCGCAATTTGAGGGTCAGACCAAAACAAAGCTGGGTAACAGTGAAGTTGAAGGAATTCTAGGGTCTGCATTTGGCGAGTATCTGAAGGTCTATCTCGAAGAGAATCCTAAAGAAGCCAAAATGATTATCAAGAAATCCATTCAGGCCGCCGAGGCCCGTGAAGCGGCTCGAGCCGCCCGCGAGAAAGTTCGGCGAAAATCGGTGCTTGGAGGCGGCGGGTTGCCCGGAAAGTTGCGAGATTGTCTCAGTAAGGACGTTGACCGATGTGAACTGTATCTCGTGGAAGGGGATTCGGCAGGTGGAAGTGCCGAGGGAGGCCGTTTGAAGGAGTTTCAAGCGATTCTGCCGCTGCGGGGAAAAATCATCAATGCCTATAAAGCCCGCGAAGACAAAGTTTTGGCAAACGAAGAAGTCCAATCCATGATCGCGGCGTTGAAGATCGGTATCGGCGAGGAGCAGGATGTTGCCAAGCGACGTTACGGCAAGGTGATTATTATGACCGACGCCGATGTCGATGGTTCACACATTCGAACCTTGCTGTTGTGTTTCTTCTATCGGCAGATGTACCAGTTGATCGAAGCCGGACATGTATACGTGGCCCAACCACCTTTGTTCAGGGTTAAAGAACGCAAGAATACTTATTATGTTCAAACCGACGAAGAGATGCGGGCGAAACTGCTTGATCGTGGTCTGGCCGATTCATCGTTTGATACAGGTGACCGGATAATCGAAGGCGATGACATGCGGCGACTCTGTGCGACGTTGGCCAGTATGGAAGAAGGAATTTTAGCTCTCGAACGTCGCGGAATTAATTTGCGAACTCACTCGAATCGAATCGATGTCGAAACCGGACGTTTACCGGTTTTTCACGCCAAGCAAGGAAGCAGTGAGTACTGGTTCAACAACCGCAAGGAAATTGACGATTTCATCCGCGAACAACAAGAGAAGACAGGCGTTGAAATCAAGATTGCATCGAGTCACGATCTCAACGGGGCAGAGACAAACGGTGCTGAAGGCAATGCTCTGGATTCGAAAAGTTTATCTGCAAACCCGATGATGGTGCTGGACGAATTTCATGAAATCAAGACGATCAATGCCGGCTTAAAAGAACTGGATAAATTTGGCTTCAATATAGAAGCACTGTTGCCGCAGGAACGAACAGGACTCGAAGGATCTCGCTACACATTGCGTCGAGGAGAGAACGAAGCCGGTGTCAATGATCTGCGGGAGTTGGTCAGTGCGGTAAGGTCGGCTGGTGAAAAAGGAATTCAGGTGACTCGCTTTAAAGGACTGGGGGAAATGAACGCGGAAGAGTTGCGAGAGACAACGCTCGATCCGGCCAACCGCACATTGATTCAGGTCCGTATGGAAAACGTGGGCGAAGCCGATGCAATGTTCCGTATTCTGATGGGCGAAAAGGTCGAACCTCGTCGCGAGTTTATCGAAAAACACGCGCTCGATGTTCGTGAGTTGGATATTTAACAAGAAGAAGTCAAAATGAACCAAGCCATTCTCAAACACGAACCGCAACCTCTTTGGCACTATTTTGAATCCCTCAATGCGGTCCCGCGACCGTCAAAGCGGGAAGAACGTGTAGTGCAGTTCATCAAACAGTTCGGTGAGAATCTGGGACTGGAAACGATCGTCGATCAGGTTGGTAATGTCATCATCCGCAAACCGGCCACGCCGGGAATGGAAGGCCGTCCGGGAGTGGTTCTGCAGGGACATCTCGACATGGTTCACCAGAAAAATGCAGCGACCCAATTTGATTTCGAAACCCAAGGTATCGAATCATGGATCGATGGTGAATGGTTAAAAGCCAAAGGTACAACGCTTGGCGCCGACAACGGAGTGGGAGCTGCGTCGATCATGGCGGTGCTGGCTTCAAAAGATTTGAAGCATGGACCCATCGAAGGCCTGTTCACGATCGACGAAGAAACCGGGATGACCGGGGCCTTTGAACTCAACGCGGGCGTACTCAAGGGAAGGATCTTGCTCAATACCGATACCGAAGATGAAGGCGAACTTTGTATAGGCTGTGCGGGAGGATTAGACACCAATGTCGAGTTTGAATATCGGCAAGTTCCTGCTCCCGATGGTGAAGCGTTGAAGATTTCAGTCACGGGTTTGAAAGGGGGCCATTCGGGTTGCGATATTCATCTCGGTCGTGGCAATGCAAACAAAATTATCAATCGCTTGCTTTGGACGGCCGGTGAACTGAACCCATGGATTGCATCCCTCGATGGAGGAAGTTTGAGAAATGCCATTCCCCGCGAAGCGTTTGCAGTGGTGGTGATCGATGCCAGTTTAAGAGAAGCGTTTGAAAATCATTTGGATTCCATTGCCGATGTGATTCGCTCGGAGCTTGCCGTCGCAGAACCGGATCTGAAAATCGCCATCGAGAAAACAGACAAGCCATCACAAGTGATGAATCAAGCCGATCAACAATCGTTGTTGCATGCGATTTATGCGGCTCCCTGCGGTGTGGTTCGAATGAGCGATCAGGTGGCCGGTCTCGTGGAGACTTCAACGAGCCTTGCACGAGTGCTGGTTGAAAATGGAGTGGCGCTGGTGCAGTTTCTGTCTCGCAGCAGCGTCGATTCAGCCAAAATAGACATCACCAATACGATTGCTGCCACCTTTCGGCTGATCGGTGCAAAGGTGATTCATCAGGGATCGTATCCGGGCTGGCAGCCAAAAGCAGATTCAGCGATCCTGAGTTTGATGAAAAAGATCTATCTCGATCAGTTTGGCAAGGAGCCTCATGTCAGTGCCGTTCATGCGGGATTGGAATGCGGGATTATCGGGAGTCACTATCCGGAGATGGATATGATTTCATTTGGCCCGACGATCAAGAATCCTCATTCGCCGGATGAAAAATGTGAAATTGCCAGCGTCGAAAAATACTGGAGGTTTCTGGTGAAGACACTGGAGGAAATTTAAAAGCGACCGGCAGATAAAAACGTACCCTAGTGTAGGCGAGTCTCTCCGAGACTCGCAACTCAGCGCAATACTACTTGAGTAAACGTTTACCTACCGGTCGCCTAAATCGGGTAATCAGGATGAAAATAATCCCTCTTCAATCGGGAAGTAATGGAAACTGCTACTATGTTGAATCGGGTGAAACGGCATTGCTCTTCGACGCGGGTATCAGTGTCCGAACGGCTCAAACTCGTCTGGCGGTTTACCAACGCGACTTGAAAAAAGTCAAAGGCATTTTCATTTCGCATGATCATAGCGATCATACTCGGCATCTCGGATCCTTCCATCGGAAATTCGATCTTCCGGTTTATATCACTCGCCCAACATTGTTGGCAATCGAGATCAATCAGAAACTTGGCAGTCTGAAACGGGTGCGGTTGTTTTCATCAGGATGTTCTGAGACCGTGGGTTCGATTACGGTTCACACGATTCGTACTCCTCATGACGGTGTGGATGGCGTGGTGTTTGTGGTTGAAGATGCCGAGCATCGCGTGGGTATTTTGACTGATTTGGGACATCCGTTCGAGGAGCTGAGAGACGTCATGCCATCGCTCGATGGGGTGATTCTTGAAAGCAACTACGACGAAGGAATGCTAGCCACGGGGCGCTATCCCGAGCATCTGAAGCGGCGAATCTCGGGTCTTGGAGGCCATATTTCAAATGAGGAGGCGGCTCAGTTGGTAAAAGATGGCAATCAAGGTCGCTTGAAATGGCTGTGCTTGTGCCATCTGTCCGAGCAGAACAACTGTCCAGAAGTCGCCATGCGTACCCATCAGTCCATTTTAGGTCAAGAGATGCCCATTTTTGTAGCTTGGCGAGACCGGGTCAGTGAGGTTCTGGAGCTATAAGGCAAACCAATTATCGGATACATTGGTAGTACTTCACCCATCACCAAACAAACCCATCTCAACGGGATCCAATCATGAAAACCAAATCATCTCTCCTGTCGATAGTGACTCTGGTGACAGCCACATTGGTCGGTTGTAATCCACCAGATCAGACCAGCAAAGATTCCAAAATGGTGGTGATCACCAAAGAGAATTTTAGAGAAGTCGTTTTGAACAGCGACAAGCCGGTCCTTGTCGATTTCTGGGCAGACTGGTGCCCTCCTTGCCGGGCATTGATGCCAACAATGGAAAAACTGGCGGAAAAACATGAAGGGAAAATCGTTATGGGGAAGGTCGACATAGATTCCCAGGAAGAATTGGCGAGAGAGTACAATGTTCATACCATTCCTCGCTTGATCTATTTTAAAAATGGGGAAAAAGTGATCGACAAGGGAGGAACGAGCAAGTCGGAAATTGAGAGAGAAATCGCCTCTCTGACGAAATTGAAATGAGCCCGTTACAATGGAAAGGGGCCAGTATCAGAGCGAATCCACAGGCGAGTTCGAAATGGAACATACTGAATCATCGCGAAAATCATCGTCCAAACCACCTGCTTCGGTCGAACGATACCAGCGATACAAATCGGTAGTCAACTACATCGTTTCGCAAACGACGGTTGAGTTGGACGAAGCCAAGCGGGCTTGTTCATGCGAGCAACCCCGCTTTGTCGCCAAAGTAATTCGCGAACTTGAGGAAAGCGGTTGGCTGGTGGGTGACGGCAACGTCGGAAACTTGTATCGCTGGAATCAAGGTCGAGGTGATTTTCAACCCGAACAATGGCTGGACGATAAAATTTTCGGTTCGCAAGTGGCCGGTACGCCTTCCGAAGAGCGCCCTCGCGAGCGATTGATTCAGTGGGGCGCATCGCAACTGAAAACATCCGAGCTGTTGGCCATTCTGGTTCGAAGTGGTCGTCCCGGCGAGTCGGCAATTCATGCCGGCGAAAAATTGGCCAAGCAATTTCAGCATCGGTTGAACGAACTTCCTTCTGCGGGCCGCGGTGAGCTAAAAGAAATTTCCCCAGCCGTCGAGATTACAGCCTATTGCCAGATCATGGCAGGCATTGAATTGGGCCGGAGGGTTGAAATGGCATCGAGAGACCGGCAGACGATCCGGATTCGATCCAGCAGTGAAGCCGTTCAGTACTGCGAAAGCCGTTTTCATCGTCTGATCGCGGATGCAAAGCAGGAAGAGTTTCATATCGTCACGCTCGATACCAAGAATCAGGTGATTGATTCCCACCGGATTACGGTGGGAACGCTCGACGCCAGTCTGGTTCATCCGCGAGAAGTCTTTCGCCGCGCGATCAAGGATGCAGCCGCCTCGATCTTATTGGTCCACAATCATCCTTCCGGCGATCCCACTCCCAGTCGAGAAGATTTGTCAGTGACCCAGCGTCTGGAAGAGTCGGGAAAAATCATCGGAATCGAAATCCTCGATCATGTTGTACTCGGCGCATTCCAAAGCGTATCAATTCGCGAACATCGCGAGCGGCGGTAGGCATTTGCGACGATGAAACACACGATACTGGAAGAACACCTAAGGGGCGGTCGAACATCTGGCGGGCGTATCGTGCTGGCCGGAGGAAACGGCTTCCTTGGAACTTCGTTTGCGCATCACATTGTTGAAAGCGGTCATGAAGTCGTGGTTCTCTCGCGGCGACCGGAGAAGCAGCTGGGTCCGTTTCGGTATGTGTACTGGGACGCCCGCTCGTTGGGGGATTGGGTGAGTGAACTTGACGGAGCAATCGGCTTAGTCAATCTGACTGGCCGCAGCGTGGACTGCATCAAAACACCCGACCATCAGGACGAAATTCTTCGTTCCCGCGTCGAGGCGACTCGTGTGTTGGGACAAGCGGTTCGAACGATTGCAACGCCACCGCCTGTCTGGGTGCAGTTGAGTACGGCTCATATTTACGGTGATCCGCCCGAAGTGGTTTGCTCTGAAGAGTCACCCTATGGAATCGGCATGGCGCCGTTCGTTGGGAAGGCTTGGGAAGAAGCTTTTCACCCTAGCATTCTACCGGCCCAGCGCGGGGTGGTCTTGCGAATCAGTTTTGTCATCGGCAGGGATCGTGGAGCGGGCGGTGGAGCATTGTCGCGGTTGAGATTCGTCGCTCGTCTTGGGTTGGGCGGGCGCCTCGGTTCGGGCAAGCAGGGATTGAGCTGGATTCACGAACGGGATATGAACCGCTTGATTGAGCAAGGACTGTTCGATTCAGCGATGTCCGGAATCTATATCGCAACCGCTCCCAACCCGGTTTCGCAAGTCGAGTTCATGCGAACACTGAGAAAGGCAATCGGCATGCCGATCGGATTGCCGGCGACCGAGACGATGGTGCGATTGGGAGCCAAGTGGATTCTTCGCACCGATCCTGAGTTGGCGCTCTACGGTCGTTATATCGTTTCAGAACGTCTGAAGCGGGAAGGATTTGTGTTTGAATTTCCCGAAATTCGCGAAGCGATTGCAGATTTGGTCCGTAAGTAAAGATGCCGACCAGAGATCCAGAAAGCCTTGGGTCCACAGATTTTTTTCGGGATAAGGAATAGTGAAAAACACTGGTAAACACTGATTTTCAGTCGCCTGCCATAAAGCAGCTTTACCGTTTGTGACGGGTCTCATAGTTCAAGTGGTGAGAAAACATACTTAAATAGTCACACAGATCCCTTCTTGGTCGCCGAGCAGGATGCCCTGAAGCGTCTTTACAATGAGTAGTGAAGCTATTTGACTGGCAACGCGGTTTCAACGAGATGCGTCGCAACAGCTCACCTGGTTATTCGACCTCCGCCGAATTTTCGTTCTCAAGGTAAGTGTCTGGCGAATCTCGCCATCTTCACTTTGAGGAGAACTTGCTGGAGCGAGCCACTTCGACGAACGCTTTCATGTAGTCGATCTCGATGTCTTTCTTGCGAAAGCCAAGAAAAATCTGTTTGGCAACACCTTTCTTTCCCAACCGTAGTGGGAATAAGTTGAAACGCTCTTGCTGTTCCATCACCAGCCAACGAGGCAAGGCCGCAACTCCTCGACCGCTGGCGACCATTTGCAACATGATGTCCGTCGTTTCAATCAGTTTGTGCCTTTTGGGGATGATTCCTGCGGGAGCCAGGAAGCGACTGAAGACGTCGAGACGATCGACCGAAACGGGGTAGGTAATGAGTGTCTCGTCAGCCAGTTGCTCTGGCTTGACATACTTCGCGTTCCGTAATGGATGCGCCTCTCCGACCACCAATACCTGCTCGTAGTCAAACACCGGCAAAAAAACCAGTCCCTGCTTGTTGAGTGGGTCCGGCGTAACCAACACATCGATATCATGCCCAAACAGAGCTTCAATTCCACCGAACTGGAATTTCTGAATCACGTCCAGATCAACGTCTGGCCATGCCTCCAGAAAGGGGGCGGCAATCTTCAGCAACCACTGGTAGCAGGGATGGCATTCCATCCCGATTCGCAAAGTTCCCCGTTCCCCTTGGGTAAACTGTTGAATTAGTTGCTCCGCTCTTTCGAACTGAGGTAGTAGCCGGTTTGCGACGGACAACAGATGCTCACCACCTTGCGTCAGCCGAAGAGATCGCCCTTCGCGATTCCAGATCTTCAGCCCCAGCGATTCCTCCAGTTTGCGAATCGAATGGCTCAGCGCGGGCTGAGTCACATAGAGCGATTCCGCAGCCGCAGTAACTGATCCCAGTTGATCAACGGCCCGAATGATTTCCAGGTGGATACGTTCGATAGTCGGCACTTACACGTCTTTCGTTGCATGATCGGAATTCATGAATAGATCAATTTTAATCATTTTTAGTCATGAAGTGAAGGCGATATACTTTGGCCAGACAGTTTATCGAAACACAGCAAAACGAAGGCAAAATCAAGGAGATCACTATGGTTAAAACACACAATCTCGGGTTTCCGCGAATCGGAGCGGATCGAGAACTGAAATTCGCGGTTGAAGCCTACTGGAAAGGTCAATCCACCCTCGAACAGCTTTACGCTGCCAGCACCGAGCTGCGCAGAACCACCTGGGAACTTCAGTCTGTTCTTGATCTGGCTCCGGTGGGAGATTTTTCATTCTACGATCAGATGCTGGACATGAGTTTCACGCTGGGTAATCTTCCCGAGCGAGTTCGCGGTTTTGAAGGAGATGTTCTGGATAACTACTTTCGTGTCGCTCGCGGGCGTTCGGCGGAATCAACCAGCAAAAGTGCTGGTTGCTGCGGTGTCGCCGCTGGTGAGATGACCAAATGGTTCGACACGAACTACCACTACATCGTTCCTGAATTCCTGGCCGACACGGAGTTCGCCTTGGATACTTCCCGGCTGGTCGAGCAGATTCGCGAAGCCAAGTCGTATGGCATCAATGTCAAGCCTGTAATCATCGGACCAGTGACCTACCTCGCACTTGGCAAGACCAAGGATGATTCGGACAAATTAACGCTGCTGTCCAAGTTATTGCCGATCTACCAACCGTTGCTCGAAGCAATTGCCAGCGAAGGCATTGAGTGGGTACAGATCGATGAAGCGATTTTGGTGACCGAACTGGAGCCGCAGTGGAAGCAAGCCTTCGAAACGGCCTACCAAGTGCTGAGTACCGGCAAAGTCAAGCTACTGCTGACGACCTACTTTGGGCAGTTGCTCGAAAACCTGCCATTGGTGGCAAGCCTGCCTGTGGCTGGCGTTCACCTCGACGCTATCAATGCTCACAACGAAGTTGAGGCATTGGTCCAATCGTTGCCGACTGATCGCGTGCTGTCGTTGGGCGTGATCAATGGTCGCAATATTTGGAAAGCCGATCTCAGCGGGCTGCTCGATTGGCTTGAGCCTGTGGCGAAGCAATTGGGAAACCGACTATGGATTGCTCCCTCGTGCTCGCTGCTGCATGTGCCGGTGGATCTCGACAGCGAAGCGAAGCTTGATGGCGAGGTCAAATCGTGGTTGGCGTTCGCGAAGCAGAAGCTGGAAGAACTTCGTGTTCTCAAAGTGGCGCTGAACGATGGCCGCGATGCGGTTCGGGCTGAACTGGATGCCAATCAGGCCGCAATCGAGTCGCGTCGCAATTCGCCCCGAGTCAACAATCCAGCGATTAAAGATGCCGTGGCCAAGATCGACTCGCAACTGGGTCAACGCAAAAGCTCCTATGCCCAGCGAGCCGAAAAGCAGGCGGAGATTTTAAATCTGCCCAAGTTCCCGACCACCACCATCGGCTCGTTTCCTCAGACGTCGGACATCCGCCGTACACGAAGGCAGTTCAAGGCCGGAAAGATCGACGAAGCAACCTACCGATCCGCCATGCAGGCCGAGATTGCACACTGCGTCCGCGAGCAGGAGTCGCTTGGACTGGACATATTCGTACATGGCGAGGCGGAACGGAATGATATGGTCGAGTATTTTGGCGAACAACTTGACGGATACGCTTTCAGCGAGTTTGGTTGGGTACAGTCCTATGGTTCTCGATGCGTCAAGCCGCCGATTCTGTTCGGCGATATCAGCCGACCCAGCCCGATGACGGTCGAGTGGATCACGTACGCCCAGTCGCTGACCGACAAGCCGATGAAGGGCATGTTGACCGGTCCGGTAACGATTCTGAACTGGTCCTTCGTTCGCGACGACCAACCGCGTTCGGTCTCTTGCAAGCAACTTGCATTGGCGATTCGTGAGGAAGTGCTCGACCTGGAAAAGGCTGGCGTGAAAGTCATTCAGATCGACGAGGCGGCTCTCCGGGAAGGACTTCCACTTCGACGCTCCCAGTGGCAGGAATATCTCGGCTGGGCAGTTGAATCCTTCCGCATCACTGCCAACGGCGTAGCCGATGAGACTCAGATTCACACCCATATGTGCTACTCGGAATTCAATGACATCATTGAATCCATCGCTCAGATGGACGCCGACGCCATCACGATCGAAACGTCCCGTTCGGATATGGAATTGCTGGAATCCTTCGAGAACTTCAACTATCCCAACGAAATCGGACCTGGGGTCTACGACATCCATTCGCCAAACATTCCCAGTGAAGAGCACATCATTAGCCTGATGCAAAAAGCTGGCGAGCGGATACCTGCCGAGCGATTGTGGGTGAATCCCGACTGCGGTTTGAAGACGCGACAGTGGGAAGAGGTCATTCCCGCGCTGACCAATATGGTGAGCGCCGCGAGAAAGCTACGGTCGGCGGAGAGCCTGGCGTAGCCACCACCCAGTATCTGGAGGCCGGGAGCCATGAGAATTAAAGATGTTTATGCAAATGGATTCGGGCTATCATTCGAAATATTTCCACCGAAGTCAGAACAAGGAGATGTGTCGCTGGTCGAGCATTTGGAAAAGCTTGTGGCGTATGCTCCGGCCTTCATTTCCTGCACTTTTGGAGCTGGTGGTAGTACAAAATTACGTACCATTGAACTTTGCAGATGGATTCAGGAACGTTGGCAGATTCCAGTGACGGCTCATCTTACTTGTGTAGGAGCCAATCAGTCCGAGTTGCAAGAATGGCTTCAAAATGCTGAGAGGGTCGGCATTCGCAATATCATGGCGTTACGGGGTGATCCTCCCGTAGGGCAAACCGAATTCCAAGTCGTAGAAGGAGGATTGCGATACGCTAATGAACTGGTTCGGTTCATTCGTGATCGCTTCACCGATTTTGGGATTGGAGTCGACTATACGATCCGGCAGTGTCAGCAGTTGCTGGAAACAGAAGTTCCTGGAATGCACTTCTATGTCATGAACCGTTCTGAAGCCATGCTGCATGTCCTGAAGCATATTCTTCCTTTGTTTTTGTTGATGACCTGAAAACTTGTCAATCAAACCAGAGTTTTTCAGCATGAAATGGGTCCAATTGCCTTCGGGTTTTTTTCCCGGCGAATCAGGTTTGAAGATACGAATCGTTCAAATGTCCTCCAATATACAGTGAAAAGGCAGTGAAAAAGCTTGTTTGGCTTGATGGCATTTTTGTGCTTCTTCCATAAATCTATCTTGTGCAGCTTGCCGACTCAGCTAAGATTACAGACATGATGCGAATCGCGATAATCTGCCTGTTTATTGTTGGCCTGTTGATCTGCCCGCTGCGTTGCGGGAAGAGTTGCTCGGCCAATGCAGGCGAGGGTGCGCGGGCGGTCAGCGATTGCTGCTCCGATTGTCGCCATTCTACGAGCGATCGCTCCAATGACGAACAACTGCCGCCTGAACGCGATTGCGACTGTGTCAGTTGCTACTGCAAGGGTGCAATTGTCAGCACCGATTTCAAGTGGACCGATGGAAACGGGTTTGTTGCCATTGGACTTGAAATCTCACTCGAATCATTTTTCAATCAAGGCTCCGTTTTAAGCCTTTCTGACTTTGGCGATTCTCCGCCACTCTATGGTCGCAGTATGCGCATCGCGATCCAATCTTGGCAGATTTGATCAGTTGTCAGGCTTCAGGTATCAGACTTCAGTTGTCAGGTATCAGGAGCCAGGTATCAGAGATCGGGCTTCCGACTTCACCAAGCCTTGGCCATTGATCGCTTGAGCCCATTCTAAATTTGCAATTTGCAATCCTGCTCTGACACAGTTCGGAGTCCTTTCGATCATCCAACTCCTAAACCCAATTCTGGAGACATCACCCAGTGGCAGCCGCTTGGCGGCGCAAATTGGGCAAACGAAATAGCAAACTGGTTAAACGCCCAATTTGCTCTGCGGCGCGGTTAAACGAAAACATGAGGTATTGCGCTTAAACGAGAATTCGAGCGTATTGCCCCCTAACCCCGAATCCCTAACCCCCAACCCCGAGTCCCGATATGCTACTGCCTTGGGAATACGGCGTTCGAAATCTGGCCCGACGACCGGCTCGGACGGTGCTTACTTTGTTGGCGCTGACGATTGTCGTTGTGTTGGTGTTCGTCGTGATCGGGTTCATTCGAGGACTGGAAAAATCGTTGTCCATCAGCGGTGATCCCGATGTGGTGTTGGTCTATTCGTTGACATCGGAACAGAACGTGGAAAACAGTTCCATCGAAGCGAGGATCCCGGACTTGCTGCAGGCCAGCCTCGATGTTTCGGTCCGGCGATTTGAGATCGATCATGTTTCACCGGAGATTGTGATGGCGTCAAAAGTGGTTACCGAAGATGGTTTTTCCGGCTTCGGGCTGGTTCGTGGTGTCACCCAAATCTGTCCAGCCGTTCGGCGTTCGGTTCGGTTGACGGAGGGAGCTTGGCCCGGTCAGAGCGAAGTCCTGATCGGCCGTCTCGCGGCGACCAAGCTGGGGGCAAACAGGCAGCAATTGGCGGTCGGTCGCAAGATCGAAATCGAAGGCCAGTCGTGGACGATCAGCGGCTACTTTTCCGCCGATGGTGCCTCATTTGAATCGGAGATTTGGTGTCGGCTGGAAGATTTTCAGTTGGCGACCAAGCGGCAGGACTTGAGTCTGGTGGCGATGTTGATCGCACCCTCGGCTCAGAAAAGTGAAATCGATCTGTTCTGCAAGGAGCGAATCGATCTGGAGTTGGTTTCAACGCCCGAGCAAGCTTACTTCGCAAACTTGAACGAGTTCTACAAACCGGTTCGGACGGTGGCCTGGACGATTGTGGTGCTGGTCACGGCGGCCGGTGCATTTGCGGGGCTGAACATGATGTATGGGGCGGTTGCAGGTCGCGTTCGCGAGTTTGCAACGCTGCAAGCACTCGGCTATCGCCGCCGAGCGATTTTGTTGAGCCTGATCCAGGAAGGATTATTGTTATCGGCGGCAGCCTCGCTGCTGGCCGGTGTGCTGGCCATTGGGTTGCTCGACGGTTTCGCCGTCAAGTTCACCATGGGAGCGTTTCGACTTCGTGTCGATGAATGGACGTTGTTGCTCGGATGTGGTGCCGGACTGTTGCTGGGTGTTTTGGGAACACTGCCCCCAGCGATCAAGGCTTTGCGCACCGAAGTGGCGACAGGATTGAAAGCAGTTTGAATATTTTTAACAAGGAAAACTTCAATGAAAATACAATTAACCCCTATCGGATACTCACTCTCCATCGCACTGTTGGTGGTTGCTGTTTTGACCGGATGCAACTCTGGCGATAACACCAGCCAAAATTCAACGCCATCAGCAAACTTTGATGCGCGATACATTTTCGATGCCGAACCCGATGGTCTCGTTTCGGTCGGGGACGCTCATCAGAGCGCTCAGTCTGAACAGGAAATCTACTTGCTCGGCCGGATCGGTGGATCGGTGCATCCGTTTATCGATGGCTTGGCAGCGTTTACCGTGATCGATCTTCAGTTGCCCGAATGTGCGGGCGACGGATGCTGTTCGCCGGATGAACTGAAAACGAATTTGGCGACGGTCAAATTTGTCAACGAAAGCGGGAAGCCAATCGCGGTCGACGCTCGCGAGCTGTTGAACGTCGACGCCAGAACCAAGGTTGCCGTACACGGTGTCGTGCAGCGCGATGAAAGCGGAAATTTAACGGTAATGGCGGACAAGCTATATTCGTATAAAAACTAACACAACAAAACCAACGTGAATCTCAACTCAACGAATGACAAACCCGGTTTGAATTTGCGAGAGCTGGCGATTGAGAGATCGCCGACGCCCTCACAGTTCGCGCCTCCGCGCAAGCGATGGCTCTCGCGGTATGTCTTTCCGCTTGGGTTGCTATTGGGTTTTGCTGCATTGATTTTGTTCACGGCTAGTCGGCAGTGGCTGCCGGCAAAACCAGTTTCCGTCATTCGGCCGGTGGTCAAAAAAATGGCGGCTCAAAAATCGGGGACGGTGCTGTTTCAAGCACCGGGATGGATTGAGCCTCGTCCGTCGTCCACCCGAGTGACGGCACTGGCCAGCGGCGTATTGGAAGAGCTGTTTGTAGTGGCGGGCCAAACGGTGACCAAGGGCCAGATCATCGGTCGGCTCAATGAGACGGATGCAAAATTGCGGGTTTTGCAGGCCAGAAACTCGGTGTCGATTCGCGAAGGCGAACTGGCACGAGCCCAAGCCGAACTGGAGGCGGCGGAATCACGATTGAATCGGCCATTGCATCTGGAAGTCGAGCTTGCGGAATCCGGCACGCAACTGGCCAAAGCCGAATCGCTGCGGAAGCAGCTTCCGTTTTTGATCGAGGTGGCTGAAGCGAAAGAAAAATACGCCCAGCAAAACTGGGACACCAAAAAGAGTGCCCAAGGCGCAGTGACTCAGCGATTAATCGACGAAGCTCAGCAGGATTATCGAACAGCCCACGCAAACTTGCGCGAGTTGCAAGAACGTTCGACCAGTCTTGACCACGAAATTGCGGCGCTGAAATTGAAACAGCAGGTACTCAAGCAACAGCTCGAATTGCGTATCGACGAGCAGCGACAACAAAAGGAATCTCAGGCAAGCGTTCAAATCGCAGAGGCGATGCTGGCCGAAGCAAAAATCCAGCAGGAAATCGCGGAACTGAATCTGAAACGAACCGAGATTCTCGCTCCGATGAACGGGCGTGTGTTGTCCGTCATCGCCACGCCGGGTACTTCGTTGGGCGATTCAGATATTCACGGCCAATCGACCGTGCTCGAGATGTACGATCCGGCTCGTCTTCAGGCACGGGTGGATGTTCGACTGGAAGATGTTCCTCGAGTTACGCCAAGCCAGCCGGTGGAAATTCGTACGGCATCGGTCAGCGGTCCGGTTCAAGGTCGAGTCCTTCAGGCGACCAGTCAGGCAAACATTCAGCGGAACACACTCGAGGTCAAAGTCGAACTTATCGACCCGTCTTCGGCGATTCATCCAGAGATGCTGGTGACGGCAACGTTTTTAGCACCGGAAATTGAACCGATCGATGACTTGCAAACCGCAGATTCCAATCAGACGTTGTTGATTCCAAAACAACTGATTCAGTCCGGTGATACAGGTTCATTCGTCTGGATCGCGGGTGTCGACGGGCTGGCACAAAAGAGACCGATTGAAATTGGCAATGCAGGCGATCATCAGTTGACGGAAGTGAAATCAGGGCTGAACCTGACGGATGCATTGATCGTCAGCGGCATCGAACAACTTTCGCCCGGCACGCGAGTCAAAATCATCGGAGACGATCAGCAATTAGGGATGGGGAATAAGTAAATCAGCCCGTACCCAAATCCTCATCCCTCATCCCTCATCCCTCATCCCTCATCCCTCATCCCTCATCCCTCA
>CAYPXY010000023.1:36429-66056 GCA_964414815.1 uncultured Pirellulaceae bacterium | reverse complement strand
GTCAGAAGTCAGAAGTCAGAAGTCAGAAGTCAGAAGTCAGAAGTCAGAAGTTGCGGGTTTGGAAATGAGATTAGTGTAGATTAGCGAAGATTAGCGTTCCTCTTCTCAACTGCCCCTCATCCCTCATCCCGACGAATGGCCCTCGGCAAGAAAAAATTCATGTTTGATGAGATATCCCAATACGCCAGGACGTTGAACCAGCGTTGCAAGCAGGCGGCGCGGCACGTAAAAGACCGGCTGGTGCCTTGGCGAAAAAAGCGTCGCGAGCAGATCGTCCACCTTGGCCAGCAGATCCAGCTTTTGCAGGAGCAGTTGACTCAAACGCAGCAAATACTGGCAACGACACGTCAGTCCATCGGGTTCCTGGAAAACAGTCGGCTGGACAACGAACAGATGCAGGCTCTCAATGCCTTGGTCCATTCAGGCGGGCCTTCCGCGATTCAAGTTGCTTTCGAGCAGTGTGTGGAGCGGTTGACTGAGCAGATGGAACAGCTGCGAAGCGGCCACGACGCTTCTATTGAACAACTTCAGCAACAGCAAACCCTCCTCCAGCACCAACAGAGGGCGGTGCAACAGCGATGGGAGCAATCCAGTCGAGAAGTGGCCGATGTCGCTCAACTCGCGCGAGGTATTGAATCTCGCGTGTTTGAAATGGAACAACAGACCGACCGGTTGAGTGAGTTTGTCTATCTCAGCCAATCTGCAGTCGATTCCATGCAATCGAAAATGGAAGAGATTGAGCAACGAAGTGCTGTGGCGGACTCAAGGCTTGACGCGATGATCAGCCAACTCGATCAACTTAACTCGCCGGCGCCGTCTGATGAACCGCAGACTCAGGTGTTTGCAGATTCCGTATCGGAACCAGAGGATGAGCAATCTCAAGTTCCTGCATTGAAATGTTGTTCCGGAGCTTGTGATGAAGCCCCTTCCCAATTGACGTACAAGCCTTCGCGACCGGTCTCTCAAGCATACGACCACTATTCACGGCTACAGAACACGCCCTTTATATATCTCGACGTGAAATCCGTTCCTCGCTCGGGACTTCATTATCTGCAACGAACGCTGGAAGGCATCCTCGGCAAGTCTCTGAGTTTTTGCGAGTGGTATCAGGAGCCGGGGTGCTGCAAGCAGATGCCCTGTGCCCTGACGGGGTTTGCTCAGACCGCTTGTCAGCAACAATCCTGCGGAGTTCGGATGGTCAAGTCACATGACTTTGACTTGGACGATCCGGTTTTCCCTGTGGCCGGCGCTTTGAGAAGAATCGTGTTGATTCGCGATCCCATTTTTTGCTTGACGTCCTACTGGAATTTGATTTCTCTGAAGCACAACCAGAATTTGCTCTCCGCGCACGGTATCCGGCTCGCCAAAGTGGACTATCTGCACGAGCCGGCGGTTCTGGAGATGGCTTATCAACTGATTGACTCGCACGGGTTGGATCCCGAGGAAGCCACGCTGATACAATGGCTGGATGATACGAGGGATTACATGCTGAGCTTCATTGCCAAATGGGGCCGCCAGGTCCCGGCTCAATCCATCGTTCCCTATGAGAAAGTCAATGACTGGGTACTCGAATGGGTCGAGAGCCTGGCTGAGTACTTGTCGCCGGCGGCTGCAGAGCGGTTCCAAACCTGGAAGCTGCATCGCAACCAGAACTTCATGTCGCGCACCAGTCCCTTTCATTCCGGCAGCCAGCGACTGAGTGAGTACCTCGCTCGGCATGCAGAACCGTTTCAGCGGTGTGCGGAGACAATCAGGCAAGCCGATCCGACCGGCTGGTTCTCCCAATGCAGTGTGGGGCATGAAATTGAGTTTAGCCGCAAGTCATCAGAGGTTGAGGCAGAGACGAGCTGTCATTTCAAAATCGCCTGATCCGCAGCATTCCAGATTGTGATGCAACCGTTCACAGGAAAGTGAACCGTTTAGCCACAAGCCGTCGGGGGTTGCCTGGCCTGATGAATATCTCTGCTATCACTGTTGATAATATACGGATCATAACCTGAAGCGTAAGCGAGGGACCGCGTTTCTTCCCTCGCTTACGCTTCGGGTTGGGATTTTCATCAGCCCAGGGGGTGCCGCCAAAACGTACTGCATTACCGAAATCGCTCAATCGGCAACTCCCAAAGGCGTGTGGTGATAGCAGCTATCACCTTTACAACCCCCCTGCAAAAATAGGGTGGTCGATATTTGCAAGTTGAATCAATGAAGTTACTGTTTCTGCTTCACCGATTTTATCAAACAACCATCCCGGCAAAACCGATTCCTCAGCGAGGTCTGACGTGAAACTAAAACTATCTCTTTCTGTTGCTGCCATCAGTCTAGCTTGGGGAGCGACCGAGCCGTCGGCCGATGCCCAGTTGATTCAAAACAACACTCAAAAAGGCGCCGTCGTCGGTGGAACCACCGGTGCGGTGCTCGGCGGGGTAATCGGACACCAGAATGATCGAACCGGCAAAGGCGCGCTGATCGGCGGGGTTGCCGGAGCGATCGCGGGCGGGCTGCTGGGCAATGCTCACGATGCAGAAACTCGGCGGCAATACGAATACCAGCAAATGCGGGACGCTCAATACGCCCATCAGATGAGTCGTGCGGTTTCCATCGGCGACGCCGTCAGCATGAGCAACAGTGGCATTAGCCCCCAAGTGATCATCAGCCAGATTCGCGCCAACGGTGTCCAACAGGAGATCGGTGTCCAGGAAATTATTTACCTACATCAAAACGGAGTTGCCGAGCCCGTTATTCAGGAAATGCAGCGCGCCCGAATCGGGACCGCGACTCCCGCTCCCGTCGAACGAGTCACGCCCGTTTATGTTCCGCCGCGCCCCACCGTGATTGTGGAACCTGCACCCGTCATTTATCGACCGGTTCCAGCCTACCGATTTGACTTTCATTACGGCCCACCGCGCCACTCCTATCACCACCATCACCGACATGGACACTGGTAGTAGGCTTGAGTGGCGGAATGATCGTCGTTACTCAATGGTGACGGCTACTCTTCCTCTTCTTCCTTCAAGCTGGCCTTGCTGATGACATCGTGCTGCACGTTGGCGGGCATTTGGGCGTAGTGGCTGAACTCCATGGTGTAACTTCCCATGCCGCCCGTCATACTGGACAAGGTGCGGGCGTAGGTCGTCACTTCCCGGAGGGGCACTTCGCAGTGGATCGCTGTAAAGGTACCTCCTGCCGGATCGCTGCCGAGTACACGTCCGTTTCGCGAAGACATGTCGCTGTAAACGTCGCCGACATGGGATTGAGGAACCGTGATGTCCAAGTGGACGATCGGTTCGAGAAGACAGGGGTGAGCCTGTTCAAATACCTGTTTGAAAGCCATTCTCGCGGCCGTCTTGAAAGCAGCTTCGCTGGAATCGACTTGGTGGTGTTTGCCAAAGTGGACTTCCACGCAAACGTCCTGGATGGGATAGCCTGCGATCACGCCTTGTACGATCCGCTCCGCGAACCCTTTGCCGACAGCGGGCATGAAGTTGCCGGGAATCGTTCCCCCGACCACCGAATCCACCCACAGAAAATTGGCTTTCTCGTCGTAGTGCGTTTCTTTGATCGAGGGAAAGTTGGCCTTGGTGGCAAACTCGGCGATGTCCGTTCCTCGTGGCAGCGGACGCATGCGTATGTGAATTTCACCAAACTGGCCGCGTCCCCCTGATTGCTTCTTGTGCCGGTAGCTTCCTTCGGCTTTGTCGTGAATGGTCTCCCGGAAGGCGATGCGCGGTTCCCTGGTTTCAACTTCCAGCTTGTCGCGCCGCACCAGCCGTTCTCGAATCACGGTCAGATGCAGCTCACTCATGCCAGTCATTACCAGTTCGTGAGTTTGTGCATCGCGGTCAAGCTGGAAGGTCGGATCTTCTTCGAGGACTTTGTGAAGTGCGCCGGAGAGCTTGGTTTCGTCGCCTCGCGTTTTTGGTTGAACCGCCAGACTGACCATTGGGCTTGGAAAGTCAAGCTCGGGCAGCGTGTAATCACCCAGCGTCGTCCCCGTATGCAAGTCGTCCATTTTTGCGATGGCAACAATATCTCCCGGCCCCGCAACGTCGACCGGGGAGGTTGACTCGCCGAGGACCTGAAGAATCGGCCCCAGCTTGATATTCTTGCGGGCCGTCGAAGCATGAACGGAATCGTCGCGGCGCAGGGTGCCAGAATAAACTCGGATGAAATTCAGCTTCTGGACAAAGGGGTCGATGCGGGTTCGAAAAACCCTGGCGATCAGCGGCCCGCCTTCCTCCGGCTTGATTTCGACCGGTCCCGCTCCATTGCTTGCGCTGCGTACCACGTCGACAGGCGAGAGCCCGCACAGAATCACGGCATCAAGTATCTCCTGAATCCCAACGCCCAGCTTCGCACTGCAGCAGACGATGGGTACGAGAACGCCTTCGCGCACCGCTTTGACGATCAACTCATGAAGCTCTTCTTTCGAAGGTTCATGACCTTCGAAGTACTGTTCCATAACTTCATCGTCAACTTGAACGATGGTTTCGATGAGTGACTCGTGGACTTCATTCGGATCAATGACGGCTCCGGCAGTATCGGATGGTGGATCGAGGACGCTGAGGACTTTTGAAAAATTGGCTCCATGGCCGACGGGCACATTCAAAAGCATACATTGCGGGCCCCAAACTTCCTGAATGGATTCGACCAGACTTTTTAAGTCGGCATGTTCGTCGTCGAGCTTGTTGATGACGATCATGCGGCCGAGTTGATGGTTTCCAGCTTCCTTGAAAACGCGGCGCGTATTGACTTCGATGCCGGAGTGAGCGTTGACCACGATCAGCGCAGTGTCGACGGCTTGCATCGGGCCGATGACCTGACCGATGAAGTCGGGGTAGCCCGGTGTGTCGATCACGTTGAATTTGTAACCGTCTTTTTCGAAATGAACGGCGGCCGCTTCGATGGAGTATTTGTGTTTTTTCTCCTCAGGGTCGAAATCGCAGATACTCGTTCCGTCATCGACGCTATGGTGGCCTTTGACAGCACCCGTTTGCAACAGGAACGCATCGGCCAGACTGGTTTTCCCGGACGATCCATGTCCGCAAAGCACAATGTTTCGAATTTTGTCCACTGGATGAGTCATGTCTTCCTCCGGTAATTGATATGAAGAAACGGGTACTCAAATCTTAACAGCAACTGCGGGCGTTGCGTCAGTATGGCGAACTTTCCCGTCATAAAAAATTGCTGTGGGGAGTATTATAGCCCAGACAGCGGGGGAGCCATATCCCCTGAAAGCTTTCCGGGGCCGATTCTTTTTTTTTGAGTATCGGTCGATAAAAAATACCCTTCCAATACTTCCCGATCCGCTTCCTCACTTACTTTTCCAAGCTCTGACCTATAATATATTGGTAAACTGATATCGTACTAAAGTATTTACGAAATTGATTGGGGCTTCATTCTCATGACTACGATTCACACGATTGTTCACAATGGACGTATCGAATTTGATGCGCCGGTTGAGATTCCAGAAGGCTCGGCAGTGGAGATTCGGTTGAGATTGGTTGAGCAGGCGAGTGGTAGTCGAACACGAAATGCTCAATCGCCGCCGATCAAGCGTACCTTGGCTGAGCAATTCGCTGATTTTGTTGGAACTGCACCAGACTTGCCAGAAGACTTGGCGGAGAACCACGATCACTATGTGCATGGGTACGCCCAAGTGATGTGGGAAATGAAGATCAATGAAGCGCTTACGGGCGACCACCATTTTGAACAAGCTGGGTTTGTTGCGCTTTTGAAGTAAAAATGGACGCGAGATCTGGTTGATTCCCTCGACATTTAGAAGCGGTTTATACTTTGTCCAGCCAACCCCATTGATCTTCCGTCGAGCCGTCAAAGAGACCAAAGAATGCATCCTGAATGGCTTTGGTGACTGGCCCGCGGCTGCCGGTGCCGATGGGGATGCGATCCACGCTTCGCACGGGAGTCACTTCAGCGGCGGTGCCGGTCATGAATACTTCATCACTGACATACAACATCTCTCGCGGCACCTCCACTTCGATGATTTCGTAACCCAACCCGCGAGCTAACTGGATCACGGTGTCTCGTGTGATGCCGTTGAGGATTGCAGCGGCCAATGGCGGGGTGTAGATCTTTCCATCGCGAACAAAGAACATATTTTCGGCAGAGCCTTCACTGACGGTTCCGCGATCAGTCACCGAGATTCCTTCGGCGTATCCATTTCGACGTGCTTCGCCACCGATCAGTTGAGCGTTGAGATAGTGCCCACCGGCTTTGGCCAGCACGGGAATGGAAGTCGCAGTCGTTCGCCGCCACGAAGAGACGCAGGCGTCGATCCCCTGATTCATACCTTCTTCACTCAGGTACCGCCCAAACTCGATGGCGATCACGACGAAATCGGATTTCATGTTCGGCCCTGGAACTACACCGATCGAACCTTCGCCCATAAACAACAGCGGCCGGATATAGGCACTTTTCAGTTCGTTTCCCGAAATGGCGTCTTTGCAAGCTTGCTCGATTTCGGACTGAGAATAAGCCACCGGAAATCGGTAGAGTTTGGCGGATTCGAAAAGCCGCCGAACATGTTCCTTCAAACGAAAAATGCACGGCCCCAAATGCGTGTCGTAACAGCGAATTCCCTCAAAGACGCTTGAGCCGTAGTGCAGCGCGTGCGTCATCACATGCACCTTGGCATCGCCCCAGGGAATCAGTTGGCCGTTCATCCAGATCAGTTTACTTGTGGTCATCAATCGAATTCGCTATTTTTTAAGGTTGGATCAAGCCAGAATTGTAACTCAACCGAAAGCCACTGACGAGAGGCAGACCATGCGACTGGGCTGTTGGAAATCCCAACCCGAAGCATCCCAACCCGAAGCGTAAGCGAGGGAAGAAACGCGGTCCCTCGCTTACGCTTCGGATTAAGATTGGAATATTGTCAACAATTGTAGTAGAGATTTTCACCCGCTCAGGCCATGCCCGCACATCCCCATCTCAAATTTGTCGATACGATTCCCCAAGTCGGATGTGTCCGCTGGATCGGATTGCGCCCGGCGCGGAAAGTTGAGATGAATGTGGTTTCGTCTGCCGAAATCGATGATCAGGGTTTGGTAGGCGATTTTTTTACCGGCGCAAAGGATGCTCCCCGCGCTGTCACGTTGATTCAGGCGGAACATTTGCCGGTGGTTGAGAGTATCCTCAACCGCCCGGTTTCACCCGACTTGCTGCGACGAAATATCGTGGTTGAAGGCATCAATCTGAAGTCATTGAAAGATCGCAGATTCCGGATAGGGACAGCCATTCTGTACGGAACCGGAAAATGTGCTCCCTGCAAGTTGATGGAGGCGCAGCTTGGCGCAGGCGGCTACAACGCCATGCGCGGTCACGGTGGACTGACCGCAAGAGTGATTCAGCCCGGCCGAGTCAACGTCGGTGATGAGGTGAAGGTGGTCTTTGATCAATTCGATCCCGAGGATTGAGATTTTTCTGGACTGTCGTCCTTCGTCTCCGACTTCTCATCCGATTTCTTTTCCTGCTTCGATGCGTCCGTCGATTTTTCAGTGCCGGCTGATTCGTCGGATTCGTCTTCTGCTCCGATCACGGGGGGCAATTCCTTGTTCGCGTCGATGAACAGCAGGGAAACGGAGTTGACGCAGTGGCGAGTGTTCTTGGGAGTAAATCCTTCGCCGTGAAAGACGTGGCCCAAATGCCCGCCGCAGTTTTCGCACAGGATTTCGATTCGGTAGCCATCGGCATCGCGTTCGCGGCGAACGGCGCCTTCAATTTCGTCATCGAAACTTGGCCAACCGCAATTGGAATGGAACTTGGAATCGGATTCGTAAAGCGGTGCGTTGCAGCGGCGGCAAATGTAGGTGCCTTTGGCTTTGTTGTTGAGAAACTTGCCGGTCCAAGGGCGCTCGGTTCCTTTATGCAGAATCACACGGGCAGCTTCGGCAGATAGCCGATTATATTTGGGCATGTTTTTCTTTTTGGATGGAGATGCTTTGGCAGGCTTGTTCTTGGATGAATCGTTTTCTTCAGTTGCCTTGTTGGATTGGCTTTCAATTTGATTCGTTTTGGTCTGATCTGTTTTGTCTTGATCCGCTTTGTCTTGGTCTGACTTCAGTTTTTGATCTTCGTCCTGAGGGGACAGTTCGGCGGGCTCGTTAGAGAGTTTTGTGAGTCCCCAGGATGGGGGCAGTGGAGTGGCAATCGAGATGATCGCAAAAATAGAAACGACGGAAAGCAAAATAGTTCGGCACATGTTTGGCTCCTCGGTAGAATTCTAAAACGGTCCGCCGTCAGGAGCGATCAAGGTGTCGCGGTGGACATTGAGTCGCAATTCGTTGGCGCGGTCCATCAGTATATTCTCTTCGACTTGCGACTGCGGTTCAAGTTGGAAATCGAGGATTCGTTCATCCCGAATCTCGCGGAAGGCAAAATGGTTGGAAAAGAAACTGATCGGGGCCCTGTCGTACCATTTTGGACGAATGCGTTCTTCCACTTTGACGGTTTTGAAACCCTCTTTCTGCAACTGAATTTGCCGTGTCCCATAGTAAGTGAATGGCACCGGGACGGGGGTTTGTCCGACTTGCTGATTGTCGATGGAGACGAGCGCTCCTTCTGGCTGGCTGCGGATGATCATGCGGCGCTGAACGCAGCCCGATAGCCAGACGGTGGACATCACCAGCAAAATCAAAACCGTTGGTTTGACGGTTCGATGGGCGGCGGCACAGGTCAGGAATTGGAGGGGCTGCTTCAGTTCGTCCACGGCACTAGCGGAATCGGTTCCAGGTCTCATAAAGGGGCGAATATCTGGAAAAAAACAGTCGAAAATACCGGTTGGAGGCGATTCTGTCCGATACTTAAGGTTTGGGAGTCTAGTTGTGTCGGGCTGTTCTGGCTATACCGTTTTGGAAAATCGGTCCAATCGGTCTCTGGCATCTAACAGGAGGCTTAATTTCCGGGTACATTACGGACATTCCACAGTTGCCACCTCGGCCACCGTATTCATGAGAAACACCGAGAAAAGAGTTGAAAGGGATTGCTAGCAGACGAGCGATGTGGGTTTGTACGGAGTTGAGGAATGCATGCTGATAACACCCAGGCGCCGCGAGCTGCTGTGAAAGGCAGACCGACCAAGTAATGAGTGAAAACCTGATCAACTGGAATGACTATCTGCAAGTCGCATCGCTAAGCGATGTGGGCATGCGTCGTTCGAACAACCAGGATAATTTTTCGGTTTCTCTGGCCAACAGCATTGCCCACTACCAGCGTAAAGGGCATTTATTGATTGTCGCCGACGGGATGGGAGCGCACGCGGCCGGGGAGCTGGCCAGCAAGCTGGCGATTGATCATGTGGCCCATCTGTACCACAAGTACGAAGAGGATTCGGCGATCGAAGAATTGCGCCGCGCCGTCGCAGACGCCAATGCAGAAATTTTTCGTCGCGGTAGTGCCAATGAAGAATTTCACAACATGGGGACGACCTGCAGTGTTTTGACATTGCTTCCCCAAGGGGCTGTTGCGGCTCATGTCGGCGACAGTCGCGTCTACCGATACTCACAGAATCGTCTGGATCAATTGACGTTTGATCACAGTCTGGCGTGGGAGATGCGGCAGTTTTCTCCGGAAGATGAAAGCCACATGCGCATTCCGAAGAATGTCATTACGCGATCATTAGGCCCCTATCCTGAAATCAAAGTCGATATCGAAGGCCCGTTTCCGATTCAGGTTGGCGATGTGTTTCTGTTGTGCAGCGATGGATTGACCGGAGTGATTACAGATCCCGAGATCGCCGCCATCATTGCCAATATGCCGCCCGACGAAGCCGTTCAGGTGCTGGTCGATCTGGCGAACCTTCGCGGAGGGCCGGACAATATTACGGTCATCGTGGCCAAGGTGACGCATCCTCAATTGGCAGCCGGTGGCGCGGCCGCCATCCGGTCGGGGAGCAGTTCATCCGACCGCAAGGTGTCGCCGTTCGCCTGGGGAGTGCTGCTGGCGTCGATCCTGATCGCGGCTTTGTTTTTCTTTTTCTCGGGCGGTTGGGGAGCGGCCATGATCGCCAGCACCATCGCCGCGATCACCGCAATCTATATTGTCTATGCGCTGCTTTCAGGTTCCGAGAGCCGAAGTACGATGACGGAAGGCTTGCGATCCGGCAAAGGCCCCTATATCCGGACACCTTGCCCCTCCGGTGTGGAGTTTACCAGCCAGCTTGCCGAGATTCTTGAGCAACTGCGCATTGCCGCCGAAGAACAACAATGGCGTGTCGATTGGGATCAGTGGCGTACATTGATCGCCCACGCCCAAGCCGCCGTTAAAAAGAAGGATTACTCCACTTCGATTCGAGCCTACGGACGAGCGATCAGTTTTCTGATGGATCAGCTGCGTAACGGCGATTCTTCGATTGATTTGTGATCAGGCCGTTCTTCGGGCCACAATCGACTGAAAAACGACAGGGCCGCGTTTTAGGAATCGGAAATACTCAACGTGTTCCAGCTCCAGTCCGCTTTCAGGGAAATGGGCGGGATAGTCATAGTTCTCGTGCCAGGGGACAAGCCCCATCGCCCAAAACACTCCCATGGCCATTTTCAGGTACACCAGGTTGAACGCTTTTGCTACGAGATTACCTTGGGGAAGTGAGACGTCGGCAATCAAGTATCGTCCGCCGGGTTTGACCAAGGTTGCAGTATGGCTGAGCATTCGGACCATCGCCTCCTTGCGAAACACGTTCAGGAAATAGTTGGCCGCAACGACGTCAAAGCGGCCTGCACGATCAAACTGAAATGCGTCGACGCAGACCAGTTCAACGGTCAGGTTTTCCTTGTCGAATCGTCGCTGAACTCGGTCGAGCATCTGCGAGGAAATATCAATGCAAGTCACTTGCGCACCCTGCCTGGCCGCGCGTACTGCATCCTCTCCCGTTCCCGCGCCCAGATACAGCACCTGGCTGCCCGGTTCGATGTATCTCAATTGAAATTTCTTGCTGGCCGAAATCTGATTCGTTGAATAGAACTTGGCGGACTTTTCGTAGTACCACGCAGCTCGATCGTAGTTGCGGCTGAGGTCTTTTTTGCGGGTGGTCATCGGTACGAAAAAAACACCTGTCCGGAATTGCCGGACAGGTGTCTTTTGTTTGAATGCGATAGCGGTAAGTTGATCATTTCAAACCGGACGCTATCTAAATGAGTGGATTTGGTTGTAAGAAATTAAGTAACACATTCTATAGGCAACCCTCCTTCTTATTCAGGAACGATTAAAACTGCTTTCAATAAAACTTTAACCTCGATCTGATCGCGTGCAAAAACGAACCGCATAAAACGAGCAAAAAAAGGTCCAGAAATCCTTTCCGATTTCAGGTCATAACATTGGGGTAAAGTCTTTCGTTTCTGGATCGCGGTTATGTTGTCGGTTTGATTGCAGGGCGCCATCAAGTGCAGCATTCATTTGGGCATCGCCATGCTAAATGGCAATGTTTGGGTAAGATGGGCTGTTGCGTTTTGTTAATTTTTTAACATTCATTGCGGTGGATTTTTAAAACTTGCCAGTTTGACGCAATTGGCAGTCGGCTTGCTTTATGGTCCAATATCGTCGTTATCCATTTCACCTCCGGAGCGAACAATGATTCGTTTTGTCTCTAAGCGTAAAAACTATATCCTGATGGCACTGTCCTTCGTGGCAGGGATTGTAGCGTCTGTTTTGGTTGCCTAGAAACCCGCGAACACAACCGTGAGTCAGGTTGTGTGTGGGTTCTCAGGAATTATTCTTCCGCGGCATGAGTGATGGACATGGCCTGAGTTCGGGCGCGTCCTTCGTATTTACCAAAAATCATTCTTCCAGCAGTCGTCTGTAACATGCTGGTCACTGACACGTTGACTTCTTCGCCGATGTGATCGCGGCCATCTTCGACCACAATCATGGTGCCGTCGTCCAGGTATCCAACCCCCTGCCCTGACCCTTCGCCCGCTTTGACAATCCGGATGGAAATGTGTTCACCCGGCAGGAACACCGGTTTGAGCGAGTTGGCAATTTCGTTGAGATTGATGACTGGCACGTTTTGCAGTTTTGCCACCTTGTTGAGGTTGTAGTCGCCGGTGACTACTTTCCCGTCCAGGTGGCGGGCCAGCATCAACAGCTTGATATCGACGGGTTGGTCCACCATTTCTGGCAGCTCCCGATCATAGATTTTGAAATCAATCTTTTTGTTATTTCGCAGGCGATCCAGGATATCCAACCCCCTGCGCCCTCTCGACCGACGAAGTTTATCGCTACTGTCGGCGATGCCGTGGAGCTCCCCCAGCACAAAACGCGGCATGATCAACTGATTATCGATCACGCCTGTCTCCACTACGTCCGCAATCCGGCCGTCGATGACCACACTGGTGTCAAGCAGATAGGGCTTTAGCCCTTTCACGTCCTTGCTGAATTCGACGTAGGGGATAATGAATCGAAAGTCGTCCCGCGTCTGCCACAGGTAACTGATACAGGTGTAGCACAATGCCAGTCCAAAGAACGACACCACCACATAGCGCCTGGAATCTGTGAACAGCGGAGTCAGCGCAAGGTTGACCGCATAGGTGAGAATCAATCCCACGATCAATCCAAAATAGACCGAAGAAATAATGTCGATTCGCTTATTACGAAACATCACATCGGCGAAGATCGTCAGAACGGCACCGAGGATAAACAGGAAGAAAATGATCCAGCCAGTCAAGTCGCTGGGGCTTGAATCGGTGGGGCTAACCCAGATTTCTGGATTGGCGACGACCGTGACTCCCAGTCCAATCGCCACAAAAAGAAAAAAGCTCCTAAGAATCAGTAAGGCCATAAAAAAATCACCTCAGGTTGGAGCAGTTGGCCCGGAAATAATTGGCTTGCCGACCGCCGAAAATGAAACATTCTACACTGAACACTCAGTGCCATGATCAACGGGAAAACGGTCGAAAAGCTGGACCCAACGGAGAGATAAATCACCGTTTAATAGCGCACGAGTTCTGAAACCCGTCAGAAAGACAGCCCGATAATGACTGGCGATTCGAGTTTTTCCGTCCTGAGTCCATTCTACCCCAGACCGGCTAAAAAGGTAGGCAGGTTTTTGCGAATCACCTCACCAACGGCAAATTTGCCACAGGTACCGAGCGGAATTGCCCTGGAGCCCAGGATTAGTGCCCAGCCGAGACTGAGCCGGTTTTCATCATTTTATCGAAGACTTCTTCACAATAGTGGTCGGTCATTCCGGCAATATACTCGACGGCCATGCGGCGGATGCCAATTTGTTCCGCCCGGCGCTGGTACTTTGCTGGAAACCAGCCGGGATGGTCGCAGTAAAACGCGTACATGTCCTTCACCCGTTGTTGGGCTTTCTCCCGAACGGAAATTAATTTCGGATGACGATAAACGCGCTCGTACAGGAAATTTTCCAGTTCCCGCTTCATTTCGGCCAGTTCCTTTGAATGGCCGATCAGGAAATCACTGCTGACCGCTTCTTCCGTCGTCCGAAAGTCTCGCTCCCTCAGCTCGCCGGCACAATGGGCGATCAGGCTGGTGACTTGCCGTTCGATCAAGCGATGCACCAGTGCCTTTCGCATCAGGTCATGATTGAGCGCACTGTAGCGGCTGCGAACATGTTCCAGGCATTCACAAATCAGGCTCAGTGACCGCATCTCCTCAATCGAGACCAGCCCTAGTTTAATCGCGTCGTCGGTATCGTGAGCATCGTAGGTCGTGCTGTCGGCGGCATCTACCAGTTGCACTTCCAGCAGCGATCGCCGCTCTGGATTCGCTTTGTCGGCGCGACTTGTCTGACCTTCCAACAGTTCGTAGGTCAGGTTCAATCCGGGAAACTGATGAAATCGAATTTCGATTTCCTGCACGATCGTCAGGCCAAACTGGTTGTGGGAAAATCCTCCCAGGTCCGCCACGCAGTCATCGAGTGCATCCTCTCCGGCGTGCCCGTAAGGCGGATGCCCCAGATCATGCATCAACGCCAGTGCCTCGATAAGATCTTCGTTCAGTCCCAGTACTCGCCCGATGGTGCGGGCGATCGTCGCCACCTCTTGGGTGTGTGTCAATCGCGTCCGGTGGTAGTCTCCCATTTCGCCGGTGAAGACTTGCATCTTTCCGCTCAAACGCCGATAGGCAGAGCTGTGCAGAATTCGATCGCGATCCCGCTGAAAGGGGCCTCGATACGGATGCTCGGGCTCCGGGTGAACACGCCCCCGCGAGTGGATGCTCTGCATGGCAAACGGCGCGAGCAAGGCCTTTTCGCGTCGATGCACCCAGGATGGTATTTCACTGGAGGTTGCCTGCGCGTCGTTGGTTTCCATGTCGATCAGGGGCGATGAGAGTCGCCCGTTATTGGCGGAACTTGGGAGCCTGGCCCGCCTGACCGAATTGCGTCATTCGTTCTACGCAGACCTTTTTCATCGCGTCGCGAGCGGGTTTGAGATAGGCTCGTGGGTCGAAGGCAGACGGATCTTCGGCGAACACCTTGCGGATGGCTCCCGTGATGGCCAGCCGGTTGTCGGTATCGACGTTGATTTTGCGTACGCCGTGTTTGATGCCCCGCTGAATTTCTTCCACGGGCACGCCAAAGGTCGGTTTGATCTGCCCGCCGTACTGATTGATGATGTCCTGCAGTTCCTGCGGGACGCTGCTGCTGCCGTGCATCACCAAATGGCAGTTCGGCAGTCGGCGGTGGATCTCTTCGATCCGGTCCATCGCCAGCACATCGCCCGTTGGCTTGCGGCTAAATTTGTAAGCACCGTGGCTGGTTCCAATGGCGACGGCCAAAGCATCGACTCCTGTTTCGGCGACAAAGCGTTCGGCTTCGGCCGGATCGGTCAACAACTGATCGTGGCTCAGTGTTCCCGTCGCACCGTGTCCATCTTCCTGTTCTCCTTCGCCGGACTCCAGCGAGCCCAAACAGCCCAGTTCTCCTTCGACAGAAACTCTCTGGGCATGGGCTTTCTCGACCACCTCTCGTGTAACGCGGACGTTGTAGTCATAGTCGGCGGGGGTTTTGCCGTCTTCCTGTAGCGAGCCGTCCATCATGACGGAAGTAAATCCGTTTTCGATCGCGCTCATGCAGGTGGCGACGCTGTTTCCGTGATCGAGATGCATCACGACGGGCAGATGGGGATACAATTCGGCAGCGGCGAGCATCAAGTGACGCAGATAGTTGTCCTGCGAGTACGAGCGAGCCCCTCGCGACGCCTGAATGATGACCGGAGAGTCGGTCTCTTTGGCGGCTTCCATGATCGCCTGGATCTGCTCCATGTTGTTGACGTTAAAGGCGGCCACACCATAGCTGTTTTCCGCAGCATGGTCCAGGACAAGTCGAAGGGGTACTAAAGGCATCGTTTACAGCTCCAGGGTAAAAAAGGAAATTTCAGGTATTCTATCCCGCCACCTACCCGTTGCTCAAGGTGCGGTCGGAATCAGCGGGTGGAATGGGTCGATAGCGGTTCGCCGGAAACCGTGTCGCCGAATAGATCGTCTCGCCGAGTCTGGACCAGCCGAACCAGCAGCGCGCGATGCGTCAGGTGATAAGAAGTGCTAAAAATGTCTTCTTTGCCTTCCGGAGATTCAAAAAGCAGGTATCCCAGGTCGGTCCGATCCGGCGTGGGAGCAATCACCACCGTTTCTCCGGCTCTGAGGATCAATTCGAAATCCAGTTCGGTCACACGTTGCCCGGCTCGGCCAGTGTTGTAGGTGAAATCGCTGTCGGCCACGCCAATTTTGGACAGGACCGGTCCGTATTCGATCTTGGGGGTGAATCGCAGTCGAACCGTGTTGTCGCCCTGCGGATGGGTGGTGATCTCGAAAAGCCCCTGCACGTCTTTGCCGGAACCGCTCGTTGATCGATCGCCCCGCCGAACGGTCCAGTCGGCATCGGGAAACAAATCCGAAGTCTCGACCCGATAGCTTTCGCCTTTGCGATTGATGATGCGTTTGTGAACCAGCAGGCGGGAAGCGGGCTCGAGCAGCCCTTTGCGAGCGGCTTCCTGCATTCCCATATCCAGGCTTTCTAGTTCAACCGGTCGAGGCTCGGTCAGTTCAAAGAAAATGGCAGGAGGCTGCGATGCCATGATGCCGGTTCGAAGTCCGTTTTGATCGAGCGTTTGTCGGGACGGCAAATCCAGTTTCTGATGATCCAGCGTATTCCAGAACTGCTCAAACGTTTCGCCCTGCGAGTCATCGAGTTGCACGACCCCGATTTCAAGTGCCACGGCATCGTGCGGCAGTCGCGCGGACGCGAACTTGGGACCGGTGGCAGCCTTCGGACCCTCCACATTGGCGCAGCCTAAGGTGCCGGCAATTAACAAGCCAGCGATGGCTAGTTGAATTGGGGGGAGGGAGAGAGTGAGCTGGAGAAAGTGCCTGAGCAAGGGTATGGTTGGGAGGGTGCAGGTTTGAATCACAGTAACCGGAAGCAGTAAATACCTGAATTCGGCAAAATGGGCAAGATGAGCTGCGGCGGAAGTGGCGACGGACCTCCCGGTCTGTCGGAGATGCGGATGACAGATCGGGAGGTCTATCCCACCTTCGATTGGACAGGGGCAATGCTACTAACTCTTGCCCACGGAATTCACTGGTTCCGATAGCGCGCGTATGCAGGCTTTACGGAATCCCCAATAACCGGCCCCAATCGTCAGGATGCAGTAAATCACGATGGCGGCCGGGTGCGCCCCCTGTTCGATCATTCTGGGAGTATCGAGAAACGGATCGCCGGAAAACCAAGCGACAGCGATATACATACCATTGGCGAGAACACAAAACCAGGCAATGAACCACATCCAT
Source organism: uncultured Pirellulaceae bacterium (assembly GCA_964414815.1). Classification (GTDB taxonomy): domain Bacteria; phylum Planctomycetota; class Planctomycetia; order Pirellulales; family Pirellulaceae; genus Mariniblastus. The sequence goes on along the minus strand of CAYPXY010000023.1, from coordinate 49,298 downwards.
GCTTTACGGACGCCCATCGCAATACCGACTGGAAGGATGACGCCCAGAATGGGACCACACCAAAGCGTCACCAGCGGTCGTGGATCGGGATCAAACAGGCTGTAGGGGAGTCGCCACGGCATCAAATCGGCCGCTCGCAAAATACCGCCGCAGCAGCACCCTCCGATGATGTGCCCCATCTCGTGCGTGAACGTCATGACGGTCCAGGAAAGGATCAGCAGGACGATGAAGCCAGTGACGCGACGAACCATACGTTTTCTCCAGGAGTAAACTTGGATTTTAGTAGATGGATAAGCGATTCGTAGTCGCTGCACGCCGGTCTACTTCCTCCGGTTGCGGACGCTTTCGCTGTACTTGGACAGGATTTTTCGTTCGCGTTTGCTCAGGCTCGATTCGCCCTGTTCGCTGATCTTCTGGAGGATTTTATCGGCCTGGTTCTGGAGTTCTATATCGCCGTCTGGATCGTGAATTTTCAGTTTGGGTCCCGAGGAACGTTTGAAACTGGGAAGTGGAATGCTGGAGAAGTCCCATTTGAAATAATAGTAGGCCGCTCCAAAAGCAAACCCGATCAAGTGCGCTTCCCAAGCGGTATTGCTGGATCGGTCCATGGCGATTCCCAGGTTGGAAACCAGCAGCAGCACCCCCAGCACCCACGCGGGCATGGGAATCACACCCCAAATACTGAGCGTCGCGCGGGGAAACATGAAGATGAACAGGGCAATCACGGCCGACACGCCTCCCGAGGCTCCCACCAATCCAAAATTCTGCTTCATCATCAGCATGGGTACCGCATATCCAACGCCGCAGACCACGATCGCGATCAGATAGAACCGGAGAAACTCTTTGCGCCCCAACGCTTCTTCAACTCCCCTTCCAAGCATGAACAGCGCGAACATGTTGCCCAGCACATGCATGACGCTGGTCTTGCTGGCCAGGGATGCGTGGGCAAATCCATACGTTAAGTAGTTCCATAAATGCCAGGGACGATCCGAGCGGATGGCCATCCAGTGGCTGAGCATCTGGTCACTGACGGCAGCGCCGGGGTTCACCTTGGGCGTGAAGGCATCAAGCAGGAAGATCACGACATTGATGACCACCAGAATCGTGACCATCGAATACCGGTCCACTGAAAACGTCAGAGGGTTTTCTTGTTGACGGTAGTAGTCTCGGCTTGCAAGCCCCATGGAATCCTTGAGCGGCAGAAAGTGTCATACGGCAAAATCAGATGCCAATATGATAGCCGGATTCCTGGCCCAAGGCGAGGGACATGATGGTGGTTCTGCAATCACCACGCTTGCCAATGTAGAACGACTACCTGGGGAACTTATCGTCCCGCATAAACGGTCTGTTCAATCGCGCGGTTGAGTTGCTGGATCGCGAGATACTGTTCCTGGATCTGCTGTTTGACCGCAGCCAGGTCGGTTTGAAGGTTTTGCAACTGTTGCTGTCGCAACTGCAACAACGATTCCGCAGCACGCAGGTCGGCATTAAGATTTCCCTGATCCTGCTTGAGTCCGCTGATGATCGTGTCGCGTTCGGATCGCTGACGTTCGGCGTTGTCAAACGCAGTTTGTTCGATGGCGATGCTGGCCTGAACCCGAGCAATTTCCTGTTCGAGCTCATTTGCCCGCACACCGATGTTTGTAAACAGATACGGGAAGTTTCGCAGCTTGCGAACGAAGATTTCTTCCATCTTGGTGACGTCTTCCGTGTTGTCGAAACGAGGAATCTGTTCGTTGCCGCGGAAGCCTTCCGCCGTTTGCTTGTCGATCAGAACTTCCCGGCCAGCGTCGAAACGGATCGCTTTTCCGGCTTTCAGGGACGGGTCGACAGCCAGCCCGGTAATCGTGAAAGCACCATCGACCTGCAATGAACCCGCAGGACTGTCAACCGAATATTCGTCCTTCGAAGGAGTGTTGAACTTGTAGCGGACAAACAGTTCCTCGGCAGGCGGTTCAAAACTCCGATTGACGCGCGATCCGGCATTCTGCTCGATCCACTCCTGAATTTTTCCCAGCGTAAACCCATCGAAGGCATAACTGTCAATGATCCGTTCGTACTCGGCGCTGTTGGCGTCGAGTCCAAACGTCTCTGGCGGAAGATAGCGGGCTTCCAGTAGTTGTCGATAAGGGCCGATTTCCATCTGCCGTTTCGAGCCGACCTCTTCGCCGTCATTCTCAATGTCCTCCGCCAACTTCAGTTCCTCTGGGTTGGGAGCCTCGAACGATTTCACATCACTGAGGATCAGCTTGCGGAACGTGTCGTGGCGATCGAGCGGCATATGCTCGAACAGCGTCCAGGTTGAACTAGGGTTGTTCCATTCCTGCTCATCGACCAGTACATTGATCTCGCCCGTTCGAACAGGAGTCAACACAAGTTCAGTGGGAGATTCTTCGACCACGGAAACTCGACCGATGTACCTGACAGGATAAGCCTGCTCGAGAATCGGCTCGTCCGCAAACAAGTGAAGTTCGACATCTTTCAAAACCATTTTGTCGTCGGCAGGACGGGGCGATGCAAACGTGAATTTGTGTTTGCCGTCTTCAACCGTCCCGGTGCCATTGGGCCAGACTTGGCCGCGGCCGAGAAACATCAATTGAACTTGTTGGGCTTTGTGCCTCAGCGAGTCGGGATCATAGCTTGACGAATCGGGATTGCCGCTGATCGCGAGTTGGGCTTCCTTCTTGGCTCGCTCCATCAGTTCTTCTGCGGACTGCTCGGCTTTCTGGTCGCGCTGACGCAGATGCCAAGCTTGGGACAATCCAATCGAAGCTCCGACCGTCGCGAGAAAGGTCAAGTTCACAAAAACGACATTGACCCAGTGCCATGTCTTGGCGGCCTTTACGGAAAAGACGATCAAAACAATGAACACCAACAGGATGATGCCAGCGGAAATTAGATCCATATTACTAAGTCAGGGATTCGAGGGATTCGGTGAGCGCCGGTCAATCAAGTCATTCAATCATCGTTGGAATGGCTCAAGATACAAACGAAAAGGCCGTTTCCATAATAAATTGGGCAATTTACATAGTCAAGTTTTGCTATCGTCCGTTGAAAGCAGGTCTCTTGGGCATCTTCGACGTTCGGTTCATGATCGCACCATTCGTCATAAACACTCAAGTTTACCACGATTTCAGTCCGAATTTTCCCAATAGCAATTGTTTTTGCGACCGGACGAACCCGCATGTCCGGATCGACCATCAATTTCAAATTCGTTTTACCGACCGGTAGATTTTCCCGACAAATCCGGTACGGCAGAGCGGACTCCTTTCAAGATTGGCGAGTTCAAGGTGGCCCAGACACCCAAAATTCGATCCAGCCGATGGCTGGCATTTGTTGCTGTTGCGTTCAGTTGCACTTTGGCAAGCTGCCATCGCGGATACTACCGCCGTCAGGCCGATCGTGACGCCCAGAGCCTGGTTGAGCAGAAAGCGACCGATCCTCGCTGGGATTCTGCGACCGGGTCCATCGCGATCGATCCCTATTCGCGGATGTTTAATCCGTTTTCTTCGGACCATCCGCCGTTGCCGCCCGACGATCCGGCCTCGCATGAGTTCATGCACTGCGTCGACAACAAGCGAGGCTATCCGCATTGGCACGCCAACGGTGATACGGATTATGTCGAAAATCCGGAATGGATGGCGTATCTGCCGGTCAACGAAAAGGGCCAAGTCGTTCTATCGCTCGACCGCGCCTACCAACTCGCATTGATTCACTCACCCGACTACCAGGCCCAGCTGGAAACCCTCTATCTTTCGGCGCTCGACGTGAGCCTGGAACGATTCAGTTTTGACACCCAGGGATTTGTGGGCTTCAATTCGTTTATGCAGCGTCAGGGCCGCATTCGTGCAGGCTCATCAGGGCCCCGTACCCAGATGGTCAATTCGCTCGGTGTTAACGGCGGAGGAATCGGACTCGGGCGGTTGGGCACCACGGGAGCCACCTACGCGGCGGGGTTGGCCAACACGATTCTGTTCAACATTTCAGGCTCAAGTTCGCGATCGGCCAATTCATTGCTTGATTTTTCCATCGTGCAGCCACTGCTGCGCGGTGCGGGGCGAGATCGAATCATGGAAGGGCTGACTCAGTCGGAGCGAACGCTGCTGGCCAACGTCCGTCAACTGGAGCGTTATCGCCGTGGATTCTTTTTGCAGGTGACCACCGGTCGTCCAGCAGGTGCAGGTCCGAATCGATTTGGAAGCTTCTTGAATCTGCCTGCCGGCGCGCCGATTGGAACGGGTGGGTTTTACGGCTTGTTGGTTCAGCAGACTCAAATTCGCAATCAGGAATTTGCCGTGCGGCAGCTTCAGGCCGTACTCGATCAGTTCCGCGAATTGAACAACGTAGGTCGGCTGGATCCGGTTCAGTTGAGACTGTTGGAGTCCACCGTTTTCAATCAACAATCCGCGCTGGTCGAAGCCCACATTCGTTATCAGTCGACGCTGGATCGCTTTGTGCAATCGATCGGTCTTCCCCCAGATCTGGATGTCGTAATAGAAGACGACTCGCTGAGCCAATTCCATCTGATCAGCGACGAAATCAATGATCGACTGGCTGCGGTAGGTGATCTTCGTCGCGATACCGGTTTGCAAACGGCCAAGGTCGTGGAACTGATGCCCGGCAGCGCTGAGGAAGCCGATCATTTTGGATTTGCCTGGAACGAAGAGTTGGGTAAGCGGATTGAGGGATTGCTGGAGTATCTGGAAGAAGCGCAAAGCATTCTTGAAACGACTTCGGATCAGGACGTGGCGCTGCTTCGCCAGGATCTTCAGCGACTCGACTCGGTGCGGCCTGAACGCGAAAAATACCTTCGTGAGTTGCGAAACAGCGAAGACTCCGAAGGGATCATCAACGTGCTCGATGCAGGACTATATTCGCCGGCGTCGATTCCGACGAGCGAATATCTGCTGGAGTTCCTCGAAGGAGCGGAGAAAGATGGCATCAAATCGGCACTGACGCGATTGGAGGAATTGAAGCTGGAGCTTGCCGAAACGAAACAACAGTTGGTGTCGCTGCCGCAGCTTCAGCAGGGGCTGGATTCGCAACAACTGTACAAGTTCATTACGGAAAATTTTCAAGAGGCGATTCCTGCTCGGCTGTCAAAGCTCAATACCATCGTGCTGGAGTTGTCGCTGTTGCAAGCTCGTGCCCGAGCGAACTCGATTGAAATGACCAACGTCGACATCGATGCCGATACAGCGATCGCGATCGCACGCTGCTTCCGGCACGACTGGATGAATGCCCGGGCGAGCCTGGTGGACAACTGGCGTCAAATCGAATTTGTCGCGGATCAACTCGAATCGCAGCTTGATCTGGTTTTTCAAGCCGACATCGGTACCGTGGGCAGTAACCCCTTGCAGTTCCGCGATGCAAACGGACAAATTCGCGCCGGGTTCCGCTTCGATACCCCCATGGTTCGAATGATCGAACGGAATCAGTACCGCGAAACGTTGATTCGCTATCAACAAGCTCGCCGTCAATTCTATCAGTTTGAAGATGAAGCCAAACGAAACATCCGCGACATTGTCCGCAACCTGAATCGCGACAAGGTATTGTTTGAACTCAATCGATTGGCAGTACAAAACCAGATTGAACAAATTGAGTTGAGCCGACTGAATCTGGACGCGCCCCAAATGCAGCCCGCTGGCGGTGGTGGCGGTGGTGATCAGGGGGGCGGCGGCGGTGCCGGTGGACGTAGCGGCGGTCAGTTGGGAGATGCGGCTGCCCGAAACCTTGCGGACGCTTTTAACCAGATGAACGCGATTCAAAACCGGTACATTGGGACCTTCGTAGAATATGAAATTCTGCGTCAGAGTCTCGATTTTGACATGGGCACCATGATGCTCGACGAGACCGGTAGCTGGATCGATCCCGGTCTGATCGACAACACCATTGGCATTCGAACCGCATCGCTGCTGGGTATCGAAATGGATTGTCAGTTCTGTCGGGATGACATTATCAATCCGGTCGTTCGTGTGAGAGATTTTTCTTCGCAGGAAGAGTCATTCCCATCCGGTTCGGAGAACAACGAAGCACCTGAGATTCCCCTTCCTCAAATCTACCGAGAAGGAAGTCAAAACGGAGATGCGTTCCGGATGTTCGTGCCCAATGGCCGAGCCAGCGACTTGCCATTCGAACAGGAACCGTGATTCAATGATCGTCATCCGCCGTGTGTTGGAAGACCGGGATCGCAATCTTGAGACCGATGGAATAGGCAATCAGGCCCGCCGCCCAGATGCCGGCCGTGATTTGCCATTCGGTCAGGCTCGGGACGTATTCCACGACCTGATGCAAGGTGCTGGGGATAAAGCCCGGCACAATCAGCCCCATCCCCTTCTCGATCCAGATCCCGGTCAGCCCGGCCAGGCAACCGACGGTCAACCAGGTGGCATTGGACATCACCAGCGGATGCAGGAAGAAAATTGCCGCTACCAAGTTGAGTGCGATCGCGGTCCAGATCCACGGCACCAGCGCATTGTGGCCATGCAATCCAAAGAACAGGTAGTACGCATGAACACTATGGCCCGCACCGGTGTAGAACTCGGTAAACAACTCCGAGGCCAGCATCAACAAGTTGATCAGGATGGTCACGCGAACAATCTGAATCAATGTCCGGACCGGTTTGACGGGAAACCTCAGTTGAGCAATCTTGCGCAGAATCAACATCGTCAGGATCAAAAAAATCGGTCCGGACACGAAGGCCGAAGTCAAAAAGCGAGGCGCTAGCAACGCAGTATTCCAGAACGGTCGTCCCCCGAGCCCCTGATAGAGAAACGCGGTAACGGTGTGAATGGAGATCGCCCACACAATCGACAGAAAAACGAACGGGACGTACCACCATCGGTTGGGATGCCATCCCATAAATTTTGTATAGAGCAGGTATCCGCAAATATGCATGTTCATGAGCAGATAACCGTTGAGTACGATCACGTCCCAAGTCAACATGGAGATCGGCCAGTTGAATCGCCCCAAGCCGGGAATGATATGCCAGAACCGATCCGGGCGCCCGAGGTCTACCGCGATGAACAGTGTGCAAATCACAATGGCTGCGATTGCCAGTAATTCTCCCAGAATCACCACGTCATGCATGGCCTTGTCACGGTATAGGTAAGCGGGAATCACCATCATCACCCCGCCTGCGGCCAACCCAACTCCGAAAGTAAAGTTGGCGATATACAATCCCCAACTGACGTGGTCCGTCATGCTGGTGACGATCATGCCGTAAGCGTACTGCTGAGCCCAGCCGTTGACCCCGACGAGCATCACGGCGGTCAGAAATGTCATCCAGCTGTAAAACCAGATGGAACCATCGGTGGCGGCACGCAGCGATCGCCAAATAAATTTCGGATAGCCAGCCCAGTACCGCGCCACCGCATGTGGATCAAGAATGCTTTCGTGGTCAGGAGATGTTTCGTGCGGTTGCATGAGGTAGTTTGTAATCAATCAAAAAAGTAAAACAGCATTGGCTTGGTTCCCAATTCTTCCTTGATCGTGAAACAGCGCTTGGTTCGCAGTACATAACGGATGCTGGATTCTGGATCGAGCAGGTTTCCAAAGATTCTTGCGCCCGTGGGGCAGGCTTCGAGGCATGCGGGCAGCTTTCCGGCGCGCGTTCGATGGAGGCAGAAGTGACACTTCTCGACCACACCCTGAGGCCGAATCCGGTTGGACAAGTAGTCTTGATCTGGGTTGACTTCGTCGGCGGGTATTTCGGGCTGCTTCCAGTTGAACCGCCGAGCGTGATAAGGGCACGCCGCCATGCAGTAGCGGCAACCGATACACCAGTTGTAGTCCACCACGACGATTCCGTCCTTCTCCTGCCAAGTCGCCTCCACGGGGCAGACGTTGACACAGGGCGGGTTGTCGCATTGAAAGCACTGAACCGGCAAATAGTATTTGTCCTTTTGCGGCACACTATGGTCGTAGCTGGTGGTGCCGTGTGTAAAATCGGTTGTGCCAACCGGCATCTCGAAGACGCGAATATAGGACTGATGGGTTGCCCGGTCGTGGTTGTTCTCTCGATGGCAGGCTTCCATACATTTGCCGTTGCCATTGCAGACGCTGAGGTTGATCGCGTAGCCGTATCGAACCCCATCCAAGGGCGGATGTTCCCCGATATTGACTTCCGTATCGTAGTTGTCTTTGGCTTCTTGTTCGAGCCGAGTAAAGATCTTCTGTTTGTCGTCCTCCGTCAGCTCCTTGAAGTGCTTTTGCATAAACTCGGCAGCACTTTGCTCGGCGGTCTTCTGGATCATCGGGGCGGCGGCAATGCCCAACGCGGCGGCTCCACCGGCAGCGATGGCTCCCTTGATGACGGTGCGGCGTGAGATCGGGCCGATCACCGGAAGCTCTCCCGATTTCGAGGGTGGAGACGGTGGTGATTCAGGGTTGCTATTTGCCATGTGAGTCCTTGGTGCCATGTGAGTCCTTGGTGCCGTGTGAGTCCTTGGTATCGAGAAAGCGATCCAGTGGTTTGAATTCAGGGATCATCTGGGGGAATGGAGGGGCGTGCGGATCGTGGCAGTCCACACAGGTCTTGCGCACCTGCTCGCCCCGCGCAAGATCCCAGTAGCCCGTCATGCCGCCATGGGCACCGTGTTCATAGTCTTGGTTTTGTTTCGAGTGGCACTGCGCACACAGCAGTCTTGACTGACCGAATTCAATCGGGCGACCATCGGCCAGCCGCAGGTAGTTATAGTTCTCCTGATGATGACAGGTCAGGCAGGTAATCGCATGGCCCGATGGTCCGTGATGATAATGGAGACCCTGATGAAACTGGACCAGTTGTTCGCCCGAATGGGTTTGTAGATTGGAAGGAAGGTTGCTGTGGCAACTCGCGCAGGAAACCGTGACGGGATTGCCAAACGAATCAACTTGGCCGGTTGCAACCCGCGGAGTTTCCGGAATCGAATAGCGCACCGCATATTGAGCCGCTGGTCGGCCATCGACGGGTGGCAGGTTGGCAATTTGAGCCGTCGTCAATTTGCGAGTGGACGTCGGCTGGTTTGCGATTTCCTGTTTGCAGCCGATCAGACCGGCCATACAGAGCACCCATACAAGCCCGTATTGCCACCGCAGTGGATATCGACACCGATGGCGCTCAATACTACTTTTGGCCAAGTGGTTTGAAGGCGATTCATTCATAGGGTCGAAGGCTGGACGGATGTAAATTTCTACATCTTTGGCAACGCAAAGTCTGTACCAATGATACTGAATCGATTCGGCTTAGCGAAATACCAACTGCGACAACAAGCCTTTTCTGCCATTCCTCTCCCCCGTCTCTCACTCGATTGCAATTCTGATCGTTTAATTGAGTCCTTCGAACTCGACGTCTCAGGGTGTGCAGGGTGTGCGGAATCGCTCACCGATGGGTCGGTAGGTAGTTTGTTATCGGTTCGAGATTGCCAGCGAATGCGAAAACAACTTATTATGATGCCTTGATTTCAATTTGCCAACAAAATAGGTATGACTTTTGCTTTGCAGGTGAACTAAGGCGACCGGCAGATAAAAACGTGTCCTAGTGTAGGCGAGTCGCTCCGCGACTCGCAACCCAGCGTCTGGGAAACACAATACTGCTTGGGTAAACACTTTTACCTGCCGGTCGCCTAAAGCCCTCGACCGGCCTTTGACTTAACAGGAACGGAGAACCATGAATCCAGATCGTCGCCAATTTCTTTCATCATCCGCTTCCGTTGCGATGATGACTGCCGTTTCCGGCAGAGTGTTGGGCGATTCGGAATTGCCGATCGTTCGCCCCGAAGAAATGCTTGATCCTGACGGTTTGGATCCGGAAATCAAATGGGATAAAGCTCCCTGTCGGTTTTGCGGGACCGGTTGTCATGTGCAGGTGGGAGTGAAGAACGACCAAGTCGTTTCCATCAAGGGCGATATGAACGCGGAGGTCAATCGCGGACTGCTTTGCGTCAAAGGTTATCACGTCGGCAAGATTTTGTACGGTGAAGATCGGCTCACCCAGCCGATGCTTCGCGACGGATCGGAATACCGAGCCATTTCTTGGGATGAAGCGATTCAGATTATTGCCGACAAAATCATGGCGGCGCCCGACCGGTTTGGTATGTACGGTTCGGGCCAGTGGACGGTCTGCGAAGGATTTGCGGCCAACAAGTTTGTGAAAGCAGGTTTGTCAAGCAATTTGATCGACGGCAACCCTCGTTTGTGTATGGCTTCGGCGGTCACAGGCTATCTAACTTGCTATGGCGTCGATGAACCCGCCGGTTGTTACGACGATCTCGATGCCTGTGATGTGCTGATTATGTGGGGAAATAATCCGGCCGAGATGCACCCGGTTTTGTTTTCGCGAGTGCTCGATCGTCGGGTCAAGGGAGAAAAAATCACGCTCATTGACATCGGTACGCGGCGGACGCGGACGACGGAACACTGCCAGCACTATCTCGAATTTCAGCCCCATTCTGATTTGGCAATCGCTAATGGGATCGCCCATTTGCTGATCAAGAATGGAACCTACAGCAAAGATTTTGTCGAGCGGTTTGGCAGCTTTCGTATGCTTGATCCGGAACAGCCCGACAATATGTACGGTCAACCTATTACCTTCGAGGAGTACAAGGAACATCTTGAGCAGTACACGCCCGAATACGTTTCGAATATCTCCGGAGTTCCGGTGAAAGATATCGAGATGTTGGGGGAACTGTTCGGGCGACCCGATCTTCGGATTACCAGTTTGTGGTGCATGGGGATGAACCAGCACACGCGCGGGACGGCGATCAATGCACTGGTCCACAGCATTCATTTTCTCAGCGGTCATTTCGGTAAGCCCGGCGATGCACCGACGAGTCTGACGGGCCAGCCGTCGGCGTGTGGAACGGTGCGCGAAGTCGGTACGCTTTGTCATCTGCTGCCGGGCGGCCGGTTTATCAACAAGGAATCCGATCGCCATGACGCGGAAGATCTCTGGAATGTCCCGCGAGGGAGAATCAAGTCGACCATCGGGTATCATACCGTGTTAATGTTCGACAAGTTTTGTACACCGGCGTCGGAAGGCGGTGATATCGACACGTTGTGGGTTCAGGTGACCAATCCGGGGCATACGCTGCCGAACCTGAATCAGTTGTTCAATCGCAAGAAAGAGCTGCCTGAAAAGTTTCTGATCGTCTCCGATGTCTATCCGACTGCAACGACGGCGCTGGCCGACCTCATCCTGCCATCCGCAATGTGGGTTGAGAAGAACGGGATGTTTGGCAATTCAGAGCGACGCACCCAGCAGTGGTTCAAAATGGTAACGCCCCCCGGAGAGGCACGCGACGATTGCTGGCAGTTGATCGCGGTGGCTCGCCGGCTGCAGGAGATGGGACATCCCGGGATGCTCGACAACGACGACCAGTTCCTGTTTCACACCACCGATGAGGCTGGAGAGGAAGTTCCCATCTGGGAGTGGGAGCACTATTACGATGTGAATGTCGATCAGCGGCTGTTTGAAGAATATCGTTTGTTCACTCCTTACAAACACAAGAATCTGGCGCCCTACAAAGAGTATGTAAAGGCGAGAGGTTTGAGGTGGCCGGTGGTGGAACAACCGGATGGAAGCTGGCGCGAAACGCGATTTCGGTTTTCTGAGTTCGACGATCCGTTTGTCGAAAAAGGGAAAGAGATTCAGTTTTATCATTCCGTTACGAAGGACGACCGCTGCCAGATCTGGTTTCACCCGTATGAACCGCCTCCCGAAGTACCGGACGATGAGTTTCCGTTCTGGTTGAATACAGGTCGCGTATTGGAACACTGGCATTCCGGAACGATGACGTTGCGAGTTCCTGAACTGGCGCGAGCCGTACCGCAGGCCTATGTGGAAATGCATCCGCATGACGCCCGTGAGCTAGGGCTTAATCGCGGGGACTGGGTCAAGGTCGAATCGCGAAGGGGAAGCATGAACTTGCCGGTTTGGGTCAACGGTCGAGGGCGTCCCCCACGTGGTCAGGTGTTTGTGCCGTTCTTCGATGAGACCAAGTTAATCAATCAGGTGACACTGGAAGCACACGATCCATTTTCCAAACAGCCCGATTACAAAAAGTGTGCTGTACGTGTAGTCAAAGTCAATAGGTAGCAAATTCAGCCGATCCAATGTTCGAACCCGTCAAGAATCCAGATAAAACGACGACGACCCGTGCCGTGCAGTTGGCATTGGTGGGAGTGATCGGTCTGTCTCTGGTCGGGCTGGCCGTGGGATTGCGTCAGGGGACGCCTGTACCAGAACTTCAGCCTCCGGCCATGGGGACGGGTGAAACTGGAGATGCGATTCGGCCTTACACCTATGCGGAATCGGATCGTCGTCAATGGGGAGTCAATCGCGGGTGGAAAAGTCGCGTTGAGACTTTGCATCAGACCCCCGTCGATCTGGCAGCAGATTACGCAGACCTGCCGAAGCGACCCGAGGACAGTGAGGCGTATCAAAACTACTTGTTGGCGCGGGCAAGCCGCCGGGCGTTCGATGGTGCGCCGCCTGTTGTGCCCCATCCGGTGGATCAGATGAATCCCTCCAGTTGCCTTGTCTGTCACCAGAACGGCATGGAAATCGGCAAAGGAGTTTGGGCGCCGGCAATGTCGCATCCGTATTATCCAAGCTGCAATCAATGTCATGCCGAAGGAACAAGTACTGAGTTTACCTACGAGCCCTTGGCGGAGAATCGGTTCTCCGGAGAGAAGTTTGCTTCGCTTGGCACGCGAGCATGGGAGGGGGCACCACCTACGATTCCGCATCCCGTTTTCATGCGCGAAACCTGCCTGAGTTGCCATGGCAACCACGGAGCCAACCCAATCCGCACTAGCCACCCATGGCGCGTGAGTTGCACTCAATGCCATGCACCGTCAGCCGAACTAGATCAGGTTTTTATAAAACA